>CAKTTB010000003.1 GCA_934613505.1 uncultured Oscillospiraceae bacterium | reverse complement strand
GCGGCTACTACAATGGCCGTGAAGTCATTTCTGTTGAAGCTAAGTGATTTCGCTGAAAGAGATGAGAGGGAGGCTGTGCGCCTTCCTCTTTTCTTATCCTGAAAAGGAAGCCTGAAAGGAGGGCTTACCATGTCGAAGCCCATCGTAGCCATCGTCGGCCGGCCGAACGTCGGCAAGTCGATGCTCTTTAACAAACTGACCGGCAAGCGCATGGCAATCGTCGAGGATACCCCCGGCGTCACCCGCGACCGCATTTACGGCGAATGCGAGTGGAACGGCCGCGGCTTTGCCCTTGTCGACACCGGCGGCATCGAGCCCGGCACGAACAACGAAATGCTGAAGTTCATGCGCCGTCAGGCGGAGATCGCCATCGAGACGGCCACGGTCATCGTTATGGTCGTCGACGTGACGGTCGGCCTGACCGCTGCGGACGCGGAGGTCGCGTCCATGCTCAAGCGGTCGAAAAAGCCGGTCGTGCTGGCCGTCAACAAGTGCGACCAGACCGGCCATGCCAATCCCGACGCGTATGAATTCTACGCGCTTGGCCTCGGCGACCCCATCGAGGTTTCCGCCGTCCACGGCCATGGAACCGGCGACCTGCTCGACGCGTGCGTCGAAAGCTTCCCGCCGGACGACGGCGAGGAATACGACGAGGACGTCATCAAGGTCGCCATCATCGGCAAGCCGAACGTCGGCAAATCGAGCCTGCTCAATCAGATTCTCGGCGAGGAGCGCGTGATCGTCTCCAATGTCGCAGGCACGACGCGTGACGCCATCGACAGCTATTTTGAAAACGAATCCGGCAAGTTCCTGTTCATTGACACCGCCGGTATGCGGCGCAAGTCGAAGGTCGACGATGCAGTTGAGAAATATTCCAATCTGCGCTCCATTGCCGCCATTGAGCGTGCGGATGTGTGCCTCATCCTGATCGACGCCAACGAGGGCGTGACGGAGCAGGATACCAAGGTCGCAGGTCTGGCACACGAGGCGGGCAAGGCCTGTATCATCGTCGTCAACAAATGGGATACGGTCGAAAAGGACACGAACACCATGGACGAGAAGACAGCGGAGATCCGCCGTGACCTCAGCTACATGACCTATGCGCCGGTCGTATTCATCTCGGCGCTGACCGGTCAGCGTGTCGACAAGCTGTTTGACATGATCGTCGCTGTTTCCAACCAGAACAGTATGCGCATTACAACGGGTATGCTCAACAATATTCTGGAGGACGCGACCGCGCGTGTCCAGCCGCCCACGGACAAGGGCCGCCGTCTGAAGATCTACTATATCACGCAGGTCGGCGTCAAGCCGCCGCACTTTGTGTTCTTCTGCAACGACAGCAGGCTCTTCCACTTCTCTTACCAGCGGTATCTGGAAAACCAGATCCGTGCCGTCTTCGGCCTGACCGGCACACCGATCAAGATTACCATCCGCCAGAAGGGCGACAAGGAAGAGGTATAATCAAACGATCCCGGCGGAAACTGCTTTCTGCCGGGATTTCTGCAAAAGGGGAGCTTTTCCATGCAGATTCAACCACATACGATTCATTTGAAGGATGGCAAGGAAGTCCTGCTGCGCAGCCCGGAGAAGACCGATGCGCAGGCAATGCTCGACTATATGCGCATCACCAGCAGCGAAACGCACTTTATGGCGCGCTATCCGGAAGAATGCCCGACGGATGTCCAGTGGGAATATGACTTTCTTGACCGGATCATACCGCATGCAAAGAGCTTTATGCTCGTCGCCATTCTGGATGGCGAGCTGGTCGGCGGATGCTCCGTGATGGCGTATAACGGCCACATCAAAACGCGCCACCGCAGCAGTCTCGGCATTTCCATCAAGCAGAAGGCATGTGATTCCGGTCTCGGCACAGCGATGATCGATGCGGCGCTGTGTCAGGCGAAGGAAAACGGATTTGCGCAGGTCGAGCTTGGCGTGTTCGAGGACAATCCCCGCGCCCGGCACGTCTATGAAAAGCTCGGCTTTCAGGAGCAGGGCCGCACGCTGCGTGCGTTCCGGCTGAAGGACGGGACGTATCGCGATGAGATCCAGATGGTAAAATTTCTTTGATTCAAAAAGGAGACAGGACAATGGAACAGAAATACGCAGAATATGCCGTGCAGAAGGCGGCAGAGCTGCTTGCGATCGACAGCCCGACAGGCTTTACGGACCAGGCCGCGGCATGGGTGCTGGACACGTTCGGCGCGCTCGGCTTTGACGCGAAGAAGACGGCCAAGGGCGGCGTCCTTGTCGATCTCGGCGGCGACGCATCCGACGAGGGCGCGCTGCTTCTGCAGGCGCACACGGATACGCTCGGCGCAATGGTCGCGGAGGTCAAGGCCAACGGCCGCCTGCGCGTGACAAATCTCGGCGGCATGCGCGCGGAGAACGGAGAGACCGAAAACGTCCGCGTTTACACGCGCGCCGGCAAGGTCTACGAGGGAACGCTCCAGCTGTGCAACGCGTCTGTCCATGTGAACGGCGACTACGGCAAGACCGACCGCACGTTCGACACGACGGAGATCCTGCTGGACGAGACCGTCTCCTCCGCGGAAGAGACCCGCGCACTCGGCATCGAGACCGGCGATATCGTCTGCTTCGACCCGCGCACGCGCGTGACTGCCTCTGGATACATCAAGAGCCGCTTCCTCGATGACAAGCTGTCCGTCGGCATCCTGCTGGGCTTTGCAAAATACCTGCGGGACGAAAACAGGCAGCTGCCGCGCCGGACGTTCGTCCATGTGACGGTCTATGAAGAGGTCGGCCACGGCGGTGCGGCTTCTGTCCCGGCCGGTGTGACGGAGTCCATCAGCGTGGACATGGGCTGCGTCGGCGATGGCCTTGCCTGCACGGAGCGGCAGGTCTCGATCTGCGCGAAGGACTCCGGCGGCCCGTACAGCTACGAGGTCGTCGGCAAGCTCATCGACGCGGCAAAGCGCGAGGGCGCTGATTACGCGGTCGACGTCTATCCACATTACGGCTCCGACGTGGAAGCGACGCTCAGCGCGGGTTATGACATCCGCCACGGCCTCATCGGCTCCGGCGTCTATGCCAGCCACGGCTACGAGCGCAGCCACAAGGACGGCGTTTTCAACACGCTTAAGACGCTCAAGGGCTATCTGAACGTCTGAGAAGCTTAAAAACCCGCCTCCGGTGCTATGCCGGAGGCGGGTTTTGTGCAGGAAAGAGAAAAGAGCAGGCCTTACGGCTTGCTCTTTCGGCTTGTTGTCATTAGATCGCGCGCTCAACCTTGTTGGAACGCAGGCATCTTGTACAGACATATACGTGGCGCGGAGTACCGTCAACGATTGCCTTGACACGTTTGACGTTGGGCTTCCATGCACGGTTAGCACGTCTGTGAGAGTGGGAGACCTTGATGCCGAATGTCACGCCCTTGCCGCAGATATCGCATTTTGCCATCAGCTGCACCTCCTTGCCATAGGAAAATCAGTTTGAAGCGCTCACAAAGCGCCGACAAATATATTAGCAGATGCTTTTCCAAAATGCAAGTGCTTTTTTGTGAAAATTTGAAAAAATCCATCGGAACGCACAATCGAATTTCCCTGTTGCGAAACTGAAGCAAAGCGGGTATAATTATTTTATTATTTAGAATGAGGTGATTGCGTGGCAAATACCTATACCGTTCTGCTGTCCGAGCTTGTTTCGGAGTTTAATCTTGAGTTTTTCTACCGCTCGTCGGATTTTGACAAGATCCGCGTGACGGTCGACGATATCAGCCGTCCTGGCCTGCATCTGGCAGGCTTCTTTGACCACTACGAGCCGATGCGCGTCTATGTCTGCGGCACGGTCGAAACGGCCTATCTGCAGAAGCTCACGCCGGAGGAGCGGATCATCATTTTTGATCATTTCCTGTCGTACAAATGTCCGGCGCTCATCTTCGCCCGCGGCTTTGAGCCGATGCCGGAATGTCTGGAGATGGCGAAGAAATACGACGTGACCGTCCTCGGCACCAAAGATACGACCTCCTACATCGTCTCGAGCCTCATTACTTACCTTAAGAGTGCGCTGGCCCCGCGCGTGACGCGCCACGGCGTTCTCGTCGAGATCTACGGCGAGGGCATCCTCATCAACGGCGACAGCGGCATCGGCAAGAGCGAGACCGCCATCGAGCTGGTCAAGCGTGGCCACCGCCTGATCGCGGACGATGCAGTCGAGATCAAAAAGGTCTCGCCGCACGAGCTGGTCGGCTCTGCGCCGCCCGTTCTCAAGCACTATATCGAGCTGCGCGGCATCGGCGTTATCAACGTCGCCAAGCTGTTCGGCATGGGCGCGGTCAAGGAAAGCTCCAATATTGATCTCATCATCAACATGGTCCCGTGGCGCGACGGCGAAGCATATGACCGTCTCGGTATGGAGACGCAGTATACCGAGATCCTCGACGTCAAGGTCCCGTCCATCACGGTCCCCATCACGCCGGGCCGAAATCTTGCCGTCATCTTTGAGGTTGCCGCCATGAATAACCGCCAGAAACGCATGGGCTACAATGCGGCCGTGGAATTTACCGAGCAGATGAGCAAGTATTTCACCTCCCGCGACGACAACTGAGCGAACTTCTCCCAGAAAGATAAAAAGAGGAAGCCGCGGGCTTCCTCTTTTATTTTTATCTCGGATATGCTATGATAGGAAAAATAAAACACCCGGAGGCGTTTATGTGGGCTTCTGACTCTCAACTGCAAACGATCATCCGCGTCTGCGGCCAGCTGGAGCTTCGGCTGCAGGAGCCGCTCAGCCGGCATACCTCTTTCCGAACCGGAGGCCCCGCCGCCGTGATGGCGTTCCCAAAAACTGTACAGGAGCTGCAGCAGCTGCTCCGCAGCGCAGCAGACGCCGGGGTAGAACCGTATCTTCTCGGTGCAGGCACCAATATTCTGGCCCCGGACGAGGGGCTGCACGCGCTCGTCATCTGCACAAAGGACGCGCTGGGCGGAATCCGCCTGACCGGCGAAACGCAGATGGAAGTCTTTTCCGGAGAAAGTCTGGCGCGCACCGCCGTGTTTGCCCGCCAGCATGCGCTGACCGGACTGGAATTTGCCCACGGCATCCCCGGTACGCTCGGCGGCGGCGTTTACATGAACGCGGGCGCCTACGGCGGGGAACTGCGGCAGGTGGTGCAGTCCGTGACGGTCCTGACGCTCAGCGGCGAGCTGCTGCAGTTTACAGCCGCTGACTGTGCCTTTGGCTATCGGCGCAGTGTCTTTCAGCAGACGCCCTGCGTCATTGTCAGCGCGCAGCTGCAGCTGCAGAAGGGCGATCCCGCTGCGATCGGCGAGACCATGCGCACGCTGATGGAAAAGCGGAAGGCCTCACAGCCGCTCGAGCTGCCGTCCGCCGGCAGCACGTTCAAGCGCCCGGAGGGCTATTTTGCCGGTCCGCTCATCGAGCAGGCCGGGCTCAAGGGCGAAGGTTTCGGCGGCGCGCAGGTCTCCAGAAAGCACGCGGGCTTCATTGTCAACACCGGCGGCGCAACGACCGCCGACATTCTCAAAACGATCGAGCTTGTACAGACGCGCGTCTGGCAGCGCTCCGGCGTCATGCTGGAGCCGGAGGTCCGGATCTGGTAAAGGAGAAGCAATATGCAGTTTGTAATTATTTCCGGCATGTCCGGTGCGGGCAAGAGCAAGGCCGCATCCGATCTGGAGGATCTCGGCTTTTACTGCGTCGACAATATGCCGGCGGAAATGATCCCGCAGTTTGCCCAGTTGTGTCTTGCCACAAAGGGCCGGTATGAAAAGGTCGCGCTTGTGACGGATATCCGCGCGAGCATGACGTTTGACTCGCTGTTTCAGTCACTGCAGAAGCTCGACGAAATGCATCTGCAGTATTCCATCTATTTTGTTGAGGCCAGCACCGAGGTCATCATCAAGCGCTATAAGGAGACGCGTCGCCTGCATCCACTCATGAAGGACGGCTCCACGCTGCAGGGCGCCATTGCGCGCGAGCGCGAACTGCTGGCGCCTGTCCGCAACCGTGCCAGCGCCATCATCGACACGTCCAATCTCTCCACCGGCAAGCTGCGCGGGATGCTCATCGATCTTGCCGCCGGCGGGCTGCGCGAGCATTCCATGAACGTGCGCGTCGTGTCCTTCGGCTTCAAATACGGTCTGCCGCTCGAGGCCGATCTGGTCTTTGACGTGCGTTTTCTGCCGAATCCATATTATATTCCGGAGCTGAAAACGCAGACTGGGATGGACGAGCCGGTGCGCAGCTTTGTGTTCCAGTATCAGCAGACGCTGGACTTCGTCGCCAAGACGGAGGATCTTCTGTCCTTCCTGCTGCCGAACTACCTCGACGAGGGCAAGACCGATCTTGTCATCGCCGTCGGCTGCACCGGCGGCAAGCACAGGAGCGTCTGCATTGCGAAGGAGTTTTCCGAGTTCGTTCGGAAAAAGGGCTATGCCACGGTCCTCAGCCACCGTGATATGGGCAGAAGGTGAGCGCCATGGCCGACTTTTCTGAACAGATCCGCCTGTACGAGCCGCGCCGCCGCCCGCCGAGGATCACCGCCATCGGCGGCGGGCATGGACTGTCCGCCATGCTGCGCGGCCTGAAGGCCTATACGAAGGACATTACCGCCATTGTGACCGTCGCGGATGACGGCGGCGGCTCCGGTATGCTTCGCGAGGATCTCGGCATGCTGCCGCCGGGCGATATCCGCAACTGCATCATGGCGCTTGCCAATACCGAGCCGACCATGCAGCAGCTGCTCGACTACCGATTCACCGAGGGCAGTCTTGCCGGGCAGAGCTTCGGCAATCTGTTTTTAGCTGCCATGAACGGCATTTCCGGCTCGTTTGACGAGGCCGTACACCGCATGGGAGACGTCCTCGCCATCACCGGCCGCGTGCTGCCGGTCACGAATCAGGACGTGCATCTGGAAGCGGAGTTCCACGACGGCAGCCGCGTGCTCGGCGAGAGCAAGATCTTCTACGCCAAAAAGATCAACAATTCCCGGATCCGCAAGGTCCGGCTCGTCCCGGAGCGCCCAGCCGCGCTGGAGGAGAGCGTCGACGCCATCCGGAATGCCGATATCATCGTCATCGGCCCGGGAAGCCTGTATACCAGCATCATCCCGAATTTCCTCGTCAGCGGCATTTCCGACGCCGTGCGGGAAAGCAAGGCGCTGAAGCTTTATATCCTCAACATCCTGACGCAGGACGGCGAGACCGACGGCTATGACGCCGACGATCATGTCCGTGCCATTCTTGAGCATGCAGGCCCCGGTGTGATGGATGTCTGCATCGCCAATAACGCCGTCGTTCCGCCGCGGTTGATGGAGCCGTACGCCAAGGAGGGCGTCACGCAGCTGGAGCTTCGCCGGGAGGATATCGAGCAGATGGGCATTGCGGTGCGCACGTTCCCGCTTCTGGAGCCAGGACGCTATATCCGCCACAATTCCGACGCGCTGGCGCGCGCGATCCTGTCCGTCTGGCAGGAGTTCAGAAACCGATAACAGGAGGGAACACCCATGTCCTTTTCCTCAAATGTCAAGCAGGAGCTCTGCCGCCTGCCGATCAGCCGCCGCCAGGAGAGTGCGGCTGAGCTGTATGGGATCCTGCTTTACTGCAATGCATTTACCGCGGAGCTGATCCGCGTCACGACCGAATCCCGCGATCTGGCCGACCGTCTGCCGCGGATCATGAAAAAGGTCTTCGGCTTCTCCTTCGATCAGGAGCCGGACGCAGAGCAGACCGGCAAGCTTGTCTTTTCCATCGAATCGCAGGAGAAGATCCACAAGATCTTCGCGCAGTTCGGCCTGAGCGCTGCGCGTGACGTCACGCTGCATGTCAACTACGGCATGCTTGAGGAGGACGACGAGCGGCTGGCTTTTCTGCGCGGCGCGTTTTTATCTGGCGGCTCTGTCACAGACCCGGCCAAGCGGTACCATCTGGAGCTGACGACGTCCCACTACAAGGTCAGCCGCGAGACCTGCGCGCTGCTGCTTGACGCAGGCTTTTCTCCGAAGGAGACCATGCGCGGCGGCAACAGCATTCTCTATTTTAAGCAAAGCAATCTCATTGAGGATTTTCTGACCGCCATCGGCGCACCCGTCTGCGCCATGGGCGTGATGGAGGCGAAGGTCGAGAAGGACCTGCGCAACGGCGTCAACCGCCGCGTCAACTGTGAGACCGCGAACCTCACCAAGGTCGTCGACGCGTCCATGGAGCAGGTCGCAGCCATTAAGAAGCTTCAAAAGCGCGGCCAGCTCAAGGATTTGCCGCCCAAGCTCCGCGAGACCGCGAAGCTCCGCCTTGATAATCCGGAAGCGACACTGCAGGAGCTTGCCGCCATGCAGGACCCGCCCGTTTCCAAATCCGCCATGAACCACCGCATGCGCAAGCTCGTCGCGCTTGCCGGTGAAACCTGAAAGGAGCCGCGCAGCCATGAGCTTTGTGCATCTGCATGTCCACAGCGAATACAGTCTGCTTGACGGCGCGTGCCGCATCGGCTCCATGATGGACCGCGTGCAGGAGATCGGCCAGAGCGCCATCGCGCTGACCGACCACGGCGTCATGTACGGCACCATTGATTTTTACCGTGCGGCGAAAAAGGCCGGGATCAAGCCCATCATCGGCTGCGAGGTCTATGTTGCGCGCCGCACGCGGCATGACAAGGTGCATGGCGTGGACAAAGAGCCGTACCATCTGGTGCTCCTGTGCGAAAATGAGACCGGCTACCGCAATCTCAGCTATATGGTTTCACTTGGCTTTACCGAGGGCTTCTATAACCGGCCGCGCGTCGATATGGAGCTGCTTCGCGAGCATCATGAGGGTCTGATTGCGCTCTCCGCGTGTCTGGCCGGACGTATTCCGCAGTCGATCATGCAGGATGATCTGCAGGCAGCCGAGCAGGCCGCGCGGGAATACACCGAAATTTTCGGGCCGGAGCATTTCTATCTGGAATTGCAGGATCACGGGATCCCGGAGCAGCGCACCGTCAACGCCCAGATCCGGAAGCTGGCGGAAAAGCTGGATCTTCCGCTCGTTGTGACGAACGACGCGCATTATCTGCGCAAGTCGGATGCAAAGATGCAGGACGTGCTTCTTTGCATCCAGACCGGCAAGACCGTCGACGATCCGAACCGCATGAAATTTGAGACGGAGGAGTTTTACCTCAAGAGCGAGGAGGAATTGCGCGCGCTGTTCCCGGACGTGCCGGAGGCGTTTGACAATACCGTCAAGATCGCAGAGCGCTGTAATGTGGAATTTACCTTCGGCAAGTATTTCCTGCCGGAGTTCAAGCTTCCGGAGGGCGTCACGAGCCTGTCGTATCTCAAAAAACTCTGCCGTGAGGGCTTTGACGAGCTGTATGGGACGGAGCATCCGGAATATCTGCAGCAGCTCGACTATGAGATCGACATGATCGAGAAAATGGGCTTTACCGACTATTTCCTCATCGTGTGGGACTTTGTCCGTTTTGCAAAATCGGCAGGCATCCCGGTCGGCCCCGGGCGCGGCAGCGCCGCAGGCTCCATGGTGACCTACTGCCTGCATATCACCGAGATCGACCCCATGAAATACGGCCTGTATTTCGAGCGCTTTCTCAATCCCGCGCGCGTGACCATGCCCGATATCGACATGGACTTCGGCGACACCCGGCGGTCGGAGGTCGTCGACTATGTCCGGCAAAAGTACGGCGAGGATCACGTGGCGCAGATCGTGACGTTCGGCACCATGGCCGCGCGCGGCTCTATCCGCGACGTCGGACGCGTGCTGAATTTCACCTATGCCGAGACCGACGCCGTTGCAAAGCTCGTGCCGACGACGCTCCATATCACGCTCAAGGACGCGCTGAAGCAGTCGCCGCAGCTGAAGCAGATGTATGACGCCGACGCGCGCGTCAAGGAGCTGGTCGACACCGCCATGGCGTTGGAGGGCATGCCGCGCAACACCTCGACCCACGCAGCAGGCGTGGTCATCACGAAGCTGCCGGTCTATAACTATGTTCCGCTCGCCACCAACGACGGCACGATCGTCACGGAATACACCATGACGACGCTGGAGGAGCTGGGGCTTCTCAAAATGGACTTCCTTGGCCTGCGCAATATCACCGTCATTGACGACGCCATCCGCGATATCCGTAAAACGGAACCCGATTTCTCCATGGCACGCGTCACCGATAATGATCCGAAGGTCATGGACATGCTCACGCAGGGCAGGACTGCCGGTGTTTTCCAGATGGAGTCGACCGGAATGACGGGCGTGTGTATGGGCCTGAAGCCGCAGTCCATTGAAGATCTCTCCATCATCGTCGCCGCCTACCGGCCGGGCCCGATGGAATCGATCCCGCGGCTCATCGCCTGCAAGCAGGACCCGTCGCTTGTCAAATACAAGCACCCGATGCTGAAGCCTATCCTTTCCGTCACCTACGGCTGCATCCTCTATCAGGAGCAGGTCATTGAGATCTTCCGCAAGCTTGCCGGGTACTCGCTCGGACAGGCGGACATGGTGCGCCGCGCCATGAGCAAGAAAAAGGTCAAGGACATCGAAAAGGAGCGCGGCGCGTTCATCCGCGGCGATGCTTCGCGGAACATTTCCGGCTGCGTGGCCAACGGCATCCCGGAGACTGTCGCGGAAGATATCTATAACGAGATGTACGACTTCGCAAACTACGCCTTCAACAAGGCGCATTCCGTCTGCTATGCCGTCATTGCGTATCAAACCGCGTGGTTCAAATGCTATTATCCGCGCGAGTATATGGCGGCACTCATGACCTCCGTCCTCGACAGCTCGGTCAAGATCTCCGAATATATCACCGAATGCCGCGCCATGGGCATTGCGCTCCTGCCGCCGGATATCAACGAATCCAACGATAATTTTACCGTCGTCCCGGGCGGCATCCGCTTTGGGCTTGCCGCGATCAAAAATATCGGGCGCGGCTTCATTCTCAAAGTCATGGGCGCACGCGAGCAGGGTGGGAAATTCACGAGCCTTGAGGATTTTGCCTCCCGCATGTACGGGACGGATCTCAATAAGCGTGCGCTGGAAAACCTCATCAAGGCCGGCGCCTGCGACGGCTTCGGGCTCAACCGTGCACAGATGCTGCGGATCTACGAGACTGTGCTTGACGCCGCAGCCAGCCAGAAGAACAAAAATGTCGACGGCCAGATGGGCCTTTTCGACATGCTCTCTGAGGACACCGCCGTCATGCCCGCAGTTCCCGCGCCGGATATCCCGGAGCTGAGCGCGCAGGAGCGCATGAACTATGAAAAGCAGACGACCGGCCTGTATCTGTCCGGTCACCCGATGGACGATTACCGCCCGCTGCTGCGCGGCATGGATGTCGTTCCCATCGGCGAGATCCTCGAATGCTTCGAAAACGGGGAAGATACCTATCAGGATGAGCAGATCGTAAACATTGCCGGTATCGTGGAAGCCATCAAGATGAAAACGACGCGCAGCGGCAGCATGATGGCCTATGTGACCGTGGAGGACGACACTGGCTCCATGGAGCTTCTGACGTTCTCGTCCATCCTTGGCCAGTACGGCTCCATGCTGTATGAGAATGCCGCCGTGATCCTGAACGGACGCATTTCCGTCCGGGATGAAAAGCCGCCGCAGCTGGTCGTCAACCGCGTCACGCCGATCGGCGACATGCAGGACGCCGATCTTGCGCAGGCCGCGCGCCAGACCGCATCGCAGGCGCACACGCTCTACTTGCGCATTGAAGATGCCTCGTCCCGCGCGGCAAAAAAGGTCCTGCCGATCCTCAAAATGTTCCCCGGCTGCGCCCGGGCCGTTATCTATTACGCCGACACCGGCGCGAGGATGGGCGGCAGCTGCGCGCTGGACGAACGGATGCTGCAGGAGCTGCGTGAGCAGCTGGGCGAGAAAAATGTTGTCGTCAAATAGGGCGTTTTTAACAAATCGGCTACACTTTTGTAACAGAACATGCTATACTATATAAGTTGTAAAAGGAGGGTTCTGCGTTGCGTGCAAAACGGTTGCTTCTGGCCGCTCTGACGGCGCTGCTTGCGCTGCTGCTGTCCGGCTGCTTCGTCAAAACAGTCGACGAGCTGTACACGCTGCCGCAGCACTCCGACGACTATAACCGGCTGGAGCAGGCCATTGAGTCTGTCATGAGCGCGCAGAGCGCCGTCTATGCCGCGCCGGTCTCCGGTCTTAACCAGCAGTCCGTGCAGCTGGCCGATCTGGACGGCGACGGGCTGGAGGAAGCGGTCGCGTTTCTGAAAACCACAGGGGAAAAGCCGCTCAAGGCCTATATTTTCTCCATGGTCGACGGCGACTATCAGCCGATGGACGTCATAGAGGGCGACGGCACGAGCTTCGCCAGCGTGGAATACGCCGCGCTGACCGGCGGCCCCGGCGTTGAGATCCTCATCACGCGTCAGCTGTCCACCGACGTTCTGCAGTCGCTGTGCGCCTACACCTATTCCGGAGGCCACGTCGTTGAGCTGATGAGCACCGGCTGCACCGCATACCGCACGGCCGATCTGGACGAAGACGGGCGGACCGATCTGTTTGTCCTGCACTCCGATGCGGAGCGGCAGCAGGGGATCGCCGAGCTGTACCGCTGGCGCGACGGCCAGATGGAGCGTGAGCCGGAGGTCTCTTTGTCCGCCGCGGCGTCTGACGTCAGGCGGATTCTGATCGGAGATCTGACTGCGGACGTTCCCGCGGTCTTTGTGGCCAGCGGCTATGAGGACGGAAGCCTTGTCACGGACGTCTTCGCGTTCCGCGGCGGGACATTTCGCAATCTCACCGCAGCCGGTTCCGGCGGCGGGCTCTCCACGGTGCGCAACTATTACGTCTATGCCGCGGACATTGACGAGGACGGACGCATCGAACTGCCGGATATCCACACGCTGCCCTCGGCAGCCGATTCCGAGGAAAGCTTTTCCGTGATCGACTGGTATAATCTCAGTCTGAACGCCGTCCGGACGCACAAGTGTACGACCTATCACAATTTTTCCGGCGGCTGGTATCTGACACTCCCGGACGCATGGCGGGATCAGCTCTGCATCGTCCGCAGCGCTGAGGTCGGCGGCGTCCGCGGCTACACGTTCTGCCAGTGGGACGGCTCCGCCGTGACCGAGCAGATCTTTACCATCTATGCATTCTCCGGCGATAACCGGACGCAGACCGCGTCCGCCGACGGCCGGTTCATTCTCGCCGAAAAGGGCGATATTACCTACGCAGCACAGCTTGGAACAGGGAAGTGGGCCAAGGAACTCTCCGAAGACGGCCTCAAAGCCATGTTCCGCTTTATCCATATTGACTGGAACTCAGGAGAGACGTGAGGAGCGTAAGAAGATGAAGAAAGTACTCATTCTGGAAGACGAGGTCAGCATCCGCAGCTTCGTCGTCATCAACCTCAAGCGTGCAGGCTATGAGGTCGTGGAGGCCGGTACCGGAGAGGAAGCGCTGGAGCTTCTGAAGACCAATCCGGATGTCGGCGTCGCGATCCTGGATATCATGCTGCCCGGCATCGACGGCTTTGAGGTCTGCCGCAGCATACGGGCGACAGATAAGAAGATTGGTATCATTATGTTAACCGCAAGAAGTCAGGAAATGGACAAGATCACCGGCCTTATGACCGGCGCTGACGACTATATGACCAAGCCCTTCAGCCCGGCAGAGCTGACTGCACGGATCGACGCGCTCTATCGCCGCATCGACAACGACGCGTCCAGCAATCAGATCGAGCTGAAGCACGGCCCGTTCATCCTGAACACGCGCAACCGCACGCTCGACAAGGACAGCCGCCGCATCAAGCTCACGCAGGTGGAATACGCCATCATGAAGCTGTTCATGCAGAATCCGGGCCGCGCGCTTTCCCGTGAGGACATTCTGGCCGCCGTGTGGGGCCGCGATTATGACGGCGAGCTGAAGATCGTCGACGTCAACATCCGCCGCCTGCGCATCAAGATCGAAGACGACACGGCAAATCCGACGTACATCACGACCGTCTGGGGCTTCGGCTACAAGTGGGGCGCCTGAACCGGCGTGTGAGGTGAGGCTTCTTGAAACAGCATAAGCGTCTGTCCGGCATCGAGCGCCGCTGGTTTCTCGGAAATGTTGGCATCATCACGCTTCTGACCATCGCCTGCGTGCTGGCCGTCATTTTGTCCATGGCGGCGTACTATGACACCAACCTCCGTTCGGGTCTTGAGACCAAGGCCAAGACGACGACAGACTTTTTCAGCAACTACATCAGCCAGAGCTACAACGAATACTATCAGTCCTGCATCAAGTTCGCCAAGACTTTTGAGGAAAAGGACCGGCTGGAGCTGCAGTTCATCTCGACAAACGGCAAGATCGTCGCGTCGTCCTACGGCAAATTTGCCGGACGCTCGCCGTCCACGCCGGAGATCCAGCAGGCGATGAACAGCCAGCAGACGCGCGTGTTCAAGGGCCGAAATCCATCCACGGGCGAGCGAATCCTTGCCGTTTCCAGCCCGATGATCTACTCCAACGGCGAGGTGATCGGCGTCCTGCGCTACGTCACGAGCCTGCGCAATGCCGACCTGCAGATCCTCATGATCGCGCTCATCGCGGCGACGGTCGGGCTTTTGTTCATCGGCTCGATCTTCTTCATGAGCAGCTTTTTTATCAAGTCCATTCTGGTGCCTGTCTCGCAGATCAACGCAACGGCCAAGCGCATCGCCGCCGGCTCCTACGGCGTGCAGATCCCGCAGCAGTATGACGATGAGATCGGTGAGCTGGTCAATACCATCAATGATATGTCCGTGAAAATCGGACAGTCCGAAAAGACGCAGACAGAGTTCATTTCCTCCGTCTCGCACGAGCTGCGCACGCCGCTGACGGCCATCTCCGGCTGGGGCGAGACGCTGCTGACATCCGAAAATCTGGACGCGGAGACGCGCCGCGGCGTCGTGATCATCGCGCGGGAGGCCAAGCGGCTGACCGGCATGGTCGAGGAGCTGCTGGAATTTACGCGCATGCAGGACGGCCGCTTTACGCTCCATGTCGAAACCGCCGATATTCTGGCGGAGTTTGAGGATACCGTTTTCATGTACGGCAGCCGATTGAAGCAGGAGGGCATCTCCCTGCACTACGACGGCTGCGAGGAGGAGATCCCGGAGATCCCGTGCGATGTGGCGCGCATGCGTCAGGTCTTCCTCAACATTCTGGACAACGCCGCCAAACACGGCGGCGACGGCAAGCGGATCGACGCTTCCATCGCGCAGGAGGGCGGCTTTGTCGTGATCCGCATCCGCGATTACGGCCCCGGCATTCCGGAAGAGGAGCTGCCGCGCGTCAAAATGAAGTTTTACAAGGGCAGCTCCAAGGCCCGCGGCAGCGGCATCGGCCTTGCCGTGTGTGAGGAGATCGTCACCATGCACGGCGGCACGCTGACGTTGGAAAACGCCGACGGCGGCGGCACGCTCGTTACCATCAGCATCCCCACAGGGGAGGAATAAGGGGTTTTCATGAAAAAAGAAAGCAATCAGCCTGTCAGTCAGGAAAAATTCAAAACGCTCATCGGCGGGCAGGCGCTCATCGAAGGCATCATGATGCAGGGGCCGGACAAGCGCTCGATCGTCGTCCGCGGCCCGGAAGGAATCGTCACGAAGGTCGAGCCGCTCAACAAAAAGACCGGCATTCTGAAATGGCCGCTGATCCGCGGCGTGGCGTCGTTCGGCTCGTCGATGGTCTCCGGCGTGAAGGCGCTCATGTACTCGGCTGAGTTTTTCCCGGAGGAAGAGGACGCGCAGCCGTCAAAGTTCGATCAGTGGCTCGAGAAAAAGCTCGGCAGCGAGAAGATGGAGAAGGCCGTCATTTCGTTCTCCGTTTTTCTGGGCGCCCTGTTCTCGATCGCACTGTTTATCCTTCTGCCGACGCTCCTGTCCGGTCTGTTTGACCGCTGGATCCACAATGCGGTCGTCCGCAGTCTCATTGAGGGTCTCATCCGTATTGCAATCTTCATGGGCTACATGATCCTCGTCTCCAGAATGAAGGACATGCGCCGCGTGTTTTCCTATCACGGCGCAGAGCACAAGACCATCCGCTGCTACGAAGCGCAGCTGCCGCTGACCGTGGAAAACGTCCGTCCGCAGACAAGGCTGCACCCGCGCTGCGGCACAAGCTTTCTGTTTGTAGTCGTCGCGATCTCGATCCTGCTTTTCGCGCTGGTCAGCGCGCTCCTTCCGATGAGCGGCATGCTTGTCCGGCTGCTGGTCCGGCTGGCGCTTCTGCCGGTCGTTGTGGCCATCAGCTATGAGTGCAACCGCTTCGTCGGCCGGCACGACAACCGGCTGACGCGGATCTTGTCCGCGCCCGGCATGTGGTTCCAGCATTTTACGACCAACGAGCCGGATGACTCCATGATCGAGGTCGCCATCGAGGCGCTGAAGCTCGTCATTCCGGAAGAGGCCGGTGCGGACCGATGGTAAAAAAGTACGGAGACCTCTATCTGCAGGCCAGACGGGCGCTTCTGACGTCCGAAGGGAACAACGCCTCCATGGCGGCGCGTGAGCTGCTGGCGCTGGCATCCGGGAAATCAGTCTCCGCAGTTCTGGCCGATTCCGGCCTGTACGCCAGCGAGCAGATTGAGGAGCGGCTGGACAGTTACGTTGCCCGCATGCTCGCCCATGAACCGCTGCCGTATATCCTCGGCCAGTGGGACTTTTACGGGCTGTCGCTTGAGGTCACGCCGGATGTGCTGATCCCGCGCGATGATACCATGGCCGTCACGGAGCTTGCCATTGAGGCGCTGCGCGCGCGGCCGGAGCCGCGGGTTCTGGATCTTTGCTGCGGAAGCGGCTGCATCGGACTTGCCATTGCGCATCAGCTGCCCGGCGCGCATGTCACGCTGGCGGATATCTCCCGCCCGGCGCTCGCCGTGGCCAAGCGCAACATCAAACGGCTGAAGCTCCAGAACCGCGTCACAGCCATCGGCCTTGACGCGCGGAAGAAAGGGCCAAGCTTTGTCGGTACGCTCGACGCGCTCATCTGCAATCCGCCGTATGTCATGTCGGAGGAAATGCTGCAGCTTGAGCCGTCTGTCAGGGACTATGAACCGGCGCTTGCACTCGACGGCGGTGCGGACGGCCTGCTGTTTTACCGTGCAGTGGTTGATAACTTCACGCATCTGATCGCGGCAGGGGGCTTCCTGTGCTTCGAATTTGGGCTCGGACAGCATATGGCAGTCTCCATGCTCCTGCAGGAAGCCGGGTACACGGATATTGTCCTGCGCAAGGATCTGCGCGGCGTGGTGCGCGCGGTACGCGGCAGAAAGAAATAAAACAAACGTTTGATTTTTACGCGGATCTGTGATAGGATAAGCGCAGAAATAAAAAGAGGAAGGAACTGAGACGATGGAACGGAAAAAAACAGCCGATCAGACTCCCAACAACGATAAGAAGCAG
Organism: uncultured Oscillospiraceae bacterium; assembly: GCA_934613505.1. Lineage (GTDB taxonomy): Bacteria > Bacillota > Clostridia > Oscillospirales > Oscillospiraceae > CAG-170. The sequence continues at coordinate 140,171 of CAKTTB010000003.1, read as the reverse complement.
GCGCTCGATACGGCCATCCGGCAGATCGAGAAAAACTTCGGCAAAGGCGCGGTCATGCGCCTGGGCGACCGGCCTGATCTGCAGGTAGACGCCATCCCGACCGGCTCTCTGGCGCTCGACGCCGCGCTTGGCATCGGCGGCGTGCCGAAGGGGAGAATTATCGAGATCTACGGCCCGGAATCCTCCGGTAAAACGACGCTGGCGCTGCACATCGTCGCGCAGGCACAGAAGCGCGGCGGCGAGGTCGCGTTTGTCGACGCGGAGCATGCCCTTGACCCGGATTACGCGGCAAGGATCGGCGTCGATATCGACTCCATGCTCGTCTCCCAGCCGGATACCGGCGAGCAGGCGCTGGAGATCACTGACGCGCTGGTCCGCTCCGGCGCGGTCGACGTTGTGGTCGTCGACTCTGTCGCGGCGCTGACACCGCGGGCGGAGATCGAGGGCGAGATGGGCGACACCTTCGTCGGCCTGCAGGCCCGCCTTATGTCGCAGGCGCTGCGGAAGCTCGCCGGCAATATTTCCAAGACCAACTGCGTCGTCATCTTCATCAACCAGCTGCGTATGAAGATCGGCGTTATGTACGGCAACCCCGAAACGACCACCGGCGGCAACGCGCTGAAGTTCTACGCGTCCGTCCGTATCGATATCCGCCGCACCGAAGCCATCAAGAACGGCTCTGAGGTCATCGGCAACCGCACGCGCGCCAAGATCGTCAAGAATAAGTGTGCGCCCCCCTTCAAAGAGGCGTATTTCGATATCATGTACGGTGAAGGCATCTCCAAATGGGGTGAAATGGTCGATCTTGCCGTGCAGCTGGAGCTTATCAACAAGAGCGGCAGCTGGTTCTCCATCGGAGACGAGCGCATCGGACAGGGCCGGGATTCTGCCAAGCAGTATCTCATCGACCATCCCGACGTGGCCGACCGCATTGAGCAGGAGATTCGCGACAACATGTGGAAGCTGCAGGGCAAGAACGCCAAGCCGCCCGCGGCTGCCGCGGCAAAGCCGGTCAGCGTCTCGGCCGACGACTTTAACGACGACTGATGCGCCTGCTTGCCATTCAGGAACTGCCGCAGTCCAAGCGCGTGAAGCTGCTCTTTGACGACGACACCGTTTTGAAGACCCAGCCATATCTGATCGCAGATCTGGGCCTTTACAGCGGCATGGAGCTGTCCGAGAGCGACTATCAGGCGCTGCTGGCCGCCGCCGGAAAGGCGTCCGCCAAGGCGCGGGCCGTGCGCATTGTCGCCGCGGCAGGCGTATCGGAAAAGGAGCTGCAGAAGCGGCTCGTCCAGAAGGGCGAGGATACACAGGACGCGGAAGAGGCCGTCGGCTGGCTCAAGGAGCTGCATCTGCTCGACGACCGGGAAACTGCGCGGCAGCTTGTCACCAGCGCCGTCAGCAAGGGCTACGGCAGAGCGCGCATCAAAAATATTCTGTACGAAAAGGACATCCCGCAGGAATACTGGGCAGACGCGCTCGATACCGTCCCGGAAATGGACGATGCGATCGACCGCTTTCTCGCCCGGCGCTGGCAGGGAACAGCCCCTGACGAAAAAGAGATCAAAAAAGCCGTGGACGCGCTTATCCGGCGCGGCCACAGCTGGAAGGATATCCAGTCCGGTCTCCGGCGCTACCGCGCCGATCTGGAGCTGGAGGAAAACTTGGAGGACGACATATCATGACCCATACGATAGGCATGATCTCGCTCGGCTGCGCGAAAAATCAGGTCAATGCCGAGCACATGCTGTGGCTTCTGCGGCAGGCAGGCTACGAGATCAGCCCCGACCCGGACGGCGCGGAGCTTGTCATCGTCAATACCTGCGGCTTCATTGAATCCGCAAAGACCGAAGCCATCGACAACATTCTCGCCATGGCGCAGCTGAAGGCCGAGGGCCGGATCCAGAAGATCCTCGTCACCGGCTGTCTGGCCCAGCGCTATCAGGAGGAGATCCTGAAGGAGCTGCCCGAGGTCGACGGCGTGCTTGGCACCGGCTCTTATTACGACGTGGCCAACGCGGTCGGTCAAATCCTCAGCGGCAAGCGCTATAAGCGCTTTGACGACATCAACGCCGAGCAGTCCGAGGATGGCCGTATTCTCACCACGCCCGAATATTATGCCTATCTGAAGATCGCCGAGGGCTGCGATAACCACTGCGCCTACTGCGTCATCCCGAAGCTGCGCGGCAAGCTGCGCAGCCGCCCGATGGAGGAGCTGGTCACGGAGGCGGAGCAGCTGGCCGCCGACGGCGTCAAGGAGCTGATCGTCGTCGCGCAGGACACCAGCCGCTACGGTCTTGACCTGTACGGCGAGCGGCGGCTCGCGGAGCTGCTGCGCCGGCTGTGCCGGATCGACGGTCTGGTCTGGATCCGTGTCCATTATCTCTACCCGGATGAGATGTCGCAGGAGCTGATCGACGTTCTGGCCAACGAGCCGAAGATCGTCAAGTATCTCGACATCCCCATCCAGCACATCAATGGCGAGATCTTGCGCCGCATGAACCGCCGCGGCAACGGAGACTATGTCCGGGCGCTTTTCAAAAAGCTCCGCCAGGAGATCCCCGGTCTTGTTCTGCGGACGAGCCTCATCACCGGCCTGCCCGGCGAAGGCGAGCAGGAATTTGCCGAGCTTTGCAGCTTCCTGAAGGAATACAAGCTCGAGCGCGTCGGCGCGTTCGCATTCTCGCCGGAGGAAGGCACGCGGGCGGCCGAGATGGAATATCCTGATAGCGAGATCGCGCAGCAGCGCGCAGAGCAGGTCGCTGAGATCCAATCCCGCATCATGGATGATTACAACGAATCCTGCATCGGTAAGACCATGCAGGTGCTATGCGAGGGCTTTGACCCGGATGAAGAGAGCTACTACGGCCGGACCTATGCAGATTCTCCGGACATTGACGGCAAGATCTGGTTCACCGCAGAGCGACACATCAAGACCGGCGATTTTGTAGACGTCCGCGTCGTCGACACCTACGACGGCGAACTGGTCAGTATTCTGGAGGAAGATTATCATGACGACAGCAAGTAAGATCACCCTTGTCCGCATAGTTCTCATCCCGGTATATCTGGTATTCATGCTGCTCTCCGCGAGCAGCGTGGTGAACGACTGGATGCGCTGGGCCGCCATTGCCGTTTTTATCATTGCCAGTATCTCTGATTTTCTGGACGGCTATATTGCCCGCCACTATCATCAGGTCAGCGATTTCGGCAAATTCCTCGACCCGCTGGCCGACAAGCTGCTGGTAACTGCCTGCATGATGGTCTTCGTCGGCTGGGGCCGGATGCCGTCGTGGCTGGTGTTCATCGTCATCGCGCGGGAGTTTGCCATCAGCGGTCTGCGCATGGTCGCCGCCAATAACGGCACCGTGATCGCCGCAGGCTGGAGCGGCAAGATCAAGACGGCCTGCACCATGGTCGGCCTCATCGCCATGATGGTCATTCCGGGCGTGCCGGTCCTCGACACGGTCGTGAACGTGGTCATTCTTCTGACGACGGTCTACTCGGGCGCCGACTACTTCTGCAAGAACTGGAGCTGCCTCGGCCTCGGTGCGGCAAAGAAGAAAGCTTGACTTTTTATCCGCGCAATGATATGATTTCCCAAGAAAAATGAATATCGCGTTGACCGAAAAGAGTACCGTATATCCGCTCTTTCAGAGAGTTTCCGCCATCGGCTGCAAGCGGAGACAGAGCTTCTGCGGGAACGTGCGTTCGTGAGCGAGGGGAGACCCCGTTTTGGGCTTACGTCAAAGCCTTGAGTGAAAAATCAGAGTGGAACCGCGAGTTTGAAAGCCCGCCTCTTGAGTATCAGGAGGCAGGCTTTTTATTTTTATCGCACGGTCCGTTCGGCCCTGCGATTGGAGGGACCTGCATTTGCATCTGTTGGAGGATATCCAGGCATATAAAAAGAACGACCCGGCCGCACGGTCGGCTGTCGAAGTCATACTGCTCTATAACGGCCTGCACGCGACCATCGATTACCGGATCGCGCACTGGTTTTACCGGCACCGTCTTTTTTTCATCGCCCGCGCCATTTCCCAGTGGTCAAAGATGTGGACCGGAATTGAGATCCACCCCGGCGCGACCATCGGCCGCCGTCTTGTCATCGACCATGGCACCGGCATTGTGATCGGTGAGACCGCGGAGATTGGCGACGACTGCCTGCTGTATCAGGGCGTCACGCTCGGCGGCACCGGCAAGGACGTCGGCAAGCGCCATCCGACGCTCGGCAACAACGTCATGGTCGGCTCCGGCGCGAAGGTACTGGGGCCGTTCCGCGTCGGCGATAATGCCCGCATTGCGGCCAACGCCGTTGTGCTGCGGGAAGTCCCATCCGGCGCGACCGTCGTCGGCGTACCGGGGCGGATCGTCCGGCTCTGCGGCGACAAGCTCGACCATATCCACACGCCCGACCCCGTCATGCTCGAAATCGAAGAACTCAAGCGCCGCATGGCGCTGCTGGAAGAACAGCTCAGCGACACTGCAAAGGAGAATTGATATGTATCTGTATAACTCTGCCACGCATAAAAAAGAGGAATTTGTCCCGAACGACCCCAATCTGGTCAAAATGTACACCTGCGGCCCGACGGTCTACCATTTCGCACACATCGGCAACCTCCGCAGCTATATCATGGAGGACGTGCTGGAAAAGTACCTGCGCTATGCCGGGTATCCGGTCAAGCGCGTCATGAACATCACGGACGTCGGCCATCTGACCTCCGACGCCGACGAAGGCGAGGACAAGATGCTCAAGGGCGCACACCGCGAGCATAAGACGGTCATGGAGATTGCGAAGTTCTATACCGACGCCTTCTTTGATGACTGCAAAAAGCTCAACATCAAGCGCCCGGATGTCGTCCAACCCGCGACCGGCTGCATCGACGAATATATCAAGATCATCACGAAGCTCCTCGACACCGGCTATGCCTACATTGAGGGCGGCAACGTGTATTTCGACACCTCCAAGCTTGAAAAATACTATATTTTCAACGAACACAAGGAAGAGGATCTGGCTGTCGGCGTCCGCGAGGGCGTCGAAGAGGACACCAACAAGCGCAACAAAAATGATTTCGTTCTCTGGTTCACCAAGTCCAAGTTTGAAGATCAGGCGCTCAAGTGGGACTCTCCCTGGGGCGTCGGCTATCCCGGCTGGCACATCGAATGCTCCGGTATTTCACTCAAGTATCTCGGCGAGGATCTTGATATCCACTGCGGCGGCATCGACAACGCATTCCCGCACCACACGAACGAGATCGCACAGTCGGAGAGCTATATCGGCCACCACTGGTGCAACTACTGGATGCACGTCATGCACCTGAATACGGCCAGCGGCAAGATGTCCAAATCCAAGGGCGAGTTCCTGACGGTCTCGCTGCTGGAGCAGAAGGGCTATGACCCGCTGTGCTACCGCCTGTTCTGCCTGCAGAGCCATTACCGCCGCAACCTCGTCTTTTCGTGGGAAAACCTTGACAACGCGGCAGGCACGTATCAGAAGCTCCTGACGAAGATCGCCGCGCTGAAGCCCGGCGACGGCGAGATTGACGAAGCCGCTGTTTCTGCGCTGCGTGAGAAATTCAATGCCGCGCTCGGCAACGACCTCAACACGTCGCTGGCCATTACGGCTCTTTACGACGTACTCAAGTACAAGACCAACGACGCAACGAAGCTGTTCGTTCTGGACGATTTTGATAAAGTTCTGAGCCTTGGCCTCTGCAAAAAGGCCGATGAGATCCGCAAGCGCAATGCAGCGGAGAAGCCTGCCGCGGGCGCGTATTCCATCTTCTGCGAGGATGGCAATGACGATCCGGCGGTCACAGCGCAGATCCAAGCGCGCTACGACGCCAAGCAGGCCAAAAACTTCGCCGAAGCCGACCGCATTCGCGACGAGCTGAAAGCACAGGGCATCGAGATCACCGATATCCCCGGCGGCGCCAAGTGGAAGCATGTCTGAGAAAGCAAAACCCGGAGCATCCGCTCCGGGTTTTCCGTCTGTTATTTGGGTTTCCGGTCAAAGAACGGGGATTTGCCGCTGATGCTGATGGGAATACCGAAGACGAGCGTCACGGTCTCACCGAGCAGGGCGAGGCTTTTGGCCGCGCGGCCGACGGAGAACATCACGCGGCTGTCGACCCGTGCGTCGGCGGCTGCGGCCGCGGCGGAACCGATGGCAATGCCGACGTCGACAGCGTCAAACGCGCACAGGCCGTCCCGTTCCGCGCAGTCGCCGCAGTCGGCGGAATGACAGTACCGACAGCCTGCTCCGATCCCGCGCCGCTGCTCCTGCATGCCGAACAGAACGACAGCCTGCGACACGTCGACGTTATCCGCGTCGCGCAGGAAAAAGGCAAGCTGCAGTTCTCCGGCCAGCCTGCGCAGCTCATCTGCAAGCTGCTCCTTTTCTTCGCCCGTCACGACACAGGTCACAAGACCGTCCATGCCTTTTGTTTTCGGGGCCGTGCGCGCGGCCGCGCACATTCTGGCAGCCGCGTCCAGCGCGGCGCGCGTTTCCATGTCCTTTGCAGAATAGATCATTGCCAAACGCTCCTTTTACTTATTTTTTCATTCAGTATAATATTTTTCCGCCTGCCCGTCAACCGCGGCGACGCGTTCCTTGAAAGAAGCAGGATTGTGTGGTAAACTAATTAGAGAAAATCAAAGGAGTATTGCCTATGAAGCTGATGGTTCTCGACGGCAACAGCGTTATCAACCGCGCCTACTATGGCGTGCGCGCGCTTACGACCAAGGACGGCCTGTTTACAAACGCCATCTATGGCTTTCTGAATATTCTCGAAAAGCTCCGCAATGACGAGCAGCCGGACGCGCTGTGCGTCGCGTTCGACCTCAAGGCACCGACGTTCCGCCATCTGGCCTATGACGGCTATAAGGCCACGCGCCACCCGATGCCGGAGGAGCTGGCCACGCAGATGCCGGTCATGAAGGACGTGCTGCGCGCCATGCGCATCCCTATTTTCGCCTGCGAGGGCTGGGAGGCTGACGACGTCATCGGCACGATCGGCAGGCAGTGCGGGCGTGAAAACTGGGACTGCGTGATCGTCACCGGCGACCGGGATTCTCTGCAGCTCATCGACGAGCATGTGACGGTCAAGCTGGTCTCGTCCAAGATGTCACAGACTATCGCCGTCAACTACGACCCGGCGCGTTTCCGCGAAGAATATGGCTTTGACCCCATTCATCTGATCGACCTGAAAGCGCTGATGGGTGACAGCTCCGACAACATTCCGGGCGTCGCAGGCGTCGGCCCGAAGACGGCCACGCAGCTGCTGCTCGACTACGGCACGCTGGACGGCGTCTATGCGCATCTGGACGAGCTGAAGGAGAAGCTCCGCGCAAAGCTCGAGCAGGGAAAAGAAAACGCCTACATGTCCTACGATCTGGCGACGATCCGCTGCGAAGCGCCGATCGAGTTCTCCCCGGAGGCCTGCCGTGTGCAGCCGCCGGAGGAAGCGGAGCTGTACCGGCTGTTCACGCGGCTGGAGTTCAGCCGTCTCATTGCCCGCTACGGCCTGCATGCCCCGCAGGAGACGGCGGAGAGCGGTACGTTCGAGGGTGTCTGCACCAGCGAGACCGTGACGGACGCCGCACGCGCTGCCGCGCTTGTGGAAGCGTTTCAGAAAGAACATTATGTAACCGTCATCGCAGAGCCGGATCTGTCCGGGATCGCTGTCACAACAGGGGATAACGGCTATTATTTCTCAGGCGGCGCGCTTGATCATAATTTTATGTCAACTTTGTTCGGCAGCGCTGTCAAAAAGGTCACGCACGACTGTAAGCCGCTCATGCGGCAGCTTCTGGCGCAGGGCTATCCGGCAGACGGCTTCATTTTTGACACGGCGCTGGCCGCCTACGATCTGGACGCCACACAGGGAAGCTACGATCTGGATCGCGTCGTATTGCAGCAGCTCGGCTTTGAGATCGGCCGCGCGGATCCGGCGGAAGCTGGGGAAGAGGCCGCCCGCGTCTGTGCGCGGCTGGCGGAAGCTTCCGCAGTCGATGCTCTTTATGGCGTTCTGCCGGAAAAGCTCCAAAAAAGCGGCATGGAAAAGCTGTATTATGAGATCGAGCTTCCGCTCTGCCGGGTCCTTGCTGAAATGGAAGTCGCAGGCGTCAAAGCAGACCAGATGGCGCTCATCTCCTTCGGCAGCATGCTGCAACGCCGCATTGAGGCCGCGCAGGAAACCATTTTCAACTTTGCTGGGCGGGAGTTCAACATCAACTCTACCAAACAGCTCGGTGAGATCCTGTTCGACGAGCTGAAGCTGCCCGCCGGGAAAAAGACCAAGAGCGGCTACTCCACCAACGCAGACGTGCTGGAAAAGCTCAAGGGCAAACACCCGATCATCGAAGCCATTCTGGACTACCGCGCCATGACGAAGCTCAAAAGCACGTATGCCGACGGTCTTGTCAAGCAGATCGCGGACGATGGCCGGATCCACACAACTTTTCAGAACATGGTCACTGCCACAGGCCGCCTGTCCTCGACCGATCCGAACCTGCAGAATATCCCCGTGCGCACCGAGCTTGGCAGCGAGATCCGGAAAATGTTCGTCCCGGACGACGGCTGCGTGTTCGTGGACGCTGACTACAGCCAGATCGAGCTGCGCGTGCTGGCGCATATCGCGGATGACAAGACCATGCAGGAAGCCTTCAAGTCCGGCTTTGATATCCACACGGCGACCGCTGCGCAGGTCTTCGGCGTTGCGCCGGAGCAGGTGACGCCGCTCATGCGCCGCCACGCGAAGGCCGTCAACTTCGGCATCGTCTACGGCATTTCCGAGTTCTCGCTGTCCGAGGACATCGGCGTGAGCCGGAAGGAAGCGCGGCAGTATATCGACAATTATCTGGCGCACTATGCCGGCGTCAGGGCCTATATGCACGATATCGTTGAGCAGGCGAAGAAGGACGGCTATGTCACCACGCTTTTCGGCCGCCGCAGAGAGCTGCCGGAGCTGAAAAGCAGCAACTTCAACATCCGCTCGTTCGGCGAGCGCGTGGCGCTCAATACGCCCATTCAGGGCACGGCCGCCGACATTATCAAGCTCGCCATGCTGCGCGTGGACGCGGCGCTCCGGAAAAAGAAGCTGAAGGCCCGGCTCGTGCTGCAGGTCCACGACGAGCTGATCGTCGAATGCCCGCTGAAGGAAGCCGAGCTGGTCAAGCAGATCGTGACTTCCGAAATGGAGCATGTCGTTCAGCTTCGCGTGCCGCTGCTGGCCGATGCAAAATCCGGCGCAAGCTGGTATGAGGCAAAATGATGGATATTCAAATTCTCCCGATGCAGCCGTGCCACACAGCGCAGATCGCTGCGCTGGAACGAACCTGCTTCTCCGACCCGTGGCCGGAACAGATCATCGCGCACGAGCTGGAAAACGAGCTGAGCCTTTGGCTCTGCGCGATGGACGGCGACACGGTCGCCGGATATATCGGCAGCCAGACGGTGCAGGGCGAGGCAGACATGATGAACGTTGCCGTCAGCCCGGCGTACCGGCGACAGGGGTTCGGCCGCGCACTGGTGCTGGCGCTTTGCGAAGCGCTCAAAACGCAGATGCAGGCGACAGTTCTGACGCTGGAAGTCCGCGACTCCAACGCCGCGGCTATCGCGCTCTATGAAGCTCTCGGCTTCACGCAGGTCGGCCTGCGGAAAAACTACTATCAACACCCGAAAGAGGATGCGCGCATCCTCAGAAAGGACCTTTTATGAAACTTCTCTCCGTGGAATCCTCCTGCGACGAGACCGCCGTCGCGATTGTGGAGGACGGCAGACATATCCTGACGGACTGCATCGCCTCACAGGTCGCGCTGCACCGGCTCTACGGCGGCGTCGTGCCTGAGCTTGCCTCGCGCAAGCATATTGAGGCCATCTACGCGCTGGCCGATGAAGCGCTCGCACAGGCGCAGCTGACGCGGCAGGATATTGACGCCATCGCCGTGACCTATGCGCCCGGTCTGATCGGCGCAGTGCTGGTCGGCGTCAACTTTGCCAAGGCCGCGGCGTACAGCCTCGGCGTGCCGCTCGTGCCGGTCCATCACATCCGCGGCCATATCGCCGCCAATTATCTGGCCTATCCGGATCTGGAGCCGCCGTTTCTGTGTCTGGTCGTCTCCGGCGGCCACACGCTGATCGTGGACGTGCAGGACTATACGAAGTTTCACATCATGGGGACCACGCGCGACGACGCGGCAGGCGAGTGCTTCGACAAGATCGCGCGCGTGATCGGCATGCCGTATCCCGGCGGCGCAGCGCTCGACAAGACCGCGCAGACGGGCGACGAGAACAAATATCCCATGCCGCACACCAGGCTCTCGGGCAATCCGCTCGATATGTCCTTTTCCGGCCTGAAGACGGCAGCGCTGAATCTCATCCACACGCATGAGCAGCGCGGTGAGGAACTGGATCTGCCGTCGCTCTGCGCGTCGTTCTCAAAGGCCGTCAGCGACATGCTCGTTCCCCGAACCATGCAGGCGCTGCGCGAGACCGGATACAAAACGCTTGCCATCGCGGGTGGCGTCGCGGCCAACTCCCGCATCCGCGGCGAGTTTACGCGGGAATGTGAACGGCTCGGCGTCCGGCTGTGCATGCCGCCCCTGAGCCTCTGCGGCGACAACGGCGCCATGATCGGCGCGCAGGGGTATTACGAGTATCTTTCCGGCAAGCGCGCCGGTCAGGACCTCAACGCCTACGCGACCATGAGCCTTGAAAATGGCTGATAAAACCCGCTTGCCGGAGCTCCGGCAAGCGGGTTTTTGCAGACTGTTCCTGCAAAAACTCCTGCATAAATAGTGTTATGTAAATAAAACGCTCACGTTTCACCGTGAAAGAACTTCATTTTTTCATCCTGTAAGCGACTGGTAAAAACCCGGGTATTTGTCGAAATAAGTAGATTTTCTGCGTGTTGAAAACCTTGTTGACAGTGTGAATAACTAATTTCTTGTTTTCAGTGTCCAGAATTATGGTGAACCGTTATGATTATGCCTCCGGTATGGCGGCAAGCTCGCGCTCCAGAAGCGGCACATGCGCACCGCTCAGCGGCGTGAGCGGCAGGCGGGGAAGTCCCGCGGGAATGCCCTCCAGCGCGAGCGCCTGCTTGACAGGGATCGGGTTTACTTCGCAGAACAGCGCGTCGATCAGCCCCATCAGCTGCGTCTGCATACGCCCGGCCTGCGCATAATCGTTTTGCTGGCAGGCACGGACCATCTGGAGCGTTTTCTTCGGACGCACGTTGGATAGGACAGAAATGACGCCCTTCGCGCCGAGTGCCATCAGCGGGACTGTCAGATCGTCGTTGCCGCTCCAGAGCGGCAGATCGTCTCCGCAGCTGCGCAGGATGCGCGCAGCCTTCGGCAGGCTCCCGCTGGCCTCCTTGATGCCGCCGATCCCCGGATGCTCTGCAAGACGGCGGCAGGTCTCAACGGAGATATCGACGCCCGTGCGGCTCGGGACGTTGTAGACGATCACCGGGCAGGCGACCGCGTCGGCGACCGCTGTATAGTGTGCGGCAAGACCCTCCTGCGTGCATTTGTTGTAATAGGGCGTGACCAGCAGGACGGCGTCCGCGCCCATAGACGCAGCGACACGGCTCAGCTGAACTGCATGAGCCGTGTCGTTCGTACCGGTGCCGGCGATGACCTTGCACCGCCCGGCACAATATTTGACTGTATGCGCGATAAGTGCAAGCTTTTCGTTGTCCGTCATGGTGGACGCTTCGCCGGTCGTTCCGCAGACGACAATGGCGTCGATGCCTGCGGCAAGCTGCAGATCCAGCAGCCGGTTCATGACGGGAAAATCGATCGTACCCTCGTTGAACGGCGTCACAATTGCGGTCGCAGCGCCCTCAAAGACAGGCTTTTTCAAAGAATCGCTCCCTTCGGGATTATTTCTTTGTGATATATCCTTCTGCGCAGAGAAGCTCCGCCAGCAGAACCGCGCCGCCGGCAGCGCCGCGCAGGGTATTATGAGACAGGCAGACAAATTTGTAGTCATACTGCGTATCTGGACGCAGACGGCCGATGGAGACAGCCATGCCGCCCTCAAGCATGCGGTCGAGCTTCGTCTGGGGACGGTCCGGCTCTTCGAAGTAGTGCAAAAACTGCTTGGGGGCTGACGGCAGGTTCAGCTCCTGCGCGCGTCCGGCAAAGGAAGCCCAGTCGGCCTTGATCTGCTCGATGGACGGCTTTTCGCCCTTGAAGGAGACGAAGCAGGCCGCCATATGGCCGTCGGAGCAGGGAACACGCAGGCACTGCGCGGTGATGTTCGGCTCGGTTGCATTGACGATCTTGTCACCCTCAATATGGCCCCAGAGCTTCATCGGCTCCTGCTCGGACTTTTCTTCCTCGCCGCCGATATAGGGGATGACGTTGTCGATCATTTCCGGCCATGTTTCAAAGGTCTTGCCGGCGCCGGAGATGGCCTGATAGGTGCAGACCAGCGCCTTTTCAATGCCGTATTTCATGAGCGGATGCAGGGCCGGGACATAGCTCTGCAGGCTGCAGTTGGACTTGACGGCGATGAAGCCGCGCTTGGTGCCAAGGCGCTTGCGCTGGGCTTCGATGATGCGGATATGATCCGCGTTGATCTCCGGCACGACCATCGGGACGTCCGGCGTATGGCGGTGGGCCGAGTTATTGGAGACGACCGGGCATTCCAGCTTTGCATACCGCTCTTCAAGCGCCTTGATCTCGTCTTTTTTCATATTGACCGCACAGAAGACAAAGTCGACCTGCCGGGCGATCTCTTCCGCGTCGGCTTCCGCGTCCATCACGATCATGGATTTGACGCTCTCCGGAATCGGATCGGCCATATGCCACTTTTCGCCGATGGCTTCCGCATAGGTCTTGCCGGCACTGTGTGCGCTCGCCGCAAGGACGACCGGGATAAACCAGGGGTGATTTGCCGTCAGCAGAATGAATCGCTGACCGACCATGCCAGTTGCACCAATGATACCGACTCTGAATTTTTCCATGATGAAAGCTCCAATCCTCAAACTCGCCGGAAAGTTCCGGTTGCATGTCACTTTGGAATGTAATATAATACATTCAGTCTGTGTCCGGAAACATCTGTTCTCTTGACGCGAACATGTGTCCACGAATCCCAGCGGCCTCATCATATCATATTCCCTATGGCCTGTCAATGTGAATCGCGGAAAAAATCAGCACGAAGAAAGGGCTGTGTTTGTTGAAAACTCACGATTTTTACTATGAGCTTCCGGAGGAGCTGATCGCCCAGACGCCGCTGGAGCGGCGGGACGCATCCCGCCTCATGACGTTGGACCGCAGAACCGGCGAGATCGCCCACCGGCATTTTTATGATCTGGCGGATCTCCTGCAGCCGGGCGACTGTCTGGTCATGAATAATTCCCGCGTGCTGCCCGCGCGGCTGCTCGGACACCGCGTCCCGACCGGCGGGGCGGTCGAGGTCCTGCTTCTCAAGGATCAAGGCGACGGGGTCTGGGAATGCCTGACCAAGCCCGGCCGCAAGACACACACCGGGACGGAGCTGTCCTTCGGCGGCGGCGAGCTGACCGCGACTGTCGTCGGGGAAAAAGAGGACGGCAACAAACTCGTGCAGTTCCATTATACGGGCATTTTCCTTGAAGTTCTCGAACGGCTCGGCAAAATGCCGCTGCCGCCGTATATCAAGGAAGAACTGGAGGACGGCGAACGCTATCAGACCGTCTATTCCAAGATCAACGGCTCTGCCGCTGCGCCGACCGCCGGCCTGCACTTTACGAAGGAGCTTCTGGACAAGCTCGCCGCCAAGGGCGTCAAAGAAGCATATATCACGCTGCATGTCGGTCTCGGCACTTTCCGCCCCGTCAAGGCCGATAACATTTCCGAGCATCATATGCATTCGGAGTTCTGCATGATCTCCAAAGAGACCGCCGCTCTGATCAACGAGACCAGACGCGCCGGCGGGCGCATCGTCTGCGTCGGCACGACCTCCTGCCGGACGCTGGAGTCGCTGGCCGATGAAAACGGCTTCTTCCACGAAGCCTCCGCGTGGACCGACATTTTCATCTATCCGGGCTACCGCTTCAAGGCAATGGACGCGCTCATCACGAACTTCCATCTGCCGGAAAGCACGCTCGTCATGCTGGTCTCCGCCTTTGCCGACCGTGAGAAGATCCTGCACGCATACAATGTCGCCGTACAGGAGCGATATCGCTTCTTCTCCTTCGGCGATGCGATGTATATCTACTAAATAAACTATATTGAGGTATTTATGTTCAAAGTACTGAAAACAGAGGGCGCGGCCCGGCGCGGGGAGTTTTCCTGCCCGCATGGGACCGTGCAGACGCCGATCTTTATGAATGTCGGCACGCAGGCCGCGATCAAGGGCGCATTATCCGCAGCGGATCTGGAAACCATCGGCACGCAGGTAGAGCTGTCCAACACGTATCATCTGCATCTGCGGCCGGGAGACGAGGTCGTCCGTGATATGGGCGGCCTGCACAAATTCATGACGTGGAACGGCCCCATCCTGACGGATTCCGGCGGATTTCAGGTCTTTTCTCTGGCCGGTCTGCGGAAGATCAAGGAGGAGGGCGTTACGTTCGCCTCTCATCTGGACGGCCACAAGATCTTCATGGGACCGGAGGAGAGCATGCGCATCCAGTCCAACCTTGGCTCCGACATTGCCATGGCGTTTGACGAATGCGTGGAAAACCCGGCGACATACCCGTATGCCAAGGCCTCCTGCGAGCGGACAGCCAGATGGCTCGCCCGCTGCAAGGATGCGCTTGCAAAGTACAATGCCGAACCGGGCGCCGTCAACCCGGGCCAGCAGCTCTGGGGCATCAATCAGGGCGCTACGTTCAAGGATCTGCGCATCTGGCACATGAAGGAGATCGCCAAGCTCGATCTTCCCGGCTACGCCATCGGCGGGCTGGCCGTGGGCGAGCCGACGGAGGTCATGTATGAGATCATCGAGGCTGTCGAGCCGTATATGCCGAAGGACCGGCCGCGGTATCTGATGGGCGTCGGTACACCGTCAAATATCATCGAGGCTGTTGCGCGCGGCGTGGATTTCTTCGACTGCGTCATGCCGGCCAGAAACGCGCGGCACGCGAAGCTCTTCACATGGCAGGGGAGCATCAATCTGAAAAACGCCAAGTATACCAGAGACGACGGCCCCATTGACCCGCAGTGTGGCTGCCCGGTCTGCAGGCGGTATTCCCGCGCGTATCTGCACCACCTGTTCAAGGCGGAGGAGATGCTCGCGATGCGGCTTTCCGTGATGCATAATCTGTATTTTTATAATACGCTGACAAAGCGCATCCGGGACAGTCTGGATGAAGGCTCGTTCGGGGCGTTCCGCGCGGAATATTCGGAAAAGCTGGCAGAAAAAATATAAATTTATAAATACTTAAGTTTTTCTGCCATCCCGACTTGAAAAACATCCGCTGGCACGATATAATAAATGAAATTCAAATATGGAGGAAAGACCATGTACCTTTTCTTAGAGTCAGCTGCAGCCGGTACCGCCGGTGGTGGTTCCATGATTCTCATGTTCGTCATTCTCATCGCGGTGTTCTACTTCTTTATGATCCGCCCCGAGAACAAGCGCAAGAAGGAAGCGCAGCAGATGCGTGACTCCCTGAAGGTCGGCGACAACATCACGACCATCGGCGGCATCATCGGCAATATCGTCTCCATCAAGGACGATTCCCTCGTCATCGAGACCACCACCGACCGCGTCCGCGTTGAGTTTGCCAAGTTTGCCGTCTCCACCAACAACACGGCGGAGAAGGAAGCTGCCAAGCAGAAGGCTGCCGCGCTGGCCGCCCGCAAGGAGCAGAAGGAAAAAGAAAAGAAGGAAAAGCAGGCAAAGAAGGAAAAATAATTCCGTTCCTGCTCTGGATTCTGGTCTTACAGAACCGGCTGTTACACAGCCGGTTCTTTTTTATGCGCTGACACATACGCTTGTAAAAAAGAGGAGGGGACCACTATGCAAGCTCAATCGATCAGCAGCAGATTTCTTCAAACCGTTCTTCTGGCCTTCGCACTGGCCTGCGTTTTCACGCTCGTGCTTTCCGCGCTGGGCGCGGCGCTCGTCATGGCAGGTGTGATCCCGCAGCAGAAGATATCCGCCGCGGCAAGCGCCGTCAACGTGCTGTCCGTTTTTCTCGGCTGTGTTCTCGTGACCCGCCGCAGCACCGGGCAGAAGCTCCTGTGCGCGCTCGCCGCCGGTGGATGCTATGCCGTCATCTGTACCGCAGTCCGGCTTCTGTTCCTCGGCGCGGAGCCGGGCAGGGCAGTGCCGTTTCTCATCTGCACCGCGGCCGCCGCACTGCTCGCCGGGCTGGTCAGCTGCCGGCAGAAACCGCGTTCTGCACGCCGCAGGCGATGATGGTATTCCTGCATGTGTCAAAAGGTAAATAAAATTTACTTTTTGACACATGTCTTGCAGGAAATAAACCATTTCAAGATTTCGATTTTTCATGCAGAGAGCGGCACTATATATTGTGTTTTTTTGAAAAAGTGCGGCTTTTCACCACTCGCGCAGTTGCTTTATTTACATAATACAATTAACATAACTCCTAGTCATAATTTACAAAAATTTCGAAATGTCTTCTTTTTCCTTGAAAAATTCCGATGTTTGCGGTATAGTAACAGCACTTCCTGTTGATCAGCAGGTAGAAATAATTTTGCCTGCATAATTCCTTAAGATTTCTTAAGTCCACAGGTTCTGTGTGATTTTTTCGCCATCTTGTAATTGTGCGAGTCTGCGTTTCCCAATTTTGTGATCGGAAGGATTACGGCATGAGTAACATTATTGTGCGATATGAGGATTATCTCATTCATATCAAACACGCGTCCGACAATACCGTCGCATCGTACATGCGCGATCTTCGTCAGTACGCGTCATATCTCACTGCCGAGGGGATCGATGTTCTCGATGCCGATCCGACCGTCGTATCCGGCTACATGGGCAGCATGAAGGCCAACGGCAAATCCGCCGCTACCATCTCCCGCGCGCTGGCCTCCATCAAAAGTCTTTACATATTCGCCATCCAGAATCACGAGATCGAACAGAACCCCATCCAGAACATCAAGGTCGACAAGGCCGAAAAAAAGTTGCCGCAGATCCTGACCGGCAAAGAGGTCGAGCTGCTTCTGCAGCAGCCCAAGGTATCCGAAATGAAGGGCTGCCGCGACAAGGCCATGCTCGAGGTCCTTTACGCGACAGGCATCCGCGTCAGCGAGCTGATTGGTCTCAACATCGACGACGTCAGTCTTCCCGGCAGCTTCATCCGCTGCGAGAGCGGCGAAAAAACACGGATCATCCCGATCTACCCCGAGGCGCTGCAGGCGCTGCACGAATATATCGACACGGTCCGCCCCAAAATGATCGCCGTTCCGACCGAACATTCGCTGTTCGTCAATGTCTCCGGCGAGCGTATGAGCCGTCAGGGCTTCTGGAAGATCATCAAATACTATCAGGAAAAGGCACATATCGACAAGGATATCACCCCGCACACACTGCGCCACAGCTTTGCGGCGCATCTGCTGGAAAACGGTGCCGATCTCCGCTCCATTCAGCAGATGCTCGGCCACAGCGATATTTCCTCCACGCAGGTCTACACCCAGCTTGTCAAGCAGAACCTGAAGGCCGTCTACAACAAATACCATCCCAAGGCATAGCTTCAAATATCTGCGTCATCCCATGCGGTTTTGGCATCAAGTGTTTTTTATTTGGCAGCCGCAGCTTCCGCGTTCCGCGTTCGAAGCGCTGCTGCTTTGAGGAGAGAGGGGAATGATTGGTGCCGTCAGAGGCTGCTGCGGGATAACAAACGGGCGTGCTGCCAATTGCAGCACGCCCGTTTGTTTCGGTTTTCAGTTGTCGATGCCTGTCATGGCCTGCAGCACCTCGTATTGCTGCTCATTGAGGCCCTTCTTCATGGACAGGCCCTCGGTAATATCGATATCGACCATCTTGCCGGACTGCGCGCAGATGACGCGGTTCGTCTTGCCCTCGGCCAAAACCTTGACCGCATGATAGCCCATACGGCTCGCCATGACGCGGTCGCGCGCAGACGGCGTGCCGCCGCGCTGGATATGGCCAAGGATCGTCACACGCGGATCCAGCCCCAGCTCTTCATGGATGCCCTTGCCGATCTCGATCGCGCTGCCTGCACCCTCTGCCACGATGATCATAAAGTGCGTATTGCCGGCCAGACGTGCCTGACGGATCCGACCGATCACGTCGCGGTCAAAGTCCACCGGCTTTTCCGGCACCAGAACCGCCGTCGCACCGGTCGCCAGACCGACATACAGCGCCAGATGGCCTGCGTTGCGGCCCATGACCTCCACGACCGAGCAGCGCTCATGCGACTGCATGGTGTCGCGCAGCCGGTCGATCGCCTCGACCGCCGTATTGGCCGCCGTATCAAAGCCGATCGTATAGTCTGTGCAGACAATATCGTTGTCGATCGTCGCTGGCACTCCAACGACGGAAACGCCCTGCTTGGCCAGCTCCACGAGGCCGCGGAACGAGCCGTCGCCGCCGATGGAGACGATACCGTCAAGACCCAGCAGCTTGCAGGTCGCGGCCGCCTTCTTCTGGCCCTCCAGCGTGCGGAACTCGTCGCTGCGTGCGGTATAGAGCATCGTGCCGCCGCGGTTGATGATGTGCGCGACGTTTTTGTTGTTCAGCATCACAAAGTCGCCGTTGATCAGGCCATTGTAGCCGCGGCGGATGCCGACGCATTCGATTCCCATATATGTGCACGCGCGTACGACAGAACGGATCGCGGCATTCATGCCGGGGGCATCGCCGCCGGAGGTAAGTACGCCAATGCGCTTGACTGCAGTTTCCATATTGCAGAACCTTCCTTTCGTAGTTGAAGTTTCCAAACCCTTTGCAATAATATCATATCCCAAAAGGAGAAAAAAGTAAACAGGCAATTGCAGCGCCCTGCGCAACTCTTTTCCGGTAAACCGGAATCTTCAGGAAAAATTCATGTTTCCCGCGCCGCAGATGTGCTATACTTACTTTATAAAAGATACGAAAGAAAAGGAGGCATTGGCTTGAACCAGACAGGAAGGATCCTGGAAGAAGTCAAAAAAGCGGTATGCGGCAAGGACCGCGTACTTGTCTGGGTATTGACTGTCCTGCTTGCAAGAGGGCATGTTTTATTGGAGGATATCCCTGGCGTCGGCAAGACGACCATGGCGTTAGCCTTTTCCCGCGCGCTGGGTCTGGATTACGGCCGGGTGCAGTTTACGCCGGACGTTCTGCCGTCCGATATCACCGGCTATTCCGTCTATCAGAAGGAGACCGGCAAATTGATCTATCAGCCGGGCGCAGTTCTCTGCAATCTGTTTCTGGCAGACGAGCTGAACCGTGCGACCTCGCGTACACAGTCCGCGCTGCTCGAGGCCATGGAAGAGGGCCAGGTCACGGTCGACGGCATCAGCCATCCGATCCCGCAGCCGTTCATTGTCTTTGCCACGCAGAATCCAACCGGCGCCGCCGGCACGCAGCTGCTGCCGGATTCGCAGATGGACCGGTTCACCATCCGCCTGTCCATCGGCTACCCGGAGCCTGCGGACGAGCGCAACATGGTGCTTGCCCGGCAGGGCGTCAATCCGCTGCAGACGGTCAATCCCGTTCTGTCCCGGCAGGAGCTGATTGCCATGCAGGACGAGGCCGCCGCCGTTTACATCAAGCCTGAGCTTGTCGACTATATCGTTTCCCTGATTGGCGCCACGCGCCAGCATCCGCTGATCCTGCGCGGCGCCAGCCCGCGCGCGACGCTCTCACTCACGGCGATGGCCAAGGCCGTCGCCTATGTGCAGAAGCGGGACTATGTCGTTCCGAAGGACATTCAGGTAACCTTCCCGCAGACCATCGCGCACCGCCTGCTCCTCGCGCCGGAGGCCGACGCCCGTCAGGTCGGCGCGCAGCAGATCCTCGAGGAGATCCTGCGGCAGGTCCCTGCGCCAAGATTGTAATACCATGGCAAAAAATCGGATCATTTACGCTCTGTTTCTGCTGGTCACCGTTATTTTTCACAGCTTTTATACGGGTTGGTTCTCGTTTTTTCTGCTGCTGCTCGCCGTGCTGCTGCCTATCTTTTCTCTGGCACTCAGCCTGCCAGCCATGATGCGCGCATTCTATGTGCCGGAGCTGCCCGCGCGCTGCTTCTGCGGCCAGCAGGCGCAGTACCGGCTGCTGGCGCAGCACCAGACCAGCCTGCCTGTCAGTCTCTGCCGCCTGCAGCTGTGCGTGCAGGATGCCGTCAGCGGCGAACAGCACATCCAGCAGCTGCAGCTTGGCGGGACAGGCGGGTTTTCCATGCGCGTCGATACGCGCCACGCGGGGCTGCAGACCTTCTGCCTGACCCGCGCGCGCGTTTGTGACGCGCTAGGGCTGTTCAGCCTGCCCATGCAGCTGCCGGCCTCCTGCCGCATCTCGGTAGAGCCGGAGCCGCAGGAGCCGGCGGTTCTTCCGAACCTCAGCCAGTTCCAATACCGCTCCTATCATCCGAAACCCGGCGGCGGCTTCTCGGAGATCCACGATCTGCGCGAATACCGTCCGGGCGACAGTCTGCACGAGATCCACTGGAAGCTCTCCGCCAAGACGGACAAGCTGATCGTCCGCGAAGCGGAGGAGCCGAATCTCGGCCTGATCGTTTTGAGCTTTGACTTTTCCGGCACGCGCACGCAGCTGGACAGCACGCTCCGGCAGCTTCTATGGCTGTCGGGCTGGCTGAGTGAGAGGGAAGTTGCGCATCAGATCGACTGGCTGGAGCCGGACGGTCTTGTTCCGCATTCCAAGGCCATCAAAACGCCGGAGGATCTGGACGATCTTCTACGGACGCTTCTGCAGACGCATCTGACCGGCGATACGCCGTCCATCGCTGCGCGGGTATACCCGAATGCGGACTGGCGCTATCACGTGCGGCCAGAGACAGAGGAGGTGCCGGTATGAAAGCATCCAGGCTGTCATTTCTTCTGTCCGTCCTCTGCACCGCTGCGCTGACGATCGGGCTTTGCTTCTGCATCATTACGTCGTTTATTGTTCCGGCGGACACGCTTCGGCTGGCGCTGGCCTGCGTGTGCATTGCACTTTTGTGCTCCGCGCTTCTGTTGCTGCCGAAAAGCTGGATCTGGCTGCTGGGCACAGTTCTGTTGCTGGCAGGCAGCATATATTATCTGAAGGACGCTGTCTGGGAAAGCTTTTCCACGCTTCTTTACGCGATCAGCACTCAATATGTGGACGCGTTTCCCGGCCTGCAAGTCCTCTCTTTGACTGCCGCACCGGCGGACGGAGACGCAGCGCTCATTTTGCTGCTGCTGAGCATACCGTATGCACTCCTATGCAGCTGGACAGTCCTGCGCGGAGAGAGTCTTGTTTATCTGCTCGGTGCAGTGCTGCCGCCGCTGGCGCTGTGTCTTGTCATTTTGCAGACGCCGCCCGCGGCGTGGGCCATTCTGCTTGTGGTGGACGTTCTGGCGCTGCTTCTTCTGTCGCAGCTGCTGCGGCTGCGGCAGACGCGGGAAGGGAACCGGCTGGCGCTGCTGCTGGCCGTCCCGCTGGCGCTGCTGATTGGGCTGCTCGCACTCGTGTTCCCGTCAGAAGGCTACGAGCGCGCCGACTGGTCTAACAAGCTGCAGGAAACGCTCGCGACCGCCGCGGACAAGCTGACGCTCTTCCGCCGGGACGCGCAGACGGGGCAGGTCAGGTTTACTTCACCCATCAATCCGAGTACGCTCGGCAGCTATCTGTGGGATTCCAGCGTCTCGAACGTCAACCTCAACCGCGTCGGCCCCATGCGGCAGTATGGCCGCGCCGTCATGCGCGTGCAGTCGGAAAACGGCGGCAGGTGTCATCTGCGCGGTGATTCGCTTGCGGTCTATGAGGATAACCACTGGAAGGCTCTGCCGGAATCCGATTACCCGGACACTGGCGGTATGATGAACGCGCTGCTGGCCGGAGTCGTCCCGGTCTCTTATCACCCCGACATACAGATCGAGACGAATATGAAATCCGGTATCTATTATCTGCCGTACTTTACGGCCGAGCTGCCGGAGGACGCCGTACCATATTATGACGCCTATGTCAAAAACCCCTCGCAGCAGACATCCTATTCGATCTCCTATTTTGCCATGCGCGGCGGCAGTCAGAACGAACCCTACGAGGCCTTTGTCCACGAGACCTATACACAGGTGCCGGACGAGACCCGACAGGCGCTCGCCGATCTTCTGCCGCAGCTCGGCGTCCAGCCGGGCGATGACGTCCATGAGATTGCAATGGCGGTCAGCGATTATGTATCAGCCAGCGCACGCTATGACCTGAATACGCCGTCCGTGCCGTCCGGCGAGGATTTCGTCTCCTGGTTCCTGCATGACAGTGACACCGGCTACTGCGTCCACTTTGCCAGCGCAGCGGCCATCCTGTTGCGGTGCATGGACGTTCCCGCCCGGTATGTGACAGGGTACTATACGACAGTCTCCGCAGGCGAGTGGACCGAGGTGACATCCGACGACGCACATGCGTGGGTGGAATACTATGTGGATGGTGTCGGCTGGTACGTCCTTGACCCGACGCCTGCCGCCGAAGAAGCCCCCGCCGCCGCAGATGCCACGCCGGATCAGAACACTGAAACGAACCCGGAACCGGATCAGGTGCCAGCGCCGCAGCCGGATGAACCGGTAAACTCCGCTGATCTCCCGGAAACCGCGCCGGAAGCCCCCGCACCCTCCGCCGAACCGCGGGCAAAGAGCTTCCATCTCCTGCGGTACATCTGGCCGGTGCTTACAGCTGCCGCTCTGCTTTTCCTGTGGCGCGCACTGCTGTTCAGTCTGCGGCGCGGCGCGATCGGGAGGGGTTCCAGCAACCGCCGCGCGGTCACGCTGTATCACCACGTCTGCTGGCTCGCAAAAAAGACCGGAACGGAGGTCCCCGCGGAATTTCTGGCGATCGCCGAAAAGGCAAGATTCAGCCATCATAAACTGAGCAGGGAAGACCTTGCGCCGATGCAGCAGCACGCGGACGAGCTGACCGCGCAGCTTCTGGCCGACAAGCGCTTTTGGAAGCAGCTCCTGTATCGCGTCATTTACGCGCTGGGGTGAGCGCCGCCTGTTCAGGCGATCTCACTCCGGCGCGGCGCAAGCTCTGCTGCCAGCCGTACACCGGAATGACGGATCTCGTGCCATACGGTCTGCGTTTTGAAAAGTGCCAGCGTCTGCAGCAGCAAAAAGCTGGCCATGAAGAGGGGATAGAGCAGGATCCCGCCCACGAGCTTCCGATCCAGCCGCTTTTCCAGCGCCAGCGCCGCGATGGCCATCACAATGCAGCCAATATAAGCGGTCAGCAGACTGGCCGGCAAGCCCTGCAGAGATATGCTGCCTGCAGTCAAAGCCGCGAGCGTAAAAAACGGCGTTATACCCTGCAAAAAGGGGAATGTGAGCTGTAGGATCCCGTCCAGACGGTTGAGGCTTGGCTGACACAGGAAGTTCCGAACCAGCTCCGGCAGCGTCAGGCGTGACACCTGCATGATGCCGCTCATCCAACGTCTGCGCTGCACGAGAGACGCGCGCCATGTGACCGGTTCTTCGTCATATGTAACAGCAGTTTCACAGTAGCCGATCCGAACGCCATAGGCCAGACACACCGCGTACAACTCAGCGTCCTCTGTGAGCGTGCGGCAGGGGAATCCGCCAAGCTCCTCCAGAAGATCGCGCCGGATCGCAAAGCCGGTGCCGATCACTCTGGCGGAAAGCCCCAAAGTTTCTCTTGCGCGGTTCAGAAAATGATTCGCGCTGCAGAAGTAAATTTCATAGCAGGCGCTGATCCCGGCTTGTGTCCGATTTTTGGCAAGGATGCGGCTTTTGACGATCGCCGTGCGATCGAGTGCGCGGTTCATTTCCGATAAAAATTCCGGATCCGCTTCATTATCCGCGTCAAACACGCAGAATGCGTCGTACCGGTGCGAGCCGCGCAGAAGCGCACCTGCCGCGGCATGCAGCGCGGCTCCCTTGGAACGGATGGCAGCAGGCATCTCCATGACCTTTGCTCCGGCGCGCCGCGCCACTTCCGCGGTCCGGTCGGTGCAGTTGTTGGGGAGCACCCAGATATCAAACAGCTCCGACGGATAATCCTGCGCCCGCAGGCTTTCAATCAGCCCAGCAATACAGCTTTCTTCATTTCTCGCCGCGATCAGAATCGCAAACCGGCGCTGTTTCACAGCAGTTGCAGGCCGGAGCCGTCTGCATAATCCAAGCAGCGACACCGCCAGAAAATACAGGGAAAATACCCTGAGAATCAGAAAAAACACATTTGCTGCCGCATTCATACCTTTTCTCCTTTGTAGTTTCTGTGTGCCTTCAGTATATCACGGCAGCGCATTTATGAGTGGAAACATCCAATGAAGGCCTTCTTAAGATTTGATGAAGGAAGCTCAGAACCACGCAGAAAAACCGCTCGCAAAGCCGCGACGACCCCACGGGCGCGAAACGCAACAACAACCGATTTTTTGTTGCGGTCACGTACCGGTGCAGTGGGGGCTTTGTTTTGGGCCTTGTGAACGCAACAAAATAAAGATTTTGTTGCGTTTAAGGTGCGAATGTGATAGAATAGGCATACAGGGACTGGCCCTGAGGTTTTGGAAGGAGTTTTTGGTCATGCAGCGCTATTCTGACAGTCCGCAGGTTCTGCGGGATTTCTTATCGTATCACGAATCCATCAAGGGACAATCACGCCGCACCGTGAATGAATATTATCTTGATCTGCGGATGTTCTTTCGCTTTCTGACGCTGACGCGCAATGAAATGCCTTATACGACGCCGTTGGAAGATCTGGACATCCGATGGATCGACGCGGCGGTATTAAATACCGTCACGTCTTCTGAGATCTTTGATTTTCTGTCTTATCTGGCGAACGACCGCCAGAATCGCGAAGGTCCGAACGACGCCGGGATCGCTTCGGCTTCCCGCGCGCGGAAATTATCCGCGATCAAGGCGCTCTATAAATATCTGACCGTCAGCACAAAGCAGATCACGAACAATCCGGTCAAGGACATTGAGTTCCCCAAGATCCGGCGGAGCCTGCCGAAATACCTGACGCTGGAAGAATCTACCGCGCTTCTGAAAGCCGTGGACGGACCGAACAAAAACCGGGATTTTGCCATTCTGATGCTGTTCCTCAACTGCGGCATCCGGCGCTCTGAACTGGTGGGTCTGAATCTGTCCGACATCTATGAGGATCGCATCCGCGTCGTCGGCAAGGGCAACAAGGAGCGCATCGTCTACATGGGCTCCTCCTGCCGGAAAGCTATCGACCGGTATCTGGATGAACGCAACAAAATTGTTCTGACGGACAATCGAGCACTTTTCGGCTCCCGCGACAAAAACCGCATCAGCGTCTCGGCAGTACACCGGCTGGTCAAAAAGCACCTGCTGGAATCCGGACTTGACGCTTCACAATTCTCCGCACACAAGCTCCGTCACACCGCAGCAACGCTGATGCTGGCCAACGGCGTCGACCTCAAGACGCTGCAGGAGGTTCTTGGGCATGAAAATCTCAATACAACGCAGATCTACACGCACATTGAAAACACGGACAAGAAGATCGCAGCCGAGGCCAATCCCCTCTCCAAACTGAAGCTTTGAGCATAAAAACGCAGGCAACGTGCAACCGGAAAATTGCACGCTGCCTGCGTTTTTTTACTGTAAGCGATCAGCCGCCGAGGTATGCTTTCTTGATGGAGTCACTCTCCAGAAGCTCGCTGCCGGAGCCGGAAACGGTGATCTTGCCGGTTTCCAGAACGTAGGCGCGCGTGGCGACCTGCAGCGCCATCTGCGCGTTCTGCTCGACGAGCAGGATCGTTGCGCCGGCCTTGTGCAGCTCACGGATGATATCAAAGATCTGCTCAACAAGGATCGGAGCCAGACCCATGGACGGCTCGTCCAGCATTAGAAGCTTCGGTTCCGACATCATGGCGCGCCCCATGGCGAGCATCTGCTGCTCGCCGCCGGACAGCGTGCCGCTGACCTGCTTGCGGCGCTCCTTCAAACGTGGGAACAGCTCATAGACGTGTTCCAGATTGCCCTCGATGGAGCTGTTGGGCCGCGTATAGGCGCCCATCTCCAGATTTTCTTCTACGGTCATATGGGCAAACACCCGGCGGCCCTCCGGACACTGGGCAAGGCCCAGCTGAACGATCTTGTTCGGGGCCACGGTGTTGATCGGCGCGCCCATAAACTCGATCGTGCCGGTCTTGGCGCGGAGCAGTCCGGAAATGGTGTTCAGAACAGTACTCTTGCCAGCGCCGTTTGCGCCAATCAGCGTGACAATCTCGCCCTCGTTGACCTCGAGGGAGACACCCTTGACTGCGTGAATGGCGCCGTAATAGACGTGAATATCATTGACGGAAAGCAGCATGTCTCAGCCCTCCTTCTTCTTGCCGAGGTAAGCCTCGATAACGGCCGGATTTGCCTGAATATCGTCGGGCGTACCCTTTGCGATGATTTTACCGAAGTTCAGAACGCAGATGCCCTCGCAGATACCCATGACAAGGTTCATGTCATGCTCGATCAGCATGATCGCAATGCCGAAGGTATCGCGGATCTTGACGATGTTGTCCATCAGTTCGCTGGTCTCGGACGGGTTCATACCGGCTGCCGGCTCGTCGAGCAGCAGCAGGCAGGGATTCGTCGCAAGCGCGCGGACGATCTCCAGACGGCGCTGCGCGCCATACGGCAGAGAGCCTGCCAGATGATCTGCAACGTCTTCCATGTTGAAGATGCTCAGCAGCTCCATCGCGCGCTCTTTCGCAATACGCTCCCGCTTCCAGTATTCCGGCAGGCGCAGGATCGCGTCCACCGCGGAGTATTTCATTTCGCTGTTCAGGCCAATCAGGACGTTGTCCAGCACCGTCAGATTCCGGAACAGGCGGATATTCTGGAAGGTACGGCCGATGCCCATGTGGTTGACCTCAATGGTGCTCTTCCCTGCCGTGGAAACGCCGTCAAGCAGGATGGAGCCGCGGGTCGGCTTATAGACGTTCGTCAGAAGGTTGAAGATCGTCGTTTTGCCGGCGCCGTTCGGACCGATCAAGCCGGTGATCTCGGTGCGGCCGATGGCGAGGTTAAAATCAGCAACAGCAGTCAG
This sequence comes from uncultured Oscillospiraceae bacterium, assembly GCA_934613505.1. Lineage (GTDB taxonomy): Bacteria > Bacillota > Clostridia > Oscillospirales > Oscillospiraceae > CAG-170. The sequence continues at coordinate 113,038 of CAKTTB010000003.1, read as the reverse complement.
ACCGCCGAAGTCAATGCCGAGGTGACGCGCCTCCAGGATTGGGGGCTTGCCGCTGTCGCGCTCGGTCAGGAGGTTTGTATACGGCTGCGGAACAAGCTTGGGCTGCGGATTATGTCGTTTCACGTTGTTATTCATTGCCTGCCGCCTCCTTCTTCTTTTCTCCGGAGCGTCCGGTCAGTCGGTTCAGGAACTTTTCAAGGCTGCGGGAAAGCGAGAAGTCATAGCTGCCAAGCAGCCCCTTCGGACGGAAGATCATCATGATGACAAGCGCCAGAGAGTAGACCACCATGCGGTAATCCGAGAACGAACGCAGCAGCTCCGGCAGGATCGTCAGAACGATCGCTGAGAGGATCGAGCCGAGCATGGAGCCCATGCCGCCCAGAACCACCATAACGAGGATCTCGATGGACTTCATGAACTTGAACGTCGACGGATACAAAGATCCAAGATAGCCCGCGTACAGGCAGCCGGCGATACCGGCCATCATAGCGGAGACGACAAACGCGAACGTCTTATAGTAGGTCGTTTGGATGCCGACGCTTTCCGATGCGATCTCATCCTCGCGGATGGAAAGGATTGCGCGGCCATGGCGGGACTTCATGATCGTGTGGATGATATAGCAGCAGACGACCACGCAGATGAACACGAGCGTAAACGTGGAGTATTTCGGGATACGCTTCAGACCGGCTGCACCGTATGTAAAATCAAAGCCCAGCACGGAGTCGATGTTCGTCAGGATGACGCGGATGATCTCGCCGAAGCCCAGCGTGATGATCGCCAGATAGTCGCCGCGCAGACGCAGCGCCGGAATGCCGATGATGATGCCGAAAATACCGGCGACGATCGCGCTGATGAGCAGTGCCAGCAGGATATATGGGATGGCTCCTGCCGTATCACCGGCCTTGAGCATCGCCTGCACCGGAACGGCCTTCATGAAGATGCCGCCCGCGTAAGCGCCAACCGCCATAAAGCCCGCGTGGCCCAGCGGCAGCTGGCCGAGATAGCCGGTCGCAATATTCAGGGATGTAGCCAGAATAATGTTGATGCCGACCGTGATGAGAATGCCGCTCCAATAGTTTGTGATCGTACCATTCTGAATAAGCACGTACAGTACGAGCCACAGCGCGGCGATCAGGACAAGGTTCATCAGATACCGCAGCGGCATGGGGATGCGGATCGCAGTTTGATTCTTTTTCATTGCTCTCTGCCTCCCCTACACTTTTTCCATCTGCGAGCGGCCCAGAATGCCAGTCGGCTTCACGAGCAGCACAACGATCAGGATCGCGAATACGACGCCGTCCTTCCAGACGGACAGGCCGACAGCCGAGACGATCGCTTCCAGAAGGCCGATGGCGAAGCCGCCGATCATAGCGCCGGGAATCGAGCCGATACCGCCGAGAACGGCTGCAACGAAGGCCTTCAGGCCCAGCATGGAACCCATGGTGGGCGAAGCCTGCTGGTACGCGCAGAGGTACAGGACAGAACCGATACCGGCCAACGCGGAACCGATCGCAAACGTGAAGGAGATCGTCCGGTTCAGGCTGATGCCCATGAGCTGTGCTGCGCCCATATCCTCAGAGACGGCGCGCATGGCCTTACCAAGCTTCGTCTTCTGCACGATAATAGTCAGGACAACCATTGCGATGATCGTAACAATGATCGTCAGCAGGGCCGCGTTGCTGATGGTCACGCTGCCAAGCGAGAGATTGCCGGGGACGATCGGATCCATGCTCTTCGTGTCAGAGCCGAACAGCAGCTGCGCGCCGTTCTCCAACAGGAAGGAAATGCCAATCGCCGTGATCAGAAGGCTGAGGCGGGGCGCCTTGCGCAGCGGCGTATAGGCAACCTTTTCAATGACGACGCCCAGAACCGTGCTGGCAATGACTGCGATGATAACAGAGGCGATCGGATGCAGGTGGAAAGTCGTCATGGCGTAGAACGCGGCATACGCGCCGATCATGATGATATCGCCATGTGCAAAGTTCAGCAGCAGGATGATGCCGTAAACCATGCTGTAGCCAAGGGCCACGAGTGCATAGATCGAGCCTGTCTGAAGGCCGTTGAACAGCTGCGAAAGCAGCAGCGACAGGTTCATAGAAATCCCTCACTTTCTCTTCTCTATCTAATCATTCATGCAGACACCCGATGGCCAACGCCAAATACGTCCGGGAGTTGGCGGCAGCCATCTGATGTCCGCCGCCCGGCAGGCACAGGCGAGCCTGCACCTGCCGGGTCGGGTATCATTTCCTACAGGAATTGACAATTATAAGTATTATATCGGGTTTCTCCGGATTTTGCAATCCAAATAATCCAGAATCAGAACATTTCCTGATAGACCTCGTCGCCGCCGGTCAGCTCAATGATGGCAACGGGCTTGATGGGGTTGTTGTACTCATCGAATGCATAGGAGCCAGTGATGCCTTCGGTGCCGTCCATGTTCTTGATGGCGTCGATGACAGCCTGTTTGTACTCGTCGGTACCGGCGGTCAGACCCTGCTCTTCGGCAGCCTTCAGACCTTCACAGAGCAGCATCGCAGCGTCATAAGCCAGAGGAGCAAACATGTTGGGGATCTCATCAACGTTGTAGGCAGCCTTGTAGTCCTCTTCGAACTGCTTGACGGAATCGGTGCCGGGCGCATAGCCGGAGCAGTAGACGGAGCCTTCGAGGTCTTCCGCGGAAGCGTAGTTCTTGACGGAGCCGAAGCCGTCGCCGCCCATGAAGGTCGCGGTGCAGCCGGCAGCGCGGGCAGCCGTGATGGCCAGACCAGCTTCAGCGTAGTAGATCGGAGCAAAGACAACATCGGGAGCCTTGGCAGCGATGTTGGTCATCTGGGCCTTGAAGTCCTTGTCGCCGTCAGCGAAAGCTTCGGAGTCAACAATCTCAATGCCAAGCGCCTTCGCCTTCTCAACGAATGCGTTCATCAGGCCTTCAGAGTAGTCGTTGCCAGTCTGATAGAAAACAGCTGCGGTCTTGGCACCGAGCTTTTCAGAAGCATAGGAGGCCATCTTCTCGCCCTGATACGGGTCGATGAAGCAGGCACGGAACACGTTGGTGCGGATCTCGCTGTTTGCATCGTCCGGGTCAATCATGGTGACGCCGGCAGCCGTTGCAGAAGCAGTGACCTGCGGCATGTTGTCTTCATAGGTAGCGTCAGCCAGCGCGATGGTCGGGCCGGTCAGCGTTGCGCCGAAAACAGCGGTGATGCCGTTGTCGCAGGCGAGGTTGTAGGCATTGACAGCCTCAACGCCGTCGCCCTTGTCATCGTACTCCAGGACCTTGACCTGCTTGCCGTTGATGCCGCCGTTGGCATTCAGCTGGTTGATGTAGAGCATGGCGCCGTCACGGACAGGCTGACCATACTGGGCATAGTCGCCGGTGGTGTTGCTGATGAGGGCGATCACGATCTCGCCGCCATCGGAGGAAGCAGTCGCATCGGAAGCAGCGGTATCATCAGAAGCAGCTGCGTCCGTGTTTGCCGAAGCGTCAGAAGCGGTATCCGCAGTTGCAGTCTTGGAAGCGCAGGCCGACAGGCAGCCGATCAGCATGACAACTGCCAGAACGAGGCTCAAGAGTTTCATTGCTTTTTTCATTTTCATTTACCTCACTTTTGTTTTACTGTATGCAATCAAAAAAGCGGCTCTGCAAAAAGCAGAACCGCTCGAATGCCTGTGTCATCCGGCCCTATCGGGCCGCCGCAGCAAGATTCATTTCGCCGTTGCTTTTTGCGCTTTTGAAGTTGTCCGCAATAATTCGAACCATAATTACAAGGCCCCACGCCAGTACCAGAAGTACCAGCAGGCCGCGAAGGCCCAGGACGCTAAGGCAAATGGATACAGCTACGGTTGCAATAATAAAAAAGGACACAGCCAGAATGGCCGTGTCCTTGCAGATAACAGCGGTATCAGCCGTGCATGCAGATGCTGCACAAGCAGCCGGTGCGCAGGCAGACGCATCGGAACAAGCGGTATTCTGCTTTGCCATGAACTGCATCATCTTGCGCACCTCCTTGAAATGATGGGCTCATTATACTCTGCTGCTTTAGCGATGTCAAGTAGTGAAATATGAAAAAACTGTTGAAAAAGCACATTAGTTTTGTGCAGCATTTACAAATTCATTTTTTCGTTCCCGTCACCTGTTCGTGTCACAAAAACACATGTTTCCGAAGCGCACCATTTCCCCTGCTTTTCCTGGTTCAGGGTTGCTTTTTCGGTCGATATTTGGTATCTTATAGCTATTCTTCCGGCCAGATCGGCCGAATTTAAGGTGTGTGATTTATTTTTATGGAAAAGAAGAAGCGTCGCTTCGGCGACCGGAAAGACGGTGTCCTGCTGCGCGATCTCGACGGCATGCATTTCATCACGCCACTGATCTACCCGAATCGCTGCGATAATGAGGCGTATATCCGCGAAACCATCGACCTCACGAACATGAACGCGTATCTGAAAAAGAAGAACGTGGACGAGAAGGAATTTCCCTATACCATGTTCCACCTGATCGTCGCAGGTCTTGTCAAAACGATCACGCTGCGGCCCAAGATGAACCGCTTCATTGCCAACAAGAACTTCTATCAGCGCAATGAGGTCTCCATGTCGTTCGTCGTAAAGAAGCAGTTTGCCGACGAAGCGGCCGAAGGTCTGGCCGTCATCCATGCAAAGGACGACTCCACGGTCGAGACGCTTCACGAAGATCTGCGCCATCAGATCCTGGACTGCAGGGACGTCAATAAGGTCGACTCCTCCAGCGGCAACATGGACTTCTTCAACAGCATGCCGCGCTGGCTCGGCAAGTTCCTTGTCTGGATCCTGACGCGGCTCGATATCCACGGCTGGATCCCCGCCAGCATCATTGAGACGGATCCGTACTACACGACCTGCGTCATCTCGAACCTCGGCTCCATCAAGCTCAACTGCGGCTATCATCACCTGACCAACTGGGGTACCTGCTCGGTATTCTGCATCATCGGTGAAAAGTCGAAGCGGCCGGTCTATCACGAGGACGGCACGATCGAAATGCGCGAGATGCTCGATCTCGGCCTGACGATCGACGAGCGTCTGGCCGACGGTTATTACTACTCCAAGACCATCCGGCTGCTCAAGACGCTGCTGGAAAATCCGGAGCTGCTCGAAACGCCCGCCAATCAGGAAGTTCCCTATTGATATGCGATACCCCCGGGATTCTCATCCCGGGGGCTTTTCTTATTTCTGCGCTTCTGCGATCTTCTGCTTCGTGTCGTCACGGATCGCTTCGCGGAGCTGCGCCAGATACGGCGTGCCTGCAACGATATCGTTCGCATAGGTCAGGTTCAGCTCGTACTCATGCGGCTCCCATGTCCGGATGTCCGCCTCGTTGTGCTGAATGACAGCTTCCAGCTTATCCAGCGTCTTATAAAGCCGCGCTTCGCCGGTCTGCAGAGCATTCATCTCCGCATACAGGTCCGCAAGCTCCGTGCAGTACGGCTCCGGCAGGGACCTGACCCACGCGGCCAGCGCCTCGTCTTCCTTCTTTTCGTCCTCTTTGGACTTCAGGAACGTCGGGATATCCCCAGTGAAGCATTCACCAAGATCGTGGATGAGACACATCCGGATGACCTTGTTGATGTCCAGCTCCGGAAACTCGTCCTGCATGAAAAGCGCCATGAGGGAGATCCGCCAGCTGTGTTCGGCGACGCTCTCCCGGCGTCCCTTTGAGGTGTCGCAGTGGCGAAGCTCATCCTTCAGCCGCTCAGCGATATGCAAAACATCCAATAATGCATGTACTTCCATCTCTGTCTCCCCTTTTCTGTTTTATGTAAGCGCAAGCTCGATCGCTTCGCGGATATTCCGCACGCGCAGCAGCTCCACGCCGTCCGGCGCTGTGACCGTGCCAGTGCCGTGGCGCGGGATGATGCAGGTCTTGAAGCCGGTCCGCGCGGCCTCTGTCAGGCGCTGCTGCAGGCCGGTCACGGCGCGGATCTCGCCGGTCAGGCCGACCTCGCCGATGGCTGCCGTCGACGGATCGATGGGCTTGTCACGGAAGCTCGAGGCCGCGGCCAGCACCAGTGCCAGGTCCGCCGCCGGTTCATCGATCTGCAGGCCGCCGATGACGTTTACATACGCGTCCGACATGCCGATATTCACGCCGCCGCGTTTTTCGAGCACCGCCAGCATCAGATTGGCGCGGTTAAAATCAAAGCCGTCTGCCGTGCGGCGCGGAACATTGAAATTCGTCCGCGTCACCAGCGCCTGAATTTCCGCCAGCACCGGGCGCGTCCCCTCCATCACGCAGGCCACGCACGTGCCGGGCGCATGCAGAGGCCGGCCGGCCAGCAGCATTTCCGACGGATTCGGGACCTCGACAAGGCCTTTGCCCTCCATCTCGAACACGCCGATCTCATTGGTCGAGCCGAAGCGGTTCTTCGCGGCGCGCAGGATGCGGTAGCTGCTGGCATGCTCGCCCTCGAAAAACAGCTCGCAGTCGACCATATGCTCCAACACCTTCGGCCCGGCGATCGCGCCCTCTTTGTTGACGTGTCCGACCACGAACACCGTCACACCGCTGTTCTTTGCCAGCTGCATAAGGGTCATCGTGCAGTCCTTGACCTGCGAGATGCTGCCGGGCGCGGAGGTGTTTTCGGGCTGGTAAAGCGTCTGGATGGAGTCGGCAATAAGAATGTCCGGCTGCACCGCGTCGACGGCCTCCAGAATTTCCGTCAGATTCGTCTCGGACAGGATGAAAAGGTCATCTGAGGCCACCTGCAGGCGGTCGGCGCGCATTTTGATCTGCTTTTCCGATTCCTCGCCGGAGACATAGAGAATTTTCAGTGTTTTGCCGAGATACGCACATATCTGCAGCAGAAGCGTCGATTTGCCGATGCCCGGCGCGCCGCCGACCAGCACCAGCGAGCCGCGTACACCGCCGCCGCCCAGCACCCGGTCCAGCTCCTGCATGCCGGTGGAGAAGCGGATCTCCTGCTCCCCTGTCACCTCGGACAGCTTCTTCGGCACAGACCGGGCCGGGCCGGTACGCCCTGCTGCTCTGGCGGCAGGCGCTTTTTTATCCTCAAATTCAATGATGGAGTTCCACGCACCGCAGGCCGGACACTGCCCCTGCCAGCGCGGCGTCTCATTGCCGCACTGCTTGCAGATAAAAACGGATTTAGATTTCATTCGTATGCTCCTCTGACAGCCAGAGCGATAGCGTCCCCGCAATCGCCGCCGCCATTTTCTTCTGATATTCCGGCTGCTGCAGCAGCTGCTCCTCGTCCGCGTTGGACAAAAATCCGCATTCGATCAGGATGCCCGGACATGTGATATGCTCCATCAGATACACGCCGTCCGCCGTCTTGGGCTGCCGGTGATTGGCCGGGTCGAGATATTGGGAAAGGTTCTTCTGCATCTGCTCCGCCAGCTGTCGACTGCCGTCCGTTTTCGCGCAGAACACCTGCGCGCCGCGGTATTTTCCCTCGGAAAAGAAATTCTGGTGGATACTGACGAGCAGCGCGCCCGGCGTATCGTTGACGGTCTGCGTCCGGTTGCGGATATCCGACACCTTCTTTTCCGAGATCGTCCGGCACCCTTCGGAATAGACCGCCGTATCCGTCTCGCGGATGAGGACAGGTTCGATTCCGCCCAGCCGGAGCATATCGCGCAGCCGCAGGGAAATTTCAAGATTGAGCGCCGCTTCTGCCGCGCCGCCGACGCCGGTCGCGCCGCCGTCCTCGCCGCCGTGGCCCGGGTCGATCACGATGGTCCGGACTTCATCCTGCAGTGCCGCGGTCTGCGCCGTCTGATATGTCACGACCGCAAACACGCAGAAATATAAAACCGTCACAAACAGCATGACCGGCAGCAGGACCTGTACCCATTTTTTCATTTCATCACCCCATACCAGCGTATGAGACTCAGGAAAAGTATAGCATGGTTTTTTTGGTTTGAAAAGAGCGTGTTATGCGTCCAGCCAGACGAGCTTCACTGCATCGCCCCAGATTCGTTCCGCGGCCTGCTCTGCGCTGCGCCGCTCTTCCGGCGTAAATGGACGAAACATCGTGATCTGCAGCCGCTTTCCGCTGCGCTTCCATCGCCCGGTGACTGCTCCGTGCAGCAAGACCGGCGGCATGACGATACCGGACAGGCTGAAAATCCCCCGCAGATACGTCTGCGGAAGAAAAATGTTCTGTTTTTTCTCGTATCCCAGCATCAGCGGGTCAAAGCCCGCCAGAAACAGGCAGTCCGGCAGCGCCTGCCCCGCCGCAGGTTCACGTTCAGATTCCAGCCAGTAGAGCGTTTCATCCCCGCATGGATTGCAGCGGAGCGGAAGCTGCGGCAGCAGCCGCTTCACAGCTGTCTGCGTCGTGCCGAAAAAGTAAGCCGCATCCTTCACAGACGCCGGGCCGAAGCTGCCAAAATAGCGCCGAAGCTGCTCCAAACGTGCGTCCTCCTGCGCCATCGGTACGAACGGCGGGCAGAGCCGGAAGGCCTTTTCCTCGCTGACCACGCCGCAGAGAAAGCCGCGCTCACACAGCTCCCGCATTCCGCCGCCCCACGGATGGAACATGCTCGCCTCTTCCGCCTCCGTCATCCCAGCGGCATGGCAGCTGGCTTTCAGCGCCTCCCGCGTCATCGGCCCCTGCGTCAGTGTATCGACGATCAGGTCTGAAAAATACGCCTGCCGCTGCGGCGTCAGCGCCCAGTCCGGACGCTGGTTCCAGAAGGACGGCACCATCCAGTCCCGGCTGTGATACCGGCAGCCGTCGTGCAGAAAAAGCGGAAGGTCAGCTTCCGCAAAGACATGCATCGTCCCGCGGAGCGTCCAGCTCTTTACCAGCTCATCCGCGGCATAACCCACGTCAGGATCCGCGCTTCGCAGGCGCATGGCGTGCATCGCGTTGGAAAGAAACTGCGCCTGAAAGCCGTCCATCGCGCGCACGACGTGCAGGCGGGAATCGGGTGCAAGCAGATATTGTGCGAATAGCCGCCGAAGCTTCAGAGTTTCCTGATCCATGTCGTCTCCTTGTGCCGTTCTTGTAAAAACCGCCCGGCGACTCGCACCGGGCGGTTGACATAAAATTATTTCACAAATGCCTTGTGGAAGACTTTCTTGCCCTTGCGGACGACGGCGCCGTCGCCGGTGAAGACGGAGGTCTCGAACGTGGTCGCGAAGTCCGTGACCTTTTCGTCGTTCACGCTGATGCCGCCCTGCTGGACAAGACGGCGGCCTTCGCCCTTGGAGGCAGCCAGACCGCACTTGACGAGGAGCGTCAGCGTGTCGATCTTGCCGTCGGTAAAGTCGTCCGCCGTCAGTTCGGTGGACGGCATGTGCTCGCTGTTGCCGCTGCCGCCGAAGAGGGCCTTGGCGCCGGCTTCGGCCTTTTTGGCCTCCTCTTCGCCATGGACGAGCTTGGTCAGCTCAAAGGCAAGGATCTCCTTGGCCTTGTTGAGCTGGCTGCCTTCCCACTTGTCCATCTCGTCGATCTGCTCGAGCGGCAGGAACGTCAGCATGCGGATGCACTTGAGAACGTCCGCGTCGCCGACATTACGCCAGTACTGATAGAACTCGAACGGGCTGGTCTTGTTCGGGTCGAGCCAGACTGCGCCGGAGGCCGTCTTGCCCATCTTCTTGCCCTCGGAGTTGAGGAGCAGCGTGATGGTCATGGCCTGCGCGTCCTTGCCGAGCTTGCGGCGGATCAGCTCCGTGCCGCCCAGCATGTTGGACCACTGGTCATTACCGCCGAACTGCATGTTGCAGCCGTAGTGCTGGAACATGTAGTAGAAGTCGTAGGACTGCATGATCATGTAGTTGAACTCCAGGAAGCTGAGACCCTTTTCCATGCGCTGTTTGTAGCACTCGGCACGCAGCATGTTGTTGACCGAGAAGCATGCGCCGACCTCGCGCAGCAGGTCAATGTAGTTGAGCGGCAGCAGCCATTCGCTGTTGCGCAGCATCATGGCCTTGCCCGGCCCGAAGTCAATGAAGCGCTCCATCTGCTTCTTGAAGCATTCGGCGTTGTGGTTGATGTCCTCGGGCGTGAGCATCTTGCGCATGTCGGTACGGCCGGAGGGGTCACCGATGCGGGTCGTTCCGTCGCCAATGAGGGCGATGGGCTTGTTGCCCGCCATCTGCAGCCGCTTCATGAGGCACAGCGCCATAAAGTGACCGACGTGCAGCGAATCGGCGGTGCAGTCGAAGCCAATGTAGAATGTGGCCTTGCCGTTATTGACCATCTCGCGGATCTGCGGCTCGTCCGTGACCTGCGCGATCAGACCTCTGGCCTGCAGTTCTTCATAAATACCCATTTGTGTGTTCTCCTTCTATTTGATCAATTTTTTCTATAATTCCATCAGGCGCTTGCCGCAATGCGGGCAGATGGCGTCGTCCATATCGTGCATGTCGCCGCAATAAGGGCAGGCAATTTGCTGGATGCCGCTTGTTTCCGGCTCCTCCGCGTCGCCCAGCAGATAAAATTCAAGCTTTTTGCAGTGCTGGCAGCATTCGACGTCCACATCCAGCGCACCGGACATCATCTGGCTCAGGTTTCCGAAGAGCATGCTGAATTTCCCCTTCTGCAGTTCCATATTGCCGAGGCTCTGCATTTTGCCGCCGCAGGCGGAACAGGTTTTCTGACGCATGAGAAACTCCTTTCTGTCAAAAACGCCCTCTGCTCATGCGAGCAGAGGGCGAATTAGCCGCGGTACCACCTCTGGTTCGCCGGTTCCTCGCGGAAACGGCCTTATGGAGCGCCGACACGCCCCTGCGCGATAACGGGCGCACCCGACACACCCCTACTGCGCAGAAGCTCCGCTGTTCAGAGGGCAGCTCCGGGATGTATTCGCCTGACGCCGCCTGCTTTCTTGCACCGACCGAAAGCTCTCTAAAGGCGGGATTGCCGGGGTACTTCTTCCCTTCGTCACTGTAACCATATTACAATTGCAGTATAGCGGATTTGTTCCGGTTTGTCAATCAATATTCGCCAAACAGCGCAGTTAGTGTTCCGTCTTTGACCTCATAGAGCGCGGCGTGCGCATCCATCATGCCCATGCAGTACGAGCCTGCGACATAGACGGTACCGTTCTCCACATAGATATCCGTCAGATTCTGCATGAAGTTCTTTTCGTCACGCTCGGCAATGACCGTAGTCACTGTATTCTGCCCGGACGTTTCCTGCTTCATGACCTTGGACGCGGCTGGCTCCGGCATCGCAGCATAGGTATACGACGGCATCGGCCTGGTATCGTCCCAGCTCAGGTAATAGAGCGTATGGTCACCGTACCAGCAGAAATCCAGCACAGGCTCAGCCACGATCTGCTCGAGCGTGCTGCCGCTGCGCTTGTAAAGGCCGGCTCTTCCCCAGACATACATACCATCGGTGCCGGTCAGCAGCCGGTCGGTCACGACATAGCCGTTGATCGACGGTGCTTCTCCCCACAGGCCGACTGTCTTGACTGCCTTGCCTGTAAGCGGTTCGTAAAGTCCGAGACCGACGGAATCAGCCAGACCATACTGCATCAACCAGTAATCACCGACCGTGCAGACATACTCGCAGCCCTTTTCACGCAGCGCCAGCTGCGCTTTGAGCCGTGCAAGGATGGCGGCAGCTTCCGCTCGTGTCACGCCCTTCGCAGGCTTGAAGCTCCCGTCCGGATAGCCGGTCAGAAGCCCCTGATTGGTGCAGATACGTAAATTGCTGCTATAGGTCTCATATTCCTTCGTGTCGGAAAACAGCGGCTGCCACTGCGCCATTTCCATGCGCTGCTCGGTCCAGTTGATGACGAGCTGATTGGCCGCGTCAGCACGCTCATTGACGCCGCCCCAGCCGGAGCAGAACCGGCCGAGGATCGCGGCGATCTCACCGCGCGGCATGGCTTCCGTGCGGCTACCAGTCGTGTCATCCAGAAGCCGATGCGCCGTGCAGACGTCATAGGCAGCTTTCCACCACTCGTCGCTCTCCGCCTGCTTCCACTCGTCCGGATAAGCGATGCGGGCAAAGAGCGTCAGAAACTCTGCGCGGGAAACGGTCTTTTCCGGGCGGTACGTGCCGTCCGGGTAGCCGGTGATCTCGTCTTTCAGATATACAATCTGCTCGTTCGCCCAATGGGCGTCGGAAACGTCGGAATAGTCCGCCGCGCTGACCGCCGCACACAGAAGCAGTACGGTCAGAAGCGCGAGAAAAAGTCTGCGAAGCTTCATATCTGTCCTCCCTGTTTGGTCTGCTCCGCCAGACGCAGCAGCTCTGCCGCGCCGGCGATCGTTGTTTCGGTGATCATGCTGCCGCCGATCAGGCGGGCCAGCTCCTGCCTGCGCCCAGCTTCATCCAGCCGTAGGACGCTTGTGTAGGTTCGTCCGTTCTCTACGCGCTTTTCCACGGTGAACTCCGTATCGGCCATCGCCGCGATCTGCGGCAGGTGCGTGACGCACAGGACCTGACGGCCGCTTGAGACCGTCCAGAGCTTATAGGCGACCTTCTGTGCCGCCCGGCCGCTGACGCCGGCGTCGACCTCGTCAAAGATCATCGTGCCGACGGAATCCTCGGCCGCGAGCACGTTCTTCATCGCCAGCATAATGCGCGCCAGTTCGCCGCCGGACGCGACCTTGGACAGCGGCCGCAGGGCTTCGCCGACGTTGGCCGACATCAGGAAGCGGACGGCGTCCAGACCGTTTTCCTGCGGCGTCTGCTCCGAGAACTCGCAGACGAAGCGGATCTTCGGCATATCCAGCTGCATCAGCTCTGCAGAAATGGCTGCCTGCAGCCGCTCCGCAGCGGCTTTTCTGGCCTGTGAGAGTGCTTCGCCCGCCTCACGCATGGTCTTCTGCAGCCCAGACAACTTTTTCTGCAGCTGCTCGATGCGGTCCGTGGCAAACTCGACCTCGTCCAGCTGCTGCTTTGCCTTTTCCAGAAAAGCGAGTACGTCCTCGACGCTGCCGCCGTATTTGCGCTTGAGCTTGTGCAGGGTATCGAGCCGCTCTTCGATCTGTTCCAGCTCGTCTGCGGAATAGGTCAGATCGTCCTTTTTATCCCGCAGCTCGTCGGCAATGTCCTGCGCAGTATACATGAGATCGTTCAGCCTGCCGCTGAGTGCGCGCATGTCGTCCGAGACCCGGCTGACCTTTTCCAGCGCGTGTGCGGCGTTTGCGATCATGGCCGCCGCGCCGTCGGAGGTCTCATCGCCATAGAGCGCCGAGACTGCGGACTCAATTGCGTCCGTCAGCTTTTCGGCGTTCTGCAGCACCTTTCGGCGTTCGGAAAGCTCGTCCTCCTCGCCGGGCTGCAGCTCCGCACGCTCGATCTCGTCGATCTGGAATTTGAGCGTCTCGACCAGCCGGAGCTTCTCCGATTCGTCCATGGACAGCCGTCGGATCTCCTGCTGCACAGCGCTGACCTTGTCATACGCCTGCCGGTACGCTGCCAGCAGCGCCTCGTCATGGGCAAACAGGTCAAGATAGCCAATATGCGTCGCCTCGTCAAACAGCTGCTGGGAGTCGTTCTGGCCGTGGATCTGGATGAGCTGGGTGCCGAGCCTGCGGAGCGTGGAGACCGTGACGGGCTTACCGCTCACGCGGCAGCTGTTTTTGCCGTCGGCGAAGATCTCGCGGGAGATTCCCAGCTCCGGCTCATACGGCACCTGATTTTCCGCGAACCACGGCAGCTCCGGCACGCCGGTAAAGATCGCGCTGACAAACGCCTTCTGCGCGCCGGTGCGGATCATCTCGCGGGAGGCGCGCTCACCTAAAATGGCAGAGATCGCGTCAATGACGATCGACTTGCCCGCGCCGGTCTCACCGGTCAGGACATTGAAGCCATGGTCAAATGTGATCTCTGCCTGTTCAATAACGGCAATATTTTCGATATGCAGGGTAGAAAGCATGGGTCTCCCTCCTGTCTGCGCGGCGTCAGTGTTCGATCTGTTCCCGGATCTCTGCGCAGAGGTTCGCGGCCGCCTGTGTGTCCTTGAGAACGGCGAAGCACGTATCGTCTCCGGCCAGCGTGCCCAGAAGCTCCGGGATGTTCAGCTTGTCGATGGCGGCAGCCGCGCCGTTGGCAAGACCCGGCATAGTCTTGATGACGATCATGTTCTGTGCGTATTCGACGCTCGTGATGCACTGCCGGAAGATCAGGTTGAGCTTGGCGGAGAACGTATGCTCCGCGGGCTTCGGCGCGGTGGAATAGCGATAGGTTCCGTGCGGCCCAAGTTCCTTGATGATGCGCAGCTGCTTGATATCGCGGGAGATCGTGGCCTGCGTGGTGCGGAAGCCGGCAGCCTCCAGCTCCGCAAGCAGCTGCTCCTGCGTCTGGACACTGTGGTCGAGGATCAGCTCCAGGATTTTTTCCTGCCGTTTCGATTTCATATGGGAATTACCTCATTTTTTCAATGAATTTCTTATTCAGAATCTCAAAAAAGCTCGTATTCTTAAGCCGCACCAGCCGCGTGACCTTCTGGGAGCTTTTCACTGTGATCTCGTCGCCGACATTCAGGCGGAACGCCCGCCCGCCGTCAACGGACAAAAACGCGTTGTGCCGCCCGACCTTGCCGACCCGGACCGTCACGACGCGGCTCGGCGCGACCACGATGCTCTTGGCCAGCATGGCATGCGCGCAGATCGGCGTGATGAGGAAGTTTTTTGCAGACGGCTCGACGATCGGACCGCCGGCGGACATGGAATAGGCCGTCGAGCCGGTCGGCGTGCAGAGGATGACGCCGTCGCCGGAGAAGCTCGTCGCCTCCACGCCGTCGCAGTAAATGGCCAGCTGCACCACGCGGGCAATGGCGCCCTTGGTGATGACGGCGTCGTTGAGCGCCGTCTCGTGGAAGAGCGTCTGCCTACCGCCTGTCACGGAAACGTCCAGCATCGTGCGCTCTTCTACGGTATAATCCCCCTGCGGGATCTTCCGCAGCAGCTCGATCTCACCCGCTTCCAGCTCCGCGATGAAGCCCATCGTGCCGATATTCACGCCCAGAATGGGAATGGAATGCTCCGTCGCGATCTTGGACGCGTGCAAAATCGTACCGTCGCCGCCAAAGCAGACGAGCATGTCCGCCGTTTTGATCTCCCTCTGGATATCCCGGAAGCGGAGGTCGGACGGGATCTCGAAATTCTTGTCCACATCGAACGGAAGGCACAGCGCAACCTCTGCGCCCGCTTCCCGCAGGATGCTGCAGGCCTGTCTGGCATTCTTGAATTGTTTGTCCCGATACGGGTTCGGCGAAACGACGATCTTCATACTGCGGTCAACCTTTCAATGCTTCGTGTGCCTGCGCGACAAGTGCTTCGATATCGAGCTGACAGGCGTCTTCCGGCTGCATGGCCAGGTGCGCCAAAAATTCGATATTCCCCTCCGGCCCCTTGACCGGCGAAAACGTCAGATTCCGGATGGTAAAGTGCAGGCTGTCTGCCAGCGCCGTAAAGTTCTGCAGAACCTCGGCATGCACCGCGGGGTCACGCACGACGCCTTTTTTCCCGATCTTCTCTTTCCCGGCTTCAAACTGCGGCTTGATGAGGCAAAGCACCTGCCCCGTCGGCTTCAGCAGCTTCTGAATGGCCGGAAGCACGATCTTCAGCGAGATGAACGATACGTCCACCACCGACAGATCGAGCGGTTCTCCAAGGTCTTCCGGCGTGACATAGCGGATATTCGTTCGCTCCATTACGACTACGCGCGGGTCGGAGCGGATCTTCCACGCCAACTGGCCGTAGCCGACGTCGATGGCAAAGACCTTGCTCGCGCCCTGCTGCAGCAGGCAGTCGGTAAAGCCGCCGGTCGATGCACCGGAATCGCTGCACACATAGCCTGTCGGGTCTACATGAAAGTCCCGCAGCGCCTTTTCCAGCTTCAGCCCGCCGCGGCTCACATACGGGCACGCACTGCCGCGCACCTCGATGACGGGATCCTCGTCGATATTGATCTCCAGACCGGCCTTATCGGCCTTCTGTTCGTTTACATAAACCTCGCCTGCCATGATCATGGCCTGCGCCTTGCTTCTGGATTCTGCGAGATTGCGCGAAACCAGCAGCACATCCAGCCGCTCCTTATGCTTCATCGGCCAAGCTCCTCCTGCATCATCTGTGTGATGGACGCCGCGTCCAGTCCTGCCGCGGTCAGCAGTGCCTGACAGCTGCCGTGCGGGACCGGTTTTCTGCCAAGATTGCGCTTATGGCAGACCGCCGGGATCCCGGCTTCGATCAAATGGGCAAAGATCTCGTCGGCAAGGCATTCGCGGTCGGATGTCTCTTCAAAGACGAAGATCCGTTTCGTTTTGCGGACGGACGCTTCAATTGCCGCCCAGTCGACCGGAGAGATTGTCCGCAGCTTCAGGATCTCCGGCCGGTAGCCTGCAGCGCGCATGGTGTCCGCAGCCTGCAGCACGGCGTTGATCATCGTTCCGTAGCAGACAACCGTACAGGTGTAGCCCTCGCAGAGGCGCGTTTCAGCGGATGTCTGCGTGTAGCTTCCTTCCGTCCTACGTGGATAGCGGATCGCCGCAGGACCGGTGCAGACATACAGTGCCTTCTGCAGGTCCTCCTGCAGCTCCGCAAAGCTTGCCGGGCAGAAGATCTTCATTCCCGGCACCTGCCGCAGATAGCCCACGTCAAACATGCCCTGATGGGTCTCGCCGTCCTCGCCGACAAGCCCGCAGCGGTCGACGGCGAAGACCACGTGCAGCTGCTGCAGCGCAACGTCATGCTGGAGCATGTCGTAGGCGCGCTGCAGGAACGTTGAATAGATCGCCACGACCGGCTTCATGCCCTGCTTGGCAAGCCCGGCTGCCATACAGACCGCATGGCCTTCGGCAATGCCCACATCAAAAAAACGCTCCGGGTAAGCAGCTGCGAACGGGTCCAGCCCGGTCCCGTGCTGCATGGCAGCCGTGATGGCGCAGACGGTATCGTCGGCGGCAGCCGCCTTGCAGAGCGCCTGCCCGAATGCGTCAGAGAACGCAGGCGCGGCGGACGCGGCAGGCATGCCGGTATCTGGGTCGAACCGGCCGACGCCGTGGAAATCCTGCGGCGTCTGCTCCGCCGGCGCGTAGCCCTTGCCCTTTTTGGTGATGAGATGGATGACGACCGGCTCCTGCAATGACACAGCTGTCCGCAGAAGCGCCTCGATCCGTGGGATATCGTGGCCGTCGACCGGCCCGAGATACGTAAAGCCCAGGTTTTCAAAAAGCGTTGTCCCGAGAAGGGAGCGCTTCATTCTCTCTTTGATCTTATGGGTCAGCGCATATAATTTCCGGCCAAAGCTGCTGCCGGACGTCAGATTCCGGTACCAGAGCTTCAGATCAAGGTAGCCCGGGCGCAGGCGCGCCTGCGCGAGATACCGGGAGATCGCGCCGACATTCGGTGTGATGGACATGCCGTTGTCGTTGAGCAGGACGATCATCGGCTCGCGGCTCGCACCGGCGTTATTAAAGCCCTCATAGGCAAGGCCGCCGGTCAGCGCGCCGTCGCCCAGAAGTGCCAGCACATGATAATCGTCTCCGGACAGTGTCCGTGCACGCGCCATGCCAAGCGCGACGGAAACCGCATTGGAGGCATGGCCGGCAATGAACGCGTCATGGACGCTCTCACACGGCTTCGGAAAGCCGGAGATCCCGCCCTGCTGGCGGAGCGTGGCGAACTGCTCCATGCGGCCGGTCAGAATTTTATGGACGTAGCACTGGTGTCCCACGTCGAAGACCAGCCGGTCCCGGCTGGTATCAAAGACCCGGTGAAGTGCGACAGTCGTCTCTACAATGCCGAGATTGGAGGCCAGATGGCCGCCCGTCCGGCTGACGTTCTGCACAAGGAACTGGCGGATCTCGTCACACAGCGCCGGCAAC
Source organism: uncultured Oscillospiraceae bacterium (assembly GCA_934613505.1). Lineage (GTDB taxonomy): Bacteria > Bacillota > Clostridia > Oscillospirales > Oscillospiraceae > CAG-170. Next base: position 95,248 of record CAKTTB010000003.1, on the reverse strand, counting down.
TGCTGCTCCGGCAGCGCCAGCAGATCCTCCCGGGAATGGATTGTCTCTAAAATCATGCAAACCTCGCGATCGCGCAGTTATTTCTTTTTCTGCTTTTTCCGGAACCGCTCCGGGAGTGTCCGGAAAAAGCACAGCGCCTTCGCGGCTGCGCGCACAACAGCCGTGCTGGAGTTCATCGCCAGCGACTTTCCGCAGGCCTTGCCGCCGACCGTCACGCCCGACACGAGGGCGGACAGCAGGAGCGTCACAAAAATTTCCGAGCCGCTGCCTCCGAGCAGCAGCACACGCGCAGCGATCACCGCCGCGGCCGAGCCGGAGATAACGCCGCAGATATCGCCGATCACATCGTTGCAGAACGAGGAGACCTTGTTGGCGTTGCGGATCAGGCGCAGCGCGTCCGTCGCCTCCGGCACCTTACGCGACGCCATGGCGTGAAACGGCGCTTCATCCGCCGCAGTCACGGCGACGCCGATAATATCAAATAAAATACCGATCAAAACGATGCAGATCAGGATCACAAACGACAGGACAAGCCCCGCGCCCTCCAGAAGATTGGAGGAAACGAAGCTCATCACCGCGGAGATCAGCACAGTCAGCAGGAAGATCAGCGCGATCCACTTAAAATCCGTTCCGGATGACTTGCCGGTTTTTTTCTTCTTTGCAGCAGCCAAAACAGCCTCCACACATCGAGGGTCTCTCAGACAGCGCCGCGCTGCGCGGAACTGCCGGAATAAAATGCCGAAGGAGCGGATGGCGGAGCCGATCCGCCGTCCGCTCCCGCGTTTCTTTCTGGATATGCAATGGCAGCTCTTATGATTAATCTTACGGCTTAGGTCGGGTTTGTTTTCCCCGGGAGCATCCTCTCGTCGCCGATGGAGGTGGTTCCCCTTTCATGCTCGCGTTGGCCTGTCGCCATGGTCACTACCCGATTGCCACTTAGTCCGTACCGCAATCCCACAAAGGCCCTTTCGACAGTCTAGGTGATTTCCACCACAGCTTGAACCGACTCTTATCCTCTTTTGCAAACCGTCTTTCAAGGGAATATCGTCTGCGCTCAAGGCCATGAGCGCTTGACGCATCAGCTTCCCTTTCCCGGCCGGTTCACGCAAGGCAGGCTACTCTGCACACAGCGTTCACGGCTTAAAGCCGGGTAGCACCGCAATGCAGGTTCATATCCGGTATCGTACAACGGTCGGATACCACGAAGGGAGTTCGCCGCTGCACAATATCCAGTCTCCACAGCGACCGGGTCATCTTCTCCATGCCATTGGAGACAGCCCGTCCGCCGCAGGCGCAAAATCGCCTTCCCACAGCATCCACCCCAGACTGGGCGTAAGAAGCAGACACCACGGGGTTCACAGGTATGCCAATCAAAGGATTTTTAGGCCCTTCCTCGCAGCCGGCAAAGCTGACTAGGATACTGCGCCATTGCCAGAACAGTATAGCATATTACAGCTGTATATACAAGTTAATATTCATAAACTTTCTGTGACAATAGGGCCGGACTGCCCATTTTTATACATCAATATTCGCGCAGCGCCAACTGCCCGGCCATTTCCACGAGGAAATCTGAGTTCTGGAAGCAGGACAGCGCGGCGATGGCGCTCTTTGTCTCCGCCTCGATCATCTTCGAGCATGCGCCGATGCCGTACAGGCGGACAAAGGTATTTTTGTTCTCGTCCACATGCGTGGCCTTGCCGAGCTTTGCCGCATCGCCGAGAACGTCGAGCATATCGTCGCGGATCTGGAACGCCAGGCCGATGTTCTGCGCGTACGTCCCTGCCGCCTGCAGCTGCTGCTCCGTGCCGCCGCCGGCCACGACGCCGATCTGGCAGGCCGCCTGAATGAGCGCGCCGGTCTTGCGGCGCTGGATATCATAGATTCCCTGCTCGGTCAGCTCCTGCTCCTCGGCGTCCATGTCGAGGACCTGTCCGCCCACCATGCCAAGCTCGCCCGCCTGCTCGGAGAGGATCCGGATGACCTTGACCGCCACTGCCGGATCCGCGTCTGCCATAGACGCCGTCTCAAAGGCGGCTGTCAGAAGGCCGTCGCCGGCCAGCACCGCCAGCGCTTCGCCGAAGACCTTGTGGTTCGTCAGGCGGCCGCGGCGGTAATCGTCGTTATCCATGCACGGCAGATCATCATGAATGAGGCTGTAGGTATGCACCATTTCCAGCGCGCAGGCAAACGGGATCGCCTTTTTCCAGTCACCGCCGCAGATGCGGCAAAACTCCAGCGTCAGAACCGGGCGGATGCGCTTGCCGCCGGCAAGCAGACTGTAGCGCATGGCGTCAAACAGCCGCTTCTGCGGAGCCTCTTCACAAAACTGCTTCTGTAGAAACGCTTCGATTGCCGCACGGTACTGTGCGATCTGGTCATGAAATTCACTCATCGCGTACATACTCCGTTTCCGCCGGCGTTCCGTCGGCTGTTTTCATCAGTTTCACGATCTGCTGCTCCGCGCTGTCGAGCAGAGCCGTGCAGGACTTTACCAGAGCCGTTCCTTCCTGAAACAGCTTCAAAGACGCCTCAAGCGGGACATTTCCCTGCTCCAGCTGGCGGACGATCTCCTCCAGCCGCTGCATGGAGGTCTCAAAGGTCTGGGATTTTTCACTCATGTTGCATTCTCCTGTATCTGTTCCACGCAGGCCGTCAGACTGCCGCTGCTGAGACTGACGCGGATCGTATCTCCCGGCTGCACGTCTGACGCACGGCGCAGAAGCGCCCCGTCCGGGCCGCTGACCATGCCGTAGCCGCGCGCGAGAACCTTCAGGGGACTCATCGCGTCAAGCGCGGCGGTCAGCCGGATAAACTGCTGTTTCTTTTCGTGCAGCGTCTTCTGCTGCGCGGCCTGCAGGTGGGTGGACAGAAAGTCCAGCAGCACGCGCCGGTCCTCCAGATAGTTGAGAGGACTCTGCAGCACGCGCTTCTCCGCCAGTCCGCTCAACCGCTGGCGGCCGAGCTTTACGTTCTTCTGTACACTCTGCAGCATGGCCGACTGCATCATCTGCAGCTTCTTGCGAAGCTCCGCCTGATCGGGCACGGCCAGCTCCGCCGCATTGCTGGGCGTCGCCGCGCGAAGATCGGCGACGTAATCCGAGATCGTAACATCCGGCTCGTGGCCGACCGCGGAAATGACCGGAATATCGGAATCAAAGATCGCGCGCGCCACGCGCTCATCGTTGAATGCCCAAAGATCCTCCATCGAGCCGCCGCCGCGGCCCGTGATGATGAGGTCCGCGACCTGATACCGGTTCGCGTAGCGGATCGCGCCCGCGATCTCCGCCGGAGCTTCCGCGCCCTGCACGCGAACCGGCAGGAGCCTGATCTTGCTCAGCGGATACCGTTTGCCGAGGATGCGCAGCATGTCCATGATCGCAGCTCCGGCCGGCGAGGTAATGATTGCGATCGTATGCGGGTACTGCGGGATCGGCTTTTTGTGTGCCGGGTCAAACAGGCCTTCCTTCGCGAGCGTTTCCTTGAGCTGTTCGAACGCAACATACAGATCGCCCGCGCCGTCGGCGGTCAGGGAATTGCAGTAGAGCTGATAGGCCCCGTCGCGCGGGAAGACCGTCACACGGCCGCAGGCCACGACCTGCATCCCGTTTTCCGGCCGGAAGCGGAGCCGCTGCGCGCTGGAGCGGAACATGACGCACCGCAGCGCGCCGCCTGCGTCCTTCAGAGAAAAATAATGGTGACCGGAGGGATAAACTTTATAGTTGCTCAGCTCGCCGCGCACGCAGATGTTGGTCAGCAGCTCGTCGCGGTCGAGCAGAAATTTGATGTATTCATTGACCTGCGAGACGGCGATGATATTCTGCTCCATCACAGTCCCTCCTGCAGCGCCGTCAGGACGGCGACGCCCATGGCGTTGTCCGTGGAGAACTGCGGCTCGGCAAATACCGGCGAAAACTCCCGCATCCGCTCCCGCAGCATGGAATTGGAGGCCACGCCGCCGGAGGAAACGACCGTCAGCCCCGGATTCTGGGCAAGCGCCGCGCGCGTCGCGTCCGCGATGCAGCCGACGATGCAGTTCATGACGAACCGCGCCGTGTCCGCAGGATTTTGCGTGTCGGCGAAGAATTTCTCCGCCTGATTCTGGATGCCGGAGAAGGAAAACTCCAGCCCGCGCAGCTTCACGCGGTATTTGTGTTTGCATTCCGACGTCCGGCTCAGTGCGTCGATTGCCTTTCCTGCCGGGAACTGCAGCCCCAGAAGCTTGCCAGTCCGGTCAATGAGCTGACCGGCGGAGATATCGCTCGTTCCGCCGAGCTTTTCCGCCTTGACATTTTTGCCGTCCGGTGTGACGAGCAGCAGCTCGGTCGTGCCGCCGGACAGGTGCCACGCCAGATGCGGCGTTTTCATGAGGTCGAGCCGTCCTGCCGACCATAGGCTCGCCGCAATATGTCCCTGCTGGTGGGAAAACTCATAGAGCGGCACGCCGAGAATGCGGGCCAGACAGCTGGCCTGCGACCAGCCCGCCAGAAAACACGGCATGTAGGAGCCTTCCACAGCCCGCGGCCGCGTACTGACGCCGATCGCCGTCACGTCCTTCAAATCAACAGCCCCGGCGAGCGCGTCCACCAGCTCCGGCAGGCGCTTGACATGCGCAAACAGGGCATCTGACTGCCGCAGCCCCAGCTCGCCCGGCTTCACGTCCAAAAGGCGTGAGCAGTTCTTCCCGCCCACGCCGTCAAAAGCCGCCACCGAAGTGGTATAGTTGCTGGTGTCAAAGCCAAGTGTCAGCATGACTGCTCCATCTCGCGTGCAAAGCCGCCGAGAATGCCGTTGACAAAGGACACCACGTCCTCGTCCTCATACTTGCGCGTCAGCTCGACCGCTTCGTTGATCGCCGCGCTGACAGGCGCGTCGTCCACATACAGCGCCTCGTACATGCACACTTCCATGATGGCGACCGCCATGCGCGCGATGCGCCCAAGCGTCCAGCCGACGGAGAATTTCGTAATATAGCCCTCCAGCTCCTCGCGTCTGGCCTGCACGCCCTGCACGACATCGGTCAGGTAGGCAAGCTGACGGCTGTCCGGCTTTTCCGCGTAGACGTCCGACTCGGTCTTGAGGGTCGGATAATAGGATTCCTCCATGAGCGTCTGCAGCGCTTCTCCGGCAGTCACGTTATTGAAGTTCATCTCAAAGACGAGATGGCAGGCGATCTCTCTGGCGTTCGATCTGGTCATATAGCTCTCCTTGCTGCTCTTTCTTCCCGTATTGCCAAAAAAGAAACCCTTTACGCCAAGCAAAGGGTTTGCTTTTCCGGATGATCATTTTTTCAGTTCGCGCGGCATGGCGATGCCGCAGATGTTGACGTCGACCTGAGACACGCGCAGCCCCGTGATGGACTCCACGCTCGTCTTGACATTGTCCTGCACCGTCTTGGCGAGGGAGAACACGCTTTGGCCGAACTTTGCAACGACGTCACATTCGATCTTGACCGTGCCGTCTTTCACGTTGTTTGTCAGGCGGATTCCTCTGGCGACAGCCTTCATGCCGAGGATCTCGGCAATGTCCGTGCTGATGCTGCTGGACAGCCCGCAGACGCCCTCCACTTCAAGCACAGCAGCCGCGGCCACAGATGCCACGACATCCTCGGAGATCTGCAGCGTCCCGTTTTCAAGCTTCTGCGTAAAGTATTCGTTCTTCTCAGCCATAGTGGTTCCTCCGTTTCAGGATCGCATGGAAAGGATCTGATTTCAATATCGGATACATTCTACCACAAAACTGTTAAATTGCAATCCCTTTCTGAAAATCGGCGTGCTTTTCAGGGCTTTACCTCAATGATCCGCACCTGCGAGAGCGGATAGTCCGTCTGCGAGGTCACGATATCCGAAATGAGCGCCGCATCCGCATCTCCCAGCCCGTCCGCCGGTGCGGAGACCGCCACGCAGACGACGCCGTCGTTGATATACGTCACACAGTCGTCGTAGCCCTTGGCAATGACAAGGCTCTCGATCTCGGCTTCACTGAGCGCGGTGCCGACGATCTCGTTGAGCGTCTGCGTGGCCGCCTGTCCGATCTCATCGGTCTCATCATAGGCGATGGTCTGCTCAAGCAGCTCCACAGCCGAGTCGCGCGACTCCTGACGGCTCAGGCGGACCTGCGCGAAATAATCCGCCGCACTCTGCTCCGGCTGCGCTGAGGCCGCGACGGCATCGGCGGACGCGCCGTCCCCGTCGCTGACAAGGAGCGTATCCTCACCCATTACCTGCTCCGCGGAGAGCGTCTGCGACAGATCCTGCACATCACTTTGCGTCTTTGACCAGTTGAGGTACACGCCGGCGCATACCAGCAGCAGTACCGATGCAATGATTGCGTTTCTTTTCCAGATCTTCATTCTGATTCCTCCTATTGCCCTTTCATTTTCACAACTGCGATCTGATTGCTCCCAAGCCCCGTAAGGCTTGTAACAGCCTGAACTACCGCCAGACGGACGCTTGCCCGGTCCGCCCCGTCGCACACAACGAGCGCGCCCTGATACTGCGGGGCCAGCGTCGTCTGCACGACCGGCTCCTTACCGGACCCGCTTGTCTGACCAAAGACCGTCTGGCATTCCTCCGTCGTTCCGCTGCCGGAGGTAACCGTGCGCGTATCCGTCTGATAGACCGACGCACCGGAGGTGCGCAACGTCAGAAGAAGATCCACGCGTCCGACCCCGTCGATTCGGGAAAGGATCGCCTCCATCTCTTCCTGCGACGGCGTCAGCTCCTGCGTCTGCGCCGCCTGCGCGGCCGTCTGCACCGCCTGTGTGCTGCGTTTTCCGGTCGGCAGCAGCATGAGAAGAAGCCCCGCCGCAAAGATCAGCAGCGGGAGCCGGAATTTGGATATTCCGGCGCTCAGCCGTTTCTGCAGCTCTGATAGCTGCGTCTTCGTCACGGCTGCCATGTCTGCCGCTGCTTCGGCACAGCAAACGTCTCTTCGATGTACGTCTGCAGCCGTTCTCTCTGCGCCGGATTTGCCTCCCCGCAGATCGTCACGCCGCAGGGATACGGCGTCGACACACGCGTCTGCATCTCAACCGTCACTGTCACGTCAAGCCCCAGTGCGGCCGCTTTTTCCAATATATATGCCTCGACCCGGCCGGATATGATCCGCGCCACAAGCTCCTGATTCTGAACCTCGATCCCCGTTCTGACCTCCTCCTTTTCCAGTTCCAGACGGCTGATCGCTGCTGCAAGCGCGTCATAATCCAGCTGTGCGGCCGGCGTCAGGGCCAACAGCAGCATCACAAGGCTGCACACGAGCGCCGCCACTCTTCTCGCTCCGCCTTTCGGCAGGACGGCCAGCAGCAGCGACGAAAAAAACGCGCCCGCCGTCAGCCGCAGCAGATACTCCCGCACCGCGGCGATCATCCGTTCACCACCTTCATAAAGCAGCAGGTGCTGAATACCAGCATCAACGCTGTGCATCCGACCATGCCCAGAAGATATCCCATTGCCCCGGTCAGCGCATCCAGCAGCTCTGCATGCTGCTTTTCCGCCGTCAGCTCCGCGACAGCTGTCGTCAGCTTCATTGTCAGAAAGCAGACGCCGATCTTTGCAAACGGGACCAGCGCCATGGCCAGAACCGCCAGAATGCCGAACGTCCCCGCCGTCGTGCGCAGCAGGCGCGCGCTCTGCAGAACGGCCTCCGAAGCGTCCGACACGATCGCTCCCACGACCGGAATGGCCGCCGAAAGCGTTGACTTGGCTGCTTCCACCGCCGCCTCGTCGCTGCTGCCGGACAAAAGTCCCGTCAAAGACAGATATGCCGTAAACACGTACATCATGCCCTTCAAAGCCGCGCAGATGCACCAGCCGGTCAGCTGCCGCAGGCCGGACAGCCTGCCGTCCTTCAGCGCACATTCCGCCGCAGCCAGCCCGATAAAGGCATAGATCAGCGGAATGAGCAGCGTCCGGACCAGGCTGATGAGCAGACTGAAAAACAGCGAGGACCCCATATACAAAGCGCCTGCCCCTGTCACCGCCCCAGCGGCTGCCGCCGCGCTGCACATGACCGGCAGCAAAAGCTTGGCGTAGGCCTCCATATCCGCAAGCATCGTGTCGGCAAGGCCGATCATGCTCCGCATGCCGGTCGTAAAGATCGCCGTGATGGCAAGCGCGCCGGTCATCGACGCGGCCGGGAAGCTCCCCTCGCCTGTCTGCCGGACGAGTCGGCAGACCAACGCCGCGGCAAGCAGCATCGCCGCCGTCCGCAGTGCCTCACGCAGCGTGCTGACGGATAAGCCGGACGCCCATTTGACGAGGTTCAGGAGGGCCGTCCCCGGGTCTGCCGTCTGGGACGGACTGTAGTCCTGCATCGCCTCGCGCGCGGACGCGGGAAGCCCCGTTTCCAGTGTGTCCAGCTGCAGAAGCTTCTGCTCCTCCTCCATGACGTCCACCGCGCAGACAGAGCCGGTCAAACCCACGATAAGCACAATTATCAGCAGCCAGCGGCGCATGCTACCCTCCGATCATGTTCTGCAGAAGCGACAACACAAGCTCCAGAAGCGGCAGTGACAGATACAGGCACAAAATCCCGCCGCACAGCTCGACCGTCCCGGCCAGCGCCTGCCGCCCGCCATCCCGGCACAAAGCGCCGGCCAGCTGGGAGAGGATCCCCACCGCCGCGGTTTTCAGCAGCGGCGAGAAGACTGCGCCGGACAGGCCCGTCAGCGCCTCCAGCCGTTTGACAAACTCCAAAATCTGCGAGAACAGCGGCAGCGTCGTCAAAAGGCACAGGACACAGCCGAGGACACACAGAACAAGCGTCAGCTCCGGTGCCTGCTTCTGCAGAAGCAGACACAAAATACAGCAGAGCAGCGCAGCCGCGATCAGTTTTCCTGCCGTCTCCATTAAAATTCAAACAGCGTCTTGACCATCTCAAACAGCTCCGCGATCCGCTGCACCACGATCATCAGCACAACGACCAGCGCCGCCAGCGACGTCATCGTCGCCTGCTCCTCGCGTCCGGAGCGGACAAGCACCTGATTGAGAATGGAAACGATGATCCCGACCGCCGCGATCTTAAAAATCAAGTCAATGTCCATATCACACCAGTATCACCGCAATGGCAAGCCCTGTGCAGACCGCGAGGCTGATATATGTTTTGCATCGGGCGCGGCTGCCGGACTGGATCGTCCTTGCCTCTGCGCGCAGCCGATCCAGCGCCAGCTCCAGCATCTGCAGGTTTCCCTCCAGATCATACCGCCCGAGCGCGTCAAACAGCGCCAAAAGCGCGCTGCGCGTCCCTGCCGTCAGCTGCAGCCCGCCCGTCTGCGCCATCGCCCTGCGGCAGGCATAGCCGACCGTGCATGTCCGTCCGGACTGCAGGCGGGCGGACATGGCAGAAAAGAACGCCGCCACCTCACGGTTCGGCATCTCACCCAGCACCGCGAACGCGTCCGGCAGCGGCGTCAGTCTGTACTGCAGCTCGTGCCGCAGCCGCAGCAGGGCGTCAATCAGCACAACGGTCTGCACCTGCTGGCGGCGGACGGTCCGCGCCATCCCAAAGCCCACTGTCCCGGAGGCCATAAGAATCAGTATCATTCCGATCGTTTTGAGCATACCGGATCCTTTCTGCATGAAATGTCCTGTTCCTGTCCAAAATCAGAAGCCGCCGGAACACGCCGGCAGCACACATGGCCCGGCAGAGCGGCTTCTGCTCCAGTTCCCCGCGGGAGCCCGCGTGGATGGTCGCAAGCAAATGCACGCCGCAGCCCGCCAGCTGCCGGATCGCGGCCAGATCCTCCGGCTGCGTGATCTCGTCCACTGCGATCCAGTCCGGATTCATGCCGCGCAGCAGCATCAGCATCCCCTCCGCCTTTTTGCAGCCGGACAGCACGTCCGTACATGGGCCAAGGTCGAACGCGCTGACGCCTCCGGCGGCGCCTGCCAGCTCCAGCCGCTCATCGACGACCGCAACGCGCTGCCCGGATCCGGACAGGATCCGGATGCAGCTGCGCAGCAGCGTCGTCTTGCCGCTGCCCGGCGCGCCGGCAAGCAGGCAGGAGCTGTCCAGATACGGCCGCAGCAGCTGCGGCGGATGGCGGATCTCGCGCGGGATGCGGATGGCAAGCGATGAGACCTCCCGGATCCCGGCGACCCGTCCCCCCTGCACCACCGCGCTTCCGCATACGCCGATGCGCACGCCGCCCGCGATCGTCAGAAAGCCCTCCCGCAGCTGCTCCTGCACGGCGTACTGCGACTGCCTGCACGCCGCCATCAGGACCCGCTGCAGCATCTCCGGCGTGACCGGCGCTGTGCCCGCCTGCGCGGCAAGCGGGCGCTCCCGCCTGTCCATCACAACAGACGGAACCTGTCCCGCCCGGAGCCGCAGTTCTTCGATGGGCGCGTCGCCCCACGCGCGCAGCGCCTGCTGGTACGCCTGCGGCAAGATCTGCACCACCTGCTCCAGCAATGACCTCACCTCTTCTCTGTCACAGTCTATTGTCCCGCAGCGTTCAATATGCCTGCGCTTGACAAACCAATCCGGGCATTGTAAAATACCCATGTTTTATGTCCCAGTAGCTCAGCTGGATAGAGCACACGCCTCCTAAGCGTGGGGTCGGGAGTTCGAATCTCTTCTGGGACGCCAGAAATTTGCTGCAAGCCTTTGTTTTCAACGGCTTGCGGTTTTTTTATACAAAAAACGCCCTTCCGGTTCGGAAGGACGTTTTTCGCAGTCGTTATTGATTTTCTTCTTTCAAAAGCCGCTTGAACAGCATGGGATAATTGCTTGCGTCGTGGGCGATATACCTCGAAAATTTGCCCGGGGCTTGACAGATCCGGGCTGCGGGTAGAATATAACGCTGTGATATAACGCCGTTATACAGGAGGCCGCCATGACTGAACTGCCGCTGTCCACATTGGAAAAGATCCTCGCAGCCGCGAAAGCGGAATTTCTGGAAAAAGGCTATCAGTCCGCTTCCCTGCGCAATATCGTGAAATCGGCCGGGGTCACGACCGGTGCGTTCTATGGCTACTACAGCAGCAAGGAAGCACTGTTTGCCGCGCTGGTGGACGAACCGTATCGCTTCGTTCTGCGCACCTACTGCGCCGCCGTATCGCAATTCGAGCAGCTCCAGCCGCAGACGCAGGTCCTGCGGATGGGCGACGCCGGGAAAGACTGCATGCAGGCGCTTCTTTTGTATATGGACGCGCGCCGGGATGCGTTCCATCTGATCCTCGAGTGCGCCGACGGAACGCCCTATTCCCATATCGTCGACGAGCTGGCTGTGCTGGAAGCTGCGGCGATCGATCAGCACTGCAAGACATTGCAGGCGCTCGGCCATCCCGTGCCGCAGATTGACCGCCGGCTGGAACATATGCTCCTGACCGGGATGATCAATACCTTTTTTGAGATTATCATTCACGATATGCCGCTCGCGGATGCGCAGCGGTATCTGGAGCCACTGGCTGCGTTTTACACGGCGGGATGGCGGAAGCTCATGGGGCAATGACGGATATTATTCCTGCCCATTTTTATGCGTATCAGTTAGATGCGGCTAACTCGGATTTTTTACAGGAAGAAAAGAGGACATTGCATGAAAGCAGAGAAAAAAAGCTGGATGCGCGCGCTGTTTGCCTATGCAGAGGGCGAGAAGAAACGGCTCGCCCTGTCTGTCGTATTATCCGTCCTGAGCGTCATGCTGGGGCTTGCACCGTTTTACTGCATGTACCGGCTCGTGTGCCTGTTCGTGGATGGAAGTGCGACGGCGGCCGGTGTGATCCGGTAGTGCGTGCGCGGGCAGATGGATTTCTCCATGGCGCTGATGTTTATCTTCTTCTCCTTCAGCATCTTCGCCAGTCTGGAGCCGATCAGTGACAGCGCGCATACACTCGGCGTCATCGACGACGTGATGGATCAGCTGGATGCGCTGCGCGGCGAGCAGTTCATTGACGCTGCCGGGTGTGAAATCGCGCTTACACACTACGACATTGCGTTCCGGAATGTTGATTTCGGCTATGATTCCCGGCAGGTCCTGAAAAACGTCAGCTTTACCATCCCGGAACAGACTTCCACTGCCATCGTCGGCCCGTCCGGCTCCGGCAAGACGACGATCTGCAGCATGCTTGCAAGGTTCTATGATCCGCAGTCCGGCTCCATCACGGTCGGCGGGCACGATCTGCGGGAGTTCACGTGTGACGTCCTGCTCTCCAATATTTCCATGGTGTTCCAGAACGTGTATCTGTTCCACGACACCATCCGCGCGAACATCCTCTTTGGCAGGCCGGATGCCAGCGAGGAGGAGATGATCGAAGCGGCCAAAAAGGCCCGCTGCCACGAATTTATCATGGTGCTGCCCGACGGCTACGACACTGTTGTCGGCGAGGGCGGCGGCACGCTCTCGGGCGGCGAGAAGCAGCGCATTTCGATCGCCCGTGCGATCTTAAAAAATGCGCCGATCATCATTCTGGACGAAGCCACGGCCAGCGTCGACCCGGAAAACGAGCACCTCATCCAGCAGGCCATTTCCGAGCTGACACGCGGCAAGACCATCATCACCATCGCGCACCGGCTGGCGACCATCCGGAACGCCGATCAGATCCTTGTCGTGGACGACGGCCGGATCGCCGAGCGCGGCACGCATGCAGAGCTTGTGCAGAAGGACGGGCTTTATAAGCGCTTTACTTCCATCCGCGAGCGGGCGGAGGGCTGGCGCATCGCCGCAGAATAAGCTGTTTATACAGACAAAGTGGGAGATCTCCGAAATCGGAGATCTCCCACTTTTCGTTTTTATTTTTGCAGGCTTCCGTCGCCGCCCATGAGACGCGTCATTTCCTCAATGCGCTCGAGCGGGAACGGCGGCTGGCACAGGGGCTTCATGGCGATGGACAGAAGTTTCATGGGATTGTCGTCCGCCGCCACGCGGTTGGAGCTGAGTGCGCCGCAGCGTCTGCAGCGGTGGATAATAGCCCACTCGCCGCCCTTGCGCACCCAAACTGCGACCGGCTCCATGATGCCGCCGCAGCTACTTTCCCGGTCGCCCGGCTCGATATCCACATGCAGACTGCTGAGGCAGTTCGGGCAGTGGTTGCGGTGATCGGTGCCTGCGCCCTGCGGCGTGCAGACTCGGCCGCAGACCTTGCAGGTAAATGTGTCGCTGCAGGCATGGGTCTTATAATAGCCTTTTTCAAAGGTTTTACGCTTGTTTTCGCGGTTCATATGGTACCTCCTGAAGATCCAAGTGTCCGATCCTCCGGGAGGTATGGCGTGTGTAAATGAATTTGCCAGGCCTCCCGGTCAGGCCACACGCTCCAGTGTTTGCAGATTCAGATTCAAACAGTTCTCCTTTAATTTTTTATACGTTCAGCTCCATCAGGCTCCGATAGGTCCGGAAGCCGACGGCTTCATAGAAGCGCTGCGCGTCTTCATTGAAGGCCCAGACGTCCAGCTCCACCCGCGGAAACTGCATCCGGGCGGCCTCCTGCTTACAGAAAGCGAGCAGCGCGGCCCCGACGCCGCGGCGGCGGAAAGCCGCGTCCACGCCAAATTCCTCGATGTGATAAAACCGTCTGGCACACTGATAGGCGGACGCCGGTCGGTCGATATACTGCACGATTGCAAAGCCGCAGACCGTTCCGTCCAGACAGGCGGCGATCACGTCTGCGTCCGGCGCATCATACGTCTTATAAACTGCCTGCTGCAGCTCGGCGCAGAAGTCCGGGCGGAAAATATACGGCCGTCCGGCAGCGTGCAGACTACTTACCATCTGCCGCAGCTCGTTGACCCAGTCAAGCTCTGTGCGCTCCGCGTATCTGACTGTTATGCGCATGCCCTGTCCACCACTTTCTGCGGCCGTTCGGCCACTCAAAGCATAGTACGCGGCAGAGCCGCTGTCAAGCGGCAATTTCTTCGGTGCCGGAAAAAGGAGTAGAAACTCACTGCGTTCCGTGATAAGATAACAAGTGCTTTCAGAAAAGGGGGAATTATCTTGCTGAATTACAGCTTTTTGCTTCTTGCTGGCATCCTGCAGGGCGTGATGATCTCGCTCAACGCGCAGCTGGGCAATCATTTCAGCCTGTTCGGGGTCTGCTTTTTTGTACATGGAATCGCGATGATTTTGCTTCTCGGGTATCTTCTCATCAAGCGGCAGCCGCTGCGTGTTTCCGGCGCGCCGTGGTATGTGTATCTGGTCGGCCTGATGGGGATCGGGATCGTCGTCTCGTCGAGCTGGTGTACGCTGCACGTCGGCGCGAGCGTGTTTATGGCGCTCTCCACCGCCGGACAGCTCGCTTCGTCCGCGCTCATTGACCGCTTCGGCCTGTTCGGCATGCCGGTCACGCGGATCCGCAAAAAGCAGCTGCCGGGCTATCTTCTCGTGCTGCTCGGCGTGGTGCTGGTCATTCTGAACTGAAGGAGGGCTGCGCAATGATCTACATTCTGACCTCTCTTGCAAACGGCTTTTTCAATTCGATCAACCGCATGACGAATGTCCGCGCCGGGAAAATTTTCGGGACCGGCAACGGCGCGCTCATCAATTATGTACAGGCGACTGTCCTGTCTTTGCTTCTGATCTTTGTGATGCGCGACGGAAATGAACTTTCCTGGGGGCATATCGTCTCCGTGCCGTGGTGGGCCTATCTTGGCAGCATCTGCGGCCTGCTGGCGCAGCTGCTGCAGATCATCGGGACGCTCCGCTCCAACGCGCTCATCTCCTCCGTTCTGATGCTGGCCGGCAATCTCGGCATGTCGCTCGCGCTGGACTATGTGTTCTACGGCACATTCAGCCTGCTGCGCGCAGTCGGGATCCTCCTCATCCTGCTCGGCATGACATGGGTGGAAAAGGAAAAGAAACACGGCGCGGACGCGGTAGAAAACGCCGATTGAGTTGACATAAAAAAGTCCAGTCTCCTGTGAGACTGGACTTTTTATTCGATCACGATCTCGGACGGATATGCTTCCAGCAGTTTCACCGTGGAAAGTTCCGCGCTGAAGCGCGCCATACTGCGCTCGCACTTGCGGCGGATGCCGCAGACATCCTTTTCATCGATTGGGATGTGGTAGACATAATTCCTGTCCGATACTTCTGCCAGCAGAGCGCGCGTCTGCGGATACGACAGATACTGCCCGTTCCAGAATGCAGCGTCCACGCGCCGCCCGGCAAGGATCGACCGGTGCCGATCCACATCGATCTGTGCATCCGCTGTTACATAGATGCACCGGCCTGCCGCTTCGATCAGAAAGACACCGTGGTCGATCGCATCCCAGCCCGGCACGGGGATATGCGGGAAGCGATAGAATGAGACGCGGAACGGGCCAAGCTGCATGACCTGCTCCTGCGGCGTGTCCGCCCGCGGGACAAAGACCGGCGCGCCGCTCGCCTGCGCAAGCTGCCGTGTGCGGCCTTCGTTATAGTGATCGGGATGCGCGTGGGTACACAGGATCCCGCAGAGCGCGTCGAACGGCGGCTCCCCTGCCAGCATGCGGGAAAACGTCTCGGGCGGCAGCCCGTAATAGCAGCGGAACTGTTTGTTGAGCGCGTCGATGAGCAGCGACTGCCCGTCCTGCTCGAACAGAAGCCCGCAGCTGCTGAGAAGCGTCACCCTCATTGCAGCAGCTCCAGAAATTCCTGCTCGGAAAGAACGGGGATCCCAAGCTCATTGGCCTTTTTCAGCTTGCTGCCCGCGTTCTCGCCCGCGACGACATAGGTCGTCTTTTTGGAGACCGAGGACGCGGCCTTGCCGCCGAAGCCTTCGATCTTTTCCGTCGCTTCCTCGCGCGTGAACAGGCTCAGCGCGCCGGTCAGGACGAATGTCTTGCCCGTAAAGCGCGTATCCGTCACATGGTTGGTTGACATAAAGTTCACATTAGCCTCGCGCAGACGCTCGATGAGATCCTGCGACTGGGGGCTTGCGAAGTAATCCAGAATATTCTGCGCCGTGGTCTCTCCGATATCCGGGACTGCGGTCAGATCCTCGAGCGCCGCATGCTGCAGGGCGTCAAGGCTCCCAAACGTGCTCGCCAGTACCTTGGCCGCTTTGCTGCCGACCTGCCGGATACCGAGCGCACACAGAAGACGTGAAAGATCGTTCTGCTTGCTCGCTTCAATGGCGGCTTCCAAATTGGCCGCGGATTTTTTTCCCTGCCCGGGCAGCTCGGCAAACGCGTCAAAGTCCAGCTGGTAGAGGTCAGCCGGGTTGGAGACCATCTTCTTTTCGATCAGCAGATCAAGGATCGCGCTGCCGAGGCCGTCGATGTTCATCGCCTCACGCGAGACAAAATGCGCAAGGTTCCGCGACAACTGCGCCGGACACTCCGCACCGGTGCAGCGCAGGGCGACGCCGTCCTCATCGCGCACGACCGGCGCGCCGCAGACCGGGCAGCGATCCGGCAGCCGGTAGGGCTGCGCGTCCTCCGGCCGTTTGGACAGGACGACCTCCAGAATTTCCGGGATGATCTCCCCGGCCTTACGGATCTTTACGGTATCGCCGATGCGGATGTCCTTGTCGGTGATAAAATCCTGATTGTGGAGCGTGGCCGCCGTCACGGTCGTTCCCGCAAGATGCACCGGTGCGACGATGGCGCGCGGCGTCAGGACACCGGTGCGCCCCACCTGTACGACGATATCCTGCAGGACGGTCTCCTTGACCTCCGGCGGGTATTTGAAGGCCGCCGCCCAGCGCGGGAATTTTGCCGTGCTGCCGAGCCGCGCGCGGCCCGCAAGGCTGTTAAGCTTCATGACCGCGCCGTCAATGTCATATGGCAGATTGTAGCGCGTTTCGCCGAGCTCTGTGATGAGCTGCCCTGCCTTTTCCATGTCGCGGCAGAGCGTATACGGGATGACCTTGAAGCGAAGATCCCGGAGATAGTCGAGCGTCTCGCTGTGCGTCTCAAACTCCATACCGTCAGCCAGCTGCAGGTTAAAAACAAGGATATCCAGCTTCCGCTTTGCCGCAATGCCGGGGTCGAGCTGGCGAAGTGACCCTGCGGCAGCGTTCCGCGGGTTGGCAAAGAGCGGCTTGCCGAGCTTCTCCTGCTCGGCGTTGAGCGCTTCGAAGCTCGCGCGCGGCATGAAGACCTCGCCGCGCACGATCAGGCGCGCGGGCGCGCCCTGCAGCGTCATGGGGATGGAGCGGATGGTCTTGAGGTTTTCCGTTACGTCCTCGCCGACAAGGCCGTCGCCGCGCGTCGCGCCGCGCACAAATTGGCCGTCGATGTATTCCAGCGCCACGGAAAGGCCGTCGACCTTCGGCTCGACGGAGTATTCCGCGTCCGGCTCTTCCTCCTGCACGCGCGCGGCAAACTCGCGCAGCTCGTCAAGGGAAAACACGTCCTGCAGGCTCTCCAGCGGGACAGCGTGGCGCACCTTGACGAACTCGCTCAGTGCCTGCCCGCCGACGCGGCGCGTCGGACTGAGCGGGGACGCATACTGCGGGTACTGCGCTTCCAGCTCCTCCAGTCGGCGCAGCTTGTGGTCATAGTCATAGTCGCTCATCTCCGGGTTATCCAGTACGTAATAGAGATACCCGGCATGCTCCAGCTCCTTTGTGAGCTGTTCAATCTCCTGTTTCGGTTCCATAATCACTCCAACCTTCCGTTGCGGTAAGATGTCCTAAGTTTACATAAGTTTCCGGTACCGTGCCAACGATCACCGTCTGTGCCACCGTGACGTCGCTGTCCACGTCGACGGTCTCATAGCCGACAGTCGTGAGGATGGTCAGGCTGATGGTGAACTTGACTTTCAGGGTCTGCAGCGTCTGGTTGATGCCGGCCTCGGTAAAATCCGAAAAGAAGTCAGCATTCGACATCGTAAGGCTGACAGCCTTGACCGGCAGCACAGGGCCTGTTCCGGCCAATAGATCCGGCAGCAGCAGATTTCCAAGCGGGATTCCGAGCTGCTGCGTGTTGATCTCGGCGATGAGCCCACCAAGGATCCCCAGCACCTCGACCTTCAGCCGCTCGACCTGCCCCATATCGGTGCGCAGGGCGGTGATATGTCCCTGCACGTCCTTTTCCAGCACGATCACGCGGGAAAAATCGGTGTCTTCGCGGCGCAGCATCTCGCCGACTGCGTCTGTGATGGCGTTGGAGGCGGCGTTGACCGCCTGATTCCGGGCAAGCTCGCGGATATAGGGCGACAGATGCAGCTCCACGAGCAAAATCAGCCCCGTAACAACGAGCAGCAGAACGATCAGAATGATGCGTCTGCGTCTGCGCTTTTTCCGACTCATCTCCATACACCCCCAGCATACTCTATGCCGGGGCTGCGGGGGTATTACAGCTTTTTCATATGCTGGCTGGCCGTGTTGGCCATCAAGCGCTTCGTGCCGACGCCGTCAAAGGCGATCTCAAGCAGGGCGTCGTTGCCCATGGGCAGGACCGTCAGGATCATGCCGCGGCCAAACGCCTTGTGCTGCACCATCTCACCGGCGGCAAAGTTCATTTTTGGAGCCGCTTTGGGCGCAGAATGGACGGAATATTCCTTCTGCGACTTTGGCCGCGCAGGAAGCTGTGAAAAATCGTTATAGGTATCGCCGTAGATGCTGACGCGTCCAAACGATCCGTATTGCCGCGGCTCCTGCTGCGAGGCGCGCGGCTTCTGCACGCCGATCCGCTTGACGCAGTCGCTTGGCAGCTCGTCGACAAAGCGGGACGGAAGATTCGTCGTGGTGCGGCCATAGAGCATGCGCTGCCGGGCGTAGGAGATGACGAGATTCTGCTTGGCACGCGTGATGGCGACGTAGCACAACCGGCGTTCCTCCTCCAGCTCCTCCGGCTCGTTCATGCTGCGGTTCGAGGGAAACAGTCCCTCTTCAAAGCCGACCAGAAAGACGTTGGGAAATTCCAATCCCTTGGCCGCATGCATCGTCATCATCACGACGGCGTCCGCGTCGGGGTCATACTGCTCAATATCCGTATAGAGCGCGATCTCCTCCAGAAAGCCCGCCAGCGTGGGCGCGTCGGTATTCTCCACGTAGCTGACGATGCTGGATTTGAGCTCTCGGACGTTTTCTGCGCGCGTCCGGGATTCCACGTCGCCCTTCTCTTCAAGCATCCGCAGATATCCGGTGCGCGTCATGACCTCTTCATAGAAATCCGGCAGCGAGAGCGTGGAAAGAAGCTCCGCGCATTCCTCGATCAGCACCGTGAACGCCATGAGCTTGCCTGCCGCCTTTTCAAGGCTCGGGAAGCTGTAAGGGTCGGAGACGACCGTGTACAGAGGGACGCCTGCCGCGTCCGCCTGCCGCTGGGCCATTTCCAGCGTCTTGCCGCCGATGCCGCGCGGCGGATTGTTGATGATGCGCTGCAGACGCAGCTCGTCCGCGCGGTTATTGATGACGCACAGATACGCCAGCATGTCCTTGACCTCGGCACGGTCAAAGAAGCGGGTGCCGCCGATGATGCGGTACGGGATGCCGCTGCGCTTGAACGAGTTTTCGACTGCGTTGGACTGGGCGTTCGTGCGGTACAGCACGGCAAAGTCCTTGAAATTCTTCCCCTTGGACATGGAGATGATACGGCTGGACACGTAATCGGCTTCTTCGCGCTCGCTCGGCGCTTCGTAGACGGTGATCCGGTCGCCCGCGGCGTTCTCGGTCCAGAGCTTTTTGCCCTTGCGGCCACGGTTATGGGAAATGACCGCGTTCGCGGCGTTCAGGATTGCCTGCGTCGAGCGGTAGTTCTGCTCGAGCCGGATGACGCGCGCGCCCTTGAACTGCTTTTCAAAGGAAAGAATGTTCTCGATCGTTGCGCCGCGGAATTTGTAGATGGACTGGTCATCGTCGCCGACGACGCAGATATTTTCGTAGCCCCCGGCCAGCAGCGCCGTCAGGCGGTACTGCAGCTGGTTCGTGTCCTGATATTCGTCGATCATGACGTAGTGGAATTTCTTCTGGTAATAGGTGCGCACATCCTCATAGGCTTCCAGCAGCTCCACGGTTTTGAGGATGATATCGTCAAAGTCCAGCGCGTTGGCTTCGTGCAGGCGCTTTTCGTATTCCGCGTAAACCTGTGCGATGCGCTCCATGCGGAAATCGCCGGATTTATCTGCGCTCCTGCCGAAGGCCACCGGGTCCTGCCGCTTGTCCTTGGCCTTGCTGATGAGCGAGAGCGCCAGCCGCGGCGGCAGCGCCTTTTCATCCAGATCAAAGTCCTTCAGAATGTCCTTCATCACGCGCTCGGAATCGCTCGAATCATAGATCGTGAACCGGCCGGTGTAGCCGTCCAGCCGGTCGATTTCCCGGCGCAGGATGCGGCAGCAGGCCGCGTGGAACGTCATGGCCCACACGTCCATGGCATAGTCGCCCAACAGCGCCTGCAATCTGGATTTCAGCTCGTTGGCCGCCTTGTTCGTAAACGTGATGGCAAGGATCGACCACGGCGCGGCCGGGCGCAGCGCGCAAAGCCGCTCGGCCTGCATCTGCATGGCGGGATCGCGCGTCTGCAGATAGGTCTCGAGGTATGTAACGTCCTCCTCCGTGATGAAATCCGGAATTTCTTCCGAATCGGAGCCCTCGCCGAAGGCGATGAGGTTCGCGATGCGGTTGATAAGTACAGTTGTCTTGCCGCTTCCGGCGCCGGCCAGCAGAAGAAGCGGCCCCTGCGTCGTCATGACGCCTTCGCGCTGCATATCGTTGAGCGACGCGAACCGGGCAGCGATCACCGCGCGGCGCGCGGACAAAAATCGGGATTCAAATGTCGTATCCATAGCTTCACCTTTTCAAAAACTACAGATATTCTACCGCATTTTTCCCCGTTTGTCGATATCAAAAAAACGTTCGAAGCTGCTGCAGCGCTTTCTTTTCGATCCGGCTGACCTGCACCTGCGAGACGCCGATGATCTCCGACACGCGCTGCTGCGTCAGGCTGTGATAATAGCGCAGCTGGATGACCATTCGTTCCTTTTCGCCCAGATGCTTCAGCGCCTCCTGCAGCGTCATGCGCTCGAGCAGCTTTTCCTCCATGCCGTCGGTGCAGAGGACGTCTTCCAGCGAAAAGCCCTCCTCTCCGGTCTGGCGCTGGATGGATTCGGCTGCACTGGTGGCAGTTTCGGCGCTGGCGATCTCTTCTGCCGAAAGGTCCAGCGCCTGCGACAGCTCCGAGACGGTCGGCTCGCGGCCAAGCTCGCCCGTCAGGCGCTCGCGCGCTTTCTTGATGGCCGCAGCGCGCTCCTTGATGCTGCGGCTGACCTTGATGGCGCCGTCGTCGCGCAGAAAGCGGCGGATCTCCCCTGCGATCTTCGGCACGGCATAGGTCGAGAACTGCGTGCCGTAGGCCGTGTCAAAGCCCTCGACCGCCTTCAGAAAGCCGACGCAGCCGAGCTGGAACAGATCGTCCGGCTCGACGCCGCGGCCAAAATACCGCCGTGCGATCGACCAGATGAGGCCGGTATTCTCCGTGATCAGCTTCTCGGAGGCCGTCCGGTCGCCCTTCTGCGCCTGCTCGATGAGCGTCATTCTCTCGCTCAAGCGTTTTTCCTCCGCTGCACGATTTTACGCTTCATATGTACCGTCGTGCCCTTACCGGGCTTTGACGTGACCTGCAGAGAGGTCATGAAGCTCTCCATGATCGTAAAGCCCATGCCGCTCCGCTCCGGGCCGCCGGTCGTGAACATGGGCGTGCGCGCCTGCTCCACATCCTCCATGCCGCAGCCCTTGTCGCGGATGACTAGATCGAGGACATTTTCCGGCAGGATGCGGCAGCGGATGGTCACGGTGCCGATGGTGTCGCGGTAGGCGTGGACGATGCAGTTGGTAACGGCTTCGGAGACGGCGGTCTTGATGTCGTTCAGCTCTTCGAGATTTGGGTCCAGCTGCGCCGCAAAGCACGCGACCGCGGCGCGGGCGAAGGATTCATTGGCGGATTTACTTGGGAATGTCAGCGTCATTTCGTTTTCAGGTTTCATGAACAAGGCTCCTCTCCTCTTCCAGTTTCGCGATCCGCTCAATGCCGGATGCCTTGAGCACTTTTAACGGCTGCGGCGGCACGCTCCGCAGCACGACCTCCCCGCGCAGCTGGCGCATGCGGCGCACGCAGGCAATGACGATGGCGATGCCGCTGGAATCCATAAACGTGACCTCCCGGAAATCCAGCACGCACACGCACGGCAGATACAGGTCGATCTTGTTTCCCAGAACACGCATGATATCCTTGGCGCTGTGGTGGTCGATCTCGCCGCGCAGCGCGATGGTCAGATGCTTGTCCTGCAGAAAGCTGGTCAAATTCATTTGTTTGCCTCCAGACTGTAAAAAATGGACACACAGGCAGTTCCTGTGTGTCCATTATAGATGCTTTTGCACGCGGGTTCGGTCGAAGGAATTACCGGCGCAGGCGCTTTTCGCTTTCTTCGAGCTGCGCAAGCAGCGCGCGGTTCTTTTCGAGCTTTTCGCGCTGCTCCGCAACGACCTTTTCCGGCGCACGGGAGACAAACGCTTCGTTCGAGAGCTTGCCTTCGAACATTGCGATCTGCTTGAGGCAGTTGGCCTTTTCCTTTTCGATGCGGGCCAGCTCCTTCTCAAAGTCGATCAGCTCCTCCAGCGGGATATAGAGCTTGGCATCGTTTGTGACGACGCAGACCATGTTCTCATGGCCTTCCGGGTCGGTCTCGCAGATAAGGACCTTGTCGGCGTAGGCCAGCCGGCAGATGAAGCCCTCGCCCTGCCGGAAGATCTCGCCCTTGTCCGAGACGACGTAGAGCGTACTCTTCTTCGAAGGCGGCACGTTCATCTCCGCGCGGCGGTTGCGGACGGCGCGGATGGCGTTCATGACAGATTCCATGTGCGCGGCTTCGACCGGGAACTCAAGGCTCTCGTCATACTTCGGCCAGTCGGCCAGCATGAGGAACTTGCCCTCGTGCGGGATGGCCTGCCAGATATCCTCGGTGATGAACGGCATGAACGGATGCAGCAGCCGCAGAAACTGATCCAGCACATAGACCAGCACCTTCTGCGCGGCCAGCTTGCTCTTCTCGTCCTCGCCGTACAGGCGTGCCTTGGTCAGCTCGATATACCAGTCGCAGTAGGTATCCCAGATGAAGTCATAGACCTTGGCAGAGGCCACGCCAAGCTCGTAAGCGTCCATATTCTCGGTGACTTCCCTGATGAGCGTATTGAGCTTGGACAGCACCCACTTGTCCTCGATCTCAAGATCAGCAGCGTCAGGCAGGCCGGTCTCTTCGACGTTCAGGTTCATGAGGACATAGCGGCTCGCGTTCCAGATCTTATTGGCAAAGTTGCGCATGGCCTCGCACTTTTCCACGTAGAAGCGCATGTCGTTGCCGGGTGAGTTGCCGGTGATAAGGTTGAAGCGCAGGGCGTCCGCGCCATATTTCTCGGCCATCTCCAGCGGGTCAATGCCGTTGCCGAGGGACTTGGACATCTTGCGGCCCTTGTCGTCGCGGACAAGGCCGTGGATGAAGACGGTCTTGAACGGCTCTTTTTTCATCTGCTCCATGCCGGAGACGACCATACGCGCCACCCAGAAGAAGATGATATCATAGCCCGTGACCATATCGGTCGTCGGATACCAGTATTTGAGGTCTTCGGCGTCCAGATCCGGCCAGCCGAGCGTGGAGAACGGCCACAGGCCGGACGAGAACCAGGTGTCCAGCACGTCTTCATCGCGGGTCAGCTTCGTGCAGCCGCACGCTTCGCACTTCGTCGGATCCTCGCGCGAGACGTTGATATGGCCGCATTCGTCGCAGTACCATGCAGGGATCTGATGGCCCCACCAGAGCTGACGGGAGATGCACCAGTCGTGGACGTTCTCCATCCAGTTGAGGTACGTCTTGGAGAAGCGCTCCGGCACAAACTTGATCGTGCCGTCCTTGACGACGCGGATGGCTTCCTCAGCCAGCGGCTTCATCTTGACGAACCACTGCGCGGAGATGAGCGGCTCGACGTCGTTATGGCAGCGGTAGCAGGTACCGACGTTGTGGGAATACGGCTCGGTCTTGACGAGATAGCCCTGCTCCTCGAGGTCCTTGACGAGCGCCTTGCGGCATTCGTAGCGATCCATGCCGTTATACTTGCCGCCGTTTTCGTTGATCGTACCGTTGTCGGCAATGACGCGGATGACATCGAGGTTATGGCGCAGGCCGACCTCAAAATCGTTGGGGTCGTGCGCCGGGGTCATCTTGACCGCGCCGGTGCCGAAGCCGATCTCGCAGTATTCATCGCCCACGATGGGGATCTCGCGGTTCATGATGGGCAGGATGCAGGTCTTGCTGATGAGGTGCTTGAACTTTTCGTCGTTCGGGTTGACGGCCACGCCGGTATCGCCCATCATGGTCTCCGGGCGGGTCGTGGCGACGACGATGTCGCCGGAACCGTCGGAGAGCGGATAGCGGATATACCACAGGTGGCCGGGCTTGTCGACGTATTCGACCTCGGCGTCGGACAGCGCCGTCAGGCAGTGCGGGCACCAGTTGATGATGCGGCTGCCCTTGTAGATGAGGCCCTTGTCGTACATCTCACAGAAGGCCTCGCGCACGGCTCTGGAGCAGCCCTCGTCCATGGTGAAGCGGCTGCGCGACCAGTCGCAGCTGACGCCGAGCTTGCGCTGCTGCTCAACGATGCGGCTGCCGTACTTTTCCTTCCACGCCCAGACGCGCTCAAGGAACTTCTCACGGCCGAGGTCATAGCGGGTCTTGCCCTCCTTGACGCGCAGCTCCTCTTCGACCTTGATCTGGGTCGCGATACCGGCATGATCCGTGCCGGGCAGCCAGAGGGCGCTGTAGCCCTCCATGCGCTTGTAGCGCGTCAGGATATCCTGCAGCGTGGAATCAAGCGCGTGGCCCATGTGGAGCTGTCCCGTGACGTTGGGAGGCGGCATGACGATGGAATACGGCTTCTTGTCAGGATCGGGTTCGGCCTTGAAGCAGTCGTTTTCCATCCACATGTCATAGATGGAACTTTCGACCAGCTTCGGGTCATAGGTTTTCGGTAAGTCTCTCATTGGTATCTCCTATTCTTTGCGCTTTGCGCTCTCATTTTATGTATGCAACCGGCTTCCCGGTCTTTTCCGTGATAAATGTGCGGAACGCTTCCGCACTTCCACCCTGCATGCCTTCCTTATCGACTGCCTGCGCATGGTTTTTGGAAAGCACGAAGATGAAATAGCGCTTTGTCTCGGCAATGGCCAGGATCTGCGCATACTGCCATCTGGTCTCGGTGACGCTCGTCGTCATGGTGTAGCCATCCTCGTCAAACACCGTGCTGGCGTGCTCCGTGCCGGGAAGCAGCCGCGCTTTGGCCGCCCGGGCATTGAGCCGGTCTTCTGATAGTCCCGTCACAAGCACGGCCAGAACCGCGAGCAGTGTTACCGCATCCCGCACATCGAAGGATTCCTTGCTCAGCAGTCCGACAAGCAGCATGAGTATTCCAAGCAGAACAACGATCGCCGCGAAGGCATGCACCCGGCGGCTGCGCTTTTTCCGCACAGTCCGGCGGATGCCCTTGGCCATCGCCGTAAGCGTACCAAGATCGTAGTTCGTTTCAAACCGGAAGTCCATACGCGCTCCTTTTCAAAAAAATCGCCCTGAGTCCATAAACTCAGGGCGAAGAAATTCTCCGTGGTACCACCTGCATTCCCGGAAGACCGGGCGCTCAAGGCTCTGTAACGGGAGGACCCGGCCGGGCTTACTGCGTTCAGCCCGGCAGCTCGGAGGCGACAGAGAACCGCACGCACGAAGGCTTGCACCGGCCGCCTTCTCTCTGGGCTGCGTGTTCGGATCTCCCTCCTCTTCTCAGCTTGTGCCGATATGGGTGACTGGACGCTTACACGTCCTCGATAATGGGCGAGGGCTTTGCCTGCTGCGGGTTGACCAACGCGCGGAACTTGGTACGCGACTCGCGGATCTCAGACAGGGCCTGCGCGATCGCGTCTTCGGTGCGCTTCATGGAATCGTCGACATAGTCGTTGGTGACCTGCCGCAGCTCCTTGATCTTGGCCTGCGCGTTCTTCATGAGATCGTCGGCCTCTTTCTGTGCCTGCAGATAGACCTCTTCATGCGAGATCATCTGGCGGGCACGCTGCTCCGCCTGCTTGAGAATGTTCTCGGCTTCGCGCTTGGCGTTGGTAATGACCTCGTTGCGGGACTCGACAATGGTCTTGGCCTGCTTGAGTTCACCGGGAAGCTGGTTGCTGATCTCGTCGAGAAGATCGAGAACCTTGTCGCGTTCGAGTACGCACTTGTCAGCGCCGAGCGGCAGGCTCCACGCATCCTGTACCATCTCATACAACGTCGTCAGGATCTCTTCAATACCGCTTGCCATAAAATTACCTCCTTAGATTTGCTCCATCATGCGAGCTTTGAAGTCCGGTATGATCTCCGCCGGGAGGAAATCACTCACGTCGGCGTCATACCGTGCCAGTTCCTTGACTGCGCTGGAGCTGAGATACATGAACTGATGCTCAGCCGTCAGGAACATGGTATCAAGTCCGGGATTGAGTTTGTGATTCATGAGCGCCATCTGAAATTCGCGTTCAAAATCAGAAACGGCCCGCAGGCCCTTGATGATAATGGAGCTGCCCTGCTCTCTCGCAAAGTCGGCCAACAGCCGGTCGGAGTGCATGACCTCGACATTGGGGATGTCGGCCGTCACGCGGCGGATGAGATCCACGCGCTCCTGCGGAGAAAACATCGGGCTTTTTTCACAGTTGTACATCACGCACACGATCAGTCGGTCAAAGCTGCGCGCCGCGCGGGTGATGATGTTGAGGTGACCGTTGGTGACAGGATCGAAGCTGCCGGGATAGATTGCTGTTCTCATAGATCCTCCAGACGGTTATCCTCTGCGGAAGATCGTCACCGCAGCCTTGCCATAGCGGTAATCGCGGTAACGGACAAGACCCGGGACCTCGCCCGCAAGCGTCTTGTCGAAAGGTCTTTCACAGACTATTATACCACTATTCGTCAAAATGTCAATTTCTGATATGATTTTTAGGGCAGTTTCCAGAAAAACTTCCGCATATGGCGGGTCAAGCAGGACCAGATCGAACTGCCGGCGGCAGGTTTTCAGGTAGGAACTGTAATCCGCCTGCACGATTTCGGCTTTCTCTTCCAGTCTTGTCTTTTTCAGGTTTTCCCGGATGACCGAGATCGGGTCCCGGCCCTTGTCCACAAACGTGCAGTGCGCCGCGCCGCGGCTGAGCGCTTCGATGCCCAGCTGACCGGAGCCGGCGAACAGATCGAGGACCTGCCGCCCCTCCACCTCAAACTGGATGGCGGAAAAAATGCCCTCCTTCACCTGGTCCATGGTCGGGCGGGTATCCATGCCCTTCGGGGCCTTCAGCGGGACGCCTCTGGCGGTTCCTGTGATGACGCGCATGCTGCTTCTCCTTCTTCTTTCGGATGAAAATGCTGATAGACGGCCAGCGCGCAGGCGGCCGGAAGGACCTCCTCCAGCTGCTGCAGCTCTGCCTGTGAAATGGCTCTGACGGACCGGAATTTTCTGAGCAGCGCCTGCCGGCGCTTTTCGCCGACGCCCGGGATGTCCTCCAGCCCGGACGCCTTCATTCTGCGCGAGCGGAGCGTGCGCTGATAGGTGATGGCGAACCGGTGCGTTTCCTCCTGGATCGTGCCGATCAGGGCGAAGACGGACGGAACAGCGCTGATTGCGATCTCATCGCCTGCCGCGGTCACGAGCGCGCGCGTGCGGTGGCGGTTATCCTTGACCATACCGTAGGCCGGAATGTGCAGGCCCAGTGTGTGCAGCACATCCTCTGCCACGCGTGTATGCTCGATACCGCCGTCGATGAGCAGCACATCCGGCCGCTCGGCAAAGCCAGCGTCGCCCTGCACATAGTGCGTCAGCCGGCGGAGCAGGACCTGATGCATGGACGCATAATCGTCCTGATCGGTCAGCCCCTCGATCTTGAAGCGCTTATAGGCAGATTTGAGCGGACGGCCGTCCTGAAACACGACCATGGACGCGACGATATCCGTCCCGGCCAGGTTGGAGATATCATAGGACTCCATCCGGTGCGGAATGTCGTCCAGATGGAGCATATCGGCCAGTGTCCCGAGCGTACCGGTGCGGCGCTCGGCCTTGGTCGTAATGCGCTCGGCCTCTTCCCGCGCGTTTTTGGCCGCAAGCTCTACAAGGCGGACATTGTCGCCGCGCTGCGGTACGCGGAACAGGACTTTTTTCCCAAGCTCCTGCTGCAGAAGCTCGGAGAAGAGCGCGGCGTCCTCCATCTCGACCGGCAGCAGCACGACCTTCGGCGCGGCCCCACGGGAAAGATAAAACTGCTTGACAAGCGTGGAGACGGCGTCCTTTTCCTCGTCCGCGGTCGGAAGGATCTCGTATTCTTTATCGAGAAGACTTCCATCCACGTAATGCAGGACGGCGAAGCAGGCGCGTGTTTGGTTCTGATAATAGCCGATGACGTCGGTATTGGCCATCGTCCCGGCTGTGACCAGCTGCTTTTCGCCCAGCGATTCGACAGCCCGCAGCCGGTCGCGCAGAGATGCCGCCAGCTCGAACTGCAGCTGGTCGGCGGCGGCTTCCATCTGCGTACGCAGCTCGTCTGCGACCTGCTTATAGTTTCCCTGTAAGATCAGAACGGCCTGCTCCATCCGTGCGTGATAGTCCTTCGGGCTGCGCGAGAGCTGGCACCAGCCGTCGCAGTTGTTCATGTGATAGTTCAGGCACGGGCGCTCCTTGCCGAGGTCGCGCGGGAACTGCTTGGAGCAGCCGGGCAGCTTGAGCGTCAGCCGCAGCGTGTCGATGACGTGCTGCGTCATATGTCGGCCGCCGAAGGGGCCAAAATAACTGGCGCCGTCCCCTGCCATCTTGCTGACCATCTGCAAAACCGGGTATTCCTCCTTCAGATCGACGCGCAGATAGGGATAGCCCTTGTCGTCCTTCAGAAGGATGTTGTACTTCGGTATGTGCCGCTTGATCAGTGAGCATTCCAGCACCAGCGCTTCAAACTCGGAGCGCGCGACGATGGTATCGAAATGATCGATCTGCGAGACCATCCTCCGCGTCTTCGGCGTATGCGCCGCCGTATCCTGAAAATACTGGCTGACACGGTTTTTGAGCTTTTTTGCCTTGCCGACGTAGATCACCGTCCCGGTCTTATCCTGCATCAGGTAGACGCCCGGCTCATACGGCAGTGACAGTGCTTTGTCCTTCAGTTCTTCAAACGTCATGGCTGCTTCTCACAAAAAAGGGCGCTGCGCGAACGGCAGCGCCCGGAACAAATTTGAACTCGGAATGCGGAATCAGAAGGGGGGTGCGGCCCCCTTCGCAGATTCCGGACAGTCTGCTCCGCCATTGCGGAGCAGATCTCAGAAGACCTCTTTCACAAGCATGTCAGTCAGTGCCTTGACGGCCTCTTCCTCGTCAGGGCCTTCGGCGATGATGCTCACGCGCGTGCCCTTGGTGATGCCCATGGACAGAACACCAAGCAGGCTCTTGGCATTGATCTTGCGGTCTTCGACCTCGACCCAGATGCTCGACTTGAACTCGTTGGCCTTCTGGATGAAGTAGGTTGCCTGCCGGTTGTAAAGACCAGATTCACACTTTACGATGGATTGCTGCATGTACATAGACGACACTCCTTATATATCATGCTGATTCGCGATGGGGATGCTATTGACCTTCTAATTTTAGCAAATTTCATTGAAATGTCAATCATTATTTAAGTCTGCGTCCATTTTATTCCACGCATCTGCAGCAGTTACTTAAATTCGACGATCGTCACACCGCTTTCGCCCTCGCCGTACACGCCGAGACGGAACGACTTGACATACTTGCAGCGCCGAAGCTCGTCCTGCACGGCTGCGCGCAGAATACCAGTACCCTTGCCGTGGATGATGCGCGCATTCGGCAGATTCCCCATGTACGCGGCGTCCAGGAAATTATCGAGAACCGGGAGCGCTTCGTCGACCGCCATGCCGCGGATGTCGAGCTCCGGCTGCGCAGCCGCCTTCAGCTCGCGCACCTTGCCGGCGATGACCTTTTTGGCCGCGTTCTGCGTCTCGTTTTCGAGCAGATATACCTCGTCCGGCTTCGCCGTCACCTGCATGATGCCGGCGCGCAGACGGTAGCTGCCGTCCTTGTTGATGGCCAGCACTGTCGCCTTCGTTCCGAGCTTCACAAGCTCTACCGTGTCGCCCTCGCGGATGGCGCGGGTCGCTTCCAGTCTTGCCTTCTGCTCGCGCTGGGGCTGCATTTTCTGCTCCGCCTCGTTGAGACTGCGGCGCAGCTCCGCCTGCTTTTCGTTGGAGCCGGGGACGAACACGCCGTTTTTCGCCTGCTTGCGCAGCTGCTTCAGCTCTTCATAGACGGCGTCGGCCGCGCGGCGGGCGTCGTCTATGATATACTGCGCTTCCCTACGCGCCTGCTGGGCCGCCTTTTCCTTTTCCAGCTTGATCTGCGCGTAATATTCGTCGGATTTTTCCTTCTGCTTTTCCGTCTCGCGGCGCAGGCGCTCGGCTTCCTCCTTCGCCTTCTCCATCTCCTGCCGCTGCTGGTCGAGCTGCGAGAGGACATCCTCAAAGTTCACGTCGTTCTGGCTGACAAGGCTTCTGGCCTGCTCCAGAATGGCGTCGTCCAGCCCAAGTCGGCGGGAGATAGCAAACGCGTTCGATTTGCCCGGCACGCCGATGAGCAGCCGGTAGGTCGGCTGCAGCGTCTCGACGTTAAACTCGCACGAAGCGTTCATGACGCCCTGCGTCCGCATGGCGTAGAGCTTCAGCTCGGCGTAGTGCGTCGTGGCCGCGACGCCGGCGCCGCATTTGCGGCAAAACTCGATGATCGCGATGGCCAGCGCCGCGCCCTCCGCCGGGTCGGTGCCGGCGCAAAGCTCATCGAAGAGGATGAGACTGTCACGGTCGCA
Source organism: uncultured Oscillospiraceae bacterium (assembly GCA_934613505.1). Taxonomy (GTDB): domain Bacteria; phylum Bacillota; class Clostridia; order Oscillospirales; family Oscillospiraceae; genus CAG-170. Next base: position 64,462 of record CAKTTB010000003.1, on the reverse strand, counting down.
GACCTTGAGGATCTCGACGATGTTTTTCGTGTGAGATGAGAACGTGGACAGCGACTGCTCGATGGACTGCTCGTCGCCGATATCGGCAAAGACATGCTCATAGACGTTGATGGCGCTGCCGTCGTCGGCCGGGATATGCAGGCCGCACTCAGCCATGAGCGTCAGCAGGCCGATGGTTTTGAGCGTGACGGTCTTGCCGCCGGTGTTGGGGCCGGTGATGATGAGCGTATCAAAGTCGCTTCCCAGCCGCACGGAGATCGGCACGACGGTCTTGCCAGTGATGAGCGGATGGCGGGCGCGGATGAGGTTCAGTTGTCCGCCCGTCCGGATCTCCGGGCAGATGGCCTTCATGGCGAATGAAAGTCTTCCGCGCGCGAACACACACTCGAGATCCAGCAGGACATCATAGTCCAGCTTGATCTGCTCGCGATGGTCGGCGGCTTCCGCGGACAGCTCGGCGAGAATGCGCTCGATCTCCTTGCGCTCCGCCATAAACAGCTCGCGCAGCTCGTTATTGCCGTTGACGGCGGACATCGGCTCGATAAAATACGTACTGCCGGAGGAGGACACGTCATGCACCAGACCGGGCAGCTGCCCCTTGCACTCCGCCTTGACCGGCACCACAAAGCGGTCGGACCGGATGGTCACGATCGGCTCCTGCAGGATCTTTGCATAGGCCGGAGAGGTGATGATCTTCTGGAGCGATTCGCGGATTCTGGAGCTTTGCTGCCGGATCTTCCGGCGGATGGACGCAAGCTCCGAGCTGGCTGCGTCTGCAATTTCATCCTTGGAAAGGATGGAGTTGAAAATACGCTCTTCGAGGTATTTATTTGTCGTCAGCTGCTGAAAATAAATATCCAGCACCGACGGCTCCTGCGCGCTTTTGCCCTCGCCCTCCGCGTAGCTCTTCGTCTGGCGGGCGGATTTGAGGACCGCCGCGATGCGCAGCAGCTCCTCCTGGCTGAGGCAGCCGCCGCGGTACGCGCGGTCGAGCGACGCGCCGACGTCATACAGACCGCCGAAGCCCGGCGAACCCTTGACCGTGATGCATGCGCAGGCCGCAGAGGTCTCTTCCAGCTTGCGGCGGATCTCGTCTGCGTCATCCAGCGGGCGCAGCGCCATGCAGCGCTCCTTGGCCGCCTGCGACGAGGCCTGATCGGCCAGCAGCGCCAGAACCTTATCGAGTTCCAGCTTGGTTATGGATTTTTCATATTGTTCGTTCATACGTAACGTTCCTTATTCGATATGCAGGGATTTATAGAAATCCAATGTATAAAAGCTGCGCTCGAGCTGCGTGAGCAGATAGCTTTCCGCCGCGTCACACAGCTCCTTTTCGGCCGCGCCTGAGATAGAAAACGAAAACAGCTTCTTCTCCGGACACGAGAGGATATACCGCATAGCCGCCAGAGACGCCGGCGAGAGCGGCATCCTTACGCCGTCGCCCGAGCGGCAGGCGGCACACTCCAGCGTACCTTCCGCAATGCAGAACCTGTCCGGCTCCGGGCTGCCGCACACACAGCAGCCGGACAGCTCCGGCTGATACCCGGCGATGGCCGCCAGCCGAAGCTCTGTCGCCGCCTTGACGAGCCGCGGCGGCTTCTGCAGCTTCGAGAGCGCGTAGAGTGCGTTCAAGATAAGGCTCAGAAGTGCCGGGCTTGCCGCGTCCTCCTGCGACAGGACCTCGGCCAGCTGGGCAAAATAGCTGCTCAGCGCCAGAAGAACGATGTCATTTCGCAGACCGGCAAACATCTCGATGGCCGTCGCCTCGCTGATAAAGCGGAAGCCGCGCACCTCGCTGACGGTAAACTCCGCATAGGTCAGAAGCTGGCATGCACCCTTGAGCTTGCTGCGATTCGAGCGCACGCCCCGCGCCTTGAGGGTCAGCAGGCCGTCCTCCGCGGTCAGGACCGTCAGGATGCGGTCCGTCTCCTTATATTCGGTTGTCCGGAGGACAAGGCCCCGCGTTGTCAGATACATATTCCGCTTCCCTTTTGGCTGCCTGCGCGCGCCCGGCGTCCTTATACAGCAGATACGCCTCCGGCGCGCCGGTCTTGGTAAAGATCTCCCACAAAAATTCCGGTTTCATAGCTGCATCCTCCTTTACGGTTAGGATGAGCGGGACCGGCGGGCGCTATGCTGGGGTTTTTTGCCGCAGAGCGGCTCACTCCTTGTGATAGCCGAAGTTGGAGATCATGAAGTCGCTGTCGCGCCAGTTTTCCTTGACGCGCACCCATGTCTGCAGAAAGACCTTCGTTCCCATGAAGCGCTCGCAGTCCTTGCGGGCGTCGGAGCTGATCTTCTTGAGCATCTGGCCGTTTTTGCCGATGATGATGCCCTTGTGGCTTGCCTTTTCGCAGTAGATGGTCGCATCAATATCGATGATACCGTCGTCGCGCTCGGAGAATTTCGTGATCTCGACCGCTGTGCCGTGCGGGATCTCCTTTTCGAGGTTCCACAGGAGCTTTTCGCGGATGATCTCGGCCATGACCTGCTTTTCCGGCATGTCCGTCGAGATACCCTCCGGGAACATGAACGGTCCTTCCTGCGCGAAGCTCTCGCAGACCTGCATGAGACTGTCAAGGCCGTCGTGCCACTTGGCGCTGATGGGAATGACGTCCACAAAGTCCATGAGATCCTTATAGGCTGCGATCACCGGCAGAAGGTTCTCCTTTTCCACGGTGTCGATCTTGTTGATGACAAGGATCGCGGGGACACCGGCGGCCTTGATTTTCTCGACCAGCTCCTGCTCCTGCGGGCCGACGTTGGCGATCGGCTCGACCAGCAGAATGACGGCATCGACGTCGGCGACCGACTGATTGACGACGTTCACCATGTAATCGCCCAGCTTCGTCCGCGGACGGTGGAAGCCCGGCGTGTCGATAAAGACCAGCTGCGTATCGCCGCGGTCAACGATGGCACAGATACGGTTGCGGGTCGTCTGGGGCTTATGGGATACGATGGCGATTTTCTCTCCGACGAGGGCATTGGCCAGCGTGGATTTGCCGACGTTCGGGCGGCCGGCGATCGTGATCATCGCAGTTTTGGTTTTCATAGGTATCTCCTTATCTCGGAAGTTCAATTTCGGCAAGAATCGCCTCTTCGGCGGCGCGCATCTGTTTTTTCATCGGGCCTTCGTCCACATGGTCGTAGCCCAGCAGGTGCAGGATCGAGTGGATGGTCAGATAGCCAACCTCGCGTCTGGCGCTGTGGCCGAACTCCGCGGCCTGCTGCTTGGCGCGCTCAAGGCTGATGGCCATATCGCCCAGCGGCACAAGACCGGTATCCGGATCCTTGTACGTCTCCCACGACGCAGGCAGCTCGCCCGCCGTCAGCTCGAACATCGGGAACGACAGCACGTCCGTCGACTTGTCGATCTTGCGGTAAGCGTTATTGATGGCGCGGATGCCCTCGTCGTCAGTGACAAGGACATTGATCTCACACGGCGTGCGGACGCCCTGATGGTCAAGGGCGGCGGTGATGCATTTTGCGATCTGCTGCTTGAGCGCAAAGTCGCTCAGGCTGTGCGCTTCACAGCGAATAACGATGCGATGCTTCATTTCTTTTCTCTCTTCCAATCCGGTTTCTGTTTGAATTTCCGGGCATGCTCGTCCGGAAGACGGTTCTTTTCGTATTTATCATAGGCGGCGACGATCCGCTGCACAAGCACATGGCGCACAACGTCCGCCGGGGTGAGCTTACAGATCTGGATATCCTCGACGCCGTCAAGCACGCGGATGGCCTCTTTCAGACCGCTGACCTTGTCGCCCGGCAGGTCGATCTGGGTGATGTCGCCGGTGATGACGATCTTGGAGCCGAAGCCGAGCCGCGTCAGGAACATCTTCATCTGCTCGCGCGTGGTGTTCTGTGCCTCGTCGAGGATGATGAAGCTATCGTCGAGCGTGCGGCCGCGCATGTAGGCCAGCGGCGCGACCTCGATATTGCCGCGCTCGAGGTACTTGCCATAGGTCTCCGGCCCCAGCATGTCAAACAGCGCGTCGTACAGCGGCCGCAGATACGGGTCGACCTTGTTCTGCAGATCGCCCGGCAGAAAGCCCAGCCGCTCGCCCGCTTCAACCGCGGGGCGCGTCAGGATGATGCGGTTGACCGTCTTTGCGCGGAAGGCCGCGACGGCTTCTGCCACGGCAAGATAGGTCTTGCCGGTGCCGGCGGGGCCGACGCCGATGGTGATGGTGTTTTTTTCGATGGCCTTCAGATAATTCTGCTGGCCGATGGTCTTTGCCTTGACCGGGCGGCCCTTGGCCGTCACACAGACGACATCCTTGGCCATTTTGCTGACCTGATCTTCGTTGCCGGAGTTCACAAGGCCGATGAGATAGCGTACCTTCTGCTCGTCGATCTCCTCGCCCTTGGCGGAGAGCGCGAGCAGTGCCTCGATGGCGCGGCAGCCCTTGTCGGCGGCTTCCTCGTCGCCGGAGACTTTCAGCTCATTGTTCCGGTTCGTGATCTTCACGCCGAAGGCTTCTTCGATTTTCCGGATATTCTCGTCAAAGGAGCCGAAAACGTCGATCAGCTGCTCGACGCGCTCGGCGTTGATGGTTCGTTCTGTCATTGTATCGCTTCCTTCAGATTTGCCGGCTGCATGCGGGCAATCATTTCTTCGCACTGCAGTGCGGCGTGCAGGCAGTATCCGCCGTTTTCCTCCGTCATATGCTCCCGGCTTGCAAGGATCGTCCCGGCGATCATCTCGCGCTGCGCCTGCGTCTGGACGAATGCCAGCAGGCGCTGGCGAACATCCTCTGCCTGCAGAATTTCATCTCTTGTATCATACTCACAAATTCTTGTAATTTCAATCCCCAGCGGCAAAGAAAAGCCGCCCGGAAGCGTCAAAGTTCGCCTTTCGGTCTGTTTTTCGCAGAAACTGCCGTCTGCGCCCCGCCCGAACAGCCTGATACGCCTGCGGCCGACCCAAAGGCTCACGGTGCTGCGCGTTTCCGCGCGCGTGTCCTTGACCTGCTGCGCTGCGGGCAATATACAATCCGCCATCCGGACGGTCTGCGCGTAAATTTCCGCCCGGGCGGCTGTGACCTGTGTCTTATAGCCGAAATCCGTATAGGCCGAGACGAGGAGCTCCCCGCTTTTGACCGCCTGTCCGGGGCTGCACAGACAGAAGCCTGCCTCCGCCGAGACGCGCGTGATGACGCCGGAGCGCGCGGCGATGACGTTGGCCGGGGTCCGGCGATCCAAAATCGGCTCCTTCTCCGGCCGCTCGCGGACGACGACGCGCGCGCACATCCCGCTCTGCTGCACGGTCAGCCACTGCAGCTTCGGGATGCGCAGCAGCATCTGATTTTTCAGCTCCTGCGGACGGATGGACGGGCCATACGTCCCAAGGCCGACGCCAAGCTCGCGCAGCTCCCGGAGGATCTGCGCGTCTGGGACAGTCTCGTTGCCGCTGACGGAATAGAAAAAAACGAACTTCGGCACCACGATCGCCGCAGCCACCGCGAGCGCCAGCAAAATAAGAAGGACCGGTCTTTGCAGAAGACCGCCGAAGATTGCCGGTGCGCCGCGCGTCTGCGTGGTCTCACACTCGCATCCGCCGCGAAGCAGCTGACGCTTGGCGCGCGGCACGTCCCGCCGCAGAACTTCGATCTCGGCGGAGAATGCGTCCGGCTTTCCCAGAAAGCGGAACGCGATCCGCTGACTTGTCAGCCGCCGCAGGCACTGCTCCGGGCTGGCTCCCGTCACGCGCAGCTGCACAGTGCCGAGAAAAAAGCAGATCATGCCCCACATGCCGCGCTTCTCCCCTCCTCATACTGCACACACTGGATCCGGCCCGTGATGGTCAGCCGGTCGCGGTGCATCAGCCGGATCTCCAGCCCGCACCCCTCCAGGATCAGAGTTCCGTCCGTAAGGCCGACCACGATCCGCTCGCGGTTATACTCCAGAATGCCTGTATGCTGATCCACGGAACATTCGCGGAAGCCGTTCAGCTCCACTCGCGGCAGGCCGGCCGCGATATCCGTCGGCAGACCCAGTCGCAAAGACGCACCGGCAAGCATGGAACGCAGATTCATCGCGCACACCTCATTTCCTTTTTGCTTTATCCTATGCCGGACAGACTAATTCTTTCCTTCCGTGCATAGGCTTTTGGCAGATGACATGCGCAGACTGGAGGTGTGCCGGATGCGAAGCAGAAAGCTGCTGCAGATCCTGCAGGCACTGGGGCTGGGGTGCGCGCTGCTCCTTTTGATTGCGCTGCCCGAGGTCGCTGCCGGCGCGGCGCAGGACGGGCTTGCGCTCTGTGCAAGGGTCGTGCTGCCGTCGCTGTTCCCGTTTTTTGTGTGCAGCCAGCTGTTTCTGCAGCTAGGCTTTGCCGCGCGGCTCTCGCGGCTGCTGTCCCGGCCGGTCTCGCGGCTGCTGCGGCTGCCGGTGCAGGCTGGCAGCGCCTTTGTGCTTGGCCTGTTCGGCGGGTATCCGGCAGGCGCGCAGATCGCCTGCGGCCTGTATGAAAAGAAGCTCCTGACCCGGCAGGAGGCGGAGCGTGCGCTTGCCGTCTGCAATCAGGCGGGACCATCGTTCATCTTCGGCGTTCTCGGCGGCGCGGTGTTTGGAAGCGCGGCAGCCGGAGCGTTTCTCTATGGGGTGCAGCTTCTGTCCGCTGTCCTTGTCTGCCGTCTGAGCGGCAGGGAATGCCAAGAGAATACTGCTGCGGCGCTGCCGCCGCAGGCTCCGGACATCAGCTTTGCCGCCGCGTTTTCCGAAGCTGTCCGCAGAGCCGGGCTGAGCGCGGTGCAGGTCTGCATGTTCGTGACGGTCTTTTCGGTCCTGTCCCGGTTTTTACTGCTGGCCATCGGGACATGGCTGCCGGGGCAGGCGCTGCCGCTGGCGCTCGGGGCAATGGAGCTGTCTGCCGGGTGTGCGGCGCTCGGCAGCTGCGATCTGCCGGTTCTCTGGAAGCTTTGCCTGGCGTCCGCCCTTTTGTCCTTCGGCGGGTGCAGCGTGCTTGCGCAGAGCCGCGCCGTCGCCGCGGACGCCGGACTGCAGGGAAAGCTGCTCGTTCCGTGCAAGCTGCTGCAGGCTGCCGTTTCTGCCGTGCTGAGTTTGCTATTTGCATCGCTCCTGCACGCGGAAGCATGGTGCATCCCCGCCGCAGCCCCGGTCTCTTCCCCTATTCAGACGGCAGGCTCGTGCGTTTTGCTGCTTTGTACCATGCTTTGCATGTATTTCCGAAAAGTAACCCATAGCATTTCGGCGCAGTATCGTGTATAATGGTGTGGAAAACCGGAAAAGGAAGGCCGCCTGCCATGCTGTTTCGAAAGAAGATCGACCGCTACTGCACCTATTGCCAGTTTGCGGGCAAAATTGATGAGGACTCCATGATCTGTCAGTTCTGCGGTGTTGTGCCCAGCGCGCATCACTGCCGCAGATTCCGCTATGACCCGCTCAAGCGGATCCCCGGCCGTCCCGCCGGAAAAAAGCTGGACTCTGCAGAGGCTGATTATTCCCTGTAACCGGACACCCCGGAATGCCATCGGCATTCCGGGGTGTTTGCTCGTTATTGCGGGGCATACCAGTCAGGTTGGGGCGAGATCGGCCGGGAAATGTCGATGAAGTTCAGCCCGGCTTCGCCGATCACGGAGAGCTGCACCGAAGCGATCCCGTCCAGCGCGCAGAGCGTCGCCGTGATGGAGCGTACCGCGCCGCGCGCGGCTGCGTCCGATGTATCACAGGCCATGAATGCGTCGGAAAGAACGACGTTCGCCGTCGCGTCTGTGATGGAGAAGTCCAGCACCTGCGTCGCCGCGGGGACGGCGCGCTCCGGATTGACCGGCGTCCCGGAGATGAGCGCCTGCAGCGCGAGAAGCGGCAGCTGCGCGGCGTCGGAGGCGTTGAGGATCTGCGTCCGCTCGACAAGCAGTCCGTTTCTGCCCGGGTAATAGAGCGACACCGCATATTCCGGGTTCTGCGCAGACGCGTCGGCCAGCAGGAAGGAATCGGCGGTATACGGCCCATCCAGCTGCTCGCTTTTTTCGGAAACGCGTACCAAAGAGACGGTCTCCACGCCGTCAAGCTGCAGCATGGTCAAGGTCAGGCAGGCCGCCGCCAGAGAATCCTGCACCGTTTCCGCAAGGACCGTCTGTCCTTCCAGCCGCAGCGTCAGCGCGCTGCCGCGCAGCGAATCGACCGTGCAGGCCGTGTCCTTCTGCAGCGGCAGGATGAGCGTCTCGTCCTGCGGGCCGTTCAGGTACCGTGCAAGCGCCTGCTCCGGTTCGGCGGACGGGCCTATTCCCGCCGGCTCCGTCGCCAGCGCGCCGGCCTGATCGCCGCTCTGCAGATCGGCGCGGCAGTAATAAAAGAGGATCTGGTCGCTGCTTCTTGTAATGGTACCTGCCGCGCAGCCGCACAGCAGGTTCAGCCCAAGAAAAAGCGCCAGCAGCCGCCGTTTATGTCCGGTCATCCGCGCGTTCCTCCTCTCCGGAGCCGAAGCTCGGGAAAATCACGGTAAAGCAGGAGCCTGTTCCGACCGTGGACTGCACCGAGATCGTCCCGAAGTTCCGCTCCACCATCTCATGCACGATGGAAAGGCCCAGACCCGCGCCGCCGGCCTGCCGACTGCGGGCCTTGTCGACGCGGTAGAACCGATTGAAGATCGAATCCAGTGCATCCGCGGGGATGCCCGTTCCGGTATCCTCGACGTCGATGACCACGTTGTCCTCTTCATGGCGGACCCGCACGTGGACCGTCCCCTCTTCGCGGTTATATTTGATGCCGTTTTCAACGAGATTGAACAGGATCTGATAGGCGTCGTCCTCGAAGGACAGGATGGTACAGTTTTTCTCCACGCTGGCCGTCAGCTTGACCGATTGGCGGTCGGCCAGCGGGACGAGCATGCGGAACACGCGCGAGAGCGTCTGCCCCACGTCCACGACCTCATGCTCGCCGCCCTCCGTCTCGTCGGCAGACGCGCGGGAGAGCGTCAGAAGCTTCTGCGCCATACGCGTCAGTCGGTCGGATTCCGCGCCGATGTCGGCGACGAACTCCCGCATGGTATCGACGTCCATCTCGTTCTGCAGGATGGAGTCGGACAGCAGCTTGATGGACGCGAGCGGCGTTTTCAGCTCGTGGGATGCGTCGGAGACGAACTGCCGCTCGGTGATCTCCGTCTGCTGGAGCTTATCGGTCAGCTTATTGAACTCGGTGGCAAGCGTGGCGTATTCGTCGGTGCCGCGCATCTGGATCTTGTGGCTGTACTCTCCCTCCCGAACGAGGCGCATGGAGGTCAGGATCCGGCGCATCCTGCGCGAACCCGTCATGGCGAAGACGACCGCGCAGAGAAAAATGATCCCGATCAGCACCATGGAACCGCGGAACAGCGTCCGCTCAAGGCTGGCAATGATACTGCCCTGCGACGCGTCGTACTCCATCATATACACGCAGCCCACGACCGTATCATGCGTGATGATCGGCGCGGCCGCGTAGCTTTTGAGCGTTTGCTCGTCATAGACGCAGCGGAACACATCGTTGCTGTCAAGCGCAAGAACGATCTCCGGCAGCAGGACCAGCTTCCCTTCCGCGTCCTGACTGGGAACGGAATCATAGAGCGTCCGACCGGCGGCGTCGGTCACGAGAAGACGCGTGACGTTCATGTCGCCGATGACGGAGATGACCTGCCGCGCCGTCTCCTGCGTCAGAGAATCTGCGCCGGAAAATGAAGACGTCACGACCTTCAGCTTATCCTGCGAGGAGGAGCATTTGGCCTTGAACATCAGGTTCCGCGTCGCTGCGGCGGAATAAATATTTAGAAATACCAGCACCAGGACCGTCACGGCCATATAGGCCAGCGCATTGCGGATCTGCGAGCTGGACGGCACGAGCCGCGTCTGCTTTTCAGTACTTGAAATAGTAGCCCACTCCCCACTTGGTCAGAATATGCTCCGGCTGTGCCGGGTTTTTCTCCAGCTTTTCGCGCAGGCGGCGGATATGGACGTCGACCGTGCGGATCTCGCTGCTGACGTCATAGCCCCAGATCGCATCGAGCAGCATTTCACGGGAATAGACGCGGTTCGGGTTGCGCATCAGAAGCTCCATGAGGTCAAATTCCTTCGCCGTCAGGTCGACCGGCTGTTCTTCGCGGTATGCATTGCGGCTGTCGCGATCCAGCGTGATATGGCCGCAGACGAGCTTCTGCTCCGGCTCCTGCTTTTTAGCCGTCCCGGCTCTGCGCAGGAGCGCGCGGATGCGCGCCTTCAGCTCGAGAATGTTGAACGGCTTGGTCAGATAATCGTCCGCGCCATGCTCAAAGCCGAGAAGCTTGTCCATGTCCTCGGACTTTGCAGTTAACATAATAATTGGAACCTGGGAAAATTCGCGGATCTTCGTACAGGCCTCCAGCCCGTCGAGCCGCGGCATCATGAGGTCCAGTACGATCAGATCCGGCGACTCGCTCGCCGCCTGCTCGACAGCCTCCATTCCGTCGCTGCCGGTCACGACCTCGTAGCCGTCGTTCTCCAGATTGAACTTGATCCCCTTGACAAGCAGCTTTTCATCATCAACGACCAGAATCTTCATATGCATCCTCCACATAGACCAGTCCGCGCAGCTGCTGCATGAGCCCCTCGCCGATCCCCTCGACGTCTGTCAGCTGCTCGACTGTGACAAATTTTCCGTATTGCGCCCGATATTCCAGAATGCGGTCAGCCAGCGTCCCGCCGACCTGCGGCAGCGCCAGAAGCTCCTCCCGCGTGGCGGTATTGAGATTCAGGCGGCCCTCCGCCGTTTCCGCTGGCTGCGCGGCAGCCGGGCGCTGTGTCTCCACGACCGGTATGCGTGAAACGCTCGCGCGGCCGAGAAAGAACGCGGCTGCAAACAGGATCGCCGCAAGGCACAGCGCCAGAAGCGCGCGCAGGCCATTTGTTTTCTGCATCCTCCCGCCTCCATTTGACATACCGGGTGATCATGTTGTAAAATACAGTATGATTGCATACTTTGCTGTTATTGTACCATATAGTTTTGATTCTGTACAACACCGGCAGAATAATAAAATGGAGATACCAATGAAAAAAAGAAGTTTTTTTGCCATCCTCCTCATGCTGCTGCTTTTGCTGCAGCTGTACTGTCTGCCCGCCTTCGCCGAAAAGACCGAGACGGCCGCCGCTTCGGATGATGCCGCGGCGCACGCTCCGGAAGCCGCCGCTGCGGATTCTGCCGAAGCGGACACACAGCCGGACAGCATATCGGAGGACAAGATCATTTCCTCCCACACGAATTTTTCCGTAGCGGCCAAGGCCGCGCTGCTGATCGACCTCAATACCGGCCGCGTCGTATATGAGCAGGACGCCGACGAGCGCGTCTATCCCGCGAGCCTGACGAAGATCATGACCTGTCTGATCGCGCTGGAAAACGGCAATCTGTCCGACGTCGTGACGGTCTCGGAATCCGCGCTGTCCGATCTCGACGCAGATTCCAGCGTGGCCGGGCTGGTGGTCGGTGAGCAGATGACGCTGGAGAATCTTCTGTACTGCATGATGGTCGTCTCCGGCAACGACGCGTGCAACGTCATTGCCGAGCATATCGCGGGCTCTATCACCGACTTTGTGCGCATGATGAACCAGCGCGCCTATGAGCTGGGCTGCACCAATACCCATTTCAGCAATCCCCACGGTCTGCACGACGAGAGCCACTACACCACTGCGCGCGATCTTGCCATCATCACGGAGGCCGCGCTCAAGAGTGAAAATTTCCGGCAGATCGTCGATACCTTCGAATACAAGCTCCCCGACGATAACATGCGGCAGAATATCCCCATGCTCAAAACCACGAACATGCTGATCTACCAGTCGCTCTCCAACTCGCTGTACTATCCCCGCGCGCACGGCATCAAGACCGGCTACACCAGTCAGGCGGGCCGCTGCGTTATTTCCGAGGCGACGGGCGACGGGCTGGATCTGCTCGGCATTGTCTGCGGCGCGGCCACGACTGTGCTGGAAAGCGGCGATCTTCTGATGGAGAGCTTTACCGAGTGCGCAAGCCTGTTTGACTACGCGTTTGACAACTACTCGTATCTGACGCTTCTGACGCCGCTGTATCCGGTCGATCAGGTGAAGATCAACAACTCTGCCGGCGCCGAAGCCGTTGCCGTCGCGCCGAAGGACGAGATCAAGGTCCTGCTCCCGAATGACTATGACCCCGACCAGCTGAACACCGATATCGCCCTGACCAGCGACAGCGTGGACGCTCCTGTCCACGAGGGCGACGTCCTCGGCACCGCGACCGTGACCTACGGCGGCGAGGTCCTCGGACAGACGAAGCTCGTGGCGATCACGGACGTGGCAAAATCGGAGATCTCCTCCGCCGCTTCCGGCACCGGGGCATATATCCAGCAGAACTGGTGGAAGTGGCTCGTGCTGGCGATCGTGCTGATCCTATTTGCCATTCTTGTCCTGTTCGCCCTTGTGCAGCTGCGCAAGCGCAAGATCCGCCGCCTGCGCATGGAAAAGCGCCGCCGCGCGCTCGAAGCGGAGCGCAGGCGCTTCCGCCGGGAATACGGAGACGTGTTTGACGAGACCGACGAGCCGCGCCGCCGCTGAAGGAGGAACGCCATGCTGAACTGGGAAAGCTTACAGGCCGCGTGCCTGTCCTGCACGGCGTGTCCGCTGTCGCAGACGCGGCACAATGTCGTCTTCGGCGTTGGCCCGCAGGACGCCGAAGTTCTGTTTGTGGGCGAGGGCCCCGGGGAAAACGAGGATCTGCAGGGCGAGCCGTTCGTCGGTGCAGCCGGAAAGCTGCTCGACGATATGCTCTCGATCATCGACCTTGGCCGCCACAACTGCTACATCACGAACATCGTCAAATGCCGCCCGCCCAAAAACCGCGACCCCATGCAGACCGAGCAGGACGCCTGCATCGGCTTTCTGCGCGCGCAGACGAAGCTCATCAAGCCGAAGATCATCGTCTGTCTCGGCCGTATCGCCGCCATGCGTCTGATTCGCCCGGACTTCAGAATTTCCCGGGAACACGGCCAGTTCACGGAAAAGGCCGGCATCCTCTTCACTGCCCTCTATCACCCGTCCGCCCTCCTGCGCGATGAGAGCAAGCGCCCCGACACCTTCTCTGATCTCAAAGCCTTACAGGCCAAGGTCAAGGAGGTGTGTACGAGAACGCTGTAAGGAAGGACTTTTCATATGGCCAGCTTATATGATCGTACAGATATCTATGATCTTCTTGAAAATGAAGATCGCTTTCAGACCACCAAAACACACTGGCAGACTGTATTTGCCGGAAAGGAAATCCGCACGCTGCTGGACGTCAGCATCGGCTCCGGTAATCTGACGCTCCCGTTATGCGCACTCGGCACTGCTGTCACCGGCTCCGATCTGAGCGAAACCATGCTCGGCAAATGCCGGGCAAAAGCCGCCGCACGCGGATTCTCTGTCGAGCTTCATCAGGCAGATTTTCGAATGCTGGATCGTGTGTTTTCCGGGCGGCTGTTCGACTGTGTCGCATCCACGGGCAATTCCCTGCCCTACGTTGCAAACAGTGAGATTCCCGGTGTTCTGTGCCAGATGGACGCGCTTGTCCGGACAGGTGGATATCTGTATCTGGATCTTCGAAACTGGGATAAGATCGTCGCAGAAAAGCAGCGTTTTTATCTCTATAACCCCACTTTTGACGGCGAAACGCGCATCAATCTTGTGCAGGTCTGGGATCACAATGCGGATGGAACCGTTGATTTTAACCTTCTGTATACATTCGAACGCGACAACCGCATTTTCCAGAAGGAGTTCTTTACAGAGCGCTATCACCCGGTTCTGCAGGCACTGCTGCTGGATACGCTTTTCCAGCTCGGCTACCAGGCGCCGCAGCTGTTTTGTATGCCGGCGCAATTTACCGGCCGCACCCCAGAGCAGGCCGACTGGTACTGTATTCTGGCACAGAAAGCATAAAAAACACGCCCGCATGGGCGTGTTTTTTGCTGTTCATTTCCGCGTCAGGCGGTTTTCCATGTAGGTGTGGGCGGCGGTCTCGAGTTCGTCGGGAAGCGGGGAAAGCGTGACTGCGCCGTATTTGCGTTCGAGGGCGGTCTGGAGAATCAGGTCGGCCAGCTTCGGATTCTTGGGCAGCAGGCAGCCGTGGGAGTAGGATGCGAAGACGTTTTTATATCTTGCGCCCTCCGTGCCGTCTTCGCCGTTGTTGCCGTATCCCTCGAGGACTTTTCCGAGAGGCTTCACGCCGGAGCCGAGGTAGGTCTTGCCGGAATGATTTTCAAAGCCGACGATATTGCAGCCTGCTTCCTCGCAGGAGAACATATAATTGCCGATCATGCGCTGCTCGGAGCCGACGGTATAAAGATCGAGTGCGCCGGTAAAGTCGCACTGCTGGCCGTCCCACGTCTTGTAATACTGACCGAGCATCTGATAGCCGCCGCAGATGGCAAGCACAGGTACGCCATCCTCGATGGCGGCTTTCAGCTCCGCCGTCTTCTCCCCTTTCAGGTCGTCCAGCAGGACCTCCTGTTCAAAGTCCTGTCCGCCGCCGATGAAGATGAGGTCGCAGTCCTTTGCGGCAAGCATCGTGCCGATCGGGACGTTCACGACGTTGGCCTGCAGGCCGCGCCATTCCAGCCGCCGCTGCATGCACAGAACATTGCCGCGGTCGCCGTAGAGGTTCAGGACGTCAGGATACAAATGATAAATGTTCAGTTCCATAGCTTACTCCCAGAATTGCTTGTAGCCATACGTTTTGCTGATCGTGCCGCGCAGGGCGAGCATCGCCGTATACGTCGGCATAACGAAGACCGGCAGCTTATGCGCGGTCGCCTCTTCCATCAGCTTGCCGGAACCCTTCTGCACGTGCAGCTTTTCCTTCGGGAACCCGGCATAGAGGAAGCGAAGCGCCATATCCTCCGCGCGGGTGCCGGACAGATAGACCTCCTGAAGCGCGTCCATGCCGGTCAGACGCTCAAAGGCAACGTCCCAGATCCAGCTGACGTCGCGGCCGTCCTGCGTGCGGTCGTTGAGACAGGCCGCAAAGACGAACGGCTCGGTGCGCTGCGTGAGGAAGCTCAGCACCTGATTGCAGCCCGCCGGGTTCTTGATCAGGATCATGCGCACGTCCGTGCCATTGATCTCAAACTTTTCCATGCGCCCGAAGCCGCAGGCAAAGTGCGACAGCGACTGCGCCACCTGCGTCAGGTCCAGCTGCATGGCCTTTGCCGCAGCCATGCAGGCGCAGGCATTATAGATGTTATAGCCGCCCGGCAGATTGATCGTGGCCGGGATCTCGGTCTCGCCGTCGCGGAAGACGACCTCAGAATGCTCCTCGTCGGACACGTTTACGCGGCACACGCAGATATCCGGCTTCGGCCGGGCATAGCCGCAGTGCGGGCAGCGATAGCCGCCGAGATGGCCATAGGTCACGTAGTCATACGTGTACTCGCGCTTGCACTTGATACAGTACGGCGCGTCGGAGACCTCGGTGACGCGGGACGCGTAGATCGGCGTATTGACACCGTAGAAGATGACCGGGTTGGGAACATCGTCGTGCAGGCTCGTGATGAGCGAATCATCCGCGTTGAGGCACAGAACGGCATGGGGGCTGTTCTCGGCGCCGATGCGGAGCTTTTCCAGCGTATGCGTCACCTCGCCGTAGCGATCGAGCTGGTCACGGAAGACGTTGGTAAAGACGATGGCCTTCGCGTCTACGTATTTGCTGATATACTTGAGCGCCGCTTCATCGGCCTCGATCAGCGCGTGAGTATAGCGGCAGCGGCCGGTCATACTCGAATGCATGGCAAATTCCGCGGTCACGCCGCTTAAGAGGTTTGCGCCGGATTTATTTGCAAAGTAAGAGATTCCAGCGTCCTGCCACGACTGCTCGATCATGCGCGACGTCGTGGTTTTGCCGTTGGTGCCCGTGACGATCACGGTCGTCACGTTCTTTGCAAGTTCACCCAGCAGGTTCGGACAGAGCTTGAGCGCTACGCGCCCGGGGAAATCCGTACCGCCTCTGCCCAGCAGGCGGATCAGGCTCCGGCAGAGCTTGCAGGCAAGCACTGCGATCATCACTCGTAATTTCATGGCTACGTTTATACCACTTTTTCAGTCAAAACGCAACCATTGGCTGAAAAAAGCGAGAAGGTTACGAAAGATTTACAAAATTGGGGTTGTATTGGTTGTCATAATCTGATATAATGCATCCGAATTGGAGTAAAAATACGTCCTTGCGGCAAGTTCCGGGGCAAAAGGACGAAAGGAGCTACAGAAACATGCACAAAACGCGCAAACTTCTCTGCCTGCTGCTGTGCGCGGCGATGCTCATGTCCATGGGCACGGTCTGTCTGGCCGCCAACAACAACTACAGCAGCTGGTTCAAGACAAACTACGACGAGATCAATCAGCTCGGCCTCATGCCGTCCTCGTTCAACGGGCTGGATCTGACGAAGGACATCACCCGCGGGGAGATGTGCGAGCTGGCCGTGTACGCCTTTGAAAAGGCGACCGGAAACGACATCGACATGTCCAACGAGACCTTCACCGGCTTCACCGACACCTCGAACGAGTACATCGTCAAGGCGCACCTTTACGGCATCGTCAACGGCTACGAGGACGGCTCGTTCCGCCCGAACCAGCTGCTGACGCGGCAGGAGTTCTTCAAGCTGATTGAAAACTTCTGCACCGCGGCCGCCTTCTCGCCGACGGCTACGTCTGGCGCGCTGAACGGCTTTGCCGACGCAAACAAGCTCTCCTCCTGGGCGAAGGAAGCCGCGCAGATCTGCGTCAGCTACTCCTATGTGCAGGGTACGAAGCTCGGCAGCGGTACCTATCTGAACCCCAAGGGCAACACCAGCCGGCAGGAAGCCATGACCATGTTCCTGCGCTGCTACAAAACGATCCAGTGGTTCTATGACGAAAACGTCAAGAGCGCGACCGTCGTTGTTGACCAAATCAACCTGAACGTCACTGTCACCAGCGTCAGCAAGACCATGTATGTCTGCCAGTCCGGCTCGGTCAACGTCCGCGACTCCTGGACGACCAGCAGCACCAAGGTCGGCGAGCTGAGCTACAACGCGTCCGTGACCGTCACCGGCATCACGACCACGACCTCGGACGGCCACCAGTGGTACCGCATCAAGTATAAGGGCATCACCGCCTATGTCCGCGCGGATCTGCTCTCCGACACGAAGGACAGCACCGTGACCCCGGGCAGCGGCTCCGGCTCGACCGGCGGTACGACGGGCGGCAGCAGCACGGCCAGCGAGATTGCGAACTTCGCCATGTCCTTTGTCGGCTACAGCTATGTCTGGGGCGGCAAGAGCCCGTCGACCGGCTTTGACTGCTCCGGCCTTATGTACTACGTCCTCACGACCTACGGCTACAAGATGAACCGCGTCGCGAACGACCAGATGAGCCAGGGCACCTATGTTTCCCGCAGCGATCTACAGGTCGGCGACCTTGTCTTCTTTGGCTACAGCGGATACGCCAACCACGTCGGCATGTACATCGGCGGCGGCAACTTCGTCCACGCGTCCACCCCGTCGACCGGCGTGCGTGTCAACTCGCTCGACGAATCGTACTACAAGACCAGATTCCTCTGCGGCAGACGCATCATCTGAGTGCAAAAGCAAAATCGAACTCCCCATCCGGTACCGGATGGGGAGTCCTTTTTAGAGACTCACTCGGCCGCCTGCTGCGGCTCGGGGTCCGGCGACGGGACCGGCGCTTTCCAGTAGAGCTTTCCGTCCTGCTCGACAACGTCCATGACGGAAAATTCGGAGATACGTTCAAACGGCTTCTCCGGCTCAAAGGGAAAAAGCTCCGGTTCTGCCGGCTGCGGTTCTGGGTCTGTTTCCGGTTCCGGCTTTGGCCGCTGGTCGGTCGTGATGCGGGTCCGGTCCGTAAAATGGCAGCTGCGGTCAGAGATCCGCGTCCGCAGTCGCAGCTCGCCGTCCTCCGGCTGCGGCACGCCGAGCGTGACGGTACCGGTCTCCGTCTCGGCAAGCAGGCGGATGGGATAGTCCCAGTCGCGGCTGCACTGTGCAGAAACGTCCCAGTACAGGCCGTCGCGTGCGGCCGTGAGCGAACCGGAGCTGACTGCTTCAATTTCATACTTCATAAAAACGCCCCCCGCACACTGTATGCGGAGGACGTTTTGCTTATGACATCTGCTTCTCAAAAGCCCTGCAGCCCGAAACTGACAGCCAGCGCTGAATCGACCTGATCCATGACGCTGCGGTCCGCGTGGCCGGTATGCTCACGCAGGCGGCGCTTGTCAATGGTGCGGATCTGCTCCAGCAGGATAACGGAATCCTTGCTCAGCCCGACGTCATGCCCCGTCAGCGCGATGTGCGTCGGCAGGCGCGCCTTGCCGGTCTGGCTGGTAATGGCGGCGGCGATCACGGTCGGCGAATGCCGGTTGCCCGTATCGTTCTGGACGATAAGCACCGGCCGGCAGCCGCCCTGCTCGCTGCCTACAACAGGGCTGAGGTCGGCATAGAAGATGTCGCCTCGTTTCACGTTCGTATCCATTTGCTTCACACTCCGCGGAAAAAGTACGCGCGTTTTCACGCCGCTGGTTCTATTCTCCCACGCAGAAGCCAAAAATAAACACACAAATTCAGCCCGGATGCTCCCATGCCATTCTATGCACGCGGACGCAAAAACTGACGCCGTCAGACAATATACTGCAGGATCTGCTCGGTCTTATCGCCGCGGTGGCAGATGCGCGGAATGCGCTTGCTGATCTGGCACAGAAGCTCATAATTGATCGTCCCCTGCGCGCTGGCAAGGCGCTCGCACGGGACAAGCGTGCCGTCCTCGTCATAGCCGAAGACCGTGACGATGTCGCCGGGCTTTGCGTCCGGGACGGCAGAGACATCGAGCATGCACATATCCATGCAGATGCGTCCGATGACCGGGACCATCGCGCCGTGCAGATAAAAGCTGGCCTTGCCGGTCAGAAGCCGGCTGAGGCCGTCGGCGTAGCCGATCGGCAGGACGGCGACACGCGTCGCCTCCTTCGTCCGGTACAGGCGGCCATAGCTGATATCCGTCCCGGCCGGGACGGTGCGGACCTGCGCGATCATGGAGTGCAGCGACATCATGGGGCGCAGGCTGATCGCACCCTCCAGATCTGCGGACGGCGCGTTGCCGTAGGTGATGACACCCGGCCGCACCATGTCGAGCGCGTACTCGGGATACAGGATCGTCGCGCCGGAATTGCAGCAGTGGCGGATCTCCGGCCGGATACCGACGCCCTCCATGGCGGAGAGCATGTCGGTGAACCGCTGGAACTGCAGGCGGGTAAACGCCACATCCTCCCCGGCGGTGCTGTCGGCCACGCAGAAATGCATGAAGACGCCCTCGATGCGCAGATGCGGCAGCGCCGCGACCTGCTTCAGCTCGTCCAGCGTCCGCTCGTTGTCATACGCGAAAAAGCCGATGCGCGTCATGCCAGTGTCCAGCTTCAGGTGGACATTCAGGATATAATTTGTCCCGGCCAGCGACGCATCCAGCTCCTTGGCGTATTCGAGCGAATGGACCTCCTGCGTGATATCGAGGTAGATCATATTCTCCGCGTACTCCGGCGGCGTATAGCCAAGGATCAGGATCGGCAGACGGATCTCGCCGCGGCGCAGCTGCACGGCCTCCTCCAGATTGGAGACCGCCAGATATTCCGCGCCCAGGTCCGCCAGCGCGCGGCTGACCGGCACGGCTCCATGGCCATAGGCGTCCGCCTTCATGACGCCGAGATAGCGCGTGCCGGACGGCAGGCGCGAGCGGATCGAATGATAGTTGTATTCCAGATCATCGAGCGAAATATCCGCCCACGTTCTTTTGAGTGTCTTCATGTAAGATCCCTTCTATTCTTCTGTCTATTGCAGCACAAAATCTGAAATGGAGGCCGACAGGATCAGCGTCCCGTCAAAGCTGATCTCCGCGCGCACAGGCGCGAGCGGCTCACGGGAAAAGCATGTGTCGACGACCAGCTCCTGTTCGTCATAGCCCATGCGGTAGGTCGTGCGCAGGCAGCCGTCCTCCGCACCGGTACAGTCAATATACTCGCCTGCCCAGCACTGCCCCAGCACATACGGTGCTGCGAGCGGCGCAAGCATCCCGCCGGCGAGCGGCGCGAAGCCGATCTGGGTATCATCAAAGGTCACATAGGCCATATTCCGATCGGCTCGGGCCGTGATCCCGGCAATGCTCTCCGGGGCCGTCACGGTCAAAGACGCGCCGGTTTCGGGCGTGAAGGTGCAGTCCAGCGTGAATGCGGCAACGCTCTCGCCATAGTCGGCGGTCATATCCGCGGTGAATGAGCAGCCGCCTGCCTGCAAAAGCGCCGTCCGGAATTGGAGCGGCGTCTGCTCCGGCTCCGCCGCCGCGCAGCCGGACAGGAAAATTGGGATACAGCAGAGAAAAAGCGCCAGTTTTTTTCGCAACACAGATCACCCTTACGGCAAAAGTCGCGGAATTTGCAGCAGCAGATCCTCCGGCACCATACCGTACTCCCCCAGCGCCTTCGCAGCCAGATCACCGGCCGCACCGTGCAGATACGCCGCGGCCGCCGCCGCCTCGAGCGGCATGATATGCTGGCCGAGAAGCGACACGATCATACCGGCCAGCACGTCTCCGCTGCCGCCGGTCGCCATGCCTGGATTTCCTGTATGGTTTACATAAGTATTGAGGCCATCCGTAATGACCGTCCGGCTGCCCTTGAGCAGAAGGATCGCCTGCGTGCGCCGCGCCATCTGCATGGCGCAGCACGTGCGATCCCCCGCTTTCAGATTGCCGCCCATCCGCGCGAACTCGCCGTCGTGCGGCGTCAGGATCACGGGACAGGCACATCCGCGCAGACTATCTATATGCCCGGCGACCGCGTTTATGCCGTCCGCGTCCAGAACCAGCGGCACGCGGCACAGGCCGAGGATCGCCTGCACCAGCTGCGTCAGCGCTTCGGAGCGCCCAAGCCCCGGGCCGAGCAGCGCGGCGTCCATCCCGGCAAGTCGCTGCCCGATCACAGGCAGCGACGCCATGCAGAGGCGGCCTGCATCGTCGCAGGGAAGCGGGAAAACGATCTCGCTGCCGGCTCCGGCGGCGATGATCGGATAGATCTTCTCCGGTACGCCCAGATAGACCAGTCCGCTGCCCGTCCGCAGGGCGGCTTTCGCCGCAAGACGCGCCGCGCCGGTCAGCCCCTCGGAGCCGCAGAGCAGCAGGACTTTTCCGTAATCGCCCTTATGGCTCTCGCGGCGGCGGATCGGACACAGCTCGCCGATCAGCTTTTTTCCGGTACACTGCGCCGTCCAAACAGGTTTTGCCATACGCCAGCCCTCCCGTTCTATATTATGTCAACTTAAAGTTTCTTCTCCAACAGCACCAGGTGGATCGCGGGAATACGGTTGAAGTCGCAGGTCACGATATCCGCTTCGCGGTAGCCGAGGCTCGCGTAGAGATGGCGCGCGGCGGTGTTGCGCTCGTTGGTATCGATGCGCAGGACGGTGCAGCCCGCGTCCTTCGCGCACTGCTCATAAAACTGCGCAAACGCGCGGCCGATGCCGCGGCCGCCGCAGTCCGGGTCGACGGTCAGCGTGTGCAGCACCATGACCTTATCGTCCGGTGCAGAAAACAGCCAGTTTCCGTCCGCATAGACGTCCACCTGCCGCTGGTTGATGATGCCGGAGGCCACGACGCGGCCGTCCTGCTCATAGACATACAGGTCGCCCCGCGCAAGCGCCTCCTGCGCATCCTGCCGGATGGGATACACGCCGGTGATCCAGCCGATCGTGGTCAGACCGGCATCCTCCCGGGCATGGATCTTGTCGTAGATCGACACGACCGCGTCAAGGTCGTGCGCGGAAGCCTTACGAAACATGGTGTCTGTCCCCTTTCGGTATATGTTTTGTGACAAAAGCAAGGATCTGCTTCTGGAATTTCCACATAAAAAACGCGACGGCCAGCATCAGGACGATCAGCGCCGCAGAACCGGCCCAGTCGCCGTGCAGGATGTTGCTGCCGAGCCAGCAGTAGACAAACGTGCCGAACGCGCTGCCGCAGAACATGGAGAGCGTGAACTCCCACGGCTTGAGCCTTGAGCGGCTGGCCGCGATCGGAATGACGCCGTTCGGGATCAGCGGGATGAAGCAGAGCGTGACGACCATATAGGCCGGATGCTCCGATTTTGCAACAACATCCAGCTTTGCAGAGCCAGCAGACTCCGGCAGAAGCTTATCAAGATACTTGCCGAGGCGCTGATAGAGCGTAAAGCTGATGCCGTGCGCCAGAGAAGACGACAGAAGGCAGATCGCAAACGCGCGCCAGACGCCATACACAACGCCGGCCGCCACATTGACGATCACACCGGAAATGACGATCGACCAGACCTGCACCATCTGCAGAAGCGCCATGTACAGAATGCCGCTGGGCGACATGTCGCGGCTCAGATACGCCTCCAGTGCGGCCTCATCGCCGGACTTCAGCAGCGGAATGATATCCGGCATGGTCTGCCGGACGACAAGATAGACCAAAAACACCGCGAGCAGGACAAAAATCACCGTAATGCCTGTGCGGAGAAGCTTTTCCCGTTTCATAGATCCTCTCCGAATTGAAATTCGTCTTATCATACCACGTTCTGCGGAAAAGTGCAATCCTTAGCCATTCCGTACTCCGGCACATTCCACGAGACTGACATGGAATGCCGCCGCATTTTGTACAGTTTCCCGATCCTGTCCGGAATCCTGATTTTTCGCTTGCATCTGAGCGAGACCTTCTGTAAAATACTCTTATCTGCGTATTTGGGGGTTTTTTTATGCAAACATTGACTCTGTCGTCCATCGCACTGATGATCTGCGTCGCGGCGGGTTCGTATCTGGCCGGCTGCTGCAACGGTGCGATCATCACCTCGTTTCTCTTTTTCAAGGATGACGTGCGCAAGCACGGCAGCCATAACGCCGGACTGACGAATTTCTACCGCACCTTCGGCGGGAAATACGCGATCTGCGTCATTCTGGTCGATATGCTCAAGGCGTTCGTCGCGGTCAAGCTCGGCTCAATCGTATTTGGGGAATATCTCGGTCTGCGGCTGGAAGGCGAATATTTCTCCGCCCTGTTCTGCATCATCGGCCATATTTTTCCTGCATTCTATTCGTTCCGCGGCGGCAAGGGTATTCTCTGCAGCGGGACGCTGCTTCTGCTGCTCGACTGGCGGATCGCCGCGGTCGGCTGGGGGCTGTTCCTGCTCATCTGGCTGACAACAAGATATGTGTCCCTCGGCTCTGTTACCGCAGCGTTCAGCTTTCCCATCACGACCGTCATTTTCTACTGGGGCCATCCGACGGTGATCGTCCTCGCCGTGTGCATCGCGGCGCTTGTGATCTGGGCGCACCGCGCCAACATCGGCCGGCTGCTGCACGGAACGGAAAGCAAATTCCAGTGGCACAAGAACGCGCCCGGTCAGTCGTAAGCATCCGCATCATACAGCAGAGGTCCGCATGATTATTGATTTTCACACGCATTCCTTTCCCGATCAGATCGCCGCGGCAGCCATCGAGAGGCTGAGCCGTCAGGGCAATCTCACTCCGTTTTCCAACGGAACGCCCGGCGGGCTGCTGCTCGCGGAGCGTGCGGCAGGCGTCGACCGCTCCATCGTCCTGCCCGTTGCGACGAAGCCGGAGCAGGTACCGCATATCAACGAAGCAGCCGCGGCGCACAATGTACACGTCTTTGTCACGAATCTGTTCTCGTTCGGCTGCATCCACCCGGACTGCCCCGACTGGCGGCAGGAGCTGGACCGGATCAAGGCGCTGGGGCTGCGCGGAGTCAAGATTCACCCGGCCTATCAGAACACACCGCTCGACGACCCGAAATACCTCCGGATCCTTGAGCGCGCCGGTGCGCTCGGCCTGATCGTTGTCACGCATGCAGGCTATGACATCGGCTTCCCCGGCTGCACGCACTGCACGCCGGAAAAGGCTCGCCGCGCGCTGCAGCAGGTCGGGCCAGTCACGCTCGTGCTGGCGCATATGGGCGGCTGGCGCTGCTGGGACGAGGTCCCGGAGCTTCTTGCCGACACCTCCGCCCTGCTCGACACCTCGTTCAGTCTCGGACCGATCACGCCGCGTGAAGCAGCCGCCGGTGAGGACTATAGCATGCTCAGCGACGAAGCCTTCGTAGCCATGGTGCAGGCCTTCGGCGCGGACCGGATCCTGTTCGGCACGGACTGTCCGTGGGGCAACCCGCAGAAGGATCTGCGGCGCATCCGGCAGCTGCCGCTCAGCGAGGCGGACAAAGTCAAGATCCTCGGCGGCAACGCAAAGCGGATCCTGGGAATATAAAAGGAAGATCCGACGGCATCGGGCCGTCGGATCTTGTATTTTTTACAGGCAGAACAGCTCGCGGCTGCTGCAGTTGTCGACCTCGCGGCTGAGGTGGCTGCGGACCTGCTCCGGATTTTTCCGGGCAAGGCTGTTGATAATCAGGTTGATCATGGCCAGTGTCGCCACGTGCGTATAGTCGACCGAGACGCCGGTGACCGGGGCCAGGAGCACCAGATCGCTGGCGCAGGCCAGCGGGTTGGCCGCATTGTCGGTGATGGCGATGACTGTCGTGCCGCGCCGGCGCGCCGTGACTGCCGCGTCGCGGACCTCCTTCAGAACGCGCTGGCTGCTGAAGGCGATCAGAACGTCATCCGAGCCGATGCCGCTGAACTCGATCTTCTTGGACAGACCGATGCCGGTCGCCTCGATGAAAGGCTTATTCAGACGCCAGAGATAATGCTCCAGCATGTGAATGGCAACCTCACTGGCAAACATGGCCACGCCGTAGACCGTGCTGCAGCGGTCGATCGCGTCCACCGCACGGTCAAGCACACTCACGTCCAGCAGCTTTTCCATTGCGGTGATATTTCCGATGTCCTGCAGCACCGACTCTTTGACGACATCGGTGATCCCGCTTTCATCCGAAAAGTTCTGGAACATATCATACGGAGACGTCGCGCGGCGGTACCGCTCACTCAGGACCTCCTTGAACTCGGAAAACTTCGTATAGCCGAGCTTCCGGACAAGGCGGGTGATGTAGGGTGCGGAGACGTCGCAATACTCCGCCAGCTGTGCGCCGCTCAGAAAGACGGTATTGCTGATGTTGCTGAGGATCTTTTCCATGACGGCCTGTTCCTTTTCAGACAGGTTCGCCTGCTGCATCTGTTCTGTTAACTGCTTCATAGATCTTCCGTTCTCATTTCCGAATTTTTATAACATTATACTGTTTATCAGCACAAAAATGCAAGGAAAATCTATAAATTTTCTGTTAATTTCAAATTTTCCAGCTTGTTTCAGGCCTGCGCCCGTTCAGACGCGCCGCGGCGGAGCAGAAGCATGCCGATCACGATCGCAACGGCCAACACGCAGGCGTACAACACAAAGGCCGTGGTATAGCTTCCGGTCCGGTCATAGATCGCGCCGGAGATCACCGGGCCGAGCGCCGGGCCGAGGAACTGGAACACATTGATGGTCCCATAGAGGTTTGCAAAATCGCGGCCGCCGAAGAGGCGGATGGTCAGCTGCGGCGTCAGGACGAACGGAGACGCTGCGCCGACGCCGAAGAGCATGACGCCGATGACCGTCAGCACCGGGCTGCGCGAAACGAGCAGCAGGATGATGCCCGTGAGAGACAGGAGCGTCATGGCAAGGAAGTTCCAGCGCACGCCGATCTTGTCGTTGAGCCAGCCGAACAGCAGTTTCGCCGCCGTCATGCCGAGGCTCAGAGAGCTCAGGTACAAAGACGCCGCCGCGGCCGTATAGCCGATGCCCTGCAGATGCGCCTGCATGTGGTTGAACAGACCCATGGAGCTGACGCTCAGGCCGAAGACCACATAGCACACCGCCCAGAAGGCCGGCTGCTTCATGGCTTCTCTGCGGAGAATGCCGTCTGTGCCGCGGCCCTTGCCGCCGGCGCCGGTCCCCGCACCGAGCGGGACCAGCCCCTTCTCCTCCGGCTTGAAGCAATAGAGGAAGAACAGCGGCAGCATGCACAGGAGCATGCAGCCCGTGAGGATCCGGTATGCCGCCTGATAGCCGAGGTTGGCGATCAGCTTCTGCGCAACGGGGTTGAAGATCATGCTGCCGATGCCCGTGCCGGTCAGGGCGATGCCCATCGCCGTTCCCTTTTTGGCCTGGAACCAGTTGTTCATCAGGATATTGACCGACACCATGCCGCACATGGACGAGCCAATGCC
Source organism: uncultured Oscillospiraceae bacterium (assembly GCA_934613505.1). Lineage (GTDB taxonomy): Bacteria > Bacillota > Clostridia > Oscillospirales > Oscillospiraceae > CAG-170. The sequence goes on along the minus strand of CAKTTB010000003.1, from coordinate 38,272 downwards.
GATCATGAAGCCCAGCACGTAGAACTGCCAGATGCTCCGCGCGAACGACAGTCCTGTCCACGCCGCGGCCATGAACAGGCCGCCGAAGATGGTGATGTGGTGCGGCTTCCATTTTTCATAGAACTTGCCCAGCAGCGGGCAGAAGATCATGGAGGAGACCGACACCATGGAGGTATACAGTGAAAATTGGCTTCGCGTGACGTTCAGCGCCTGCGTGACAGGCACGAGGAACTGGCCCGCACAGTTGACCACGATACCGGATCCGCCGATCAGCATCAGCGTGCCGGTCAGGCACAGGATCCAGCCGTAAAACAGTTTTGTCTTTTTCATGGAAAACCTCCCTTGGTGTCAGGATTATGCGAAAGCCACGCTGGCGGCATTGCTGCCGCCAGCGGGTTTCCTGCTGAGGTACTGCGGAAAGACTGAGGAAATTGTTTTGGGAAAGAGAGATGATAGGAAAAGAAAGATAATGAGGAAGCGTTCAGCAGGGACGCTTACTTTTTCGCATCACCCGCAGCCTGCTGCATCTTGACCATGGGGCTCTTGTTCTTGTCGAAGGAGCTGACGCCGACCATCAGGATGAGCGCGACAGCGTAGGCAAGGAACAGACCCATGTCGGGGTTGAACAGGCCCTGGATCGGGCTGGGGATACCGGCAAGGAAGCAGACGGTACCGACGATCGCGCCGCCAATCATGCCGCAGAAGCAGCCCTTGATCGTTGCGTTCTTGTACAGCAGCGCGCCGTACAGCGGAACCAGCATACTGCCCATGTACGGATAGTTGAACAGGATGATGGCGTCGAGGACGTTCGTCATCTTGAACGCGAAGAAGATACCGACAAGGCAGGCCAAAACAATGGTGACCTGTGCGATGGTCTTCGTCTTAGGCAGATCATCCATTTCCTTATCGGGATGGAGGATCTTGTTATAGAAGTCACGGGAGAACGAAGCGCCGAGGCAGATGAGAAGGCCGTTGCCGCTGGACATGGCCGCCGCCAGAACGGCAGTCACAACGATACCGGCAAAAATCGGAGACATCGTGCTGGAGACCGTGGAAGCGAAGATGCTGCCTGCGTCCGCAGCGGGGTTCAGGAGCTTGCCGCTGACGCCGATGGCGGAAGCCATGGTGCCGACGAAGATTGTGATGATGCCGCCCCAGATGCAGCCCCAGCGCGCCGCGTGGACGTCCTTGGCGGACTGATAACGCAGGAACGCGTCATAGCTCACTCCGATCGAGACGAGCATCGGTGCAACTGCGTAGATGCACTTGGAAAGCAGGCCCTGCGGGATGATCGGGGTCAGGAAGACCGTGCTGATGGGGTTGACGCCGGTCGCGCCAAGCTTGGTCAGCGCAACGATCGCAGCGACCGGGATGCCGATCATGATGACCGCAATGTTGATGGTGTCGCCGACGACGACGGACCACATGCCGCCCATCGAAGCGTAGATCAGGATGATGATCGCGCAGACAACGACGCCGATCCAGAACGGGATGCCGAATGCCTGCAGAATGCTGCCGCAGGCAAGCAGCTGTGCAACGAAGATGCCGAGAAGGCTCGGGACGTTGCTCAGCCATGCCCAGAAGCGCATGATCTTGTAGGAGCCAAAACGGGCTTCGAAGTAGTCCATGGGGACGACGGCCTGTACATCGCGCATTCTCGGCGCGATAAAAATGCCGGCGAGGATGCAGCCGAGGCCGCAGCCGAGGGAATAGTACATGCCGGGCCAGACGCCGGTGTAGGTCGCGCCATTCGTTGCGCCGCCGACGACAACGCCGGCGCCGATCTGGACGGCCGCGATGGTACATGCGCACATCAGGGTACCGAGCTTTCGGCCGGCAACAAGGAAGTCACTCGCTTTCTTTGCCCGCTTCTGCGCCCAGAAGCCGACGCCGAGCAGCGCGCCGAGATAAACGACCGCTATGATTGCAATTGATAGTCTTGGATCCATGGTTTGATCTCCTCTCTTACTTCACAGTTCAGATTCTGTTTCATACAGCTGGGTTTGCGGAGCGAATGGATAAGGATGATCGCCTGGGGATACGTTAATCCGGCTCATGTCCGGCGAACAGCTCTTTTGCGGCAGTGGCAAGACCCGGGATCTGGCGGCTCGGGACTGCACTGATGGCAAAGCGGATCGCCTTCGCCAGCGGGATTACAAAGATGTTGCGTTCGGCCAGCTTTGCGGCAAGGCCTGCGGTGTCCTTGGCCGGGACGGTGATGAAGAAACCGGCCTGATACGGCAGATGGTAGAGACCGACTTCGTCCGCTTCCTTCAGGAAAACCTCGGCTCGCTTTGCAAGCATCCGGCTCGCTTCGTTGCGCTCACGGTCGATCTGCTCTTTGATCTCCGGATGCGTCATGATCTCCACGAGCATCTTCTGCACGCCGCGCGCGCCGTTGGACCACGTGGTACGGTTGGAGTAGGTGTTGACCTGCTCAAATTCGTCTGCGATCTGCTTGACCGTCGTCAGGCAGAACAGCGCGCCGCCGCGCATACCGTAGACCGAGAAGGCCTTGGACATGCTGAAAGCAATGGCCGTCAGGATGTTTTCGGGCATATCCTCGAAATACTTGAGGAAGTCGCGCGTCTCGTCCGGATCGCCGGCATAGTCGATATAGGCCATATCCCAGAGGATGATGATCTTCTTGCCGGTGTCCTTGGCGCAGTCACGGAAGAAGTCGGTGACTTCCTTCCAGTCCTCGTCCGTCATGCTGTAGCCGGAGGGGTTGTTGGCCGGCGTGTTGAAGATCGCCATGAGGCTGTCCTGCTTGGCAAGGATCTCCAGCGCCTTTTCCTTCATGCCGGCAATGTTGAACTTGTCGTTCTTGTCGAACATATCGTACATGACCCAGTTGCGGTGGTACTCGGTCGCCATTTCGCGGTACGGGCCCCAGTGCCACGTCGGGATCAGGAAGCTTTCGCCCTCGTCGACGTAGTTATAGATCATATGGCGGATGCCGCCGCTGCCGCCCATGGTGGCGACGCCTGTGGTATAGGTCCCGCGGGGCTGGTGGCCCTGGAAGACAAATTCCTTGGCCGCCTCGAGGAACGATGCAAGCCCCTCAATGGGCGCATAGTCCATCAGCTCGTCTGCCGGCAAAGACCGGTAGACCTTTTCGACGGTCGGCAGCGACAAAAACTCGCCGTTGTCGTCCTTCAGAACGCCAAGCGTGGCGTCCACAACGTTTTCACGGCCGTATTTTGCGATGGCCGTTCCGGCATTGCCGGCGGAACTGAAGCTGGGATCGGGTTTGCCCTTGCCGAACGCATGGCGGGCTGTCATGGTAGATACAGTCATGTCCTTTTTCCTCCTCAGTCGATTTCATTTACGATCAGAGCGTCGACCGCACAGACGCCCTCGCCTTCCGGGTATACGAATACGGGGTTGAGATCCAGCTCCTTCAGCTCGTCGCAGTGCGCGCAGGCATAGTCGCCGATTTTTACCATCATATCGGCCAGCGCATCGATGTCGCACGGCTTCGCGCCGCGGTAGCCGGTCAGGAGCTTGTAGCTCTTGAGCTTTTTCAGCATGCCGATTGCCTCGTCATGGTTCAAAGGCGCGGGATACAGGGCCGCATCCTTGAAGACCTCGACGAACACGCCGCCCATGCCGACCAGCAGCATCGGACCGAACTGCTTGTCCTTGGTCACACCGATGATCATCTCAACGCCTGCCGGCGCCATCTCCTGTACCAGAACGCCGTCTGTCCTGGCGCCCGGCTTCGTTCTGGCGACGTTGGCAAGGATCTCCTGATAGGCCGCGGCCGCTTCGTCCGCCGAATGGATGTTCAGCTTGACGCCGCCGGCGTCAGTCTTGTGGAGGATCTCATCGGAGTTGATCTTCAGGACCAGCGGCTTTTTCATCCGCTCGGCCGCCGCGCGGGCCTCTTCTTCGCTGCGCGCGATGGTCTGCGCCGGGACGGGTACACCGTAGGCGGCCATCTGCGCCTTGCTGTCAAACTCGGACAGAGCCGCGGTCTTGCCGCTGTGCTTCTTCGTCGGGACGCAGGGGGTAAGCGTGCGCTTCGTCCAGTCATAGGCCGCGAAGTCGGCCAGCTGCTTCAGACAGTTGAACGCGGTTCCCATCGAGGACATCAGCGGGACGCCCGCGTCCTCCAGGATCCGGCGGGACTCGCGGTACCGGTAGCCCTCCAGCGACGGGATGGCAAGGACCGGCTTGGTGACGCCCTGCGCCTTTGCCTTGGCGATGGCTCCGCACAGCTCGTTGGTGGTGGCGTCGCCGTCTTTTTTGACGTTGGTGCCGATGGTGATCGCGCCGACCGAATCATCGGCCTGCAGCGCCTTAAGAATGCCGATTGTCTTCTCATCGTCATGGAACAAGCTGGTCGTTGCGTCCAGCGGGTTCTTGGCTGCGGCAAAGCCGGGGATGTATTTCTTGATCTCCTGCTTGGTCGCGTCGCTGATCTGCGCCAGCGCCACGCCGGTCTCTTCCGCTACGTCTGCGCTGAGCGTGGATTCACCGCCGGAGAAGCTGATGACGGCGTATTCCTTCTTCTGCGGCAGATTGCCGCGCAGGACGCTCATCGTCTGCGCCAGACACATGAACTCCTCAAGCGTTTTGGCGGCGATGACGCCGTACTTTTCAAAAATGCTCTCAAACGCCTTGTTGGAACCGGCCATGCTGCCCGTGTGCGAGGCTGCCGCGATGGCGCCGATGGCGCTGCGGCCTGCCTTCAGGATGACGACCGGCTTGCGCATCTCCGCCGCCTTCTTAAGTGCATCGAGGAAGCGGGCCGGGTTGCGGACGCCCTCGAGATACAGGGCGACGACATGCACGCGCTCATCGAGAATGACGTATTCCAGAAAATCTTCCAGCGTGCAGATATTGCCGTTGCCGGAAGAGATGGCGTAGGAGACGTTAAAGAAATCTGTATTGAGGATCTCAGCCGAGACGAAGCCGCTCTGCGCGATGATGGCGATGCCGTGGGCATCGTCGTCAAGATCCCAGTGCGTATGGCCGCCCCACATATTGACCTTTTCGATGTTGTTGATGAAGCCCATGCAGTTGGGTCCAAGCACACACATGTCGTACTTTGCCGCGATGCGCTTGACTTCTTCTTCCAGTGCGCAGCCCTCTTCCGTTCCCTCTTCCGAGAAGCCGCTGGCGTAGATGACGGCCGCGCCGATGCCCTTTTCACCTGCCTCGGTCAGAAGACCGGGAATGGTCTTGCAGGAGGTGCAGAGGACAACGCAGTCCACCGTTTCCGGCAGCGAGGTGATATTCGGCCAGCACTTTTTGCCGAACAGCTCCTCGCGCTTGGGATGTACAAAGTAGGCGCGGTCGGCGATCCTGCTGATCAGCGCGCCGTTGGCTGCCCCGCGCCCGAAGCCGGGCTTGTCCGTCACGCCGACAACGGCGATCGAGCGGGGCTTCATGAGTTTTTCCATGTTCATAAACGTCTGCTCCTTGTCCGCATCCTTGCTTTTGTCCGCACAGCCGGCGCTTTGTATATCCGCCGGCTGTGCGGAGGCGCGCCTCCTCAGGCGTCTGCCGTTACAGCGTTCAGACCGGCGACAAATGCCGCCTCATTCATGGCTGTATACTTTTCCTTGCCCTTACTGACGAAGATCTGCTTCAGGACTGCTTTCGCCTGCTCCACCGGGAACAAGCCACATTTCCCGATCAGTGCGCCAATGGCAACGATGTTTGCAGCCTTGGGGTTGTTCGCCTCCTGTGCCAGCGTCAGGCACGGCAGGCGGAAGACGTCGAATTTATCGCTGATCTCGGCATCGTCGGAGACGTTGTTGGTGTTGACGATCAGCAGACCGCCCTCTTTCAGATAAGCCGTATAGGCCAGAGACGGCTCGTTCATGGCCACCAGCGCATCCAGCTCCTCCATATCGGGGCCGCCGATCATCCCGTCTGCGTATTTGACTACGCTGTAGGCCTTGCCGCCGCGCATCGTGGGGCCGTAAGCAGGCATCCATGTTACGTTTTTCCCGTTTTCAAGCGCCATTTCCGCTACGATCAGACCGGCTGTCAGAACACCCTGTCCGCCAAATCCTGCGAATACGATCTCCATGCTTATTTCCCCCTTCCCTTCAGCTCGCCCAGTGTGTAATAGGGCGCGACCTTGTCATTCATCCATTGGATCGACTTCTCCACACTCATGCCCCAGTTCGTCGGGCACTGGCAGAGGACTTCGACCATCGAATAGCCTTCACCGTTGAGCTGCGCCTCAATTGCGTTTCTGACGTAGCCCTTCAGGCGGTTGATCTCCTTCGCACTGTGGACCGAGCCGCGCGCGACATAGGCAACATCGGGGAAGGTCGCGGCGAACTCCGGAACGCGGATCGGCATACCGGTGAGGGCGGGATCGCGGCCGTGGACGCTGGTCGTGGTAACCTGTCCGGGCATCGTGGTCCAGGACATCTGACCGCCGGTCATGGCGAAGTTATTGTTGTTGATGATAAAAACGGTGATCGGCTCGTTGCGGTAGGCCGCGTTGAGCGTCTCGGCGAGGCCGATGACGTATGCGTCGCCGTCGCCCTGATAGGCAATGGAGAGCAGATCCGGCCGTGCGACCTTGACGCCGGTCGCGGTAGCCGCGGCGCGGCCGTGGGCGGTCTGGATCTTGTCGCCGTTCCAGCTGCCGTTCATGTTACAGGAGCAGCCGACGCCGAGCGTCAGGATGGTCTTCTTTTCATAGCCCTTTTCTTCAATGACCTCGGCGATCAGACGGTTCAGAATGCCGTGTCCGCAGCCGGGACAGAAATGGTTGGGAATGCTCACCATGGTCGGTGTCTTTTTCACGACTGCCATATCAGTACACCTCCTTGTGTTCGCCGCTGACAATGCCCTCGAAGTACCGGATGATCTCCTTGGTCTTCGGGATCTTCTGGCCGGAGAACAGGCCGTAGACCGGGACATTTTCCTTGCACATCCGCTTGGCTGCCAGCGCGACGTCTTCGATCAGCTGCCCATCGTCCGTGGATTCGACGGAGATAAAGCCCTTGACGGTATCCGGCACAGCCTTGAACGCTTCGTACGGGAACGGCCACACGGTGATGGGCCGGATCAGGCCGACCTTATGGCCCTGCGCGCGCAGCTGGTCAACGGCATTGCGGCTGGTTCTGGACGGCAGGCCGAAGGCGACAAACACGTAGTCGGCGTCTTCCACCAGATAATTCTCCCAGCGCTGCTCGTTCTTCGTCATGGCCTGCACCTTTCTGCGAAGAGCGTCCGGCTTCTCCGGATTGTCGATGCGGCCATGCGGACGGTCGGTGCCGTCGAAGGTCCAGCCGAGGTCTTCCTTGCGCTCCTTGAACGGCGGGAACTCGACCGGCTCCATCATCTGTCCGAGGGCGGCCTCGGAGAGGATCTCAACGGGGTTTCTGTATTTTTCAGCGACGTCGAACGCGGTGTACATGAGATCGACGGTCTCCTGAATGCTGTTGGGGGCGAACACGATCACGCGGTAATCGCCGTTGCCGCCGCCGCGCGTGTCGCGCAGGTAGTCGGTCTGGGAAGAGTCCAGCGTGCCGAGGCCCGGACCCCAGCGCTGTACGTTGACCATGACTGCAGGGAAATTGTTGGCGCAGAGATACGCGATGCCTTCCTGCTTCAGCGAGAAGCCCGGGCCGGACGAGCTGGTCATCGACCGCATGCCGCAGGCATAGGCGCCGAAGATCATGTAGACGGCCGCCATCTCATTTTCCGCCTGAAGGAACCGGCGTCCAAGCTCCGGCATGCGCCAGGACAGATACTCGCTGACCTCCGTCTGCGGGGTAATGGGATAACCGGCGTAGAACTCACAGCCGGCGCGCATTGCCGCTTCCGCAATGGCATGGTTCCCTTTCCACATCTTTTTCATCGTTCACTCACTCCCTTTCGCTTATTCGTAAAGCTCAAATACATTGTCGGGGCAAACCGTGTAGCAGATACCGCATTTGGTGCATTTCGACTCGTCGTTCTCGACAACGTCGTAGCCCTCCTTATTCAGGCTGCCGCTCAGCTTCAGCGCTTTGCTCGGACATGCAAGAATACAGTATCCACAGCTCTTGCAGCGATCCACATTCATATGCAGTGTCACCATGAAACCGTTCCCTCCTCAACTTGCTTAATCGTATTGTTATAATTATTTCATCGCATCCGTTTATCTGAAATAATTATTTCATCCTCATGGTAACAGGAATTTCAGCATTTGTCAACAGGAAAACCAATTTTATTTTCATATTTTTAATGTTATATGTGTATATTACACAATATATTACGTTCTCATTTAGTTGTAACGCCGTTTTATGAAATTTCAATTTCACAATGCCAAAAAAAATCCCCGCAGGTACACCTGCATGCACCCGCGGGGATCTCCGAACACTATGAAATTCAGGCGAGCTTGCGCGCGACCGTTTTCCGGGCCGCATCCGCGATGGCCTGTGCGTCAATGCCAAACTTGCAGCTGAGGTAAGCCGCATCGCCGACTTCGCCGAACTGCTCCCGCACGCCGATGCGGTACATGGGGACCGGTAGATTCTCCGCCAGCACAGCCGCGACCGCGCTGCCGAGACCGCCGTTCACCGAATGGTTCTCTGCCGTTACGACCGCCCCGGTCTTGCCCGCACTCGCGCAGACGAGCGTCTCGTCGATCGGCTTGACCGTGAACATGTCAAGGACCTCGGCCGAGATCCCGTCCGCGGCCAGCAGATCCGCGGCGGCCAGTGCCTGCGGCACCTCTACGCCGGACGCGACCAGCGTCACGTCGATGCCCTCGCGCAGGAGCTTGCCCTTACCGATCTCGAACGTCTCGTTTTCCGCGTAATAGGCCGTATTGCCCTTGCGCGGGAAGCGGATATAGTACATGCCGTAGGTCTTCGCGCTCTGCTCCAGCACAAACTGCAGCAGCTGCGGCTCCGCGATATCCAGGATCGTCATCTGCGGATAGGCGCAGAACGTAGCCATGTCCTCAAACGGCATATGCGTGCCGCCGTTGGCCTCGGCCGTCACGCCGGGGTCGGAGCCGAGCACGCGGACGTTCGCATGGTTGTAGCAGCCGGACAGGAAGACCTGATCCGCGCAGCGGCGCGAAGCGAACGTGCCAAAGCTGTGGACAAAGGGGATCTTTCCGCGAATGGACATGCCCGCAGCCGCGCCGACCATATTGGCCTCCATGATGCCGACGTCAAACGCCTGCTCCGGGAAGACGGCAAACAGCCCGTCCGTGCTGATCGCGCCGGCAAGATCGCCTTCCAGATAGACCACGTCCCGGTTCTCCGTCATAAGCTTCTGCAATGTTTTCGCCAGAACCTTTCTCAGCTCCAGCTCACTTTTCCGTACCGTCGTCATCACAGGCCGAGCCTCCTTTCCTGCTCCTCCAGATCCGCAAGCACAGCGGCATAATCCGTGGCGCTGACCTTGGGCGAATGGCAGTTCTTCATCGATGCGTACAGCTGGACACCCGCGCCCTTGACGGTATGCAGGATGACGGCGACCGGTCTGGTCTGCTCCTGTTTGGCCGCGAGGATGGCATCATAGATCTGCTGCGTATCGTTGCCGTCCGCCACGTCGATGGTTTTGTAGCCGAACGCGGCAAATTTCGCGGCGATATCGCCCAGCGCGCAGACCTCGTCCGTCGTGCCGTCCAGCTGCTTTCCGTTTGCGTCGACAAAGGTGATGAGATGGTTCAGCTTCCGCTGTGCGGCGAACAGCACGCTCTCCCACACCTGTCCCTCGTCCAGCTCGCCGTCGCCGAGGATGAGATAGGTATAATTCTTCTTGCCGTCCAGCTTATCCGCAAGCGCGGCGCCGGCGGCCAGCGAAGCGCCCTGTCCCAGAGAGCCGGTCGTCATGTCGACGCCCGGCGTTTTCAGGCGATCCGTATGGCTGGGCAGGATCGTGCCGTTCTGATTGAGCGTATCGAGGATGTCCAGATCAAAATAACCCTTCAGCGCCAGCGTGGCGTACATGGCAGGGCCGGCATGCCCCTTGGAGATGACGATCACATCCCTGTCCGGCATGGCCGGATCCCTGGGATCCACATGCATCACATCGTGATACAGAACGGCCAGCAGATCCGCGATGGACAGCGCGCCGCCGACGTGGCCGTTGCCCTTCGCCGCGATGGCGCGCATGGCGTTTTTCCGGATCTGAATGGCAAAGGCATCTGTTTGTTTCTTATCAAAGCCCATATGCAGCCTCCCTTTCTTTGCATCCTGCCGCAGCAGGTACTGACAGACACATACGCCAAATACAGGGACCTGTATTTGGCGTATGCAAGCAGTTTGAAGTTTCTGGTTTTATACGGCTCAGCCGTCGGAGAGCTTCTTACGGATCGTGCAGTCCATCGCAAGAACGAGGACGATGACGATGCCGAGGATGATATCCTGATAGTAGCTCGCGAGGCCGGCCATGTCCATGCCGGTGTTGATAGTAGCCATGGTGAGAACGCCGATGAGCGTGCCGAGCATCTTGCCGCGGCCGCCGTTGATGGAGGTACCGCCGATAACGACGCAGGCGATGGCATCCAGCTCATAGCCGCCGCCCATCAGAGCGTTTGCGGAGTTCAGACGGCCGATCAGGACCATGCCGCCGATGGCGGAGAAAATCGCCGACAGGACACAGGCAATGATCTTCGTAGCAACGATCCGGACGCCGGAGACGCGGGCCGCTTCCTTGTTGCCGCCGATGGCGAGGATATTTCTGCCGAGCGTGGTCTTCTCCTGCAGGAACCATGCAATGAGAAGGATGATGAGGAAGGTCAGCGATGCGAACGGGAAGCCGATGCCGAAGCCGGACTTGCCGCCGACGACGGTGATGGTCTTCGAAATGCCGGTGATGGACAGACCGCCGGTGATGAGCAGCGCAAGGCCGCTCAGGATGGTCTGGGTGCCGAGGGTAGCGATGAAGTCCGGGATATCGACGATCGCAGTCAGAACACCGTTGATGAGACCGACGACCAGCGCGACGATCAGGCCGAGCAGGATCGCGACGCCAGCGCTCATGCCGGCATTCGCATTCAGATAGGACACGAAGCAGCCGGTAAAGCCGCAGACCGCACTGACGGAAAGGTCAATGCCGCCGGTCATGATGACGAAGGTCTCGCCGATGGCGAGGATGCCGTAGACCGCGCACTGCTTCAGAAGGTTCATCACGCTCGCCCGCTGCAGGAACGTGGGGCTGACGATTGTCATGATGATAAACAGAGCCAGGAAGATCGCGATCGGGCTGAACCGCTGCAGTCTTGTCAGGCGCTTTACTCGTTTCATAGCAAGGTCATTCATGTTTTTCTCCTCCTGCGATAATACTCATAATTTCTTCCTGTGTGCAGCTGCGTGCATCAAATTCACCGGCAATGGTGCCGTCTCTGGCGACCAGAATGCGGTCGGAAATGCCAAGCAGTTCAGGAAGCTGTGAAGAAATCAAGATAACGGAATTGCCCTCAGCGGTCAGCTCGTTGATCGCATTGTACACGTCGATCTTCGCGCCAACGTCGATGCCGCGGGTGGGGTCGTCCATAATAAACAACTTGCACTTTGCGCAAAGCAGTCTGGAGATAACGACCTTCTGCTGGTTGCCGCCGGAGAGCGACGAGGCCAGATGCTGCACGGAAGCTGCCTTCAGGCGGAGCTTCTTTGCATAGATCTCGGATTCCGTGCGCTCCTTCTTCTGCAGGCGCACGATTTTGAAGCGTACAAAATCGTAGGCATTGGACAGTGCGATATTGCAGTAGATCGGCATATGCAGGAGCAGGCTGTGCTTTCTGTCCTTGGCCAGCATGCCGATGCCGCGGCGCAGGGATTTGTACGGTGCGGGCGCTTCATACGGCTTGCCGAGGAAGGTGATGCTGCCCTCGTCGATGCGCTTGAGGCCGAAGATCGCTTCGACGATCTCCGTCGTGCCGCTGCCGACCAGACCGGCCAGACCCAGCACCTCGCCCTTTTTGACCTTGAAGCTGACATCATGGAAGTACTTGTAGTTTGTGAGGCCGTTCACTTCCATCAGCACTTCGCCGTCGTCTTTGGTGTTGTATTCCTTCGGATAGAACTCGGTGATCTCACGGCCGACCATGCGGGTGATCATGTCGTTCTCTTCCACTTCCCCGATCGGCTTTGTTTCGCCGATGACCTCGCCGTCACGCAGGATCGAGACGCGAGAGCCGATGCGGAAGACTTCTTCGAGCTTGTGCGTGATAAAGATGAAGGAAATGCCTTCCTTCTGGAGGCCTTCAATAATCCCAAACAGGTTATCAACTTCCGTCTCTGTCAGTGCGGAAGTTGGTTCATCCAAAATCAGGAGCTTTGCGTTGCCGGACAGGCCCTTTGCGATCTCGATCAGCTGCCGGACGCCGAGGCTCAGCGTATCCACGACCGCATCCATGCTCAGATTGCCGAGGCCGACGCGGTCAAGGACGTCCTTTGCGCGCTTTCTGCACGCGCCCTTGTCAAGAATATTCGTCTTGCCAAGGCAGTTCATATCGCCCATCAGAATATTTTCCATGACGGTCATGGTACCGACCAGCGCCAGCTCCTGATAAACCATGCTGATGCCGAGGTTCCGTGCGACCGACGGGCTTGTAATTTCGATCTCTTTCCCTTCCCAATAGATGCTGCCTGCATCCGCTGCCAAAGAGCCGGCGAGAATCTTCATGAGCGTAGACTTACCGGCGCCGTTTTCGCCGAGCAGCATATGGACTTCGCCTTTTTCAACAGTGAAGCTGACATCCTTCAAGGCATGCGTCGCACCGAACGACTTTCTGATGCCTTTCATCTCCAATACAGTATCACTCATATTCTTATCTCCTGAGATTTGACTTGGAAGTACATATTCCGCCGAAGCGGAATATGTACTTCCAGTATAAGGTATCCTATCGATTGCTCAGTACAGGAGCTTAGCCCTTGGCTTCTGCAACCATGCCAGCCCAGTCGATCGCGTCGAACTCGGGGTTCAGGAAGGATTCCGCGTTGCCTGCGTACAGGGTTCTCGGGCCGATGTCGATAAAGGACTCGCACTCGAGGCCGAGGCAGAGGCGGACAGCGGTCTCAACACCGTACCAGCCCCACTCGGGGAAGCCGTGCCAGGTCTCAGCAGTGATCTTGCCTGCAACGATGGTCGGGATGGTCTCCTTGGTGCCGTCGTTGCCGAAGACCATGACTTCGTCGGTCTTGCCGGCGTTCTCAACAGCAACGGTAGCAGCCATCTCGCTCTCGCCGCACATTGCGAAGAAAGCGTCGATGTCGTTGGCCTGCAGGATGTTCTCAGCAGCGGCCAGAGAGGTCGCGCGGTCCCAGTCGCCGTTCAGGGTAGCAGCGATCTTGACGTTCGGGGACTGCGTAACAACATTAGTAAAGCCGTCGTTGCGCTCAATGGTGTAGATGGAGCCTTCAATGCCGGAGATGATGCCGACAGAGACGTCTTCGATCTGGCTGTAGTCGAAGTCCTTGTACAGGTTCTCCCACCACTCGAGGTTCAGCTTGGTGCCCGGTTCTACGTCGACCATTTCGCCGGTGCCCATGACGCCGGGGCCACCGTAGTAGTCGAGGAATGCGTAGCCGCTGACGGCGCCAGCCTGCTCATTGTCGAAACCGACAATGTAAGCGTCGATGCCTTCGGGAGCTTCAATGATGTTGAACAGAATCAGAGGAACGTTTGCCTGGTTGATCTCTTCGAAGACGTTGTGGCAGGCATCCTCGGAGCCGGGAGAGCAGAAGATCGCGTCGCAGCCCTGTGCGAGCAGGTTTTCGAGGTTGGTGACCTGAGATTCGTAGTTGGTCTCGTTGCCGGTCGGCTCAGCGCAGATCAGCTCGATGTCAAAAAGGCCGGACTCGTTGGCGGAAGCGACAGCCTTCTTCAGGTACTCTTCGCAGGACATAAAGACTTCCGTAACGTTGGGGGGCGCGTAGCCGAACTTCAGCTTGATGACTTCCTGGGTATCACTGGTATCAGCGGTATCGGCGGGAGCCTCAGCGGTGTCTGTCGTGGCAGTGTCAGCTGCCGGGGTCTCGGTCTTGTCGGTGGTGTCAGCAGCCGTGTCCTTGCTGGCGCAGCCAACAAGCATGCAAGCTACCATCGCCAGAGCAAGAAGCAGCGCGATGACTTTTTTGAACATTTTCATATCCTCCAATCATTATATATATGTACGTCTTTACAGACGGCCATATCGGGTTGCGGGAAACTTGTTATTTTGTTGTTTTGGATCAGAATACACTCTTGACGAACTGCAGGGCGCCCTTGATATCCTCGTCGAGCTTCTTCTCGTCCGCGTTGTCGGACAGATCACGCCAGACCTTGATGTCGGCGCCGACCTGGCCGCCTTCCTTGACGAACGGCTCCATGACGACGCAGCCGTCAAAGCCGATCTCACGCAGGGCCTCGCCGATCTCTTTCCACGCGATGTGGCCCTTGCCGGGAACCTTGCGGTTGGCTTCGCCGATGTGGAAGTGGCCGAGATACTTGCCGGCACAGAGGATGGCGTCGCGGAAGGTGTCCTCTTCGATGTTCATGTGGAAGGTATCGAGCAGGATCTTGACGTTCGGGCGGTCAACGTCCTTGGCAAAGGCGACAGCCTCGGCCGCGGTGTTGAGCAGCGGATGTTCGAAGCGGTTGACGACCTCGAGGTTCATCAGGATGTCATACTGTGCAGCATAGTCGGCCAGGATGCGGACGCTCTCGAGCGCATTGGCGCGCATGACGGGCTTACTGAACTTCTGGGTGTAGTCGAACGGCCAGTAGGAATAGATGATGCCGCTCAGACGGTCGATGCCGGCGATGTGCATGTGGTCGAACAGGCGCTTGGCATAGGCAATGCCTGCTGCGCGGACCGCGGGATCCTCGGAGGAAACGTCACATTCCTTGGCAAAGCCAATGCAGCCGGTCAGCTTGACGCCGCAGCGTGCAGCTTCGTCCTTGAGGGCGATCAGCTGCTGCTCGTTCATCTCATACAGACCTGCACCGCTGACCTCGAGAACATCAAAGCCGATGTCCGCAAACTTCTGGCAGTACCGCATGTAATCTGCGTCCCATTCTTTTTCCCAATAAGCGAAATATGCACCGAATTTCATGAAAAAGCCTCCTTCAAAATTATAACGTGTTGTCGTTGCGATCTCAAATGCAGCTGTAGCCGCCGTCGATGACGACTCTGGAGCCGGTCATGTAGGCCGCCGCGTCGGACGCAAGGAACAATACCAGCGCACCGACATCGTCGGTCTGGCCGAAGTGGCCCATCGGGGTCATGCTGCGCCACTGCTGGGCAAGATCCTCAACGAGCATTTCGGTCTCGATATAGCCGGGGCAGACGGCGTTCACACGGATGCCGTGCTCGGCCCATTCCACGGCCATGCCCTGCGTCATGGCGCACAGCGCAGCCTTGGACATGTTGTAGGTCAGCTGGCGCTGCGGGATGTTGACGACGAAGGCGCTCATGGAGGAGACAGTGACGATGCTGCCCTTGATCTTGTTGGCGATCATGTGCTTGGCGACTGCGCCGCTCATGAAGAACGCGCCTCTGACGTTCGTGTTCATCAGCTGGTCATAGGCCTCTTGCGTCACTTCCTCGGCGGGAGTATGATCGGTAATACCTGCGTTGTTGATCAGGACGTCAATCTTGCCGAAGTCGCGGGCGACATCGGCGACAAAGCGTTCGATGTCGGCGCAGTTGGTGACGTCAGCCGTATAGAATTTGCAGTTAATGCCCTCGGCGCGGAACTTTTCGGCGGCAGCTTCACCGGCCTTGGTGTTTCTGCCGCAGATCGCAAGCGCCGCACCGGCCTGCGCGAAATTCTGCGCGATGGAAAGTCCGATCCCGCGGTAGCCGCCGGTGACAATGACGACCTTGCCCTTCTGGCTCAGCTTCTCATTGATGGATTTCATTTCAAAACTCCTCCGTTTTCAGAAATCACAAAAGACGTCATTTGCGATGGACGGTCTTTTCTGGTTTGATTCTTGGGCGTTTGCTGAATATTTTCGTTTTCTTTTGTTACCCGTTGTTTGATGTCTTTGTACGTTCCAAGCGTCAGGGAAACAATTGAAAACTGCTGTCCGATTGGCTAATTTCATTATAGTCATTCTCACAGAAAAATCAATAACATTTGCTGTTTGCTTGTACTTTTTGTTGAATTGCATCAATTCGCAGCGCCCGTTTTTGTCAAAAATGACAGTTTCGTTTTTTCGCGAATCCCGCGTATTTTCTGGCGATTCCGCCGGCTTTTCCGTGAACATGCATATGCTTTTCGGCATATCTCATGCTGTTTTTTGATATATTCTGTGCGAAAGCTGTCCGTTTTTTCTGTCAGCCGCAGCGGGTTCCGGCTGCCATTGTTTCTTTCTATTTGTTTGTGAATTTCGCGTTTTATAAACGTTTGCTCAATTTTCTTTCATCAACGGCACGTTTGTTTCCACGACCGCCCGGTAATTCGCATACGCGCGGCGATAGATCTCGACCGTCTCCGGGTTCGGTTCATACACACGCGTATCGAGCTGGGAGAAGCGGCCGCAGGCCTCCTGAATGCTGGAGAACGTGCCTGTTCCGACGCCCGCGACGATGCACGCACCGAGGCACGCCTGCTCGCGCACCAAGGAGCGGCGGACCGGGCGGCCGAAGATATCCGCCTGCATCTGCAGCCAGAGCGGACTGTTGGAGCCGCCGCCCGAGGCAATGACGCCGGTGATGGGAATGTTGTTCTCCTCGAAGATCTGCATGGAGTCCTTCAGCGAGAATGTGATTCCCTCCATGACCGCGCGGATCATATGCCGCTTATCATGTCCCAGCCGCAGTCCCCAGAACAGGCCGCTGGCCGACGGGTTCATGAGAGGCGTCCGCTCGCCGCTGAGATACGGCAGATACAGAAGGCCGTCGCTGCCCGGGGCGATCTGGGCGGCCATCTCGTTGATTGCATCGTAGGACGGGTTCTCCAGGATCTTTGTCCGCAGCCATTTGAGCGACATACCGGCGCAGAGCGTCGCGCCGAAGATCGTGTAGCCGCGGTTGATCGCGTGACCGAAGGTGTGGATGCGGAGCTGCGGGTCGTATTTGGCTTCCGCGGAATAGGCCGAGATCTGGCCGCCCGTGCCGATGTTGCAGATGACGGTTCCTTCGGTGATCTGACCGTTGCCGACGCCCTGCGCAGGCTGGTCGGCGCTGCCGAATACGACAGGGATACCTTCCTTCAGGCCGGTCTGGGCCGCGCAGACGGCGGTCGTATGCCCGGCGATCTCCGTGGCCTCATGCACCGGCGGGAAGATCTCCCGGCGCAGGCCGAAGCGGTCGATGATCTCCCATGCCCAGTCGCGCCTGCTCGTCGCACCAAGGCAGGAGGCCGAGGCGTCGGACGCGTCCGTCCCCACGCAGCCGGTCAGCTTCAGGCGGATGAAATCCTTCGGCAGCATGACGGCCGCGATCCGGTCATACTTCTCCGGCTCGTGCTTCTTTACCCACAGCAGCGACGGGAACAGGAAGCCCGTAAACACGCGGTTGTGGAAGATCTCCTTCATTTCCGTAAACGTCATCTGCTGCGAGATCTCCGCAAGCTCCTGCTGCGAGCGCTGATCCAGCCAGATCATCGCCGGACGCACCGGATCGCCGTTCGCGTCGACCGTGATCAGTCCGTGCATCTGTGCAGAAAGGCCGATGGCGCAGACGGCAGCATAGGCCTGCGGCAGCTGCGCACGCAGCTCCTGCAGCGCCTCCACCGTCATGGCCCACCACGTCTCCGGGCGCTGCTCGGCATAGCCGAACGTCGGGATATCCACGCCGTACTCCCGCGCCGCCGTGCCAAGAACGCCGCTCTGCGGGTCGAGCAGCATCACCTTCACGCTGGAGGTTCCAAGATCAATGCCGAGGATCGTCTTTTCCGATACCGTTTCACGCTGATTCATTTGTACTTCCTTTCTCACCCTGCTCATCGGGTATTTTCGTATTCTATATTCTATCGTCATTAGACCATCGATCCTGTCGATTGTCAACGCAGGAATCTCCGCCGCTGCCAAACGCGTATCGTTACGCGGAGTTTTTTTCTGTTTTTTGCACAACTGTTTTTTCAATCTTTTTTCGCCAGTTTCCACAATTTACTCCGGAATATCCTTGATTCTTCCGTTTTTATTGCACACGTACTCCGCCGTTCGAATGCGGAAGCATGCATTCCGCCGAATTTTTATCCGGGGCTGGCCGTGTCTCTTGACATCCGTTTTTATCATTGATATACTGAAATTATTCTTGTTGTTTCTTTGTGTTTACCGTTGATTTTCTTTAAGTATTGGCCTGGCTCTGCCTGCCGCCGTAAAAAACAGGAGGATTGCTTATGAATCGTTTATCCGGAAAAGTCTGCCTCGTCACCGGCGCCGCATCCGGTCTCGGCAACAGCATCGCGGAAAAGTTTGCCGAAGAGGGCGCGCGCATTGTCATTCTCGATCTGGCCAGAGAGGCGGGCGAAGCCGCTGCGGATGCGCTGCGCGCGAAGGGCGCGGAGTGCCTGTACCTCTATACAAATGTCACGAGCGCGGAAGACTGGTCCGCAGCCGTTGCCGCTGTTCTTGCAAAATTCGGCCGCATCGACATACTGGTCAACAACACCGGCATTTTCAAGGAGGGCGACGCCCTGCAGGCCAGCGAAGCCGATTTCTGCAAGATCATGAGCATCAACACGACCGGTACCTTCCTCGGCATGCAGGCCGTTCTGCCGCAGATGGTCGCGCAGAAGAGCGGCTCCATCGTCAATATTGCTTCTGAGGCCGGTCTTATCGCCATCCCCGGCCAGATCGCCTATAACACATCCAAGGCGGCCATCATCATGATGACCAAGAGCGTCGCCGTGGACTTTGCCACGCGCGGCGTCCGCGCCAACTGCCTCTGCCCAGGCCGGATGCATACCGCGCTCGTGCAGCGCATTCTGGACGCGGCCCCGGACTATGACGCGCAGTACAAGCTGATGTCGGAGGACCGGCCGCTCAAGCGGATGGGCCGCCCGGAGGAGGTCGCCATGGGCGCGGTCTACCTCGCCAGCGACGAATCGCCGTATGCCACCGGCAGCGTCCTGAGCATCGACGGCGCATACGCCTGCGTCTGAGGCACACACAGATAAAAGGAAAACGCCGCGCACCATTCGGTGCGCGGCGTCTTTGTTTATGTTATGCTCAGCCCTCTTCGATAGCTGCCAGACGGTCGTAGAAGCTGTGCAGCTCGGGGATAAATTCCTTATAGAGCGCCTTATACTTCTGGTACGTCGCGTAGCGCTTTTCATCCGGACGGAAGACGTCCTTGACGGCGACGTGGGCGTGGGCGGTCTCCTTCATGTCGGGGAATGCGCCGATCGCGCTGCCGGCCAGAATGGCCGCGCCCCAGAGCGCACTGTCGCTGCGGTTGAGGCGTTCGAATGTCCGGCCGGTGACGTCGGCCAGGATCTGCGTCAGCATGGCGGATTTCGCGCCGCCGCCGATGATCTTGACGTGGTCGAGCTTGTACTCCGGATACTTGGCCGCGATGCGGTCGATGGAAATGCCGAGGTCATAGGCGTGGCTCTCCAGCAGGGCGCGGAAGAAGTGCGCCTTGGTGTGCATCAGCGTGTGGCCCATGAACATGCCCTTGAGGCTCGTATCCAGCGGGATCGCGCTGCCGCCGAGCAGGCCGATGGCCATCATGCCGCCGCTTCCGGCGGGCAGATTGGTCGCTTCCGCCTCGATGGCGCGGTAGCCCGCCTTGCGGTCAAGGCCGTCGGTCTTCACCATCTGGTCGATGAACCAGTCCTGAATGATGCCGGAGGCCTGACTGTATTTATGCGCGTAGAAGCTGCCGCGCTTGGCAGAGGTGATGATATCGAAATAATGCTCTTCGTTGTCCGGGCGGAAATCCTTGACCATGCAGCTGACTGCGCCGTAGGACGCGGCCTCGAGGATCATGTCGCCGAAGTCCAGAATACCGGCGCCGACACAGCCGCCGACCTTGTCGCCCGCGCCGGAGACCAGCGGGATCCCGGCGCGCAGGCCGGTCTGCTTTGCGATCTCCGCGTCCAGATAGCCGCAGATCGCGTCAGAGTCGACGATCTTCGGCAGATATCTGCGATCCATGCCGATATCGCCGCAGATCTCATCCGACCACTGCTTGTTCTTGATATCGCCCATGCCGGTCCACGTGACAAAGGAGCCGTCGATGCAGGCGTCCTCGATCGGGAGCTTGCCGAGCTTGCCGATCACGTAGCCGCTGATCATCAGATATTTTTCGATCTTTTTGGATTCCTCAGGAAATTCGTCGCGGAACCACTCGAATTTCGCGCTCATGAGCGGCGAGTTTGTTCCGCTGATGCTCATGAACTTGTCCGCGAGGCGCTGCTGCTGCCGCACCGCATACGGCATATAGCGCACGTCGAGCGAGCACGACCAGGTCGTAATATCGTTCCAGTCCGCGTCCACGCCCATGAAGCCGGCCATCTGGCCGGTAAAGGCCATAGCCTCCACATCGGCCGCACGGTCGCCGAGGTTCTGCGCTGTCTTCGCCAGGCAGCGCACCACAGATTCAAACAGTTCTTCACCGTGCTGGATAAACATACCCGGCGCGGGACGCTCATCCTTGACCGGTTCGCTGGCCTCTGCCAGGCAGGTGCCGTCCAGACTGTAGGCGCCCGTTTTGATGAGGCTCGTTCCGAGATCGACTGCGATCAGCAAAGTCTTTTCCTTCATATGGTTACTCCCCTTTTTTCTGTATGCACACGCAATTTATAGGATACCGGTGCTACCGGTCATTCTTCATCCGGAGCGTCCACGTGGACGAACTCGATCCGGCTGGTCGAGGGCTTTTCCTTCAGCTCCATTTCCAGATCCGCGTTGGAAATGATGACATCCATATCCTCGATGGGCGCAAAGTAGGCAAAGGAGCTGTTTTCCAGCTTGCTCTTGTCTGCCAGCAGGACGACGCGGCTCGAGACCTCGATCATCTTATGCTTGATGCTCGCCACGTCGACATTCGGCGTGCTCAGGCCGCGCTCCAGGCTCAGGCCATTGGTCGCGAGGAACAGCGTGTCGATATGCAGCCGCTCCAGCTCTTCGGTCACGAAGCTGCCGACCGTGCAGTGGAACTGCTTGCGGACGATGCCGCCCAGCAGGAAGACATTGATGTCACTGTTCTGCTCGAGAAACAGCGCGATCTCAACATCGTTGGTGACGACGGTCAGGTTATGGATGGAGGTCAGCATCGTGGCAAGCTCCATGGTTGTCGTGCCGGTATCGATGGCGATCGCATCGCCGGGGCGGATATACTGCAGCGCAGCCTTGGCGATCGCGGCCTTGGCCTCGATGTGGTGCGAACGCTTTTCGTTGGACGTCAGCTCGAATGCGGAATTGCCGACCATGATCGCGCCGCCGTGGGTCCGCTTGAGCGCGCCCATGGCTTCCAGCTCCGTCAGATCCGTCCGGACAGTCGCCGGAGAGACGGAAAAGCGCTCACACAGCGCGTTGACGGTCACCTTTCCCTCCCGCTGGACCAGCTCGCTGATCTCCTGCCGGCGAACCTCGGCAAAGAGGCTGTTCTGTCGTTTCGACATAATGATTGCTCTCCTTATGCGTCCCGCATGGGGACGGTAGTATGTAGTATGGCGCAGGTTTTTTATCAGTGTTTTTCTTCGTTATTTATAATCCTATCAGATTTTTGTCTGCTTTACAACAACAAAAAAATATTTTTTCATTCTGCGCGTTCCGGGCCATTTTTTTGAGGATTTCCGGTCTGTTATTTATAATAAGGGACGCAGCCGTCATTTTCGCCATGTTTTGTCGTTGATTTCTGTCTATTTTGCTGCGTGTCCGCTGTCCTTTTCTGGTGTTTTGCCCGCCGTGTCTCAAAATATTCGAAAATAAAACATCGTAAAATGAAAATAAACTATTGAAAACGGCAGTAAGATGTATTATAATAGCGGAAGATTCAGAGAACCCATACATTACTTCATCAATTCTAAACAAGGAGAATGACTGATATGGAACAGAAGCTTCTTCGCGCCTGCCTCATCGGCTGCGGCAGAGCAGGTATGATCCACGCACGCAACTACAAGAACAAGATCGAGTCCGCCAAGATTGTGGCCGTCGTCGACGCCGTGGAAGACGCCGCAAAGGCAGCTGCCGCAGAGCTTGGCATCACCAAATGCTATACGGATTACCATGATATCCTCGGCGACAGCGAGATCGACGCCGTCATCGTCGTCGCCCCGACCAACCTGCACCGCGACATCGTCGTCGACTGCGCCGCCGCAGGCAAGCATATCTTCTGTGAAAAGCCGCTGGCCATGACCGTGGAAGAGTGCGACGAGATGATCGAGGCCTGCGACAAGCACCATGTCAAGCTGCAGGTCGGCTTCATGCGCCGCTTTGACGCCAGCTTCCGTGAGGCCAAGCGTCTGGTCGACTCCGGCGCCATCGGCGATCTCGTCCAGATCCACTCCAACACCCGCGGCCCGAGCAAGCCCCGTCCCTGGATGTATGACATCAAGAAGTCCAACGGCATTCTCGCCGAGGTCAACAGCCACGACATCGACGCCGTCCGCTGGATGGCAGGCAGCGATATCGAGACGGTCTACGCCGTCGCAGGCAACTTCCGCAACCCTGAGGCCCGCGAAAACTACCCCGATTACTATGACAGCGTCCTGATGAACGGCACGCTCAAGAACGGCGTTCACTTCTGCATCGACGGCGCAGCTTATGTCCAGTACGGCTACGACTCCAAGATGGAGATCATCGGCACCAAGGGCAAGATCAACGTCGGCCGCTCCGACAAGGAGTTTGTCCACTGCACCACCGTGGAAAACGGTACGAACACCCCGTTCATCAACAGCTGGATGACCCTGTTCATCGACGCCTATCTGGCAGAGGATACTTCCTTCGTCAATGCCGTTCTGAACGACACCCCGACCGAGGTCACCGGTTATGACGGCAGAATGGCTGTCGCAACGGTCGAAGCCGGCAACAAGTCCATCACGAACAAGGATATCGAAACGGTTAGATAACAGGAGGGTTATACTATGCAGGCACTTCGTCTTTATGGTCCCAAGGACATCCGGCTGGAAGAGGTTCCCATTCCCGAAATCAACGACGAGGAAATTCTTCTGAAGCCCGACGCAGCTGCGATCTGCGGCACCGACGTCCGTATGTGGCAGAACGGCCAGAACGGCGTGGACGCCGATCATCCGCTGATCCTCGGCCACGAGTTTGCCGGTACGATCGTCAAGGTCGGCAAGAAGGTCCCGTTCTACAAGGAAGGCATGCAGGTCGCCATGCAGCCGAACATCGGCTGCGGCATCTGTGACCGCTGCGTCGACGGCAAATTCCATCTGTGCGACAACTACCGTGCATTCGGCATCAACATGGACGGTGCATTCGCCGAGTATGTCAAGATCCCGGCTGACGCTGTCACCCGCGGCAATCTGATGGTTCTGCCCGAGGGCGTCAGCCCTGCCGAGGCTGCCGTCACCGAGCCTCTGTCCTGCGCGTACAACGGCTTTACGAAGCTGTTCGTCAAGCCCGGCGAGTATGCCATGGTCGTCGGTGCAGGTCCCATCGGCTTCTGCCATGCCATGCTTCTGCATATGGCCGGCGCAGCCGTTCTGATGAACGACATCTCCGCCGAGCGTCTGGCCGACATCAAGTCCCGCCTGCCGTTCGTGGAGACCTACTGCGGCGACGATCTGCCCGGCTTCGTCAAGAAGTGGACCCGCGGCCGCGGACTGGACGTCGCTGTGACGGCCTGCCCGGTCCCCGCTGTTCAGGCTGCTGTTCTGCCGATGATGAACTACGGCGGCCGCGTGAACTTCTTCGGCGGCATCCCCGCTGCCAAGCAGCCTGTCGCCATCGATACCAACCAGATCCACTATCATGAGCTGTACGTGACCGGCTCGACGCGTTCCTCCATCGCGCAGTTCCGCAAGACGCTGGAGTTCGTTTCGCTCGGCCTGCTGAACGTCAACGCCATGATCACCAACCGCTATCCCCTGTCCGGCATTCTCGACGCATTCGAAAACGCCCGTCAGGCCAAGGGGATCAAGCACGTCATCGAGTTCTGATTCAGATCATCCTCTTCATAAACCAGAGGCGCTGCCGGAGATCCGGCAGCGCCTCTGGTCTTTTTATTTGAGCAATCCCTTGTCTGTTTTTTTGACATGGCGGAAGACCTCTTCAAAGCGGCCGAGCGCTTCGTCGATGATCTCCGGCGTGTCGGCCATGGAGGTGTACAGGCGGCTGCCCGCCAGCGTGACGAGGCCGTTTGCCATATAGGCCGCGCCCATGCGCTCCATGGAATCCTTGCGCACATACATCATATCCTTGTGCTTCAGAAGGCCGACTGCCGATTTGAGGAACGACATGGAGGAAAAATCATAGCTCATTGCGCCCGTACACTCGAGATGCACGATAGAGCCCTGATTGTAGGCTACGAACGGCAGGTTATAGGTCTTGAGCAGGGACTTGAGGCCGTCGCACAGGCGGTCGCCCATCCGGCCCGCGATCTCGCAGGCGCTCGTCCGCTCGATCTCCTTGATGGCCGTATAGCCTGCCAGGCAGGACAGCGGGTTCGCCGCCAGCGTGCCGCCGACATACGCCCGGTGCTTTCCGGTAGCAAGTCCGGCCGCCATGAGCTGCGCATATTCCTTCTTGCCGCCGACGCCGCCGGCCGCGGGATAGCCGCCGCCGACGATCTTGCCGAAGATCGTCAGATCCGGCACGACATCAAAATAGCCCTGCGCGCCCGACAGCGCCACGCGGAAGCCGGTGACGACCTCGTCAAAGATCATCAGCGCGCCGTATTTGTCGCAGAGCGCGCGCACGCCCTTATTATATTCATGTCCGATGGGCCGCGTGCCGCTCTCCGGGCCGACCGGCTCGACGATCACGGCCGCCGTGCCGCCGCGCAGGCGGTTGCGGCGGAGCATAGATTCCAGCATGTCGAGATCGTTCGGCCGGACCTCGTCGGTCGTGCCGTAGCAGCCGGACGGGATGCCGTGCGACTCGAGAAGTGCGCGGCTGCCGGGGATCTTCAGGCCGTAGACCATCTGGTCGGACCAGCCGTGGTACGCGCCGCCGATCTTGATGATGCGCTTTTTCCCGGTCGCGATGCGCGCGATGCGCAGCGCCGCCATCACGGACTCCGTGCCGCTGCCGAGCATGCGGAACATCTCCACGTTCGGCATACAGGTGTGGATCTCGCGCGCGATCAGCAGCTCCGCCTCGTGCAGAAGGCCGGTCACGGGGCCGCAGGTGTTGAGCAGCTCCATGACCTTCTCGCGGATGGGCGGATAGTTGCTGCCGAGGATCGTCGGGCCGCCGGCCTGCAGGAAATCAATATACCGGTTGCCGTCCTTATCGTACAGATACGCCCCCTCCGCGCGCGCCATACACATGGGAAACGGCTTGTTGAACGCCAGATTGTGCTGCACGCCGCCGGGGATATATTCCTTCGATTCCTCATAGACGGCGCGGGACGCCTTGCACTTTTCGTCGTAATAGCGCAGGATAACGTCCTGATAATAATCGTCCGAGACCTCCCAGATCGGCTGGCTCGTCAGCGTTTTGAGCTGGGCGTTGATCTCATTGGGGTCGTCCCAACGGCTGATACCGCAATTGTTCATTTCTGATCCTCCTTTTTCGCAAGGTCATTTGTATCCATACTGCCGCGGAAGACCACGAACGTGTCAAACAGGTATTCCGTGACAAAATTGAGCAGCATGTTGAGGATCGTCACCAGATATTCGTTCCAGCCGCAGCTCTCCGCCAGCCAGTTGCCGAGGATGGTCGAAAGCGGCGTGAACACGGCGTAATAGCCCAGCACCATCGCCATGGCCTTCGGAACATTGTTGGCGCTTTTGAACGTGAATTTCCGGTTCAGCGTGAAATTCCAGATGACCGACGCGATCAGCGCCAGCAAATAGCACGGCCAGTAGCTCCACCGGCACAGCTCGTTGAATAGCGTAAACAGGCCGATCTGAATGATGCCGGCTGAAGTGGAAAACAGTACGAACTTGACCGCCCGGATCAGCTGCTTCTTTTTTTCCTTCTCCATCGCTTTATCCTTTCTGTCTGGCATATTTTTTGGTGTATACAAGGTGCATCAGCAGATCGTCAAGTCCGCTGAGGTCTGCCCGGATGTCCAGCGCCTGCGCGTGCAGAGCCGCAATGGCTGCCTTCTGCGCCAGAATAGCCAGCGCCTCCGTGTCGTCTTCATCCTTTCCGCAGACGATCGCACCGACGCCGGGAATGAGCGCCGCGCCCGTCTTCCGGACGGCTTCCGCCGCGGCGTCCGCCCGGCACGGCGCGGCCGGAAGCTGTCTGCCGATCATCTGCGCCATATCGTCCAGCTGCGCCGAAAGCGGCGTTTTGTTCGCGGCGAGCGTCAGAAGCTCCTTCGTCGTGACGGCCTGCGCAAGCGGGCAGGTCACGCGAATTTTCTGCAGAAGCGATCGGAGCGTTTCCGCCGGGAGCGCCGCTTCTTCCCTGCACACGCCGCGCCAGCTCCGGCGGCACACGCGTTCGAGGAGCCATGCCCGCTCGAGCGCCTGCTGCTGTGACGCGCCGCAGATCAGCGCGCCGTGGTGCGCCATCAGGATGGTCTGCGCGCCGGTCTGCAGGGCGCGGCGGATGGCGTTGTGAAGCGTTTTCGTCCCGGGCAGGCCGTAGACCGCAGCGGCGACACCGCCAAGCTGCTCGCGTTCCTCGCTCGTCAGCTCCAGCTCGCGCCCACCGGCAAGACCGAGCGCCGAGGCATAGGTCTGGTGCGTGTGGATCACGAACTGCACGTCCGGGAAGCAGGCATAGGCCGCGGCATGCGCCCCGCGCTCGCCGGAGGGCTTGTGAGGCCCTTCCCATTTGCCGGTCTGCAGATCGCAGCAGGCAATATCCTGCGGCGTGAGCTTTTTATAGTCCATACCGCTCGGTGTGATCAGGTACCGGTCCTCGTCCAGCCGGCAGCTGACGTTGCCCCACGTCCTTGCGGCAAGGCCTTCCTCCAGCAAAATCCGTCCGGTGTCGACGACAAGCGCCTGCAATACGCGCTGTTCCATGCTATCCCCTCCTACTGCCGGTTCAGCAGTGCAAAATTCTTCTGGTTAGACGCATACAGCCGCTTGAATACCGCGTAATTACGTTCATATACCGCGCGGTTGGCTGCATCCGGCGTATAGCGGCCGCTGACGCGCACGAGCTGTCCGGCCTGCGTGAGATCCGCGATCTGGCCGCTGCCGACGGCCGCAAGCATGGCCGCGCCGATGGCGCCGACGTCCTTGGTATTCTCCACAGTCTCCACCGTGCGGCCCGTGATGTCGCTGAGCATCTGGCATGTCACCCCTGACAGCGCGCCGCCGCCGACAAAGCGGATGGTCTGCGGGAGCCTGACCTTCTTCTGCTGGCACTCGAGCATCCAACGAAGATGATAGCAGATGCCCTCCAGCACGGCGCGGAGCATCTGGGCCTTGCCGGTCTCCAGTCGGATGTTGAAGAACATCCCGGCTGCGGCTGCATCCTCAAACGGACAGCGGTTGCCGTGCAGCCACGGCGTGAAGATCACGCCGCCCGCGCCGGGTGCGACCTTTGCAACGGTGTCGGACATGTAATCATACAGACTTTCATAGACCGTCTCCGCGCTTTCGGCCACGTCGATCTTGGACAGATAGACATTGACCTCGTCCAGCACCAGATGATCCCTGACCCACTCGAAGCACTTGCCGGCGGTCTCCATCTCGGCAAAGTAGTTGTATTTTCCCGCTTCCGCGCTGACGATCCCGGCAATCATCAAGATGATATCGACCGCCTGATGGTCCATCAGCGTGCTGACCCAGCCGGAGGTGCCGGAGTAGACATGCGTGCTTCCGATCTGCGTACAGCCTGCGCCGAGGCCGATGAGCGTTGCGTCACCGCCGCCGCCATAGACCTTTGTCCCCGGGGCAAGCCCCAGCTCGCGCGCGGCCGTCTGCGTCAGCGTGCCGGCCACGTCGGTGCAGGCGATCAGGCGCGGCAGGTGCCGCGGATCGACGCCGTACATGCGGCACAGACGCTCGTTCCAGCCGGTATGGCCGGGACGGGTGTCATAGAGGAAGGTGGAATAGGCGCTGTCATACGTCATGACAAATTCGCCCGTGCAGCGGGCGATCAGGTATTCCTTGACGTCCAGCCATTTATGGACCTTTGCAAAGATCTCCGGCTCGTGCGCCTGCACCCATTTATATTTCCAGAGGGGGTCCTTGACGCTGGTGGAGGCGGCATGCGTCGCAGCGAGGCTCTGCAGGAGCATCCGGATATTGACGCCGGAGATCGTCAGGCCGTGTGTCTGACAGGCGCGGAACTCCGCGCCCGCGCGCTGATCCATATAGCTCATCGGGCGTCGCAGCGCGCGGCCTGTCTCATCGACGAGGACAAGCCCCTGCATCTGCGAACAAAAGGAAATGCCGCTCACCTGCTCCGGCCGGACAGACGTCTTCTGAAAAACGTCCTGTGTGGTCCGGCACATGGCGTCCCACCACGCGTCGGCGTCCTGCTCCGCGCCGCCGTTTTCCAGAATGTACAGCTCATAGCCTGCGTAGGCGCTGGCCTCCATCCGGATCTCCGCATCCACGCAGAACAGGCAGGTCTTGACGCCGGTCGTCCCAAAATCATATGCGATGATATACTGCATCCGTTATCCCTCCCCTTTCATTGCGCCAAGCAGAAAGCGCGTCAAAGCGTCGGCAAGTGTCCGGTCATCCTGTGCGGCGTCCTTGCCGCAGAAGATCTCCATCCGTTCCCGATAGTATTCACAGCTGCAGGAAAACTGCAGCATCATCAAGAGGTTATCAAAGAAAAACGCAAACAGCTCCGGCGCGATCGCAGCTGTGATCTCACCACACTGCTGGGCGGCGGAGAACAGTGCGGTATAGAGTGCCGCCGTCTTCTGTTCGATCTCGCGCGCCAGCACCGGCGCAAACTTCCGGCAGCTGCCGGCTGTGATCTCGTTATACATGGCGTTATAGCTGGCATGCTGGCGCGACTGCGTGATCAGCACCGTGATGAGCCGGCGGACGCGGTCCTCCAGACTGCCGCCCGCGGCGATCACCTCCTGCAGCGTCTGATCGAGCAGGTCGAGCGAATGGCGTACACAGGCAAGGAAAAACGTCTCTTTATCATTATAATATTTATAGATCACACCCACACTGACGCCGGCTTTTTTTGCCACGTCCGCAATGGATGCGGGCTGAAAGCCGCAGCGTGCAAACTCTTCAATCCCGGCCTCCAGGATTGCTTCCAACGCCGTCTCATCCAGTTTCTTATACATACGGCCTCCCGTCTGACGTGAACCTTCGTTCACGTCAATTCCAATATAGATCCGGCTGACCGGGAAGTCAACCGGAACCGAAATTTTTGGTGAAACTGTCCAAAACCTGTCCGCTATCGATGCAGAAGCCGGGCTGCGGCGCTGCCGCAGCCCGGAAAAAAGCTTATTCGACGTCGAGAATGACCTTCTGCATGGTATCGCGGTTCTTTTCGATGTGGTGGTACGCGTCTGCGACCTTTTCCAGCGGAAAATGCGCCGTGATGAGCTTGGCAAGGTCGACCTTCTTCTCCGCGACGAGGCGGATCGCGTCCAGATAGTCCTCATGGACATACATGAGCGTGCCGACGACATTGTACTCGCGGTCCTGCACGTTGGGCAGATTGACCTCCGGGTTCTTGCCGTAGACGGCAACGATGACGATGGTAATGCCCTTGCGTGCAAAGTCCAGCGCCTGATTGAGTGCGCCCGCGTTCGCGCTGCACTCATAGATGGCGTCGACGCCGTCTTCGCCGTAGGCCTTGAGGATCTCATCTTCAAGATTCTGCTTGGAAACGTCGACGCAGTAATCCGCGCCGCACTCCTTGGCCATCTGCAGCTTGAAAGCGGAGACATCGGAGACCATGACGGACGCCGCGCCAAGCCCCTTGGCGCTCTGCGCCACAACGTTGCCGATCGTGCCGGCGCCGATGACGAGGATCTTCTTGCCCTTGACATCGGCCAGACCGCGTTTGACCGCATGGACGCCGACGGCCAGCGGCTCAATGACGGTGCCGACCGCATAGTCGACATTCTCCGGCAGCTCATACAGGAGATTGGCGTCTACCGCGAAGTAGTCCGAGCTTGCGCCGGTGCACTGGCAGCCAATGACCTCGAGCTTCTTGCAGATGTTGAATCTGCCGGTCTTGCAGAGATAGCATTCGCCGCAGACCTTCTGCGGACGCATGACGACGCGCATGCCCGGCTTGAGGTTCGTGACGTTCCTGCCGATCTTGACGACGTCGCCCGCAGCCTCATGGCCCATGACGATCGGACAGCTGATGAACGGGTGCTTGCCGTAATACGCATGGATATCCGAGCCGCAAATGCCGACCGCGCGCACGCGGATGAGCGCCTGATCGTCCGTAATTTCCGGAACCGGAACCTCGCGAATCTCAAAACTCTCCGGTTTTACCAATACAGCCTGTTTCATAACGTATCCCCTTCTTTTTATTCATTCTTTACAAATTACGCCTGCCGGCGCGTTTCTTTTCTATCTCTATTTATAACATTATTATTTTTTGATGTCAATTATCTTTTCTTATTATTGTTTGCTTTTGTTCGTTCCCATGTATTTTATCTCTGGACAAGCGGGCGTGCACGGTGCTATGATAAATAAAATCTGAACCTCCGGCGGGCCGCCGTCCGGCGCTGCCGCCGCCTGATACTATCATGCTTTACAATCAACAAAATCCCCACGGCGGCGATGTGTACGCCGCTCCGGTCCTTCTGGACTTTTCCGCGAATATCAATCCCTTTGGCACGCCGCCGGCCGTTCTGGACGCGATGCAGCGCGCGTTGCCGCTGGTGCGGCAGTATCCCGACCCCTATTGCCGGGCGCTGCGGGCCGCCATTGCCGCGCACGAGAACGTCCGGCCGTCGGACGTCCTCTGCGGAAGCGGCGCGGCAGAGCTGATCTATGCGTTCTGCGACGCCGTCCGCGCCCGAAACGCGCTGACGCTCGCGCCGACCTTTTCAGAGTATGCCGCGGCGTTTTGCCATTTCGGCGGGCAGATGCACACGTTCCCGCTCCACTGGGAAGACGGCTTTCTGCCGCAGCACACGCTCCTGCAGGCGATAGAGGAACTTCACCCGGACGTTCTGTTTCTCTGCACGCCGAACAATCCGACCGGCCGGCTGTTCCCGCAGGCGCTGCTCCGCGAGGTGCTGGCACTGTGCCACCGGAGGAACATCCGGGTGCTGCTGGACGAGTGCTTTCTTGACTTTACGGAGGGCCAGAGCATGAAGGAGCAGCTGCAGGACGATCCGCAGCTGCTGATCCTCAAGGCGTTTACGAAAAGCTATGCGCTGGCCGGCGTCCGGCTGGGCTACTGCCTGAGCGCGGACCACGCGCTTCTGGAGCGGATGTCCGCCGCCGTTCAGCCGTGGAACGTCTCTGTTCTGGCGCAGAGTGCCGGCGCAGCCGCGCTGCAGCAGACGGAGTTTCTGCTGAACACGCGGGCCTATCTGCCGCCGCAGCGGGCGTACCTGCAGAAGGTGCTTGTCGAAGCCGGCTGCTTCGTCTGCCCGTCAGACGCCAACTATCTGCTCTTCCAGGGGCCTGTCGGACTGGACGACGCTCTGCGCAAAGAGAAGATCTCCATCCGCAGCTGCGCCAATTACCATGGACTTGGCCCGGGCTGGTACCGGATCGCCGTCCGCCTGCAGGCGGAAAACGAAGCGTTTGCCGCCGCGCTGCAGCGGTGCATGTAAGCAATAACAACAGCCGCGCTGCATCTGCAGCGCGGCTGTTGCTGTTATTATTTGATCGTTTCGCTGTTGTTCAGGACGGCTGCGCTGTAAAGGAACAGCACATCCTGCCCGTCAAAGCTGAGCCAGTTTCCGAGGAGCTCCGGCACCAGATAGCGGATATCGACCAGCGTGATCTTCGCGTAGCCCTCAATGAGGAGCGGCGCAAGGCTGCTGCCGAAAGAATCCCGGAAGATGACAAGCTCGCGGCCATCTTCGGCCGAAGGGTTGGTGATCGTCAGGAGCGCTCTGGAACCAGAGAGGAAGACGGCGTATGGGTCCTCCCCTTTCAGCTCGTCCAGCGCGTACACTGCCCCTTCGCGGCCCGTCTCATAGTCATAGACGGTGCAGGCCTGCAGGGTTTTGTTTGTCAGATAACGAAGTGTATCCGGCTGCATCGGCAGGGCGGACTGGCCGGAATAGACGCCGCAGAACGGCGTATCGGACGTGACGGTCTCATAGCTTTGTGTGAGCGTGACACCCATGCTGTCCGCCAGCAGTTTGGCCGCAGGCAGGAGCGCCTCCTGCCGCCAGTGCAGGTCGGTCTTATAGAAACAGTCCAGCCCCAGCACGGGCGTCAGATCGATGTACGAGGCATACGGCATGCCCTGCTGTACGGCGGTCTGCAGGGCGGCAAAGTCCATCGCCGGATATCCGTGTTCCTGCGCCAGATACTGTCCCTTGTCCGGGATGACGGCAGAATAGATCTTCACGTCCGTCCCAGCAAGATAGCTGTCATAGACGCGCCGGAAGCTGTCCAGCGCGTGCCGGACAGAATCGTCATTCAGCGGGTAATCGAGCTTGGCCGCATAGCCGTCTGCGAGATAGATCCCGTGGCTGTCCTTCTGCCCAAGAAGACCGGTCGCGGTCAGGGCCCGCAGCTGCCGGAAGCGCTCGCGCAGCGGGAACTGATCGAGCGTGTAGGCTTCAAACTCCGACATGAAGCTCCCGCTCCACACCGACGCGGCCGTCAGCTCCGGCTTCTGCACCAGCTTCCGCCGCTCGCTCTGTGAAATGTCTGCGTCCGGCTTCAGAAGTCCCCAGATGAGAAACACGAGCAGGAACACCGCTGGAAAAAGCACGACCGCGATATTTTTTCGCTTTTCCATGGAATCCTCCTAAAATCGGAAATACAAAAACGGATTGAACGAGCCGTCCACCAGAAAGGCCGTGCAGACGGCGAGCAGCGCCAGAAGAAAAATCGGCTCCAGCACCGCAAGAACTTTCGTGCCGTGCCGCTTTGCGGCAAGCCCGGCGGCCAGACGCTGCGGCAGCGGCGTTGCCCCGACCACGGCCAGAAGCAGGAGCCATGCGTTGCTGCGCAGCTGATAGAGGCTCTCCGCGCTGATGGCCGGGAGTCCCCCGGCAAAGAACATGGCGCGGATGGACGATGCGGCAGCCTTCAGGCTCTCCGCGTCAAACAGCACAAAGCCAAGCAGCACGAAAAACAGCACATAGACGTGCCCAAGCACACGCCGCTTTTCAAGCCGCGGCAGCAGCCACAGCTTTTCTATCGTCAGCAGGACCGCGAACAGCAGCCCCCATAGAACGAAATTCCACGCCGCCCCGTGCCACAAGCCCGTGGCGAGCCAGACGAGCAGGATGTTCAGCAGCTGCCGTGCCTTCCCCTTCCGGTTCCCGCCCAGCGGGATATAGAGGTAATCCCGGAACCATGAGCCAAGCGAAATGTGCCAGCGCCGCCAGAACTCTGTGATGCTCCCGGCGCAGTACGGGTGGTCAAAGTTTTCCGGGAAGCGGAAGCCGAAGATGCGCCCAAGGCCGATGGCCATATCGCTGTAGCCGGAAAAGTCATAATAGATCTGCAGCATGAAGGCCGCAGCCCCCAGCCAGTAATAGAGTACGGACAGATCTGCCGACGCATGAAAGGCCGACACAAGCTCGCCGAGCAGGTTTGCAAGCAGGATCTTCTTTGCCAGCCCCAGCACGAACCGGCGCACGCCGTATGCTGCGTCCGGCAGGTTGTGGCTGCGCACATGCAGCTGCCCGGCCACGTCCGCATAGCGGACGATCGGACCGGCGATCAGCTGCGGGAACATGGCGATGTAGACCGCCAGATCGATCAGGTTCCGCTGCGCCGGGACGGTCCCGCGGTAGACGTCGACCGCGTAGCTGAGGATCTGGAAGGTATAAAAGCTGATGCCGATCGGAAGCGTGATCCGCAGAAGCGGAACGGAAAGGCCCGTCAGCGCGTTCAGATTGGCGATCATGAAATCCGCGTATTTGAAATATGCCAGCATCCCGAGGCTCAGCAGCACGGAGACTGTCAAAAACACGCGGGCAAGCGGCCGGCCGCGGAAACGCTCGATCAGAAGGCCAAACACATAGCCCTGCAAAATCGACACCGCCATGACCGGCAGATACCGCGGCTCGCCCCAGCCATAGAAGATGAGGCTTGCCAGAAGCAGCACGCTGTTTTTCAGTTTTCCGGGGACAATAAAATAGACGAGCAGAACGCAGGGCAGAAAATAGAATAAAAATGGAACACTGGAAAACAGCATGGCAGCCTCACTGGTTTCTGATTATGGATTTACGCGATGGGATCATCGCTGAGGATCGTGGTCTGCGGGTAGACCTCCTGCAGCTTGTCACGGAAGGTATTGACCAGATCCTCTGCGCCGTATACCTCGATCAGATAGCTGCCGACGCCGGCAACGACCAGCTTGTCCGGGAAGCCGCACATCCACTGCTTTGCCATGATGTAGTCCTTGACATCCTTCGCGGTGGTTTCCAGCTCGCCGGCGTCCTTCAGGCGCAGCGCGCCGCAGGTGAAGGTATTGCCATTCATCATGTGTGTCAAAGATGCCGCATCATCCGCCTTTTCCACGTCTGCGGCGGGAATGCTCAGCAGATATTCCACACTGGAAGGATCGTCAAGCCCGACCTTACCGGGCGCGCCGTCCGTCATATTTTCCTCAGAATAGTCGCCGCCGGCCGCGGGGAATTTTTCATCCTCGGAATAGCTGGCCCAGACGGTGTTCAAAAGCGTCAGTGCGTCGGCGATGGTCTCTTCCTCCGATGCAGGCGGGTTTGTGTCCTCCGTCTTCGCGGCGCAGGCCGCCAGCGAAAGGAGCATCACGCCGGCCAGAAGAAATGCGATCAGTTTTTTCATTTGTTTGTCCTCCAAACGGGTAGTTTTCGCGGGTGCTTTCCCGCGCTGTCTTCAAAGACGCAGCAAACCGATTCCGGTTGCGCTTATTTTAATAAAAAAATGTAAACAGTTTATGAACGCAGCCGTTTTTTCCGCATCTTCGTTTTCCCTGCCGGAACCGGAAAAGAAAACCTTGACAAACCGCCGAATCATGGTATAATACATGTGTTTCGGGCCTGTAGCTCAGCTGGGAGCGCAAGCGGTACGGTTTTAGCTATCGTGTTGTATCTCATGCGGGAGCCACGCGGTTCACCCTCAAAAAGTTCATAAAAATGGGCCTGTAGCTCAGCTGGGAGAGCGTTCGGTTCGCATCCGAGAGGTCGAGAGTTCGAGTCTCTTCAGGTCCACCAAATACGGGATAATCCGATAAAATTCGGATTATCCCGAACTTTTTTATGCGGTATGCGAACGCAGCGGTTGCAAAATAACTGGCTCCCCATTTTTGACGGAAAAGTTCTGAAATTCCTCAAAAGACACGTTGAAGTCAATCTCAATATTGTAGTCGCGGCTGACGCGAACGGCTTTGACGAATTGCGCAACGATCATTTTCTTTGCCTCAAAGGAGCAGGTGTCGAACAGATCTGCCCATGTGAGCAGTCGGTCGTATTCCTGCCGCAGATTCTCCGCCGAAGCCAGCAGCGACTCATATTCTGTCTGTGCCGCGTCTATGCGGGTCTGCGCCAGGGCAATCATCGTTTCTGTTTCTTTCAGCAGTGCGTTCAGAAGCTCCACGCTGAGACTGCTCTGACCGCGAATGACTTTCAGCGTTTCCGCCTTATAATCGGAGAGGTCTTTCTGCTTCTCTGCCAGATGCGCATTGGCCTGATCGAGCTTGATTCTTGCAAGCTCGATTTCTTTTTTATGCTGGTGATTCAGAATCTCGGATTCCGGCGCGGCAGCGATCTCTGCAAACTTCATGCGGATCACTTTCTCCACAATACCATCGAGCTTTGTCACGCCATAGCCGGATTGTCCGTCGCATTCGCCGGGATGTCGGACATTGTAATGGCACTGGTACCGCATCCGCGGTTCGTATTTCACTGTGCCATCTGCGCGATACACGCGCCTGCCGCTGGTCGTCAGCGTCAGCCGGTTTCCGCAGTGGGCGCAGAAAATATTTCCGACCAAGAGGGATTTTCCCTTGCAGTTCAGCGGCACGTTGCCATGCGGGAGCGTCCGCTGGCGCATGATCTCCTGTGCCTTGGAAAAGGTGGAAACGTCGATGA
The DNA here is from genome assembly GCA_934613505.1 of uncultured Oscillospiraceae bacterium. Lineage (GTDB taxonomy): Bacteria > Bacillota > Clostridia > Oscillospirales > Oscillospiraceae > CAG-170. The sequence continues at coordinate 2,157 of CAKTTB010000003.1, read as the reverse complement.
TGCACAGCTCGTCAATATAGCCGGACTGTGACTCGCCGTTTTTGATGATACCGGTATAGGCAATGTTCTTGATGATCCGGTTGACGGTTGTGTTCGGAAAGCCTTTTCCGTCGCGGCTTTTGATGCCCTGCTCATGCAGATAGTGAGAAAGGCGCTGTGCGCCGTATCCCTCATCGACGTATTTGTGGAAGATCAGGCGAATCACCTCCGCCTCATCTTCGTCGATCTGCAAGTCCAGCACTGTGCGGTTGCGCTTATTGACGCGGCCTTTATCCACCGCGCGATAGCCATACGGAACTGTTCCGCCGGTATAATGCCCCTCCTCTGTGAGCTGCCCCAAGCGGGTTTTCGTGCGGATCGAGGTTTTCAGACTCTCGCCGGAGGCCTGCCAGTAGCGGATGTAGTTCATCAGCTTGTCAACGTGATTGTCGAACCGCTGCTGCCCCTCCATCGCACTCCAGACCTCCACGCCGTTCTTGACGAACCATTCTACAATGAATGGTGTTTCATCATCCCGTCGTCCGAGCCGGTCAAACATGAACACGAGCAGAATATCGAATTTGCCAAGCGCAGCATCATGCTGAATTTCCTGAATGGCGTCGCGGTCTTTGGCGGATACCTTGTAGCCCGAAATGCCTTTTTCCGAAAACTCCTTGACAACCACCCAGCCTTGCTTTTTTGCGAAGTCACGGCAAATCTGTTTTTGCATCGGAATATCATCTTTTTCAACCTGACCGATGGTAGAAACTCTGTAAAGCGTGTAAACACGCGGAACGTTGGGTTCATAGACTGTCTTTTCCATTATACATACCTCGTTTCTGTCTTAGATCGTCTGAAAGATGATGTATCCGGTCCGTTTTCTTTATTTTCGATTTTCAAGGTACAAGTACATCATCATTATTGCATCGAGGTAACAAAGATGCAAATGTGCGGCGGCTATTTTTTAAGCCTTGAGGCAAGCAGAATCTCATGGATTCTGTCCAGCACTTTGCCCGCGGATGGCGCGGACGGTTTTGGGAGATAGTTTACCTTTACTTTGCAGCCGTCGATCATCATGTATTGATACGGCGGCTCGACCGGGTTTGTCGGCTGCATGATCTGCAAAACAGTGTCACTCATTTTAGATTCCTCCGCTTTGAAAGCAGCCGCACCGGTAATATCGGTGCGGCTGCTTGAAGTATGTCGAATGTAATCGCCGTATTTCTCTCATCCCCCGGCGAGAGGCGCGCTGCGCCTCTGGGACCGTCATAAGCTGTTCTTGGCAAACAACCCATTCCCGCAGCGCCGTGGCTTGTAAGGCTCACGCACGCCGCAGGAATCCCCCTCAAGTCAGTGGGAGGCCGTAGCAGGAGGTTCGGTTTCCGGATGAGCTGCTCAAACGCTGCCACGCGCAGAGCCAGTCTGCACGGATCGCTCGAATGGGATGCCCGCAAGCTGTGGGCATCCTACCGTCATGGCGGTACAGACCGAAAAGGTCAATCGGAAACTTCACTTATCACGATGTCTATGCGGTTTTCAAGGTACATGGACGCGGTGCAAACCGCTTCTCATATACCAGTACAAAAAAGCGGCAATTTCGAGGGTGTACTTAGAAATTTTTCAAGGATTTTTTCAAGCGCATCAAACCGCCTTGGATACTTTCACGGACGCTGTTCTCTCTGACGCCCTCCTCTCTGGCAATCTGCGATTTGCTCTTGCCATCCAGATAGAACGCCAGAAGTCGGCGGCGTTGACGCTCGCTCAAAGAACGGAGTGCGGCGTTCAGACGTTCTGCCTGCTCTGCTTTCAAAATCAGCTCCAACGGCTGCGGCGGTTTCTGCAAGGCGTCCTTTTCAATGCCATCGCCGCGATCCAGCGAGAAATACGCCTTTGCGCGCAGAATACGGACGCGGTGCGCTTCCTCATCCAGCTTGAAGCGGTCGAGCTGACCGGCGATCTCGTCAGACACTTCCAGATAAACGTCCATGTTATAAAACGGGTAATACTCCCGCAAATTGATTTCTTTCATCTTGTGTACCTCATTCAGATTATTTGAAGTGGGCGAATCTGAATGGGGTACGGCGGGGAGCGGCACCGGGGTTGGACTTCGGGCCAAGTTGGCCCGAGGCAAAGCAAAAGAAATGCGCCCGCACAGCAAGACGCTATGCAGACGCATGA
>CAKTTB010000002.1 GCA_934613505.1 uncultured Oscillospiraceae bacterium | reverse complement strand
CTTATGAATTTGATTTTAATGATTGGGTTTATAATAGCAAAAAAGGAAAAGAATAGAAACTTATAACTTCCAGTTTAACGAACAGGAGATGATCGCATGAAAATCCTATATGAACTATCTTGGCTATGGGAAACGCTGGGCATTGCACTTGTTGCTGCGGCTGTCTGCATGGCTTGCGCCGCGCTGATTGGCAAGGCAGCGAAGAAGAAACTCGGCAAAAAGGTGTTGGCTGTCATAGGGGCTGCGGCATTTGTGGGCGCGATTCTGGCGGTCATTCTGATCGCACGGACACCGATGCCGCTTTGACAGGATATCCGGGATGATATGATTCTGGATAACAGGTATTTATATGACATTCTGACCGGGGGAAAACACCCGGAAAGAAACCCGCTGAACAAGCTGCTGACCGGCGAAGAATAAGCGTCTGAGAAGGCTTTAACAAAATCGCAGAAACGCAAAAAGCGATATTTGACGGGGAATAAGCGTAGCAAGAATCCATACGTATCAGGCACTTGACACCATAAAGATTGAAACAGGCAATCAGACGGTACAGGAGATTACGGATGAAATCTGTGTCCTGTAATAGAAGCTCCGATTTGTCAAGCAGAGCTTGCGTCGGAGCCATAAGCTGCGGATACCACACGGGAGAGAATCGCAATCAGATTCTCTCCCGTGTCGTATTTCCGCTCTATTCTCTGGGCGGCATTCTGCCGCAGGAATGCTTCTCCGGGCAAAAACCGATGGCTCTGCACTTTGGCATGAAGTAATGGCTGACTGTGTAGTCCCACTCCTCCGAGTAACCGCTCAGCTCCCGACAGAGGTCGCTGAACAGTGCGCGGTATTCGTGATATGCACGGCTGCACATCCTCTGGCGCGACATATCCATGAGATTCCGCAGGTTGTGCTTGCAGACGATCCTCGTCTCCATGCCGAGCGGCAGCCCCATCGCGGAATCCTCGCGCGGGACGCCGAGCTCGTCCAGCCGGGCAAGATGCTTCTGAATTTCTGCCATCAGTTCATCGTAGACCGCCTTTGCGGCCGAACGCTCCGCAATGCTGGCCGGCGTCACATAGTCAAAGCCATGCTCATAGTTGATATAGCGCGTGCTGGCCTGCAGCCGCGTCGGCTGGCCGCCGATGTGCGTGTACCACTCCCGGATCACCCTCGCCGAATATCCCTCCAGCGTCAGATAGACATCCGGAAACTCAAACGTTCTTCCATGCCCGCTCTCCAGACAGTCCAGCCCTCTGCGATAGTTCTTCTTTTCGTCTGCAGTATCCGCACCCCAGCAGATCCCCGCCTCAAAACCGATCATCGTGATCGGGTTCTTGCATGTATAATTCTGGATGGTAATTTTCCCCATTATCCATTCCTCCTGTTCTGCACCAATGCCGTTATGCAATTCTGACAAGCCCCCAGCTGATCCAGTCCCATGCGCTTTCCCGTCCGCTCCGTTCGGTGATGACAAGCCGCTGCTGTTCGTCAAACTGCCACGCGGCGGCATCCAGACCGATATCCGAGGCCATCCATGCCGGGCGAAAGTTCTTTCCCGTCCAGTCGTAAATATCAATATGCTGCGACCAGCCCCAGTCCGGTTCGGTTTTCCAGAACGGCCGGCTTCTTCCGAACCGCCCCCATCGCCAGACGAGGAGCAGCAGCTCCGGTGCTCCGTCATGGTCGATATCGCACCAGAGCAGGCTCTGCACCTTCTGTCCTGCCGCCGAGCGCCAGATCTCACTTCCGTCAGAGACTGCACGAAGCGTTTTTCTGTGCAGACTGAGCTGCTCCGGGCCTTCCTCCGCCGTACAGAAACAGTCTGCCTCCTGCCAGACGATCCAGCGCGGCAGGAAACAGCCCAGCCGCCAGAGGAGCAGGCCTGCGCCGCAGACAGCCGCCAGCACCGGAAGCAGGAGCCATTTTCTCACCCCTGCACCCAATAGCTTTGCGTCCACCACGGCTTCTCCGGCGTTTCATCCTGATGGAAGCGCCCGTCCGGCGACATCCATTCGCCGATCATCTGCCGCCATTCACTGTCTGTCAGCCGCGCCGACAGCGGCTGGCAAAACTGATAGAAATTATACACAACGCCGGAGGCAATGCGGAGCGCCCCATCCACCGGCACGATCACATAGATCTGCGCCGGGCGGCCGTTCGCAGCCTGTAAGACCGTTCCGTTCGGATCCGTTGCGATATCCGTCACCAGAGACGCCGGGATCTCCCGTGCGTCGAGATACTCCGCATCTGTCCGGTCTTTGACAGCTTCGATCCAGAAATGCTCCAGCGTGCCGCCGTATTCCCGGATGAGGTCATACTCCTCATCCGACAGCCGCTCATTCTGCAGCTCCTTCCGACTGATCGTCTCAAGACTCCGCGCGAGCGAAGCGAGGCGTGTCAGATTTTCGCGAGTGACAGAATCCAGCATACCATATGCCTGAAGTCTCTCTGCCGTCTGCTCTGCCAGCTCCGCGAACCGGCGATAGACCTCTGTCTCCGGTTCCACATAGCCGCGGTCGTCCAGTTCCTCCGGCGGGCCGCCGCCCATCTCCGCCATCACCTGCTTGCCATAGAGCACCGTGTCGTGCTTGAGCTCGGTAAAGCTGCCCGCGTAGGTTTCCAGCGCCTTCTTTTTCCACTGCTCCGTCGTCATGAACGATGGGTATCCAGCGCCCTTTTCCACCAGAAGAGGATTGAGCGTGTACAGCCATCCCGCGTAGAGGCTCGCCGACCACAGCTCCTCCGGCGCGCTGCGCACCGCGCTTCGGAGCATCTGCATCTGCTCCGGGTAGTGTGCGTAAGCCGTATCGCCCTGCTGCGTCAGAATGGACAGCGCCGTCTCAGAGCCGAGCGCCGCCGGCATATCCAACACATCCGGCAGCATCCGCCGTTCTCCCTGTGCGTTTTCCCGGACCTTGTTGAACACCAGCTGCTGCATCACGGCGGCATCCAGCGTAAAGCGCTGCCCCATGAAGCGGAAGCCCTTTCCTGCCTGTGCCAGATCGACGGTTCCCTCCGGGTCGATCACCGGGATGGAGTTGATCTGCGGCGCAGCAAGCGTCCTGATCTGTTCAGTATAGTGTTGATAGGCAGTCTCATCCAAGCGCAGCAGTTCCGTATCTGGAATGGTGCCGTAGGCAGCCTCGATTGCCGGCAGATACTCATAATAGCCAAGATCGTCGCTGACACCCGCAAAGAATGAGGTCACGGTGTAGAGCTTTTCCCAGCTGTCCGACGCTGTGTCGTGCAGCGCCAGTGTGATCAGCAGCGCCGTGCGGTTCATATCCTCCTTCTTCTGCGTGAAATTGATCTGCCCGTACCACATCATCGCGCGGAAATACGCCTCCAGCGTCTCGTCGCCTTCATAGTAGCCGCGCGGCTTGAACTGGGAATAATCCAGAAGATCTTCCGTTACAGCACACGGGGCAATGTCCTGCGCCGCATAAATGGCGGACAGCTCCTGCGCGGCAAGCGCCTTTACCTGCTCCGGCAGCTGGGTATCCGGCTGCTGAAGCGCTGCGCCCACCGCGAAAAACGCCGTGCTGCGCGCCGCCGCGTTCTCCCACTCCGTTCCCGCCAGTGCGTCCAGCTGTGCGGCAGATGCGCGCAGCATGTCTCTGCTCAGCGTTTGCAGCTGCGCGGCAAGCTGCTGCTTTTCCGTCCGGTTCAGAAGCAGGCTGAAATACAGGTGATAGGTATGCATCATGGAATCTACCGTTACAAAATTCGGGATCTGCAGATAGCGATTCCATTCATAGCGGCCGAAAAACTCGGAATAAAAATCCGGCTCGACCACAAACAAATTCTGCGCAAGGATGGCTTTGGCCGTGTCGGAAAGCCCGTTCCACTCCATCCATTCCAGATTTGTGATCTCATGCAAGTCCCCGGATACACTGTAGTCCGGCACGGCTGCAGCCGTCTGCACGTCAGCGGCCGTAAAACGGAGAAACTGTGGCCGCGCCAACGGCTCTGCCGGAGCCACCACAGCCGCTGCCCGGCTGCCTGCCGTCAGTGTCCTCATCTGAGCGTCTTTCTTCCGCTGTGCGAGCTGATATACAAGTACCGTGCAGGCCACGATCAGCGCCAACGTACCGACTGCAATGGAAAACAACTCCGTCGGCTTGATTCTGTGCCGTTTGCCGTTTCCATGGGCTGCGGCAGCGCCGCAATACGGGCAGCTGCGCTCATATTCCCGGAGTTCTTTTCCGCACTTTGGACAAAACATGATACCGCCTCCTTTTCTGCGCTTCTGTTCCACCTCTTCTACAGTTCGAGCTTACCATACAACCGCAATTCTGGCAAGACAAATCCAGAAAAAGGTTCCTGTCAGCCTAAGCTGCAGGAACCTTTTTCTGAATCTATTGATTGAATTTTCGCCGGTAGGCCGCAAAGGCCTCCCGGATCACCGCGACGGCCTCCTCCCTCCCGTGGACGCTGTCGACCTCCGCGTTGGTATCCGGCTCCAGGTGCTTGTAGACGCTGAAAAAATGACTGATCTCATTGGAGACATGCGCCGGCAGATCGGACAGGGCAGAATATCCGTTGAACATCGGATCGCCAAACGGGATCGCGAGAATTTTGTCGTCCATCGCACCGTTGTCGCGCATGGTAAAATATCCGACCGGATAGACCCGCACCAAGCTCATCGGGCGAATTGGCTCGCTGCACAAAACCAGCACGTCCAGCGGATCTCCGTCATCGGCATAGGTGCGCGGGATAAAGCCGTAATTGGCCGGGTAGTGCGTCGAGGTGTAGAGGATCCGGTCCAACCGCAGCGCACCGGTCTGCTTGTCCAGCTCATATTTGTTTTTTGAGCCCTTTTCAATTTCGATCACCACCAGAAAATCCTCCGGCTGCATCCGCTCTGGGCTGATATCGTGCCATAAGTTCATCGGTCGACCTCCTTTTTTCCTGTGCGTTCTTTTTTGCATTTATTGTATCGAATACAGCCCTTTTTGTCAAATAGCGACCGCCTCGCATCCAGATGAGAAGCCAGACGGCTATCCTCTACAGCTGTCCGCAGATCACTTTTCATGCTTTGTAGAAGCTGCGCATCATGTGATTCACTCCTGCAACAGTTTTTCTGCCATGGGCAGTTGCATGACTACGATTTGACTACTATCACCTGTAAAACCGAAAAAGCCGGTTTGGCCGGTGTTTTCCATGGGTTTTGAACTATTCCGGGAAGCTTGACTTTATCGGTGGGGACCTGTAGAATGGTGGAAAATGCAGCGTTTGGACAGGATGGGAGGCGCCGGAAGATATGCGGTATTTGACAAAGGAGTGGTATCTGGCCTGCCAGACCCGGCCTATGACGGCGGAGATCCAAGCACAGCTGGACGAAACCAGCCGCGCCTTTCGCGCTGCCCGTGCGTGTGAGGATCTGCCGCCGGATTTGCTGCGGGACTTTTCCTTCCACGACGGTGTCGTTCGGGATATCCGTGCCGGAGATGATCTGACATTCGCCATCGACTGTCCGTTTTCCAGCTGTCACACGGTCATTTTCCGTCATGCGCGCGTAAAGCAGGCGCTGCCGCCGACCGGTGCGGTCTGGCTCTACGAGGAGCTTTACCGCCATAAAAGCGGAACAGGCTATGAAGCGCATATTCTGCTGGATGCCCCGTCCGGGTCTGTGCGTCGGAACCTCCGGCACTCCGATCTGTTTGAGCTGAAAATCATTTGCAGCGAGATATTGTTTGCATGATCAGAAAAGCCGCCCTCCGGCGCTGTCGGAGGGCGGCTCTTCTGCATGCTTTGTTCTTTGGTATCATGTTTTATGATCCGGTTCACAACTGGCGATCATAAAACCGTCGTTGCTTTTACACTTCCCCCGGGAAGAGGGATTCGATGGCGGCGCGGGCGGCGGACTGTTCGGCGCGTTTTTTGCTGCTGCCGGTGCCGTGGCCGCAGGGCTTGCCGTTGAGCAGGACGTCGACCTCGAACTTCTTGTCGTGGTCGGGGCCGGACTCGCCGGTCAGCTCGTAGTGCAGGACCTGATCCTTTTTGCGCTGCACCAGCTCCTGCAGGGCGGTCTTATAGTCAAAATTATGCGGCTTGCCCGCGGGGACGTCGCAGAGGATCAGTCGGTCGATGATCTCCTTGGCTGCCTGAAAGCCGCCGTCCATATAACTCGCGGCGATGACGGATTCCATGGCGTCGGAGACGATGGAGTCGCGCTTGCGGCCGCCGCCGTGTTCTTCGCCGTGGCCGAGCAGCAAATAGCCGCCCAGATCGATGGCCGCCGCAGCGCGGGCCAGATTTTTTTCGCAGACGAGATCGGCACGGATGCGCGTCAGCTCGCCCTCCGGCTTGTCGGGGAAATTGCGGTAGAGATAATCCGCGACGACGAAGCCCAGGATGGAGTCGCCCAGAAACTCCAGCCGCTCATTATCGCGCAGACCGCGCTCGCGGTTTTCATTGGCATAGGAGCTGTGTGTCAGCGCGTTTTCGAGGATCGAGCGGTCCCGGAACGTATAGCCCAGCCCGGCTTCCAGTTCACTCAGCATGTTGATACTCCTTTGGAACGATCATATGATCAATATTCTCGGCCAGCGTTCCGGCCACGTCGGCCTCGACGGCGCCGATAGCCTGCCGGATCGCGTTGCGGATGGCCAGCGCGTCGGACGAGCCGTGCGCCTTGATGACCGGCTTGTTGAGACCGATGAGAGCGGTGCCGCCCGTCTCGCGGTAGTCCATTTTCTTTTTGAACGCCTTGACGTCGTCCATGCACAGAAGGGCAGCCAGCTTGGTCAGGAGGTTCTTCTTGAACATGTCCTTCATCATGGAGGCCATGAACAGGGCCGTACCCTCGATGCTCTTCAGGAGGACGTTGCCCGAGAAGCCGTCGGCCACGACCACGTCCGCGCCGCCGAGCGGCACGTCACGCGCTTCGATGTTACCGGTGAAATTGATCTTCCCGGCCGCGCCTGCCTGCTGCAAAAGCGGATACACCGCCTTCTGCAGTTCGCCTCCCTTGGAATCCTCCGCGCCGATATTGAGAAGGGCGACGCGGGGATTCTCGATGCCAAGCACCTTTTCGGCGTAATACGAACCCATGAAGGCAAACTGCAGGAGAAATTCCGGCGTGCAGTCGGCGGTCGCACCGCAGTCGATGAGGACGACCTCTTTGCCGGTTTTGGTCGGGATCTGCGGCCCCATGGCCGCACGGCGGATGCCCTTGACGCGGCGGACGATGAGCGTCGCCGCGGAGAGGAGCGCGCCGGTCGAGCCGGCGGAGACGAACGCGTCGCCGCCGCCCTCCTTGAGCATGGTCAGGCCGACGACCATGGAGGAATTTTTCTTCTTTTTTACGACAGCCGCCGGATCGTCGTGCATGTCGACGACTTCGTCGGCGTTGGCGATCTCCACGCCCTTCGGGAGCGTCTCGATGCCCTGATTTTTCAGTGCCTGCAAGATCGCTTCGCCGCGGCCGACCAGCACGACCTCGCAACCGAAGTCCTTTGCGGCCTGGATCGCACCCAGCGCGATCTGCTCGGGGGCATGGTCGCCGCCCATGGCGTCTATGAGTATTCTCATTCTGCTTCCTCCTGTGCCGCCATCCGGTCAATGATCGCAAGCGAACGGTTCGCGATGGCGAGATTTTTATTGGCCTTTCCCTTTACCCGGTGGTCAAGCGGCATCAGGATGCCGAAATTTACATTCATGGGCTGGAACGAAACGACGCTCGTGTCCGAAATATAGGCCGCCAGCGCACCGATAGCCGTCTCGCGCGGGAAATCGGGCAACGGCCGGCCCGTTACCTTCGCCGCCATGGCGCAGCCGGCGAGATAGCCGGAGGCGGTCGACTCAACATAGCCCTCCACGCCGGTCATCTGGCCGGCAAAGACGACAAGCGGGTCGCGGCGGTCGGCGTAATAGCGGTCGAGCAGGCGCGGAGAATCGAGGAAGGTATTGCGGTGCATGACGCCGTAGCGGACGAACTCCGCGTCGTGCAGGGCGGGGATCATGGAAAATACCCGCTTCTGCTCCGGGAATTTGAGGTGGGTCTGGAAGCCGACGATGTTATAGACCGAGCCTTCGGCATTGTCCCTGCGCAGCTGCACGACGGCATACGGCTCATGGCCGGTCTTCGGATCCCTGAGGCCGACGGGCTTCAGAGGGCCGTAGCGCAGCGTATCGACACCGCGGCGGGCCATGACCTCGACGGGCATGCAGCCCTCGAAGACGTGCTTGTCCTCAAAGCCGTGGACCGGCGCTTCCTCCGCCGTCTTCAGTGCTTCCACGAAGGCAAGGTACTCGTCCTTTTCCATTGAGCAGTTGACATAATCCGCATCCCCGCGGTCATAGCGGGAGGCGAACCACGCCTTGTCCATATCGATGGAGGAAAACGTCACGAGAGGCGCGGCGGCGTCAAAGAAGCTCATATATTCTTGTCCGCCGAAATAGCGCTGGATGGCGGCGCTCATGGCATCGGAGGTCAGAGGGCCGGTCGCGATAATGACAGGTCCCGCGGGGACTTCGTCCGCTTCTTCCTCTACGACGGTGATATTGGGGTGCGAGCGGATCTTTTCCGTGACCATGCCGGAAAAGCCGTAGCGGTCGACCGCCAGCGCGCCGCCGGCCTCCACGCGGTTCGCTTCCGCGCAGGTAAGGATCAGACTGCCGAGGCGGCGCAGCTCCTCTTTCAGCAGGCCGACCGCATTTTCCAGCCGGTCGCCGCGCAGGGAGTTGGAGCAAACAAGCTCGGCAAAATCCGCACAGTGGTGGGCGGGCGTCATTTTTTTCGGCTTCATCTCGACGAGCGTCACATGGATGCCGCGCTCGGCCAGCTGCCACGCAGCTTCACATCCGGCCAGTCCCGCGCCGATGACTTTCACTTCCAGCATGCAGGGGTTCCTTTCTATCTCTTGTCAGAACGGAAGATCCTCTTCCGGTTCGCTCTTTTTCGCGGTCTTTGCCGCGGGCTTCTTTGCGGCGGGCTTTTTGGCCGCCGGTTTTTTTGCCGCGGTCTTCCTGGCCGCAGGCTTTTTCTCCGCCGCGGACGCGGCTGTCTTTTTGGCTGCGGGCTTTTTCGCGGCCTTTTTGGCCTCGGCCTGCTCCTTGGCGGCTTCAGCGGCTGCCTCGGCGTTGGATTCCGCCGTGGCGGTCTCGCCGGAGGCGGTCGATCTGCGGCGGTAGCCGCGCTGATCCTCCGGCAGGAAGTTGGAGCATTCGGGGTTGGCGCAGAAGGGCTTCATGGCGCCCTTGCCGGAGCGCTTGAACATCGTCTGGCCGCAGACCGGGCAGTCCTGATCCGTCGGCACGTCCCATGTCATAAAGCCGCAGGCCGCGCCGCGCTCACAGGCGTAATAGGCGTAGCCGCGCTTACTCTTGCGCTTTAAAATCGCGCTGCCGCACTTCGGGCAGCGGCCCGGCATTTTTTCCGTGATGGGCTTGGTGAACTTGCACTCCGGATAGCCCGGGCAGGCGAGGAATTTGCCGAAGCGGCTCGTCTTGACGACGAGATTGCGGCCGCAGATCTCGCATTTTTCGTCGGAGATCTCGTCCGGCACCTTGAGGCGCGTATCCTTGAGCGCTTCCTCGGCGTCGAGCATCTCCTGATGGAAGCCCTTATAAAACTCCTCCAGCACGCGCTTCCAGTTGATCTGGCCGGCTTCGACCTGATCGAGCTGCTTTTCCATGCCGGCGGTAAATTCGACGCTGATGATATTGGGGAACCGATCCATCATCAATCCGTTCACGACCTCGCCGAGCTTGGTCGGCGAAAGCTTCTTATCGGTCTTGACGACGTATTCGCGGTCCTGAATGGTGGCGATGATGGCGGCATAGGTCGACGGGCGGCCGACGCCCTTCTCCTCCATCGCGCGCACGAGCGAGGCTTCGGTGTAGCGCGCGGGCGGCTGGGTGAAATGCTGCTGCTTGTCATAGCCGTCAGCCTTGAGGGCTTCGCCCTCGGACAGATCGGGCAGCGGGGAATCGAGCTTCTCCTGCTCGTCGTCGCGGCCCTCTTCGTAGATGGCGGTAAAGCCCGCGAATTTCATGCTCTGGTGCGTGGCGCGGAAGACATGCCTGCCGCAGGCGGCCTCGATGGCGATCACGTCATAGAGGGCGTTTGCCATCTGGGACGCGACAAAGCGGCACCAGATGAGCTTATAGAGCTTATACTGCTCCTTTGTCAGGTCATGCTCGACCATTTCCGGGTACAGGGCGACGTTCGATGGGCGGATGGCCTCATGCGCGTCCTGCGCGCCGGATTTCGGCTTATAGCGGCGCGGCTGGCCGTCGTAGTACTGCGCACCATAGCGGCTGCGGATGACGTCTCCGGCGGCGGCGAGCGCTTCTTCGGAGATACGCAGGGAGTCAGTACGCATGTAGGTGATAAGACCGACGGAGCCTTCGCCGGTAATTTCAACGCCCTCATAGAGCTGCTGCGCGAGCATCATGGTGCGGCGCGGCGTGAGGTTCAGCTTCCGGGACGCCTCCTGCTGCAGGGTCGAGGTGATGAACGGAGGCGCGGGTGTGCGCTTCTTTTCCGATTTTTTGACGCCCGTGACCGAGAACGGCTGGCCTTCCAGCTCCGCAAGCACCTGCTGCACGCCCTGCTCGCTCGCAAGCTCGCGCTTTTTGGGGTCGCCGTAGTAATGCGCGGTGAAGCTGCCGGGACGGCCGACGCGGCTGAGGTTCACGTCCAGCGTCCAGTATTCCTGCGGCTGGAAGGCGCGGATCTCATTTTCACGGTCAACGACAAGGCGCGTTGCGACCGACTGCACGCGGCCCGCGGACAGTCCTTTGCGGATCTTGCGCCAGAGAAGCGGGCTCAGCTGATAGCCGACGATGCGGTCGAGCACGCGGCGCGCCTGCTGGGCATCGACAAGGTTCTGATCGATGGGGCGCGGGTGCTGGATGGACTCCTGCACGACGCCGCGCGTGATCTCATTGAAGGTCACGCGGTAGGTCGCGTCGTCCGGAATGGACAGCAGGTATTTGAGGTGCCACGAGATCGCTTCGCCCTCACGGTCCGGGTCAGTTGCGAGATAGATGCGGTCGGCGTTCTTTGCGGCCTTCTGCAGCTCGGCGATGATCTCCTCCTTGCCCTTGAGCGGCTGATATTCCGGCTCAAAGTCATGCTCGATATCGACGCTCAGCGTGCTCTTCGGCAGATCGCGCAGGTGGCCCATGCTGGCCTTGACCTGATAGCCGGGGCCGAGATATTTCCCGATGGTTTTGGCCTTCGAGGGAGACTCCACGATGACCAGATTCTGTTTTGCGTTCGGCATAGATGCCTCCAATTTATTTTTTCGCCAGCTCATAATACCGGGCCGGCAGCCGTTTGACGTATCCTTTGACCTCCAGCAGCGTCAGTGCTGAAAGCACGCGGCCGGCGGGCAGCTGCGTCTGGTCGATGATGCGGTCGACCGGAGTCTTGCCGGTCTTCAGCTGGCCGATCACAGCGGCTTCGTCAGCGGACAGACGCGGCAAAATTTCCTGTACGTCAATATAAGCCCTGATTTCCGGCTTGTCAACGGCTTTTGTGTCAATTTTTTCCGGAGCAGCGGAAGATTCTGCGACAATGAGGCTCTGCTGCGTCTCCTGCGCGGTGAGTGTGAGGGGGGCGGAGGACGACTGGCGGAGCGGAAGCTCCGGATAGAGGTGCGTATATTCCTTGAGGATGTCCCAGCCCTCCTCCACGACGATCGCGCCCTGCTTGAGAAGCTGGATATTGCCCGCGCAGCTGGGGTTGCCGACGTTCCCGGGCAGGGTAAACACGTCGCGGCCCTGCTCGAGCGCGTGGTTTGCGGTGATCAGCGCGCCGCTCTTTTTCGGCGCTTCCACGACCACGACGCCGAGGGACAGGGCGCTCAGCAGCCGGTTGCGCGTGGGAAAATGCTCCGACAGCGGCGGTGTGCCAGGCGGGTACTCACTGAGGACGCAGCCGCGGGTGCGTAGATCCTCGAAAAGCGCATGGTTGGCAGCCGGATAATCGACATCCGCGCCGCAGCCGAAGACCGCGACAGGCGGCGTCTCCGCCGAGATGGCGCCGCGGAGCGCCAGCGTATCGATCCCGCCCGCGCCACCGGAGACAACGATCACGCCGCACCACGCCAGTTCGTAGCCAAGGCGCTTGCTCTGCAGCATGCCGTAGGCCGAAGCCTTGCGCGTGCCGACCATGGCGATGACCGGCGCGGCGTCAAAATCCGGGAGGATGCCCTGATAGTAGAGAACCGGCGGCGCATCGTCGATCGTCCGCAGGCGCTGCGGATATGCCGCGTCCTGCATGGTAAGGATGTGGATGTTCTTCCGGTAGCACTGCTGCAGGATCTCGCGCGCGGGCGTCAGATCCTTATCCAGAAGCGACTGCACGCCGTTCTCCCGGAGCTGCGCCGGATACTGCGTCTGCTGGGCGCAGAAGACCGCCTCGGGCGTCCCGAACTGCGCAAGCAGCGCGCAGAGCCCGCGCGCGCCGATCCCGCGGCGGCCCGCCAGCCACAACCAGTATTCCAGCATAAAAAATCCCTCTGTCTTTCTCGGAATTTTTCTTGGTTTGCATAAATTATCGTTTCATCTGCCACATGACGATCGTCGCGGCGACGGCGGCATTGAGCGATTCGCAGCGCGGCGACATGGGAATGATGATCTTCTGCTCTGCTGCGTCAAAGAGCGTCTGGCAGATCCCCTGCCCCTCGCTGCCAATGATGACGGCGGATGCGCCGAGATCTGCCTCGCGCAGGTCAGCCGCGTCGGACGACATGGCCGTGGCGAGAAGCGGAATACCCGCTTCTCGGCAGGCGGCGACGGCCGCTTCGCGCGTCAGGTGCTGCGGCTGCGTGCGGAACACCGCGCCCATGGAGGCGCGGACCGTCTTGGGGTTATACGCGTCGGCGCAGCCGTCCAGCAGGACGATCGGCACCTCCAGCGCGTCCGCGGTGCGGAGGATCGTGCCGAGATTGCCAGGGTCCTGAATGCCGTCCAGCAGAAGCGTGCCGGGCGTCAGCCGGGGTTCCGTTTCCGCCGGCAGGCGGCACAGGAAGATCGCCCCCTGCGGCGCGTCCATCAAAGACACGGACTGCATGACACCCTTCGGCACACGGACAACGCGGATGTTGTCCGAGAGTTTACATAATTCAGTTCCTTCCTCGGCGATCACGGTATGCAGGCCGGGATACCAGCGGGCGGCCTCGGCCAGGAGCTTGACGCCGTCGGCGGCGAACTCGCCGCATTTCTCCCGGTAGGCGCGGGAGGTCAGGAGCTTTTTCGTATGCGCCAAAAGCGGGTTCCGGCGGCTTGTGATGCGCTCCTCCGTCACGGCGTCACCCTCGCAAGGCGGTCGTTCTCGCCCAGCAGGACGAGCGTCATAGAAGCGTCCAGCGGGCGGTTGGCGTCCAGCGTGACGCGGACCTTCCCGTTTTCGCGCACGGCAATGACGTTCACGCCGTATTTTGCGCGGATATCCAGCTCGCGGATGCTCTTGCCGCACCACTCAAGCGGCGTCTGCATCTCGGCGATGCCGCAGTCAGGCGAAAGCTCGATGAAATCCAGAATGCTCGACGAGGTCAGCGACTGCGCCAGCTTGATACCGGTCTCGCGCTCCGGGATGATGACGCGGTCCGCGCCGATCTTCTCCAGCGCGCGGCGCTGTGTATCGTCCGTCGCCTTGCAGATGACGGTGGCGACGCCCAGCTCCTTCAGGTTGAGCGTGGCGACGACGCTCGTGGCCAGATCGCTGCCGATGGCAACCACTGCGCAGTCATAGTTGCGCGCGCCGAGCGCGCGCAGTGCTTCTTCGTCCCGCGCGTCGCACACGGCGGCGCAGGTAACTTTATTTTCGATTTTCTGGACAAGCTCAGGATGCAGGTCGATCACCATGACCTCGCTGCCAAGCTCGTACAGTCGCTGCGCGACCGCACTGCCGAACCGTCCAAGACCAACTACCAGATATGTTTTTTTCATTATGGCTCCCTCACTCAGCCGATCATAATTTTTGTTTCTGCATATTTGACGCGGTCCTCCGCAGGGTCCGCCGCCATGAAGCCGACGCTGATGGTCATGATGCCGAGCCGCCCGAAGAACATGAGGACGATCAGAACGATCTGCGACGCGGCGCTGAGCGCGGGCGTGATGCCCGTGGTCAGGCCAACCGTACACAGGGCGGAGATGGTCTCATAGACCGCGTTTTCCAGACTGACGCCGTCGGTCACGCACAGGAAGAGCGCGCCGAACATCGAGATCGCCAGCACGAGGATGAACAGGGCCAGCGCGCTCGACACGGCCCTTTGTGGAATGGTGCGGCGCATGACGCGCACGTCCGAGCGTCCGCGCGCCGTCGACCACGTGGCAAGCAGGATGACGCCGACCGTCACCGTCTTGACGCCGCCGGCTGTGGAGCCGGATGAGCCGCCGACGAGCATCAGCATGTCGCAGAAGGCCTTGGTGACGTCCCTGAGCGCGTTCTGGTCAAAGCTGGCGAAGCCGGCCGTCCGGAGCGTCACCGACTGGAACAGAACGGCCAGCAGCTTCTGCGGAACGGTCATGCCGCCGATGGTGCCGGGGTTATTCCATTCGAGCGCGGCGATGATGCCGGCGCCGCCGAAGATCAGCACGAGCGTGATGAGGATGACGAGGCGCGTATAGACCTGCATCCGGGAAAAGCGGCGGTTGTGCCGGATATCGCCCCAGACCGCAAAGCCGAGGCCGCCGATGACGATGAGCGCTATAATGGTCAGATTCACGACCGGGTCGGAGACATAACGGCAGAGACTGCCGCCCACGTCCACATCCGCCAGCACGTCAAAGCCGGCGTTGCAGAATGCGGAGACGGAATGGAACACCCCGTACCACAGCGCGCGGCCAAAGCCAAACTCCGGCAGGAAGCGGAAAAACAGGATGAGCGCGCCCGCGCCCTCGACCGCGGCCGTGCCGCGCAGGATGTTGCGGACGAGGCTCACAAGACCGCTGTAGCTGTCGGAGCCGAGGGCCTGCGCGATCACCATGCGCTGCCGCAGGCCGATCTTACGCCGCAGGGCGAAGAAGAACAGACAGGCGATGGTCATAAAGCCGAGGCCGCCGACCTGGATCAGGATCAGGATCACGGCCTGCCCGAACATGGACCAGTGCGTGCCGGTATCGACGCGGATGAGGCCCGTCACGCAGGTAGCGGAGGTCGCCGTAAAAAGGCTTGTCAGAAAGTCCGTCGGCTGGCCGCTCCTGGACGCGGCGGGCAGGCACAGAAGGCCTGCGCCAAGCAGGATCATTCCGAGAAACACCAGAACGATCAGCCGTCCGGGCTTCATCGCCCGGAACGGGCGGCCGATACGGCGGAGAAACGATGAAAGCATTTTAGAATGCCTGTCCTTCCTTTGGAAATATACTATATTATAATCAGTAGGCGCACCGCCGTCAAGAAAAACCGGTTTTGCAGACTTGTTTCCGGAGAAAATTCATGATATTCTGTTAAAAACGGAAGAACGGAGGACGTCCTTTATGCGAACGATATGTTTTCTTCTGTGCGGGCTGCTGCTTCTCGGGCTGTGCGCGTGCGCCGAACCGGCGGCGGAGCCTGAAGTCCTGCCGGAGCCTGCCGTTTCGGTAGAGGCAGAACCGCTCCCGGAGCCGGAGCCTGTGCCGGAGATCACCGAAGAAGCGGAACCGGAGCCGGAAGCTGCGGTTTTGCCGGCAGAGCCGGTCTGGGTGCTGGGGCGGCTGACCGATGTCTATTCGACGCGGGAATCAGAGTGGATCCGGGCAGAGGATGTTCCGGAGGATGCGCCGATGCAGACTTTGAACGAGGTCTTTACAGGAGAAGAAACGCTGTGGGCCGCGGTGGCGGACATATTGGAGTCCGCCGCGCCGCTGCAGCCGGAGCCGGGCATTCTGGATGATCTTGAATCTATCAGCTTCGGCGGACAGGATTATGTAAAGCTGGAAGACGCGGCTGCGCGCCTTGGCCTCGAATGGGGGCAAGCGCCGGACGGGAGCCGGTATCTGGCAAAGCGGCAGGAGATCGGTGAGATCCCGGCGGGCTGGAACGTGCCGGTCCTCATGTATCACGCCGTCGGCGACGAGATCTGGGGCTACTCTGATCTGTTCGTCAGCGCCGCCGGAATGGAGGCGCAGCTGCAATATCTGCAGGAAAACGGATATGAGACCATCTGGTTTTCCGATCTGTCGCATATCGAAGAGTACGAAAAGCCGGTCATTCTGACGTTTGACGACGGGTATGACGACAATTATACTGTCCTCTATCCCCTGCTCGAGCAATATCAGGCCAAGGCGACGATCTTTGTCATCGGCAACGCGATGGGCAGTCCCCACAAGATGACGCGCGAGCAGGTCTATGAACTGGCGGCGTCCGGCCTTGTCAGCATCCAGAGCCACACCTATACGCATGGGAATCTCAGCGCAATGGACGAGGCGGCGCTCCGGCAGGAGATGGAGCTGTCCAATGCGGCGCTGGCCGCGGCGACGGGGCAGATCCCATACGTGCTGTGCTATCCGGAGGGCAAATACAGCTATCTGACCATGGATATCGCGAAGGAATATTACAGCTTCGCCCTGCGCATGGACGGCTGGACCTACCAGACGGGCATGGACCCGTATCAGGTGCCGCGCAGCTTCGTCTCGCGCCGCATCACCGTCCCGGATTTCACATGGTTCGTTTCCCCGTCCGGAAAGGCAAACTACTAAAAAGCAGCCTGCGCCGCAGTTTGATGGATAGCCATAAAACAGTTCATGGAGCGTATCGGTACCGATACGCTCCATTTCTCATGCCAACATGCTATGAACAGCACAGGCTGTTTTTTACAGGGAGTGATAGTAGGGGCAGATATCCTCGTAATGGCCGTCCTTCATGCGGAAGCCGCCTGGGATGGTGCCGAGCTGGATGAAGCCGAGGCGCTCGTACAGATGGCGCGCATGCGTGTTGCTGGCGACGACGGCGTTGAACTGCAGCACGCGGAAGCCGTGCGCCCTGCCCTGCCGCAGACAGTCGGACACGAGCGCTTCGCCCGCGTGCAGGCCGCGCGCGGCACGCTCGACTGCGTAGCTGGCGTTGCAGATATGGCCGCAGCGGCCGACGTTGTTCGGGTGCAGGATATAAAGCCCGACCACCTGCCCGCTCGTCTTTTCGACCGCGACCGCGTTATAGGTCTGCGCGGCGAAAAATTCCGCGCCGGTGATCTCGTCGAGCAGCTCCTCCTGCGGGAAGGCCACGCCGTCCTCCACGACCTCATTCCAGATACGGATCATCGCCGGCAGATCATCCGGCGTGTAGGCCCGTACTTCCAATTCCATAAGGTTCGCCTCATTTCGATTTTTTATTGCTTTACTATAAGAAACTGTGCCGCACTTGTCAAGTGATTTTAGCTTGCCGAAGCATCATTGGCCGCCCCTGAAAGGTTACAAATTTGCCGCGGGCCTCCGTAAAATCGGTGCTTTCCGCCGGGCGTCCGCCCCTACGCCATGAAACGAACCCGCGCAGATGCGGATGCACCTGCGCGGGTCATGTGTGTTATACTTCACTGTCGGGGTTCTTTTCCTGCTTTTTGGCCTGCTTTGCCGGGACTTCGCCGGAGAAGAAGGCCCAGAGCTTGCCGAAGAACGGGCGGTTAAAATAGAACAGCCACACGCCGACGGCGCCGAGGCCGATGGTCAGGAGCGCCGAGACCGACACGTCGGACAGAAAATGCGCACCCATGCGCAGCCGCGAGAATGCGACCAGCAGCGTCCAGCCTGCGCCGATGGCCATGAAGAGCGGCTCCTTATCGTGCAGGCGGCGATAGAGCGTCGGCAGGAGGGTCAGGAGCATCGCGCAGGCCGCACAGGCCGTATGGCCGGATGGGAACGAGCGGAACTCATCGGACGAAACGCCGTCGGCCACCAGCCGCTTTTTCAGCGCCGTGCCGGCCTGCCACCAGTTTGTGAAATACGACTCGTTGCCCGTGGAGACGATCAGGCGCATGCGGACGCGGCCCCAAGGTACCTTGATGATATTGATGAGCAGCATGATGCCGATGCAGACGAAGATGGCCGTACACAAAAAGCGCAGGAGCGTCTTGGTCTGGGTCTCTCGCGTGAGGACGAGCAGGGCGAACGCCGTCAGCGCGTCCACGAACACCGTGACCAGCAGCGCGACCGCCATCGGCATAGCCGGGACGTTATCCGTCGCCTCATGCACAGCAAGGAAGATGCTGGCCGCCGTCAGGCAGATGCCGCCGGCAAGCAGGATGACGCGCAGCTCCTCGCGGAAGCGGCCGCGCTGGGTAATGAGCAGCACGCCGCAGCCCGCCAGCAGCGAGAACGCGGGCAGCTCACCGAAGGCGGCGAAGAACTGGCCGAAGGAGCTTTCATGGCCGGGATACAGGAATCTGGAGATCGGCAGGTCGGCAAACGAGCCTGCGATCAGCAGCAGGAGCAGCACGGCTGCAGCAAGAATGGCGCAGCGCGAATAAGTACGTTTCAGTTTTTTCATGGAATATCCTCTTTGTTTCAATCTAAAAATGCCTGTTTGTGGATTGTATCACATCCGGCGGAGAAAGACAAGTTGACGCAGGGCCGGAAAGCTGATATCATCGAAACCAGAAACGAGGCGACGGATATGAAGCATACGCAATTTGATTATGTTAACCAATTTCACTGTCTGGCGGGCCGTTGCCAGGATACGTGCTGCAAGGACTGGCAGATCATTCTGGACGAGGACGCGATGGCACGCTACCGCGCCATGCCCGGCGCGCTTGGCGAGCAGGTACGCGCGGCCATGCTGACCCAAAACAGCGAGACGCGCTTTCGCGAACAGGACGGGAAATGCGTTCTGCTGCGGGAGGACGGGCTTTGCCCCATTCAGGCGGCATACGGCGCGGACGCGCTGTGCCGCACGTGCTTCACGCATCCGCGCTTTACGGAGGAATACGGCCAGACGGCGGAGCTGACGCTCTCGGCTTCCTGTCCCGCGGCGGCGCAGCTGCTGCTGGAACACGAAGCGCCGCTGCAGCTGCAGACCACAGACGACGGCGGACCGGTCGTGCCGAACGAGCTTGACCCGACGCTGTATCTGGCGCTTCTGTCCGCGCGGACGGCGGCGATCGGACTGGCACAGGACCGCACAAGGCCGTTCGAGGATCGGCTGGCGCTCGTTCTGCTGCTGGCGCGGCGCGTGCAGCGGCTGCTGGACGAGGGACGGGACGAGCTGATCCCGGTGCTGGCGAAGCGATTCCAGTCTCAGGACTATCAGGATCGGAGCCTTGTCCGGCTGGCGCGGATCCGCAGCCGGCGCGGGCGGTTTTTCCCGTGCTGGATGGTGCTCAACAACATGGAGCATTTGACAAAGCGTTTTGAAGCGATGCTGGACGGCGCGGTGCATCAGGACACGCCGCCGGCAGCCTTCCGGGCAAAGTACGCCGTGCAGTATGAGAATCTGCTGGTCTATTTCCTGTTCCGGTATGCGCTCAAGGCCGTCAACGACCGGCAGTTCGCCCCGCGGGTCCTCAGCTGTGCGTTCCATCTGCTGTGCCTGCGCGAGCTGACAGCAGACGCGGCGGATGTACAGACGTTCGCGGCGATCGTCAGCCTCTACAGTAAAGAAGTGGAGCATTCGGCGGACAATCTGCAGCTGCTGCAGAAGCTCTTCCGCCGCGGCACGCTCACGTGGCAGTATCTGATGGCGATTCTGGATGCATAAAGATGGCAACGCCCCCGGACAGTGTCCGGGGGCGTTGTGCAGTTTGTCAAAGAACCCCCAAAAACGGTACTTCTTCTGGTATAATGAAAAAACAGGAGGTGTATAGCATGGAGCAATGGAAAAAGGATCGGCGCAGAGAGATCATAATGGTATAATGGTTGATTTGGAAGCATTTCTTCTCCACGGCAGCCGTGGATCGTGCCGCCGGTCATGACGAACGTGCCGCCTTCCACATAAACGCCGCCGCCAAGCTTGGTGGCATCCCCTGCCTGAAACGAATCGATCGCACTGGATCGTTCCTCGTTGCTGTCCGTCAGCGTCAGGCTGGCGTCCGAGCCCATTACGCGGATTGCGCCGCACAAAGCCTGTTTATCCTTTTGGAGCTTTCTGCCGTTCAGATCGAGCGTGACATTGCCTTTGATCACGATCGAGGCCATGATCACAACATCGTCCGTCAGACAGTAGCTGCCTGCAGGAAGCGGATTCTTGTAAGAATATGCAGAGTTATTCTCATCTACCAGGGATGCTTCCCCTAAAAGTTCGTTGAGCTTCGCCTGATCCAGATTGATAACAGGCTCTGCGGCCAGCACGGCTGCGGACAGGTGCGCCGCAAGCAGGCAGAGGGCTGATGCTCTCCTACAAACTTGCGACTGCCGACTCACTTTTTCTTTTGCTTCTCCAAAAGAAAAATGGTAAAAAGAAAACGAGCCTGAGGGGATTTCGATTTCCCCTCAGACTCCCTTGAACCGACCAAGAAAACCGCTTCGGCTTTTTTGGATCTTTCCCGCGAAGGCTGGCAGATATGCGCCAGAAATTGCCTTTCTCCGCATCCCCTCTTGCCTCTCCCTTTGGGAGAGCCAAGGGGCGGTGCAAATACGTACTACTCAGCAAATTTCGATGGCACCTTCTATTGACTGCACTCGTTCAAAGGCACAATGAAGCAAATCTGATGCCTACTACAACGGGCGGCGCGTACTATAGCGCCCGTATTGTGACCCAATGCGAATGCAGAAGCTTTCAAATTGTTTTCCTGCTTAAACTGCACTGCAGTATGCACCAACCGTATCCAGCGCCCCTTTTCTCCCCTATCTTTTCCGGCAAGGCGGAAAAGATAGGGCCGTCGGAGACATAACAAGCCGATTTCCGGCACAGAGATTTAATATTATGTAAATTTTAACCTTGTGCATTCTGCCGATTGCAATTTTTCGGAAATCTGATAGAATGTAGCATGCTACCCATTTTGGTAGCGTGCTACGTTTTTCTTTCAGGAGGGATCCTATGCAGGATTGTTCGCAGAATCTCGGGCCGCGGCTCCGGTATCTCAATAATCGCATCACGCAGTATATGGATCAGCAGTTTCTCGCGCTCGACCTCACGTCGACGCAGTCGTTTATCCTGCACCATCTGTCGCTGCATGAGAACGAGGCCATGTACCCCAAGGACATTGAAAAACGCTTCCATCTGACGCATCCGACGGTATCGGGCGTGCTGCAGCGGCTGGAAGCCAAGAACTTTATCGTCATCGAGCCGGACCGCGCCGACCGGCGCTGCAAGCGCATCCGGCTGACCGACCGCGCGCGGCGCTGCGACGAGGCTGTCGGGCAGGCCTTTGAAACGCTCGAACGGCTTATGTGCAGCGGCATGAGCGAGGAAGAGCAGCAGACGCTGCTGCGCCTTCTGGACCTTGCGTCGGCAAATCTTCGAAGCACACAGGAAACGGAGGTATCCCATCCATGATCAAACGTCTGTCCACCTGTATCCGGGAATACAAAAAGCCCACGATCCTCACGCCGGTCTGCATGGTCGGTGAGGTCGTGTGCGAATGCACCATCCCGCTCATCACCGCCGATCTGATCAATTCCATCCAGAACGGCTGCCAGATGTCCACGATCCTCTCCTACGGCATCCGGCTGTTTATCATTGCGATGCTCTCGCTCGGCTTCGGCGCGCTCTCCGGCTGGTTCGCGGCCGAGGCGGCCGCGGGCTTTGCCAAGAACCTGCGCCACGATCTGTATTACCGGGTGCAGGACTTCTCCTTTGCGAATATCGACCGGTTCTCGACCTCGTCGCTCGTCACGCGGCTGACGACGGACGTGACGAACATCCAGAACGCGTTCATGATGTGCATCCGCATCGCCGTGCGCGCGCCGATGATGCTGGTGTTCGCCGTTGTGATGTCCATTCGTGTGGGCAAACAGCTGGCGTTTGTCTTTGCCGGCATCATCCCGATCCTCGGTTTTGCCCTGTTTCTGATGATCCGCAGCGCGCTGCCGCTTTTTAAGGCGGTCTTCAAGAAATACGACGCGCTCAACAACTCCGTGCAGGAAAACGTGCAGGCCATGCGCGTGGTCAAGAGCTTTGTGCGTGAGGACTATGAGACGCAGAAGTTCTCCGCCGCGTCCGATTCCGTCCGCGCGGATTTCCTGAAAGCCGAAAAGATCCTCGCGCTCAACTCCCCTGCCATGCAGTTCTGCGTGTACACGTCGATGATCCTCATTTCGTATTTTGCGGCGAAGCTCATCGTCACGTCCGGCGGCACGTATCTGGGCGTCGGCAGCCTGACGAGCATGATCACCTACTCCATGCAGATCCTCATGAGTTTGATGATGCTCTCGATGATCTTCGTCATGCTCACCATGGCGCAGGCCTCCGGCAAGCGTATCTGCGAGGTACTGGACGAGACCAGCACGCTGCAGAACCCGGCAGAGCCTGTCATGCAGGTCACAAGCGGCGAGGTGGAATTTGACCACGTCAGCTTCAAATATTCCGCAGCCGCCCGACGTAATGCGCTGAGCGATATTACCTTCCATGTTGCGTCCGGTCAGACCGTCGGCATCATCGGCGGCACAGGCTCCTCCAAGACGAGCCTTGTGCAGCTCATCTGCCGCCTGTACGACGTGACGGACGGCAGCGTGAAGGTCGGCGGCGTGGACGTGCGCGAATACGATCTGGAGACGCTCCGCAATCAGGTGGCCGTCGTTCTGCAGAAAAACGTCCTCTTCTCCGGCACGATCAAGGAGAATCTCCGCTGGGGCGACGCGAACGCGACCGACGAGGAGCTGCAGCACGCGTGCGAGCTGGCCTGCGCGGATGAGTTCATCCAGCAGATGCCGGACAAATATGACACCTATATCGAGCAGGGCGGCACGAACGTCTCCGGCGGACAGAAACAGCGGCTTTGCATCGCGCGGGCGCTGCTGAAAAAGCCGAAGATCCTGATCCTTGACGACTCGACCTCCGCCGTCGACACAAAGACCGACGCAAAGATCCGCGCGGCCTTCCGCTCCGAGATCCCGGACACGACAAAGTTTATCATCGCCCAGCGCATCTCGTCCATTCAGGACGCGGACATGATCCTCGTGCTGGACGGCGGCAGGATCGACGGGATGGGCACGCATGAGGAGCTGCTGCGCTCGAACCAGATCTACCGTGAGGTCTATGAATCCCAGAACAAGGCAGGAGGTGAACAGAATGGCTAAGCAATCCGGAAAACCCCCGCGCGCGCCCATGGTCGGCGCAAAGGCGGATCTGAAGCCTCTTGGCCGTCTGATCCGCCTGCTGTTCCGCGACTACCCGGTCATGCTGTGCGCGGTGATGGTCTGCATCGTGATCAGCGCCGTCGTCGGCATTCTACCCGCTATTTATATTGAGACAGTCACGAGCTACATTGAAGACGGACTGACGCTCGGCTGGGACGGCGTCAGCGGGAAGATCCTGCATGCGCTCGTCACGATGGTCTGCATCTATCTGGCGGGTCTTGCCTGCACGGCGGTCTATACGCAGCTGATGGCGCACGTGACGCAGGGGTTTTTGCACAAGATGCGCACGCGCATGTTCGCCGGTATGCAGAAGCTCCCCATCCGCTACTTTGACCAGAACAGCCGCGGCGATATCATGAGCTACTACACGAACGACATTGACACGCTCCGCCAGCTTGTCTCGCAGAGCCTGCCGCAGCTGTTCGCGTCGGGACTGACAGTCCTCGGACTTCTTCTGTTCATGCTGTACTTCTCGATGCCGCTGATGCTCATTGTGTTCCTCGGTATTTTCTTCATGTCGCGGGCGACCAAAACTATCGGTGGCCGGTCGGCAAAGTACTTCCTCAACCAGCAGAAGTCGCTCGGCAAGGTAGAGGGCTACATCGAAGAGATGATGAACGGCCAGAAGGTCGTCAAGGTCTTCTGTCACGAGGAAGCGGCGGAGCGCGACTTTGACGCCATCAACGACCAGCTCTTTGACGACGCGAACCACGCCCAGCGCTACGCGAATATCTTCATGCCCATCATGGGCAACATCGGCAACATTCTCTATGTCCTGACGGCGTTCCTCGGTGGACTTCTCATCTGCTCGGGCGGGAATGTCCCGAATCTCTCGTTCCAGAACCTGTTTGAGACGGGCAGCATGCTTGCGCCGCTCAAGATCGCAGTCGTTGCGTCGTTCCTCGGCATGACGAAGCAGTTCACCGGCAATGTCTCGCAGGTCTCGCAGCAGATCAACGCCGTCGTCATGGCGGCGGCAGGCGCGAGCCGTGTATTTGAGCTGATCGGCCAGAAGCCCGAAGAGGATAACGGCCGTGTGACGCTCGTCAACGCGGCGGAAGCGCCGGACGGCTCTTTGACAAAGAGTGAGACGCGCACCGGCACGTGGGCCTGGAGCTGCCCGCAGGAGGACGGAAGCGAAAAGCTCGTGAAGCTCTGCGGCGACGTGCGGTTCTTTGACGTGGACTTTGCCTACGACCCGGAAAAGCCGGTCCTGCACGACATTTCGCTCTACGCCAAGCCCGGCCAGAAGCTCGCCTTTGTCGGCGCGACGGGCGCGGGCAAGACGACGATCACGAACCTCATCAACCGCTTTTATGACATCGCCGACGGCAAGATCCGCTATGACGGCGTCAACATCAACCACATCAAAAAGGCCGACCTGCGGCACTCGCTCGGTATCGTTTTGCAGGACGTGAATCTGTTCACCGGCACGGTCATGGACAACATCCGCTACGGTAAGCTCGACGCGACGGACGAAGAATGCATCGCGGCGGCGAAGCTCGCCAACGCGCACGACTTCATCACGCGTCTGCCGGACGGCTACAACACCATGCTGACGGCCAACGGCGCGAATCTGTCGCAGGGTCAGCGGCAGCTGTTGTCCATCGCCCGCGCGGCGGTGGCCGATCCCCCGGTCATGATCCTCGACGAGGCGACCAGCTCCATCGACACGCGCACGGAGCTGCTGGTGCAGCGCGGCATGGACGCGCTCATGAAGGGGCGGACGGTATTTGTCATCGCGCACCGCCTGTCGACCGTGCAGAACTCCGACGCCATCATGGTCCTCGACCATGGGCGCATCATCGAGCGCGGCACGCACGACGATCTGATTGCCCAGAAGGGGACGTATTATCAGCTCTACACGGGCGCATTTGAACTGGAATAAGGAGAGTTTTATCATGCATGCTTCTTCCCTGACCATCCGCACGGCCTCCGCATCCGATCTGGACGCGATCGCCGCGCTGGAGGCCGTCTGCTTCCCGGCTGCGGAGGCCGCGTCCCGTGCGTCGCTCGCCGGACGGCTGACCGTCTATGCCGGTCACTTCTGGCTGTTGGAGGAGAACGGGCGGCTCGTCAGCTATATCGGCGGCCCCGTCACCAAAACCGACCAGCTGACGGATGATCTGTACGACGATCCGGCCTGTCATGACGAATCCGCGCCGTGGCAGATGATCTTCAGCGTCGTCACGCACCCGGACCATCGCGGGCAGGGCTGCGCAGCGCAGCTCATGCGCCGCGTGATCGCCGACTGCCGGTCTGCCGGGCGCACCGGGCTGATCCTCACGTGCAAGGACGCGCTGCGTCCGTTCTATGCGCAGTTCGGCTTCCGGGACGAGGGTGTCAGCACCTCCGTCCACGGCGGCGCGGTCTGGTATCAGATGCGGCTGCGGCTTTCGGAGCAGGCATAATGGCGCGGGTCGAGCTTCTGGCGCTGCGCGGTCTTGACGAGGCGCAGGCGCTGCGGCTGCTGCCGCCCGAGCGGCGGGAAAAGGCGCTGCGCTGCCGCCGCCAGGAGGATCGTCTGCGCTCCGCGGCGGCCGGGCTGCTGCTCGCGCGGTATGCGCGGCAGCTGGGTTTTGACCGGTTTCCGGCGCTGCGCGAGGACGTATACGGAAAGCCGTATTTCCCGGACGCGCCGCAGGCGCAGTTCAGCCTTTCCCATTCCGGAGCCTATGCCGCGCTGGCGGTGTCTTCCCTGCCCGTCGGCGTGGACATTCAGGAGATCCGCCCGGAACGCGTTCCGGCGGCCATGCGATTTTTGACGGACTTGGAACAGGCGCAGCTTTCGGCGCTGCTGCCGGAGGAACAGGTGCAGGCATTTTTCCGTCTGTGGACGGTAAAAGAGAGCTATGGAAAGATGACCGGACGGGGGCTTCTCGGAGCGGATACCTTTTCGGTCGATCTGTCCGGCCCGGCAGTTCTGCCGCCGGACGGGAGGCAGTTCTGTCTGCATGCGCCGGAGGGCTACTGCCTGTCCGTCAGCACGCGGGACGGGGAATGTGAGGGGCCGGTGCTGCTCCATTGGGCGGACCTTCAGGATGCGCTATCAGATGATCTAACCTTATGTGTAGGGGCGGACGACTCTGTCCGCCCTTAAAAAGTTACGAATTTCCTGCGGAATTTCCGTGAAATCTGCATTTTCTACCGGGTGGACAGAGTCGTCCGCCCCTACAGGCGATACGCTTGTTTCCATGCCATGTCCGGCAGGCCTTTCGGCCTGCCGGACGTGTTTTATCGAGCCTCTTGAGTTTTCTGGAAAACCCACGTATAATGTAGTAAATTGAAGCGAATGACGGAGGGACGTCATATGGAGCTGGGCGAATTTTTCAGGCAGAATCCGCGGGCGGCGCTGGGATTTTCCGGCGGCGTGGATTCGTCGTATCTGCTGTATGCCGCGGTGCAGGCCGGGGCGCGGGTGCAGCCGTATTTTATCAAGACTGCGTTCCAGCCGCAGTTTGAGCTGGACGACGCGAAGAAGCTCTGCGCGCAGCTGGGCGTCCGGCTGCGGGTATTGGAGCTGGACGCGCTGAAAAGCCCCGGCGTGGCCGCCAATCCGGCCGACCGGTGCTATTTCTGCAAGACGGCGCTGTTCGGCGCGCTGACCGAGGCCGCGCGGCAGGACGGCTATACGCTCCTGCTCGACGGCACAAACGCCTCGGACGACGCGGGCGACCGGCCCGGCATGCGCGCGCTGCGTGAGCTGCATGTGCGCTCGCCGCTGCGCGAGTGCGGCCTTACCAAGCGGGAGATCCGCGAGCTTTCCCGGCAGGCCGGACTTTTCACGTGGGACAAGCCGGCCTATGCCTGTCTTGCCACGCGCATCCCGACCGGCGAGGAAATTACCGAAGAAAAGCTGCAAAAGACCGAGCAGGCGGAGGCGTTCCTGTTCTCCCTCGGGCTGACGGATTTCCGCGTCCGGTCCTTTGCCGGTGCAGCGCGCATTCAGGTGCCGGAGGCGCAGCTGCCGCTGCTGCTGGCGCACCGGGCGAGGATCTTACAGGCATTGAAGCCGCTGTATGCGGCGGTATTTCTCGATCTGGAGGTACGGGGATGAGCGAACATCTGCACGAGCTGCTGCAGGCCGTCAGGGACGGCTCTGTTTCCGTCGAGCAGGCGGAGCTGGAACTGAAAAAAGCGCCGTTTGAGGATCTTGGCTACGCGAAGATCGATTTTCACCGCAGTCTGCGTCAGGGTGCAGCGGAGGTCATCTACGGTGCGGGCAAGACACCGGCGCAGGTCGCCGGGATCGCCGTCGCCATGCGGGAAAAGGGTGTCGAGCCGATTCTGATCACGCGGCTGTCTCCGGAAGCGGCGGCGCTGGTCGCAAAGGAGCTGCCGCTCGATTACCGCGCGGATGCAAAGCTCGGCATCATCGGCAAGCTCCCGAAGCCGGACGGCGACGGGACGGTCGTGATCGCGGCCGCCGGGACGTCGGACTATTCCGTTGCGGAGGAAGCGGCGCTGACCGCGGAGGTGCACGGCAGCCGCGTACTGCGGCTTTATGACGTAGGCGTGGCCGGGCTGCACCGGCTGCTGGCGCACACGGATGAGCTGATGGCGGCGCGGGTCGTCGTCGCGGTCGCGGGAATGGAAGGGGCACTCGCCAGTGTGATCGGCGGGCTGGTTTCCTGCCCGGTCATCGCGGTGCCGACGTCCGTCGGCTACGGGGCGAGCTTCGGCGGCGTGGCCGCACTGCTGGCCATGCTCAACTCCTGCGCCAGCGGCGTCAGCGTCGTGAACATCGACAACGGCTTCGGCGCGGGCTTCCTCGCCAACCGGATCAATCATATGGGAGGCCACGCATGAGAACGATCTATCTGGACTGCTCCATGGGCGCGGCGGGCGATATGCTGATGGGCACGCTGTACGAGCTGCTGCCTGAAAAGGACGAATTTCTGCGGCGCATGCGCGCGCTCGGGCTGCCGGGGATCGAGATCGCGGCGGAGCCCGCCGTCCGCAGCGGGATCAGCGGCACGCACATGCGCGTGCTGGTGCACGGCGCGGAGGAAGGCGCGGCGCATGCGCATGAACACGCACACGCGCATGAACACGTCCATGCGCACCCGCACACCGGTCTGCACGAGATCGAGCATTGCATTTCCCATCTCGACCTGCCGGAGGCTGTCCGCGCGGACGCGCTGGCCGTCTACCGGTCGATCGCCGACGCAGAAAGCCGCGTGCACGGCGTCCCGGTCGACCAGATCCACTTTCACGAGGTCGGCACACTCGACGCGCTGGCGGATGTGGTCGGCGTGTGCCTGCTCGTCTC
The DNA here is from genome assembly GCA_934613505.1 of uncultured Oscillospiraceae bacterium. Classification (GTDB taxonomy): domain Bacteria; phylum Bacillota; class Clostridia; order Oscillospirales; family Oscillospiraceae; genus CAG-170. The sequence continues at coordinate 166,209 of CAKTTB010000002.1, read as the reverse complement.
GATGCTCAAGCCGGAGCAGATCCTCTGCTCCCCTGTTCATGTCGGCAGCGGACAGGTGCGCTGCGCGCACGGGCTTCTGCCCGTCCCCGCGCCTGCCACGGCGCTGCTGCTGACGGACATTCCGATCTACGGCGGCAGCATCCGGGGCGAACTGTGCACGCCGACGGGTGCGGCGCTGCTGCGCAGGTTTGTGACGAAGTTCGGGCCGATGCCCGTGATGCGCCCCGAGAAGACCGGCTACGGCATGGGCACGAAGGAATTTGAAGCGGCCAACTGTGTCCGGGCGCTGCTCGGACAGACAGACGCGCCTGCGGAGCAGATCGCGGAGCTCTGCTGCAATCTGGACGATATGACGCCGGAGGCGGTCGGCTTTGCCATGGAGCAGCTGCTGCAGGATGGCGCGCTGGACGTCTATACGACGCCCATCGGAATGAAAAAGTGCCGTCCGGGCGTCCTGCTGACCGTCCTGTGCAGACCTGAGGACCGCGAGCGGCTGGCGCAGCAGCTGCTGCGCCACACGACGACGCTTGGCGTGCGCATGGCGCAGCTGGAGCGCCGCACGCTCCGGCGCGAGACGCGCACTGTTCATACGCCGGACGGCGATGTGCGCGTCAAGACTGCCATCGGCTCCGGCATTGCGCGGGAAAAAGCGGAGTACGACGATCTTGCGCAGCTCGCCCGGAAAAAGGGCTGCACGCTTTCAGAGGCGGAGGCCATCGTCCGGGACGCCGAACGGCAGGCGCACTGAGCGCCCGCATACTTGCAAAACGCAGAAAAATTGGATATAATAGCAGCAAATCAATCTGTAAACGGGAGGATCTTTTATGAAGCTGAAGGAAGCCATCTGCAGCAAGTCGGAAAACCCGCCCATTGTGGAGATCGTGCGCGGCGGCCGGCACAGGTCGCGCCATGTGCTGCGCAAGTCGGACATGAAGAAGGTCGGTCTGATTGCCGGCGGCGCATTCGTCGCACTGACCGCTCTGAACGTCTACAGCCACTATAAGCTGCATCAGGCCATCGCCGACCGCAAGGTCAAAAAGCAGCTCGTCCCCATGCAGGAGCAGCTGAGCCGGTTGCTTGAAGAAAACACGCAGCTGCGTCAGGAACTGACCGAGCTGAAGACCAGCCACCCCGCCCCGGAAACGACGCAGGCAGAGGAAACGGCAGCAGAATAAGCTGCGGTGTACGAGCATCCCGAATATTGAAACCGGCAGGCCCAAAGCATGGGCCTGCCGGTTTGCTGTTTATCCGGAAATGAATATGTTGCCCGGAGCATGACGTTTTTCATCGCTCATCCTCCTGAAAGCGCGCTTTATCCAGCATTTTGATGACCCGCGTGGGGTTTCCGACCGCTACGGCATAGTCCGGAACGTCCTTTGTGACCACGGAGGCCGCGCCCACGACGGCATGACGTCCCACGCGCACGCCGGGCAGGACCGTCACGCCTGCGCCGAGCCACGCATAAGCGCCGATCTCGGCCGGCTTGCAGGTCAGAACATCCAGATCATAGGGGTCATGGTTGTTGGAAAGCAGCTGGACATTGGCGGCGATGCGGGCATGATCGCCGATGGTGATGCGCCGCGCGCCATGGCAAGCAGATTGGAGTTGACGAAAACGGCAGGGTATGATTCAGCCGGAACAGCAGCTGCGCCGAGCGCTGCCGGTCGGCGCTGTGCGGGACGGTACGCAGATCGCCCCGGATCTCTTCGCAATCCATTCAATGAACCTCCCTGATCCAGGTTTCAAGCGCGGGTTTCACACCGTCCACGCTGCTGCCGTGGATGGCAAGGCCCTTGGTGACGCGGGCACCCGGTGCGGCTTTCTGAATGTCCTGCACGGTATGGGAAAGGCCGCTGCCCTCGTGGGTGCAGAAGGGGTGGATGGTCTTGCCGGTGAAGTCGTAATGCTCGAGGAAGCTGTAAACGGCCATGGGCATGGTGCCGCAGTAATTCGGATAGCCGAGATAAATTTCATCGTAGGCATCCAGATTCGCAGGCAGATGCAGAAGCTCCGGACGGGCATTTTTCTGCCAATCGGCCTTGGCCTCAGCCACGCAGGCGCGGTAGTCTTCGGAATACGGCTGCGCCTGCTCGATCTTATAAAGCTCGCCGCCGGTCAGCCCGGCCAGCATTTCGGCTGCTTTTTCTGTGTTGCCGACAGAGATGCGGCGGTATGCGCCGCCGAAATAATTTTCTCCCGCGCGGGAGTAAAATGCGATCAGAATTGCCATATCAAATGCTCCTTTTTTCTTTATTTTATGGGTTTATTATAATCGATTCGGCTGCTGCAATCAATTACACTTTTGCAGGTCCTGTGCTGTCCCCCCAATTGTCCGTTCAGCCGCGCGGCGAAGGCTGCGTCAGAAAAAACGCCGAAAGGCCTCATGGAGGACTTTCGGCGTTTTTCTCAGTTCTGTGTCTGGCCGTAGTAGGCGTTTTTGCCGTGCTTGCGGAGGTAGTGCTTGTCCAGAAGCTCCTGCTGCATGCGGGTCTGGTTCGGGTTCAGCTGCAGGGAATGGAAGTTCATGAACGCGACCTCTTCGAGGACGACCGCATTATGGACGGCTTCCGCGGCATCCCTGCCCCAGGTGAACGGGCCATGGCTGTGGACGAGGACGGCGGGGATCGCGGCGGGATCTTTGCCCGCGAACGTCTCGGCAATCACGTTGCCGGTCTCCTTTTCATACTCGCCCGCAATTTCTGCCGGGGTCATTTCGCGCGTGCAGGGAATTTCACCGTAGAAGTAATCGCCCTGCGTCGTGCCGAGCGGCTGGATGCCGACGCCTGCCTGCGCAAAGCTCGTCGCCCAGCGGCTGTGGGTATGGACGATACCGCCGCAGGCCGGAAATGCTTTATAAAGCACCAGATGCGTCGGCGTATCGCTCGACGGCTTCCATTTCCCCTCGACGACGCTGCCGTCCAGATCAACGACGACCATATCCTCCGCCGTCATGCCGTCATACGGCACGCCGGAGGGCTTGATGACGATGAGGCCGCTTTCCCGGTCGATCGCGGAGACGTTGCCCCACGTGAAGGTAATGAGGCCGTATTTGGGAAGCAGAAGATTGGCTTCCAGCACGTCCTGTTTCAGTTTTTCCAGCATATTGCGCCTCATTTCAGTTTCCACGCAAGGTCGTTCAGGAACAGCTCGTGTTCCAGCCCTTCGACTGTGGTGTCCTTCGTGATGTGGACAAACTCAATTTCCATCATGCGTGCCCAGTCGCGCAGCTGCTCGGCAGTCACGTCGTAGGAAAGGACGGTATGGTGCGCGCCGCCGGCTGTGATCCAGCACTCAACGCCGGTAGTGAGGTCGGGCATGGCGCGCCACATGACGCGCGCGACAGGCAGGTTCGGCATGGGCATGATGGGCTTGACCGCCTCAATATCCTGTACGATGAGGCGCAGTCTTCCGCCCATATCGATGAGGCTGACCACGACGCCCCTTCCCGCTTTGCCTTCAAAGACGAGGCGGGCGGGGTCCTTTTCGTTCATGCCGATGCCGAGGAAGTGCGTTTCGATGCGCGGACGGCCGGCTGCCACGGACGGGCAGACCTCGAGCATGTGCGCGCCGAGGGAATATTCCTGACCTTTGACAAGGTGGTAGGTGTAATCTTCCATAAACGCGGACGCGCCGTTGCCGCCCTTGCCCATGGCTTTCAGGATTGCGGTCATGGCCGCGACCTTCCAGTCGCCCTCGCCGCCGTAGCCGTAGCCCTGTGCCATCAGGTGCTGAGAAGCAAGGCCGGGCAGCTGCTCCATGCCATAGAGGTCCTGGAACGTGTTCGAGAAGGCTTTGCAGCCCTCGGCGTCCATCATCTTCTTCATGGCGATCTCTTCGCGTGCCTGGTAGCGGATGGCAGCAATATCGTCGGTCGCAAAGTCATAGCTTGCACGGTAGGTATCCATTAGAGCGTCAATTTCCGCATCGGTGACAGCGTTCATTTCTTTCACGAGATCGCCGACGGCCCACGTATTGACCTCCCAGCCGAGCTTCTTCTGGACCTCGACCTTATCACCCTCGGTGACGGCGACGTTGCGCATATTGTCACCGAAGCGCATGACCTTCATGTCCTTCGACACAGCAACGCCGATGGCGGCTTTCATCCAGCTGCCGATGCGCGCCTGCACATCCTCGTCCTGCCAGTAACCGGCGATGATCTTGCGCGGCTTGCGCAGACGCGCGCCGATGAAGCCATGCTCCCGGTCACCGTGTGCAGCCTGATTGAGATTCATGAAATCCATGTCAATCTCCTCGTTGGGGATCTCACGGTTGTACTGGGTCGCAAAGTGCAGCCACGGCTTCTGGAGCAGGTCCAGACCATTGATCCACATTTTAGACGGGCTGAACGTATGGCACCACGTGACGATACCGGCGCAGTTGTCGTCGAAGTTTGCTTCTTTCACGACCTGCGTGATCTCGGCGCTGGACTTGGCCGTGACCTTGTATTTGAGCGGATACGGCAGCGCGGCGGAGAGCTTCTGCGCCATTTCCTCTGCGCGGTTGGCAACAGTAGTCAGAACGTCCTCGCCGTAGAGCGTCTGCGAGCCGACGATGAACCAGAATTCGTAATTTTTCATCGGGAAACCTCCTTAAAATGCTGCGACGGCAGCCTTTTCTGCGGCAAGGCCGCTGCGGTACTGCGCAAGATAGCGGTCAAAGCCGGCCGCATCCTCCGGATCCGGCGCAAGCGTTGTGTGCGCCACGTCCGCAAAGACGTTTCGTGCAAGATAGCCCTCAAGCGTCTGCCCGGCTTTTTTCTGCAGCATGTAGGACGCGAGCAGCGCCATGCCGTACGGGCCGCCCTCACCTGCCGATTCCATGCAGGTGACGGGCGCGTGGCAGGCCGCAGCCATGTACTTCTGCCCGACGACGGGCGTTTTGAACAGGCCGCCGTGGCCGGTCAGGCTGTCGATGGCGACATGCTCTTCTGCGAGAATGTCCATGCCGAGCTTGAGCGTGGACATCGTGGCATAGAGCTGGGAACGCAGGAAGTTGGCAAGGGTAAATTTGCTTTCCGGTCTGCGGACGACCATCGGACGGCCTTCGTCCAGATGGGTGACGCCCTCGCCTGCCATGTAATTATAGGTCAGGATGCCGGAGCAGTCTGTATCGCCCTCAAGGCTCTTCTGATAGAGCTTCGTGAACAGCTCGCCGGTGGAGACCTCCGCGCCGAAGAGCTTCGCGGTCTCGCCAAGAAGAGAAACCCATGCATTCATATCATTGGTACAGTTATTGCAGTGCACCATGGCGACGGGTTTGCCGGTCGGCGTCGTGACCATGTCGATCTCGGGATAGACCTTCGACAATGGCTTTTCGAGAACGACCATAGCAAAGATGGACGTGCCTGCGGAGACGTTGCCGGTTCTCGGCGCGACGGCGTTGGTCGCCGTCATGCCGGTGCCCGCGTCGCCCTCCGGCGGGCAAAGCGGAATGCCTGCGGGCAGAAGGCCATGCAGATAGCGGCTGCCGGCCTCTGTCAGCGTTCCTGCCGCCTGTCCGGCTGTCAGGACGGCGGGCAGCACGCTGCGGATCGTCCAGTCGAAGCCGTATTCGCTGGTCAGCATGTCAAATTTGTCGAGCATGGCCATGTCATACGTCAGCGTCCGGCTGTCAATGGGGAACATGCCGGACGCTTCGCCGATGCCGACGGCGTTTTCACCGGTAAGAAGATAATGGACATAGCCCGCAAGCGTGGTGATATGGGCGATGCTTCTGACGTGCGCTTCCCCGTTCAGGACGGCCTGATACAGGTGGGCCACCGACCAACGCTGCGGGATATTGAAGCCAAAGGCCTCCGTGAGCCTGTCCGCCGCTTCGCCGGTCATGGTGTTCTGCCACGTGCGGAACGGGGCAAGCAGGTTCCAGTCCTTGTCAAAGGCCAGATAGCCGTGCATCATGGCAGAGACGCCCATAGCGGAAATTTCGCCCGGCAGTTCGCCGAGGTTCCGGAGCGCCGTGCGAAGACCGGCCTGCACGTCCTCCATGTGATACGTCCAGACGCCGTTTTCCAGGCGGCTTTTCCACGTATCGTCGCCGCTTTTTACGATCGCATGCGTCTCGTCCAGCAGGACGGCCTTGATGCGGGTGGAGCCAAGCTCGATGCCGAGAACATACTGTTTCATCTTACAAGCCCTCACGAATCTTTATTTTTGCGGGAAAGGACGATGCTCTGGATCACAAGGAACAGGCAGATCATGGCCGCGACGGTGATATTCGTCCACCACGCCTCGTCGAGGCCCAGCGAGGAGACGATATTCTTGATCGTGCTCAAAGACAGGACGCCGAAGAGCGTGCCGATGATATTGCCGACGCCGCCGGTCAGCATCGTGCCGCCGATGATGGAGGACGCGATGGCGTTCATCTCCGCGCCGCTGGCATGTGACGGCGAGCCGGAGCCGACGTGCAGAAAGTAGACAAAGCCGCCGATGCCCGCGAGAATGCCGCAGATCAGATGGGCGAGGAATTTGGTGCGCTTGACGTTGATGGCCAGCATGTTGGCGCTGTAGTTGTTGCCGCCGACGGCATAGACGCTTCTGCCGAACTTCGTCCAGCGAAGCACCACGAACAGAATCGCTACCACGAGCAGCGCGACGACGACGCCGATTTCCACATAGGCCGGGACATATGCGCCGAGCTTATTGACGGAACCCATGCCGGGGACGTAGATGCGTGTCTCCTTGAGTGCCTTGAAGGCTTCGTTTTCCACGTTGAACTGTGTGGCGTTGACGATGGTCGTCATGCCCTTGGCAAAGAACATGCCGGCAAGCGTGACAATGAAGGGCTGGATCTCGAGATACGCGATCAGAAAGCCCTGCACAAGGCCGAAGGCCGTGCCGATACCGAGGGCGAGCAGGATCGCGGAAAGGACCGTGCCGTTATGGTAGTCGAGATTGACCGCACAGCTCATGCAGACGAGCGCCGTAAGCGTACCGACGGAAATGTCGATGCCGCCGGTGATCATGACGAGGCTCATGCCGCAGGAGAGGATGAGAAGCGCTGCGTTTTCGTTGAGGATGTTGAAGAACGTCTGCGGCTTTTTGAAGCCGGAGCCGAGAAACAGGACCGCGCACAGATACATGACGGCAAACACGCAGATCGTGATGATGAGCAGCAGCTTGGCGTCTGTCAGGCGGCTTCCGCGCGTGAGCGTGGTCTGCTTTTGATTATTCCGCATGGGTACCCGCCTCCTTCTTTTCTTCGCTTCTGTGCCGTTTTTTGAGTGCTTCCAGCTTTTCGCGGACCGTCGGCGCGCTCAGCACGACGAGGATGATGACCACGACCGCCTTATAGGCAGGCAGGGCGCTGGAAACGACGTTGAACTTGAAGAGCGTCGTGGTGAGGAACTGGATGACATACGCGCCGAGGACGGACGCCCAGATGTTGAACTTGCCGCCGGAGAGCGCGTTGCCGCCGAGCGCGACGGCCAGGATCGCGTCCATTTCAATGTCCTTTGCCACGACAGAATAGTTGATCGTGGAGAAGCGGCTGACCTTGATGAATCCCGCCACGGCCACGCAGAGGCCGAGGATGACGTAGGTCAAAAACTTCACGAACTGCGGATGGATGCCGTTGAGCCGCGCGGCGCTTGCGTTGATGCCGACCGCCTGCGAGTACAGGCCGATATTCGTGAACCGCAGCAGCGCCCAGGCAAGGAGCATGCAGACGACCGCGATGAAGATCGGCGTCGGGACAGCCACGCCCGGCAGGAAATTGCCGTAATAGGCGAAGGACGGGTCGGAGATCATGGGCAGCTCGTTATTGTTGATCCACGCGGCGATGGAGCGGCCGGCCGTGTAGAGGATCAGGGTCGCGACCATCGGCTGAATCTTGAACACGGCGACAAGCGTGCCGTTGAACGCGCCGAAGAGCATCGACACGGCGCAGCAGGCCAAAAACGCCACGATGATAGGCGCCTGCAGCGCATCCGGGCGGGAATTGGTGCCGCACAGCACGCGCAGCACGACGCTGCCCGCAATGGCGATGGCCGAGCCGACGGAAATATCCTGTCCGCCGGAGGCCGCGGTGACGAGCGTCATGCCGATGGCGAGGATGACAAGCTCGGACGCGTTATCGAGGATCGTGATGAGGTTGCCCGTCAGGACCAGATCGCCGAGGCTGTTTTCCTTCAGCGTGACGGCAAAGAACGACGGGTCGGCAACGAGGTTAAAGATGATGAGCAGCAGAAGCGCTGCCAGCGGGATGAAGATCTGTTTCCGCACAAGGCGGGTCAGGAAGTTCCCCTGCCGTTTTTCGGTCGTTTCGTTCATGCCTGTTCACCTCCGGCAATGGTTTTCATGATGCTGTTCTGGTTGAGGTCGCTGCCGCGCAGCTCGCCGACGACCTGCCGGTCACGCATGACGATGAGGCGCGAGCAGACGCGGAGCATTTCGTCGATCTCGGACGAAATGAACGTCACGCTCTTGCCCTCTGCGGCAAGCTGCAGAACGAGCTTCTGGATCTCGACCTTGGTGCCGACATCGATGCCGCGCGTCGGCTCGTCGAGGATCATATAGACGGGGTTCGCCAGCAGCCAGCGCGCCAGAATGACCTTCTGCTGGTTGCCGCCGGAAAGCGACTTGATGGGGGTATCGGTCGAGGCCGTCTTGATGCTCAGGAGCTTGATGTACTCCTCGGCGTATTTTTCGGCCTTGGCCTTCGAAATGGGATGGAAGAAGCCGTCGAGCACCTGCCGCGCGAGAATGATATTATCGCGCACGGAAAGATCGCCGATGATGCCGTCGCGCTTGCGGTCCTCCGGCAGATAGCTGATGCCGTGCTTCATGGCGCTGAGCGGAGAGGTGATCTTCACGGGCTTGCCGTCCATCTTTACGGTGCCGCCGGAGACATGATCCGCGCCGAAGATCGCGCGCACGGATTCGCTTCGGCCGGAGCCGAGAAGACCCGTAAAGCCGTTGACCTCACCCTTGCGGATGGAGAAATCAAACGGCCGCACGCCTGCCGCACTGGAAAGTCCGGCTGCCTCATAGACCACGTCTGCGCCCTCCAGCGCGTCCGCGGCGCCCGCGCTCTTGATTTCGGACAGATCGTCCAGCTCCTTGCCGAGCATCTTGGACACGAGCTGCACGCGCGGCAGGTCTGCGATCTTGTATTCGCCGACGAGCTTGCCGTCGCGCAGGACCGTGATGCGGTCGCAGACGGCGTAGACCTGCTCGAGGAAGTGCGTGACAAAGATGATGCCGACGCCGCGCGACTTGAGATCCAGCATGAGCTTGAAGAGCTTTTCGACCTCCTGCTCGTCGAGAGACGAGGTCGGCTCGTCGAGGATCAGCACCTTGCACTCCATATCGACCGCGCGCGCGATGGCGACCATCTGCTGCACGGCGATGGAGCAGCTGGACAGCTGCTGCGTGGGCGCGGCAGGGATGGCCAGCGCTTCGAGGAGCTTCTTTGCGCCCGCGTTCATTTTGCGCCAGTTCGTAAAGCTGCCTTTGGTTCTTCCGATATATAGATTCTCCGCCACGGTCAGATTCGGGCAGAGTGTGATCTCCTGATAAACCGTACTGATGCCGACCTTGAGCGCGTCCTGCGTCGTGCGGATCTGTACGGGCGTTCCCTCCATGGAAATAGAGCCTTCGTCTTTGGGATATACGCCTGTGAGTACCTTGATGAGCGTGGATTTGCCTGCGCCGTTCTCACCCATCAGCGCGTGGATCTCGCCCCCGCGCAGCGTGAAGTCCACACCGTCAAGCGCACGGACGCCGGGGAAGAATTTGCAGATCCCCCGCATTTCCAGTAAAGCTGTTTCCTGCATTGCGTTCGCCTCCATAATGGCATGCTGCGTGCAGCGCGGATACACGGAATGATCCATATACGCCGTGCCGCACGCAGCCGTTCAAGTCATATGATGCTGTGTGATCTGGTCTGATCAGATGCCGTAGTTGTCAACGTCTTCCTGCGTGATGGTGGAAGCGTCGAAGCCCTTCTCGTCCATGATGATGGTCTTTTCAGCCGGAGCCTTGCCGTTTTCCAGATCCTTGATGATGGAATCGATGTAGGAAGCCTGGAAGGGGTTGCACTGGCCGTCATAGTTCCAGTTGCCGGCGAGCAGCTCTTCGAGCGCCCACTTGTTGCAGTCAAAGCCCATGACGATGACGTCCTTGCCGACGCCGTGGGAGATGTTTGCCTTGTCGAGAGCCGCGACAGCGCCCTTGGCCATGTCGTCGTTCTCAGCGTAGATGACGTTAAATTCCTTGCCGGAGTCGATGACGGACTGCACGATCTGCTGGGCAGTCTCGGCGTTCCACTCGGCGGTCTGCTGGGTCACCATGTTCCAGTTGCCGTTGGCTGCGACCTGCTCGTCAAGAGCGCCCGTGCGGCCGATCTGGGCAGCGGAACCCATGACGCCCTGGATGTGGATGATGTTGTAGGTGTCGAGGTTCTGGGAAGCGAGCCAGTCAACAGCGGTCTGGCCTTCCTTGGCCATGTCGGAGACGATGGAAGCGACATAGAGGCTCTCGTCAGCGTCGATGGTGCGGTCGAAGAGGATGACCTGGATGCCGGCGGCCTGCGCGTCCTGCAGGACGGAATCCCAGCCGGAGGTACCGGCAGCGGAGATGAGCAGGTAGTCGACCTCGTCCTGGATGAACTTCTGGGCGGCAGCGATCTGCTCGTCGTTCTTCAGGCTGTAGGCGAAGGAAGCGTCATAGCCGTTCTCCTCGGTGAACATCGCCTTCAGGTCCTTGTCGTTGGCGGTGCGGTAACCGGATTCATTGGGGTCGTTGTTGATGATGCCGACCTTGATGAGCGCGCCGTCGGAAGCGGTGGTGTCGGCTGCGGTATCGGCAGGAGCGTCGGCCGCGGTGTCAGCCGGTGCAGTGTCTGCGGCGGTATCAGCCGGAGCGGTGTCGGCGGACGGCTGCGCGCAGGCGCAGAAGGCGGCAATCATGGCGACCGCCAGAAGCAGGGCAAGAATCTTTTTCATGTTTTGTTCCTCACTTTCAAATTTTGTTCCAAATTTGTTTGTGTCTCAGGTTTTCGCCTGTCATGGCTCTATTTAAGCGTGCAGCGAGGCGGAAATCAATCCGGCGAACAGCTGCGCGGACAGTTTCGGCACAGTCGATAAGACAGCTTTTCCGCATCGCGGCGCGCAGGCGGACAGGTTCGCCGGTTTTCGGCTCCTTTCGCAGCGCCTGTTTTGTTTTTTTATTCTGACATGCCGGTTTTTGTTTGCGATCTTCCGTTTTTGGCCGTACCGCTCTGTGACTTGTATGTGTCTCCGGTCATACAGAATCCCCCAACCGGCGCAGCTGCTGTTTGAAATTTTCCTGTTTTGGTTGGAATATTTCCGAAAAAAGTTTGACATATTTTTGTGCTGTTCGCGCGGATTCCGTTTTTCTTTTGCCTGTGCTTTGTTTTTCCGAAAGAAAACGAACAAATCCTGCGATGCAGTTTTCCGGTCTGTATGATACAATTGATACCGGAAAGGACGGTGGGCATATGGCGGCCAAGTATCTCGCGCTGGCGCAGACACTGCGGCAGGCGCTGCCGGAGTGGTACGCGCGCGGACTGCGGCGGCTGCCGTGCGAGCAGGAGCTGGCAGAGCAGTACCATGTCAGCCGGCAGACAGTACGGCAGGCGCTGGCGGAGCTGGAGCAGGAAGGGCGCATCGAAAAGCGGCGCGGCAGCGGAAGCTATCTGCGTCCGACGGCCGCGAATCAGGACCGTCGGATCGCCGTGATCGCGACCTCGCTCAGCGACTATATTTTCCCGTCTCTTCTCAAGGACGTGCAGGCATGTCTGGCCGCGCAGGGCTTTTCCGTCGTGATCCATGCCACGGAGAACTCCATCCGCTCAGAGCGCGAGCTTCTGCAGCAGCTGCTGCTCGACCCGCCGGCGGGGATCCTCGTCGAAGGGTGCAAGACGGCCCTGCCGAATCCGAACGCCGAATTTTATCTGCAGCTGCAGAAGCGGGGGCTGCCGCTCACGTTTCTGCATGGGAGCTGCCGGGAACTGGCAGACGCGTTCTGCGTCGGGGATGACAATTACGGCGGCGGGTATCTGCTGGCCGAGCATCTGATCCGGAACGGGCATAAAAAAATCGCCGGGATCTTCAAATCCGACGATGTGCAGGGGCCGGAGCGCTATCACGGCGTGGTCTGTGCGATGCGCGACGCGGGACTTTTCCCGCTGGATGAGAATTTTCTCTGGTTTTCCAGCTTTCAGCGCCATCAGCTCGTGGAGCTGCAGGACGAGAGCATGCTGCAGGCGTTTCTGCAGCAGCAGCTGGGCGGCTGCACGGCGGTCGTCTGCTACAACGATGAGATCGCGTTTCACCTCATCCGGACGCTTCTGCGCGCGGGAAAGCGCGTGCCGGAGGACGTGGCCGTCGTGAGCTTTGACAACAGCTACTACTGCACCTTCGGCCCCGTCAGCATGACCTCCATCGGCCACGAGCCGCACGCCATGGGGCGCGCGGCGGCAGAGAATCTGCTCAGCCAGATCCGCCGCCAGCCCTGCCGGAGCGTTAGCCTGCCGTGGACGCTGTACCAGAGGCAAAGCGGATAAAAACAGCGTGTATCCAAGTTTCGGATACACGCTGTTTTTTAATACATGCGGATCTCAAGAAGCGCGTCGGTGATCTGGGTGGCGGTGAAAAGCTGCTCGGAGATATAGGACAGCTTTTCCGGCGTTTCGCCGCGCTCGAGCTGCTCGATGATCGCGCACACGCGCGGGCCGTGAAGCGGATTGCACTCGGCGCACAGGTCGATCTTCCCCTCTTTACAGTAGGTGAGCGCCGTGCGCACCGCGTCGAAGGAGATGAGCGTCACGCCGCCCTTTCCGTAGGCGATGTGCATCTCGTCCATGGCCTGCATGACGCCGAAGCACATGTTGTCGTTTTCGCAGTAGACCACATCCGGCGCGGGATTGTCATGCAGATAGCCGAGCGTCACCTCATAGGCCTTGGCCTGCGTGAAATCGCCGTTCAGCTGTGCGGCGATCGTCCAGTCTGCATGCGCGGCCACGCCTGCCTCGAGCGCGGCGCTGCGCTGGAGCTGCGCCGTGGAGCCGGGCGTCCCCTGCAGGTGCAGGATCTGCACCCCGGCGTCCGCTTCCCCGCGCCCGTCCAGCGCTTCCGCCAGCCACGCGATCGCCTTGTCGGCGGTCCCTCTGAAGTCGGAGCCGACCCAGCTCGTATAGAGAGACGGATCGTCCACCTCGACCTGCCGGTCGACGATGATGACGGGGATGTCTGCCGCGCGCGCCTCCTCGAGAACGCTTTCCCAGCCGGTCTCGGTGACGGGCGCAAGGACGATATAGTCCACATCCTGCTGGATGAAGGTGCGGATGGCCTTGAACTGGTTCTCCTGCTTCTGGCGGGCGTTATCGAACAGAAGCTCAAAGCCGTTCGCCTCGCTCAGGCTCTCGCGCATGGACTCGGTATTGGCCACGCGCCAGTCGGATTCCGCGCCGACCTGCGAAAAGCCGACGGTGATGAGTGCGGTCTCCTCCTCCGGCGTCTGCCGGACATAGGGCATGCAGGCGCTCAGAAACGAAAGTGCGAGCGCACAGATGAAACATGCAAGACGCTTCATGCTTTCGTCTCCTTTCTGATGGGAAAGCGCAGCGTGACCGTCGTTCCGGCGTTCGGCTCGCTTTCCAGCTCCATGGAGCACTGCTCACCGTACAGGAGCTTCAGGCGGCGGTAGACCGTCCGCAGGCCGAAGCCGATCTGCTCCTCGGTATCGAGGCTCTGGCGCAGCTGCTGCAGGCGCTCCGGCGGCATGCCCGCGCCGTCGTCGCGGACGAGAATGCGGACATGATCGTCCTCCTGCGCGGCATCGACAAGGATATGGCCCATGCCGCGGCGCAGCTTGATGCCGTGGTAGAGCGCGTTTTCCACGAGCGGCTGCAGCGTCAGCTTCGGCAGCACGCAGGCGCGCAGCTCCGGCTGGACATTGATCTCGTAGCAGAGGATATCCCGGTAGCGCACCTGCTGGATCTCCAGATAGCTGCGCACATGGATCTCTTCCTCGCCGAGTGTGATGATATCGCGGCCCTTGCTCAGGGAGCTGCGGAAGAAGTTGGACAGGCTCGTGACCATTTCAACGGCCTGTTCGTTTTTCCCGGTCTCCACGAGCCAGATGATCGTGTCGAGCGTGTTGTAGAGGAAATGCGGGTTGATCTGGCTCTGCAGGAGCGCCAGCTCCATCGCGCGGAGCTTGTCCTGCTCCTGCCGGTTCAGTTCCATCTGCTGCTGCAGATGCTGCGCCATGTGCTCAAGACTGCTGCTGAGCGCCTGCAGCGTCTCGTCCTCGGCGACGACCGGCTCCCGCGCGGCAAGATCGCCCCGTCCGATCGACTGCGCACGCTCGCGCAGGGCGTAGATCGGCTGGGTGATGCTGCGGCTGATGGCCGCCGAACGGCGCATCAGGACGACCACGAGCACCAGCGCGCCCACGGCGACCAGGCCAAGCTCCAGCCAGAGCCTTGCGGTCAGCGCGACCTGCAGGGAGCTGAGATAGCCCGCTTCATGATAGAGATAGGTATAGAAATACTGCTGGATCAGATCGGTCAGGATATAGACGTTCGTTTCCAGCTGCTCCATGCGCGCGTCATAGCCCTCGGTCTCGGTGATCTGGGTGATGCGCTCGCTCAGGTTCTCGCAGAGGTCGATCGCGCTGGCGATCGCCTTGCGGCTCTGGCGGTCCTGCGTGCCGTCCAGCAGCTCCTGCGCGAGCGCCTTTGCCTCATCGACCTCCTGCAGGGGAAGCGTCTCGCCGTAGCTGCTGTCGATGACGTAATAGTACATTTTGAGATCCACATCCTCCTTGAAATTCTGGTTGAACTGGGAGGCGCGGACGATATTGGCGGTGACGATGGAATACTGGTGGTTGTGCAGAAGCAGGATCGCCAGCGTCGCGACAAGAATCGCGCAGACGAGCAGCAGCATGCTCCACAGCAGGCGGCGAAGCTTCTTATCCAGCGAAGCGGGCGGGTTATTTCTGCTCATGCGCGTCACCGTTTCCCATGCGGTAGCTGCTGGGCGTGCAGCCCTGCGTCTTTTTGAACAGGAAGCTGAAATAGCGCGGGTCGCGGTAGCCGACCTCGTAGGCCACCTCGCTCGACCGCTTGCCGGAATAGCGCAGAAGCTCCTTGGCGCGCGTCATGCGCTTTTCCGTCAGATATTCAACGAACGTCTGCCCCATCTCCTGACTGAAGACGCCGGAAAAATAGTTGGGGCTGATGTTTGCGGCCTTCGCCACGGCGTTGAGGGAGAGATTTTCGTCGGTGTAATTTTCGTCGATATAGTGCAGCGCACGCTTGAGCATGGATTTATACTGGTTGCCGGATTCCTCCTCCCGCAGCTCGATGGCGCGGCGCAGGAAGGCGGCGCAGCTCTTTTTCAGCTCGGGGAGACCTGCGTTGCCGTCGAGCGCCTGCGCGCTCTCCAGCGGGCGCAGGAATTCCTCCTGCGAGTAGCCGAAGCTCTTGGCCGCGCGGATGGCGCTGAAGCGCAGCTCCAGCAGCACATACTGCCGGAAGAGCATCGAGTTCAGCGCATTGCCGAAGGAGGCGAGATACTCCGATACGAAATCCGGGATCTCTTCACGCATGCCGGTCTGCAGGAAATTGCGGATGATGGCGGGATCGGCCTTGCTGGCGTCGACCTCGTCGAGTTCAGATAAGCTGCTGTGCTGCGCCTTGCGGAGAACCTCGCTCGTCAGGATATGCTGCTCCGGCAGCAGATGGCGGTATGAGAGGATGGTATGCGCCTGCGCGTAGCAGCCGGGCAGCTCGCTCAGGCGGGCGACCGGGTCGCTGAGCGCCGCGTACCAGCCGAGAGACGCGTCTCCGGCACAGCGGCGCTGGATATTTTCAAGGCATCGCTGCAAAGCCTCGTCCAGACCAGCGGCGCTTCCTTTGACGATGATGCAGTAGGTCATGAGGTTGCAGCGGAACAGCAGATATTCGCCGTAGCGCAGCAGATACGCCATCAGCTCCTCCAGCCGGTCGGCCAGCGTCTGCGAATATTCGGCTGCGCCTTTGGTCTGGAGCGTCAGGAGGATGATAGCATAGCCCTCCGCGTCGAGGTCGATCTGCAGCTTTTTGGACTGCTCATAGATCTCGGACACGCGCAGAGAGCCGGAGGTGAGCTGCTCAAAGAACTTACGGCGGGCATACTGCTCATACTCCTGCCCTTCCTGCTGGAAGCGGCGCAGGTAGGCCTTCTGCTCACGCTCTTCGCCGATCTTCCGGCTGACATCCTCCAGCGTTTTCAGGAGGGAGCTTTTGGTCACGGGCTTGAGCAGATACTGCTCCACGCCAATCTCAATGGCCTCCTGTGCAAACTCGAAATCGTTATGCCCGCTGATGAGGATGATCTTCGTATCCGGCAGCTCCGCGCAGACGAGCTTGCTGAGCGCCAGCCCGTCCATGAACGGCATTTTGATGTCTGTGATCAGGATATCCGGACGCAGCTTGCGGATCTGCGGCAAGGCAAGCTCGCCGTCGGGCGCGTCGCCGCAGAACTCAAAGTCGTATCTTGCCCAGTCGATACAGTCGCGCAGGCCCTCCCGCACGACGCATTCATCTTCCACCAGAAAAACCTTCAGCATTTGATCACCTCGGGATTATTGTACCATTTCTTCTCGATTATTGAAAGAATCATTTTGTTTTTTGGTATTTTCGCACAAGGAGCCATGCATGCAGAAAACCGGAAAGGGCGGATGCTCTTTCCGGTTTTTCAGAGCTGACAGGCGTACCATTCCTCGCCGGTCTTCTGAAAGCCGGCGGACAGGAACATGGTCTGGCTCTGTGTGTTGAAGGAATAGATATTCGCGATGACGCGCGGCATGCCCTTTTCCTTTGCGAGTTTCAGCATTTCCGCGACGCAGCGGCGGCCGATATGGTGGTTCTGGTATTCCTTGCAGACGACGATGGCGATCTCCGCGTTCTTCCGCAGGGAAACGTCCCCGACAAGAACACCGTTGTATTCGATATAATAGCAGTCGCCGTTTGCACAGAGGTAATCGTACATGCTGTGCAGAAGCGCCGCGTCATAGGGCGTATCGCGGTTATCCACCTGTTTACACACGTCCGGATCCTGATACCACGGGAGCGAGACAGCGTCGTTCCTGTAATACGGGATCAGGCGAAGCTCATGGTCTATGATGCGCTCTGGCATATTTTCGGTCTCCTTTTCGCAGGTTCCGGCAGAGCTTGTTCAAAGTGCCGTCCCCTTTTTGGGGACGAAGAAATGCTCCATATTGACCCGCTCCAGCTCCAGAAGCTTTACCTTGCGTGCGATCCCGCCGCCGTAACCGGTCAGGCTGCCGTTTGTTCCCACGACGCGGTGGCACGGGATGATGAGCGAGATCGGATTATGTCCGACCGCGCCTCCGACGGCCTGCGCGGACATCCGCTCCCTTCCCTCCTGCCGGGCAATTTCGGCGGCGATCTCGCCGTAGGTCATGGTATGGCCGTACGGGATCGTTAACATAATATCGCAAACCTGTTTCCGGAACGGCGTGGAATCGTAGCGGAGGGGCGGCGTGAAGTCCGGTTCATGGCCGGAAAAGTAGAGATCAAGCCAGCGCTTTGCGTTCTCGAACAGCGGATGGTCGCTCCGCTCCGTTTCTTCCGGCAGGATGTTGCCAAAATACCGCTGTTTGTTGAACCACAGGCCGATGATCGCTTCGCCGTCGCAGGCAAGCGTGATCGTGCCGAGGGGCGATCCATATTCGGTGGTACAGACCATATCAGACGCTCCTTTTGTCGTACATATATATCAGGCTTTTCCACCTTTCTTTTTGGGGCAATGATCCTTCATTTCCGGGAGCGCGCCGCCGGAGACGGCCCAGAGGTAGAGGCTTGCCACGCTGCAATAGGGGCTGAAGCGGCGGCGGTAGGTCTCGAAGCGGTCGCGGGTGATCTCGCGGTGGTGATAGACCATGCGCAGGCCGCGCCGGATGGCAAGATCGTCGTAGCTGAAAACATCGGGGCGCTGCATGCAGAACAGCAATATCATCTCCGCCGTCCAGACGCCGATACCCTTCAGACTGCTCAGGGCGCGGATGGCGTCTTCATCACTCATGTGTTCTACGGCGTCCAGATCAAATGCGCCGGTATGGACCTTTTCGGCAAAATCCGTGATATATTCCGCCTTGCGGAAGGTCATGCCGAGCGATTGCAGCTTCGGAACGCCCGCGGACAGGATCGTTTCGGCATTCACCGCGCCGAGTGCGTCCTGACAGCGCGACCAGATGGTCTCCTGTGCCTTCGTGGAGATCTGCTGGCCGATGATGTGGTGGACGACGGACGAGAACAGATCCGGGTCCACGGCGCGGTCGATATGGCCGACGCAGTCAATGACTTCGCAGAGCCGCTTGTCCTTTCTGCGCAGATAGGAAAGCTCGGTCTCTCCGTATGCAAAATACATGTTCGCCGCCCCCTCGCATTTCATTTCTTTAATTATACCGGTTATTTCGTCGCATGGCAATTCCAATTATCTCAGGAAATCACTTCTTCCAGTGCTTCAGCTGGGGGACGACGGCTTCCATGTGGGCGCGGACCTGCTCTTTGGGCCAGGCATCGCTCGACATGTGCTCCACGCAGAAGTCGATCAGCTGCTCCGGGCTTGTATATTTGAAGGTGCCGTCTGTGTAGCACCATTTGCAGTAATCCTCGTTGAATGCGCCGTCCGGCTCTTTGCTGGTGGTCGCGTCCTCGAGCGGCATGCCGCAGCACTGGCAGATCAGCTGCCGCGGCGAGCCAAGAAGCGTGTTGATCGAAACATCATAAAGATTTGAGAGCAGCTTGAGTGTTTCCGTGTTCGGGGTGGTCTCGCCGGTCTCCCAGCGCGAGACGGCCTGCCGGGTGACGAAGACCTTTTCGGCGAGCTGCTCCTGTGAAAGGCCTTTCTTGGTTCTGAGCTGCAGTAATACGTCCCTGGTATCCATATTGTTCTCTCCTTTTTTCCATGTGAAACCACTTTAACACGAAAGCTGCCGGGATACAAGCAACGGGCAGTTGCTTTCTATAAAATTCCTGCCGAGGCAGGTCCTCCCTATTGACAATCCGCGGGCTTCGTTGTATAATGCACGATATGTATTATATGATGCGTAACAGACGTTCTATTTCTTCACGAAAGGATGCGGCTCGATGGCTCCGAAGAATAAGTTCACGAAGGAAGAAATGGTGGAGGCCGCGCTGCGGGTCGTGCGGGCAAACGGCATTGACGCGCTGACGGCGAAGACGATGGCGGACGCGCTCGGCACGTCCACGCAGCCGATCTTCACGGCCTTCGGTTCCATGGACGGTATCAAGAAAGAGGTCTATGCCGCCGCGATCCGGGTCTACGACCGCTACACAGAGGCCGGACTGCAGGAGCGGATCCCCTTCTTCGGCGTCGGCATGCAGTATATCCGGTTCGCGCGGGAGGAGCCGGAGCTTTACCGGCTGCTGTTTCTGACACGCGCGCAGGACAAGAGCTTCAGCGCGATGCGGTCGATGCAGCATTTGCAATCGCTCGTCCGGCCGACGCTGATGAACATTTACAGGATCACGGAACAGGAAGCGGATCTATATTTCCGCGATCTCTGGTTTGTGGTACACAGTCTGTCCACGCTGATCGTGACCGGCGACTGCCCGTATTCCGACCGGGAGATCGGGCAGGTTCTGACCGGCGTCAGCATCAGCATCTGCAAGTCTATCAAGGAGATCCCCGGCTTTGCAAGCGGCAGCTTTGACCGCGATGCGGCGTTCCGCACGCTGATTGGGAAATAGACGGAGGTGCATGTGATGACAGAAAAAACGTCCGGGAAGACGAATTGGCTCCGCTGTCCGAAATGCGGCAGCAAGACGCGGACGCAGATCCGGCCGCACACGGTATTGGAGGACTTTCCCCTGTTCTGCCCGAAATGCAGATACGCCAGTGTGATCCGGTTCCGGGACGGAAAAATTGAAGAAAGCAACATGCCAGACGCTTAGACGCAGTGCAGACCGGAGGACCGGCCTGTACTGCGTCTTATCATTTTTATTTTGGAGGAATTACATATGAACGAATTGATCGCCTGCTGCGGGCTGGACTGTGAGAAATGCGACGCGCGGATCGCGACGGTCACAAATGACGAGGCGCTGCGGGAGAAGACCGCCGCGCTGTGGTCGCAGCTCAACGGTGTGGAGATCACGCCGGAGATGCTGCACTGCACCGGCTGCCGCATGGCAGGCGCGAAGACGCCGTTCTGCGACCGGCTCTGTCCCATCCGCAGCTGTGTCCGCGAAAAGGGTCTGGACACCTGCGCCGCCTGCGCACAGATGGCTTCCTGTGAGACGCTTGGACGTGTCACGAACAAAAACCCGGCGGCGATGGATAACCTACAGAAGCTGCTTATCCAAAAGTAGAATTGACGGCCATGAAAATCCTCGTGCTGAACGGCAGCCCGAAAAAGGAGAAAAGCGACACGATGCACCTGACGTGCGCCTTTCTGCGCGGCATGCAGGAAGCTGCGCCGCAGGAGATACAGAGCATCGACGTGATCGACCGGAGAATCGGGTTCTGCCGGGGCTGTTTTGCCTGCAAGTATAACGGCGGGCAATGCGTGTAGGACGACATGCGGGAAATTCTGGAGCAGATGCTGGAAAGCGACCTGCTGCTGTTCAGCTTTCCGCTCTACTGCTATTCGATGCCTGCCGCGCTCAAGAATCTGGTCGAGCGCATGCTGCCGCTTTCGTCCATGGCGATGGCCGAGGTAAACGGGCGGTATGTCCATGTGGGACAGCGGGACTATTCGCATCTGCGGTATCTGATGATCTGCGGCTGCGGGTTCCCGAACAGCAGGCGGAACTTTGAACCGGCCATCCGGCAGTTCGAGCTGCTGTTTCCGCACGGGCACACCATCCTGACCGTGCCGGAAAGCCCGATGTTCAGCGCGCCCGAAGCCGAAGCCGTGACTGCGCCGAGGCTGGCGCTGGTGGAAGCCGCCGGGCGGCAGTATGCGCAGACGGGCACGGTCGGCGCGGCGCTGCTGGAGGAGATCGGCTCCCCCATGATCCCGGAGGAAACCTACGCGAAAATTGTAAATGGAACTGTTTGAATTTGAGGAACTGCATATGAAGCATATTGTGATTTACGTACACGGAAAGGGCGGCTCGGCGGCGGAGGCCGCGCATTACGGGCCGCTGTTCCCGGACTGTGAAGTGATCGGGTTTGACTATCACGCGGCAAGCCCATGGGAAGCGAAGGCGGAATTTCCGCCGTTTTTTTCGGAACAATGGAATCACTGCGACCGTCTGACACTGGTGGCCAACAGCATCGGCGCGTTCTTTGCCATGTCTTCTCTGGATGAGACGCTGGTCGACCGTGCGTTTCTCATCTCCCCTGTCGTCGACATGGAGAAGCTGATCGGCAGGATGATGGGCTGGGCAAACGTGACGGAGCAGCAGCAGATCCCGACGGCGTTCGGCGAAACGCTGTCGTGGGAATATCTCTGCTATGTGCGGGCGCACCCGCTCGCGTGGCGCATGCCGACGCGCATTTTATACGGTGAACACGACGATCTGACCGATCCGGAGACCATTTCGGCCTTTGCAAGAAACGCCGGCGCTGCCCTCACCGTCATGCCGGGCGGCGAGCACTGGTTCCACAAGGAGGAGCAGGTGCGGTTTTTAGACCGCTGGATCACGACATAGGTGAAGGTGATCGGCTCGTTTGCCTTGACGGAGACGACCTTCGTTGTGGTGCAAGGCGCGATCACAGGTGTGATCTGCTCCAGCGTCTTGCCGCTGCTGGTGAGGGTCAGGCTGGTCAGCGTGCTCTTGCACTCCACTGCAACGGTCAGATAGCCGTCGGCGGCTGCCGTCAGAGTGAAGACCTTGCTGTCCGCGCCGGAGGCGATCAGGCGGGAGCCGGTGGCGTTCGTCGACCACGGCTTGTCCGTGCTGTTCACAGCGGTCAGGCCGGTGCAGTTCTCAAAGAACTTCTGGAAGAGGTCAACAACGGGAGCTTCCTTGAAGGTCGCGGAGATGGTGTGATCGGCCGTGACATTATTAAAGGTATACGTGCCGTTCGTGAGCGAAGCGGCTGCGCCGTCGACCGTCAGGGTATCGAGCGTATAGCCATCGTCGGCTGTAACGGTGAAGGTCTGGTTCGCGCCGTCCTCAACTTTGACCTCGCCGTTCGGGGCGATGGTGCCGTTTGCACCGGCAGTGGCGGTGATGGTGTGGGTCTGGGTGACAGGCTCGTCCGCTTCAAAGCTGATCGCGGTCAGTCGGCAGTAATAATAGGTACTGCTGCTGGTGCAGCTGTACTGGACGCTCAGAACGTCCCCGGCGGTCACATGCAGGACGATATCCTTGGTGCTATTCCCGGTGACCTTGCCCAGTTCCGCGCCGTCAGCATCTTTCACGGTCAGGGTCGTGTAATACGTGGCCATGGAAAGAGTCAGCTCGCCGCTTTCCTTTGCCGTGAGCATGAAGGAATCGCCGGTGGTCTTTCCCTTGGCTTCGAGCTTCCCGTCGACATTCTTCCAGATGCTGTTCTCGTTCTTCGCCGGTTTCAGATACTGCTTGACGCCGGAGTAGAAGGTATAGTAGTCTTTGTCAGAGGGCGTGCAGTGCACAGTATATCCATAGAGGCTGTCAAATGCGTCTTCGTCGATATATGTGCAGTGACCATAAAAGGTCACACTTTCCAAATAATACTGTGAACCGAATGCATACGCCCCAATCGACACAACGGTCGACGGGATCGTGATCGACGTGATATCGGCGCCGTAAATGTCATAGTCGAATGCGCCGCCGTCAATTCCGGTCACAGCGTGACCGTCGATGGTATCCGGGATCTCAACATCCCCGCCATCGCCATTGTACATGGAAATCAGGCCGGGATCTGTATCATCCATTATAAAATCGCTTTCCGCATCCGCCGCGAACGCTGTGACGCTCAGGCCGGCGGACATGGAGAGGATCATCCTGCAGACAAGCAGCAGACTTAATACTCGTTTCTTCATAGGCTCCTCCAAAATTTCTGTTTCTTCTTACTGCAGTTTCGCTTCTCGCTCGTTTCGCGTCCCCCGCGCGGTCTCAACTCCTTCTATTTCATGTTTCGTTGTATTTTACCAGATATAACGAGAATCTCAAAATTGCCGTCCTTTATTATCGTATATTTTTCCGACGATGCAGAACGCATATACCCTATCGGCGAATTTTATACATCGTTTCGCCGATGGCGAATAACATTCGAAATTTCAGCGATTTACCTAAAAACAGTACATGTTTTTTGTCAGGCGGCGCGGCGGCTTTGGCTTGCCAGACCTGCGGCGGGCGTCTATACTGAATAAAAATGAAGGAAACAGGAAAGGAACACCATGGAAGATCTACTTCTCAGGCAGCTCGAGGCCAGAAAGCAGCGGCGGCCCTATGCCGTCGCGACCATTGTGGAGGCGACAGGCTCCACGCCGCGCACGGAGGGCAAGATGCTCGTCTATGCCGACGGCAGCAGCATCGGCACCATCGGCGGCGGCATTGCAGAGCTGCAGGCAAAAAAAGACGCTGCGGAGGCCATCCGCAGTGGAAAAAACGCGCTGGTACGCTACGAGGTCGTGCCGCAGGGCGCGCAGGCCGGGATGGTCTGCGGCGGCGCGCTGCAGGTGTTTATTGAGGTCTGGCATGTGAAGCCGCTGCTCGTCGTCTGCGGCGGCGGCCACGTCGGTACGTGCGTGCTGCGCGCGGCAAAGCTCACGGGGTTTGAGCTGTGGCTCTTTGACGACCGACCTGCGGAGACGATCGCGGAAGCGGTCGGGCTGACCGACCGGTTCTTCCCGACGGGGCATGATTTTTACGATGGCATTTCGGCGCAGGAGATCCCGGCAGGGGCATTCTTTGTGATCTGCGGCCACAGCCACGCGCAGGACGGCGAAGCGCTGCACGCAGCGCTGGAAAAAGACGCGGCCTACGTCGGCATGCTGGGAAGCCGCCGGAAGATCGCGGCGATCTTTGAAAAGCTGCGCGGACTGGGCGTCCCGCAGGCGAAGCTGGACACGGTCTGCACGCCCATCGGCTTCGATCTCGGCGGCGAGACGCCGGAGGAGCTGGCCATCGCCATTCTTGGGCAGATCCTGCTCGTCAAAAACCGCGGACGTTCTGCGCTGCGGGCGGAAACGAAGGAGAACACATGATCTGGCTGACGGGAGACACGCACGGGCATTTTGACCGCGTGGAGGAATTTTGCCGGGAGCATCACACCACGACCGACGATATCCTGATCATTCTGGGCGATTCCGGGTTCAATTTCGGCGGCGGCGAGCGCGACCGGTTCCTGAAAACGCGCGCGTCGCACTTCCCTGTTACGATTTTCTCCCTGCACGGCAACCGGGAAAACCGGCCGCAGAACATTCCGGGCTATGTGACAGGCAGCTTCCACGGCAGGACGGTCTATTATGAGCCGCAGTTCCCGAATCTTCTGTTCGCAGTGGACGGCGAGGTGTATCGATTCGGCGGCAAGGACTGTCTGGTCGTAGGCGGGGCATATTCCACCGGCAAGGAATACCGGCTGGCGAAGGGTCTCGGCTGGTGGCCGGACGAGCAGCCGTCGGAGCAGGTCAAACAGCACGTCGAAGAGCTGCTGGCCGCGCGCGGCTGGCAGATGGAGATCATTCTGACGCACACGTGCCCGCTGCGCTATAAGCCGCTCGAAGCACTCAAGAAGGATCTGGACCAGTCCACCGTCGACAGTACGACGGAGGCGTGGATGGACAAAATCGAAGAACGGCTCTCCTATGAACACTGGTACTGCGGCCATTTTCACACGGACAAGGCCGTCGGCAAGCTGCAGATCCTGTTCCAGACGTTCGTCCCGTTCCCGGCGTAAAACAAAAAACAAACCGCAGACCCTATGGGGTCTGTGTTTTTGTGCTGTGCGGGATTGGATGGCAGAGATCCGGGGAGAATAGGAGGTAATTCAGGATTTCCGGAGGAATAGGACATGAAGCTTGCATTTTTTGACGCAAAGCCGTATGACAGGCCGGGGTTTGAGCGGTATGCGGATGGGTCAGGACTGGAGATCAAGTATTTTGAGACGAAGCTCAACGCGGATACGGTCTCGCTGGCGCGGGGGTTCGACGCGGTCTGCGCGTTTGTCAACGACACGGTGGATGCCGCAGCTGCGGAGGCGCTGTATGCGATGGGCGTCCGGGTCATTGCGCTGCGGTGCGCGGGGTTTAATCAGGTCGATCTGCGCGCGTGCCGGGGAAAGCTCCGCGTGTTCCGCGTGCCCGCCTACTCCCCTTACGCCGTGGCGGAGCACGCGATGGCGCTGCTGCTGACGAGCAACCGGCACACGAACCGCGCGTATATCCGCACGCGGGATTTTAATTTCAGCCTTGCCGGGCTCACGGGCTTTGATCTGCATGGGAAGACCGCCGGGGTCATCGGCACGGGCAAGATCGGCCGCGTGTTTGCGGAGATCTGCCGGGGCTTCGGAATGCAGGTGCTGGCGCATGACAAGTATCCTGCCGCAGACAGTGGGCTGCACTATGCAACGCTGCCGGAGCTGTTTGCAAAGTCGGACGTGATCTCGCTCCACTGCCCGCTCACGGACGAAACGCGGCATATGATCGATGCCGACGCCATCCGGCAGATGAAGCCGGGCGTCACCATCATCAACACCTCCCGCGGCGCGCTGGTAGACACCGGGGCGCTCATCGAGGGGCTGCGGAGCCGGAGGGTCGGCGCGGCGTGCCTCGACGTGTATGAGGAGGAGGGCGATCTATTCTATGAGGATCGCTCCGAGGCGATCATTGAGGACGATACGCTGGTGCGGCTGATCGCGATGCCGAACGTGATCGTCACGTCGCATCAGGCGTTTCTAACAAAGGAAGCGCTGGATAATATCGCGGCGACGACGGTGGAAAATCTATTGAAATTCGAGCACGGCGAGCCGTCGCCGGAGACGGAGGTCTGCTGGCACTGAGGCATGGCTATTTCAGGAGCCGGATACTGCCCCGGCGAAGCTCCAACCGGCCTTCGCGCTGCATCGCGCCGAGCAGGCGCGACAGGGCGCTGCGGTTCATGCCGAGGTGCTGCGCCATCTGTTCCCGCGTGACGCCGGTGCAGACGATCTGCCCGGTCCCGGCAGCCTGCTGCGCGAGATACACCTCTAAACGGCTCCTGCCGTCCGGGATGGACAGAAGCCGCACGTGCGCCTGCATGGACCAGTATTTTTCCGAGATCTCTTCCAGAAGATTGGAGAGCAGGCGCGTGCAGCCGTCTCCGCCGCCCGCCGCGCAGCAGCGGAGCAGGGCGTCCAGCGAAAGAAAGAGGATCTTTGACGGCTGCGCCGTGCGCAGCTCGACCGGGCTGCCGACGGTGCGCGCCGACATCAGGACGTCTCCGAACAGGCCACCGGCCTCATGCACGGCGGAAAGGCTCGCCTGTCCGCTTTCCGTATACCGCCACGCCTCCACGCGGCCGGAAAGGACAAGTCCGGCGGACGTGACCCGCTCCCCCATGCCCCAGAGGACACTGTTTTTCGGCAGCGAGACGGCGCGCGCCGACAGCTTTTCCAACAGCTCGTCCAGCTCTGCCGCGGAAAAGCCCGCAAACAGGCGGTTTTTCAGAAGGCAGGCGCGCTCTGCAGGCGATATCATGTGCATTCTCCCCTCAATCCGTTGCAGATGCAACGGTTTTTGTTTCCAGTATAGCTATACTATAAGTAGAAATCAAGTATGGAGGGGATTTGGATGAAAAAAACAACATGGATCACACAGACCGCCGTCTGTCTGGCGCTTCTGGTCGCGCTGCAGTTTTTCACCAGAAGTCTGGGGCAGTATGTGACCGGCTCGTGCGTCAATCTGGTGCTGGCGATCGCGTCGCTGATCGGCGGCACGTGGTCGGGCGTCGTCGTGGCTGTCATTTCGCCGTTCTGCGCGAAGCTGCTCGGGATCGGCCCGGCATTCTTCCCGATGGTGCCGTGCGTGTCGCTGGGCAACGCGGTCTACGCCGTGATCTTCGGACTGCTCGTCGGTAAGTTTCTGCTGAAAAAGCAGACCGCCGCCGCATACGGCAGCATGGTGCTGGCCGCGGCGGCCAAGTTTGTGACGCTCTACATCGTGCTCGTCCGGCTGGTCGCGCCCGCCGTTGTCCCGGCGGCGAAGCTCAGCACGGTCACGGCTGCGTTCACGTGGCCGCAGCTCGTCACCGCACTGATCGGCGGCGTGCTGGCCTGCCTGATCGCCCCTGTTATCCGGCGCGCGTTGGGGAAAGGGTCTGCGGGCTGAGAATCAGTTTATGTAAACCAAATAAAATCGCATGAGACAGTGAACAGGCACAGCAGATATTCTGCTGTGCCTGTTTTTGCGTCCTCCCTTGCCCCTCCCTTTGGGAGATGTGGCTGGGCAGCACGAAGACGGAGAGGGTAAACTGTGACTGCCAAAGCCCTCTCAGCCGCCTTCGGCGGCAGCGCTCCCGGAGGGAGAGCCAAGCAAAGCTGCTTCATGGGTATCAGTCTTTTTGCTGGGGATAGCGGATCAAATCGTACAGCATGCCGCCGCGGTTGATCCATTTCATAAGCCCGAAATGGACCGATTCCGGCTTGCAAGGCGCGCTGCGGCGTGGTACACTGGGTTCAGTATGTAGTATGTATGTATTGATTAGAAGTATTTAACTTCGAACGATTGGGAGCGATGTCGATGTACAACACACTTCCGAAAACCTACCGGCGGGACTGCTGGCCGGGGGCGCCGGCCGAGAAGCCGAAGGAGAACGCGGGATGTTAAACTATCAGAAATTGGAGATACCGCTATGACTGTCCATGAATTTGGCGATCCGAAAAATCCGGTGCTTCTGCCGAAAACGACTGCGATCTATCATCTGCCGGGACTGTTTGAATTTTACGAGTTGTATCGGGCGTTCCTGCCGCTGTACCGCGGGCACCGGGAGTATTTTTACGACTGGTGCGAGATCGGCTCGATCTATGGCGCGCCCGCGGACTGCCTCTGGGGCGGCGGACGCGTCGGATTTGGCGAGCAGGACGCGCGGGACGTGCTGGCGCTGACGCGGGAATACGGCATTTCCGCAAGGCTGACATTCAGCAATTCCCTGCTCCGGCCGGAGCATCTTTCGGATGCGCGCTGCAACGCGCTCTGCCGGTTATTTGCGGAAGCCGATGGGCCGCGCAGCGGGGTCATTGTCCATTCGGAACTGCTGCTGGACTATCTGATGAAAACATATCCGCAGCTGTATTTTATCTCTTCGACCACGAAGGTGCTGACCGGGTTTTCACAGCTGCGGCAGGAGCTGGAACGGGAGGAATTTTCCTACGTTGTACCGGATTTCCGGCTGAACCGGGCGTTTGCGCAGCTGGACTCGCTGCCGCAGGCGCTGAAGGACAAAACGGAATTTCTCAGCAACGAATGCTGCTGGTTCGGGTGTAAAGACCGCAAGGTCTGCTATGAGACGGTCAGCCGGAAGAATCTCGGCGAAGCTGTCGAGCACCGCTGCACGGCGCCCGGCGCGGCAGAGGGATACCGGTTTTCACGGGCTATGGAAAATCCGGGCTTTATCGGCATTGACGATATCCGGAGCCGCTATCTGCCGATGGGGTTTTCCAACTTCAAGCTGGAGGGCCGCGGACTGGGCAGTGCGCTGATTCTGGAGTTTCTTCTCTATTATCTGACCAAGCCGGAATTTCAGCTGCGCGTGCGGGAGGAAATTTATCTGGACAGCATGCTGGATCTATTCTAGCGCCCCCCGGCTCTCTCTTTGGGAGAGCTGCCGCCGCAGGCGGCTGAGAGGGTTCTGGCTGACATGCTCGGCGTGTACCCTCTCCGTCTTCGCTGCGCTCAGACACCTCTCCCAGAGGGAGAGGCAAGAAATGCCCCTCTCCGGTCTCGCTTCGCTCGGCCACCTCTCTCAATGAGAGAGGCAAGTGACATCCGAATGATACAGAAACAGGCACAGCAGATCATTCTGCTGTGCCTGTTGACTTTCTGTGGGGCATGGCCGGGTTTTGTGGGTCAGGCGAGCTCGATCATGTTGGTGTAGAGCTGGTAATAGCGGCCGCGCTGGGCGAGGAGGTCGTCGTGGTTGCCGCGCTCGACGACGCGGCCATTTTCCAGAACGAGGATCGCGTCGGCGTTGCGGACGGTGGACAGGCGGTGGGCAATGACGAAGACTGTCCGGCCCTTCATCAGGCCGTCAAGGCCGCGCTCGATGAGCTTTTCCGTTCGGGTATCGACGGAGGAGGTCGCCTCGTCGAGGATGAGCACCGGCGCTTCGGACACGGCTGCGCGCGCAATGGCGAGCAGCTGGCGCTGACCCTGCGAGAGGTTCGCGCCGTCGGAATAGAGCATGGTGTCATAGCCCTGCGGCAGATGGGAGATAAAATAGTGCGCGTTGGCGATCTTCGCAGCGCGGATGCAGTCTTCATCCGTCGCTTCCAGACGGCCATAGCGGATATTCTCCATCACGGTGCCGGTAAACAGGTGCGTATCCTGCAGGACTGTACCAAGCGAGCGGCGGAGGTCGTCCTTGCGGATACTCCGCACGTCGATGCCGTCGTAGGTGATCTGGCCACCCTGAATGTCGTAGAAGCGGTTAATGAGATTGGTGATGGTGGTCTTGCCTGCGCCGGTCGAGCCGACGAAGGCGATCTTCTGGCCGGGCTTGGCGTAGAGGGACAGATCCTGCAGCACGGGCTTTTTTGGCACGTAGGCAAAGTCCACGCCGAAGAAGCGCACGTCGCCGCGCAGCGGGACACGTTCGCCGTCCGGCTTGACCCAGAAATAGTCGCGGCCAGACTGTTCGAGCGTGACCTCGCCCTCGTCGACCTCCGGCGGCAGATCGAGGACGTCAAAAATGCGCTCCGCGCCCGCGAGGGCGAGCATGATGGCGTTGAACTGCTCGGAGATCTGGCTGACGCGCTCGGCAAAGGTGCGGATATAGCCGAGGAAGGTGATGAGCACACCGCCCGCATTTTCGCCCGTGAGCCACAGAACGCCCACGGCGCAGGTCAGCGCGTAGAAGAAGTGCGAAAGATTATTGAGGATGGGGCCGACGATAGAGGTCACGGTCGTGGCCAGCGCGGAGGACTGGTAGAAGCTCTCGTTGATGGGCTCAAAGTCCTGCATGACCTGCTTTTCGTGGGTGAAGACCTTGACGTCGCGCTGGCCGGCGATCATTTCCTCGACAAAGCCGTTGACGCTCGCCGCGTCCTTCTGCTGCTGGCGGTAGGCATAACTGCTTTTTTTCGTGATGACGCGCACGACCGTGACCACGATAGCGGCCAGCACGACCATGAGGGAGAAGAGCTTCATGGACAGGGCCAGCATCATGCCGATCGTGCCGAGGAGCGACGTCACGGAAATGAGCATTTGCGTGATGGCGTGCTGCAGAAGCTCGTTGGTGGCCTCAATATCGTTCGTGAAGTAGCTCATCAGGCTGCCGTGGGTATTGGCGTCAAAGTAACGGATGGGCAGCTTCTGCATTTTGGAGAACAGCTCTGTGCGCAGCGCACGCATGATGACGGTGCTGCACTCGAGCATCAGGCGGTTGAGAAGATAATTTGTCACCGCGCTGAGCGCGTACAGGGCAGCAAGGCCAAGGAGCAGCGAAAGATATCTGGCGTAGGTTTCATTCGGCGCGATGCCGCTCTGCTCAAGCAAACTCACGAGCGGCTTCATGCAGTAGGACGCCGCGATGGTCGCCGCGACGTAGACCAGAATGGAGATGATCGCGCAGATCTGGATCGTGCGGCAGTGCTTGAAGTAGCGGAACAGGCGCATGAGACTGCCGAAGGGTGTGCGCGCCTTGCGATAGTTTCTCAGGTCAACTCTCGGCATCTGCGCGCACCTCCTGTTTCATCTGGCTGTCGTATACGTCGCGGTAGATCTGGCTGCGCGCCATCAGCTCGTCGTGCGTGCCGAAATCGGAGAGCTTGCCCTCGTCCAGCACAAGGATACGGTCGCAGCTCAGAATTGACGCGATGCGCTGGGCGATGATGATCTTCGTCGCGCCGGGCAGGGCGTGGCGGAGGCCGCGGCGGATATGCTCGTCCGTCGCCATATCGACCGCGCTGGTCGAGTCGTCGAGAATGAGGATCTTCGGATTTTTGATGATCGCGCGCGCAATGCGCAGGCGCTGCCGCTGGCCGCCGGAGAGGTTGGCCGCATTCTGGTCCAGCAGCGTCTCATAGCCGTCCGGGAAGCGGTCGATATACTCGTCGGCGCAGGCGATGGCACAGGCAGCCTTCATTTCCTCGAGCGTCGCGTCGGGCTTCCCCCAGCGGAGGTTCGAGGCGATGGTGCCGGAAAAAAGCGAGCCGTTCTGCAAAACCATGGAGACGCCCGCGCGCAGGTTCTCCAATGTATACGCCCGCACGTCCGTACCGCCGACGCGGACCGTACCGGAAAGCGTGTCGTAAAAACGCGGGATGAGGCTCACGAGCGTGGACTTTCCTTCGCCCGTGCCGCCGATGACGCCGACGGTCTCGCCGCTTTCGATGCGGAAGGAGACATGGCGCAGGTTGAGCTTTTCCGGGTTGCGCGTGTAGCTGAAGCAGACGTCGTCAAACTCCACGCTGCCGTCCTGCACAGTCTTGTCCGAGGGGCCGTCGGCAATGTCCGGCTGCTCGTCAAAGACCTCGTTGATGCGGCGCATGGACGCCTGCGCGCGGGAAAGGGACATGATGAGCCACGAGAGCATCGTCAGGGACGAAACGGCCTGCGTGCAGTAGGACACGAGGCTGACCAGCTCGCCGGTGAGAAGGCCCGTGGTCCTGAAAATGATCTCCCGGCCGCCGAAAAGCAGCAGGAGGATCGTGCACGTCCACATGATGCTCATCTGGATGGGGCCTGTCAGGGTAAACAGGCGCGAGGAGGAGAGCTGCGCGTGGCGCAGTTCTTCGGCGGTGCCTGCAAAGCGCTCGGATTCATAATTGCCGCGGACAAAGGCCTTGACCACGCGGCTGCTGATGAGATTTTCCTGCACGGCGCGGTTCATGTCATCCATGCGAATGAGCATTTTGCGGAAGCGCGGCTGACCGATCTTCATCATGATGGCCAGCGTGATCGCGAGCACGGGCAGCGTGCCGACAAAGAACAGCGCCAGATGCGGCGAGATGGTAAAGGCCATCACGGTCGCGAGGACGAGCATGATGGGGCTTCTTGTCAGCGAGCGGATGATCTGGTGCATCGTCGTACGGACGGTATTGACGTCCGTCGTGGCGCGGGTGATGAGGCTCGGCGTGGAGAAATGGTCGATGCTGGAGAAGGAAAAGCTCTGGATCTTGTCCAGAAGCAGCGTGCGCAGGTTCTTTGCAAAGCCCTGGCTGGCGATGGCGGAGCAGCGCGCGCTGAGAAGGCCGCAGGCCATGGACGAGCACGCGATCAGCACCATGATGCCGCCGACCGTCAGGACAAAGCGGTCGCGCTGTGCGACGAGGGCGTCCGGGAACAGCTCGCGGAGCATGAAATCGTCCTCCCGGTACAATCCGCCATCCACAATGACGGACATCAGCATGGGGATAAAGACCTCCAGCACGACCTCCAGCCCGCCGAAGATCGCGGCAGCCGCCGTCCAGCCGCGGTAGCCGCGCAGGCAGCTTTGCATGTGCCGGAGCGATTTTTGTTTTGTGTGCGTTTTGATGACGTTCTGCCCCCTGCAAAATTCTCATGGAAACGCGGGCGCGAAAAGCGCCCGCGATACACTCTGAATATATATTACCGGAGTTGGGTGCGTTTTGCAAGCGTCAAAGACTGCTTCCCTCTTATCCATACCGTCAGTATGGATATTTTTTATGTCAATTGTTTATTTTCCGTTCGACCTCGCGCAGGCAGCACCGGGATATAGACGGGTGTCCGTAAAACAGTTAATCCTCCGTATGGCTTAGACCATGCGGAGGATTTGTTTATGTCTAATCTTCAAACTTGTTGGCGGCAAACGGTTTGTCAAAACCGTTTGCGGACGGCAAGTCCACAGGGGATAGCCGCATAAGCGGCGCAAGGGAGTGTAGCTCCCTTGACGGAACGAAGTGACGAAACATTCACGGTCGGGCAGTTTTCTTCTGCCGACCGGGAGTGAAGCTCCGCAGGACGCACATACTCCTGATAGGAGAGTATAGAAGTGCGCCCTTTAGTTCCTAAAGGGATTTTCCGTTTTCACTTTTCAGAAAATTCCTTTGTTATATTTGAACTGTCCATAGAGCATAAATCCCAAACCAACAACTACTCCCGGTAGGATGATAACTGCCATAGCGGTCTCGCTCCAAAACAAAGCAATGTACCCTAAGATAAAAGATACTCCCATTATAAGCGTGCCTGTGCCAACGACTTTTCCGTACTTAGGTATATCCTCTTCTTTTACTTTTCGTCTGTTGTACGAATGTATCGTACTGATATTACCTTTGATGTTTGTAATGCCAAGCACAGAAATAAACAACCCCAAAATCAATAATATCAAATTATCCATGCTGTCCTCCTAAAAATAGAATAGTTCTTCGAATTTCTTATCTAAGGCAATGCAAAGGATAAGAGCTAACTTTGCTGTTGGGTTGAATTGCCCTGTTTCGATAGAACTGATAGTGTTTCTCGACACACCCACCATTTCTGCAAGCTGTGCTTGAGAAAGATTTGCTGCCATACGAACTTCCTTTAAGTGATTTTTCAGATGCAACTGCTCTTTCATACTCTCACCTCTAAAAGGCGACGAATAAATCCGGCAAATGCCAAGACGGAAAGAATCAAAAATAGGATGGTTAGCACCAAATCACTTTTTCGTTTCATTTTGATAAAGCGAACTAACCATTGCGTTGAAAGAATGCTGAAGTATATAACCCACGGACTATAAATCATGGTATGAGCAAGCATAGAGGATAGTAAGGACAGGAGACAACACACTAAAGCACCTACTCTGCCTGCATGACTTCCTGCTTGATATATCACTTCTATTTCTGCTAAGTCTTTGTTCTTATGCTCTTTTCGACTTGCGTTTAAGATATCGTCCTTTTTCATATGAACACCTCCGCTCCAAGTTTTCTTTGCATATCCTAATTATACCTTTGCCAAGTTCTCTTGTCAATAGGTTTTGTGAAAAAGATACAGTTCGTTCAGGAAATTCTGAACGCCCGAACTTTATTTGTCCAGGCGCTCTCAGTATCAGTCATAAATCAGCTCAAACTTCACAACTTCCTCTGCCTGTGCCTTGCAAGCGTTCATCTGCCGCACCCATTCCATTTGGTTTTCGGCTTTCAGCTGTTCGGTCACGCCGTTGCGCTTCACCAGCTCCGGCACGATCAGCTCCATGCGATTTCGTGCCGCTTCGTCAATCTCGGCGCAATACTGTCTTACGTACACCCAGCTATATGGCGTGGGTATTTGAGAAGCAGGAAGCATTCCATGTCGACCCCGGCGTGTATCCGAACATCGGGGCAGATCCTTCGCGGCTGGTGGTGTATTTCTCCCGCATGGGGTATGTCAGAAAGCTGGCCTGTGAGGAAGCAAACCGGACGGGCGCCGCGCTCTATGAGATCAGGGTCGCAGAGCACACGGAGGGGACGCCCGGCTTCTGGTGGTGCGGGCGCTATGGCATGCACCGCTGGGATATGCCGATCGAGAAGGTCCCGCTGACGCTCTCCGATTACACCCACGTGACCATCTGCTCGCCCATCTGGGTCTTCGCGCTCGCCGCGCCGGTGCGCAGCTTCTGCAGGCAGGCGGCGGGACAGATCCGGGAAGCGGATTACATATTAGTACGCCATCAGAAAATGGATTATGTCAACTCCGCCGAGGAAATGGACGCCCTCCTCGGCATCCGCCGCATGGGTCTTCGCAGCGTGCAGTGCCGGAAGGGCGTCTATCGGGCGCAACACACGCTATGACCGGAAAAGCTCCGTTCCCGTCAGCATGCGGGAACGGAGCTTTTTACAGAATGGGAATGCCGTCTCTTGCCGCGAGGTAAAAGGTCACGTCGGCCTCCGGGTCTGACAGCAGGATGTTGACGCGGTCAGGATAGGCTGTAAGGTACCGGCCGTAATCCGTCGTGAAGCACGGCAGCGAGGATGCACCGACCAGCTCATTGAAGACCTCCGGGTCTGTCTGCACGAGAAAGCGGGAGGCGGGCATTTTTTCGCGGCAGAGCGTGTCCCAGAAGCCAAGCTCTGTGCGCAGCAGAAAATTGAAGCCGTTGATTTTGGAAAAGGAAAGCGTCTTGTGCTGCGCCAGCGCATGCGACGGCGGGACGCAGACAAAAAGCCGCTCGTGCATCCATTCCTTCGCACCATCAAAGGGAAACGGCAGAATGGCAATGTCGCACGCGCCGCTCTGCCAGTCCGAGAGGACCTCGTCATTCTGGCAGATGGACGAGGTCACAAGCTTTTCGCGCTGCGCTTTCTCATGCAGAGCGGCGTGGTCGTGATCCCGAAGTCCACGCACAAGGAGCGGATGCAGGAGAATTTCGACCTGTTTGACTTCATGCTGCGTGCGGAGGATATGGCGGCCATCAAAGCGCTGGACAGCGGCGAGAGCCTGTTCTTCTCGCACTATGACACGAAAACGGTAGAGTGGTTCATGTCCATTCTGTAATTTTTGCACCGCATGCCCCTGGCATGCGGCGCTTGTTTCAAAACAGTTTTAACTTTTCGGGAAATCTGTGCTATACTGGTCGGAGAAACTGGCGAGAGTGTGGTAGCTACCGCACCGACGGCGCGCGGCAGAATCCTGCGGGCGGCAGCGGCATCGGCCTTGCAGTCGTAAAAAAGCCGCCGCGCAGATGCACGGCAGCGTAAAGGCGGGAAATACAGACGGCGGCGGGCTTTGCGTGACGCTCACGCTGCCGCTTGCAAAGGAGGACGGCAATGGCAAGGATCCTGATCATCGAGGATGACGCCGATATCGCGGCCATTGAGCGCGACTATCTGGCACTCTCCGGCTACGACGTCACGATCAAGACGGACGGCCCCTCCGGGCTGCAGGCGGCGGACACGCTGACCGTCGGCCCGCTCACCGCGTAGCCGGAGGCGCGCCGCATTTTCAAAAACGGCACGGAGCTGCCGCTTAAAAACCTGGAATATGAGCTTTTGCTGTTTCTGATTCGCCATCCGGGGCAGGTATTCAGCCGCGAGGATCTGTATGAGCTGATCTGGGGGGCTGGAATCCATGGGCGATAATATCACGGTCGCGGTCCACGTCGGCCGGATCCGCGAAAAAATTGAGGACGATCCGGCAAACCCGCGTCTGCTGCAGACGGTCTGGGGCGTTGGATATCGACTGAACAAATGAGATCGAGGGTAAAATGTGGGTTCTGTATGCGTTCGGCTCGGCGCTGTTTGCGGGATTGACAGCGGTGCTTGCCAAGTGCGGCATCCGGAAGACAGATTCAACGGTCGCGACCGCCATCCGGACAATTGTGATACTTATCTTTTCGTGGCTGATGGTGTTTATCGCCGGCTCGCAGGATACGCTTTCGGCGATCAGTGGAAAGACGCTGCTGTTTCTGATCCTGTCCGGACTTGCCACGGGCGCGAGCTGGCTGTGCTATTTCCACGCGCTGCAGATCGGCGATATCAACAAGGTCGTGCCGGTCGACAAGTCCAGTACAGTCCTGACCATTCTGCTGGCCGTCATTTTCCTGCATGAATCCCTGAACGCCGCGAAGAGCGCAGGGATCGTATTGATCGCAGTCGGAACGTATCTCATGATCGAGAAAAAGCAGTCGGACGGCGCGGCCAAAAAGGGCGGCAGCTGGCTTCCGTACGCGGCGGGCTCCGCTGTGTTTGCAAGCCTGACGTCCATTCTGGGCAAGATCGGCATTTCGGGCGTGGAGTCCAACCTCGGCACGGCCATCCGCACGGGCGTGGTGCTGCTCATGTCGTGGATGATGGTGTTCGTTACCGGCAAAGGGCAGCTCGTGCGCGCGGTGCCGAAGGGCGAGCTTGGCTTTATCTGCCTGTCGGGTCTGGCCACGGGCGGCAGCTGGCTCTGCTACTACAAGGCGCTGCAGGACGGCCCGGCCAGTGTGGTGGCTCCTATTGACAAGCTGAGCATTCTGGTGACGATCTTATTCTCGTATCTTGTCTTCCATGAGAAGCTGACGAAAAAATCGGCCATCGGCCTTGTGCTCGTGGTCGGTGGCACGCTTCTGATGCTGGTCTGAGTTCATTTTTACAATGGCAAAAAGCATCCCCTCCCGGCGGCAGGAGATGCTTTTTATCTGATTTCACGAAGGAGTATCCCCATGATCTTATCGGCATTTCACGGCTTCTGCATGGCGCTGGCGGACAGCGTCCCGGGTGTGTCCGGCGGGACGATCGCGTTCATTCTCGGGTTTTATGACCGGTTTCTGGACGCGCTGCACGGGCTGTTTGGGAAGGACGACGCTGCGCGGAAGGACGCTGTCCGGTATCTTCTGAAGCTGGGGCTTGGATGGGTCATCGGCATGGGGACGTGCGTGCTGGTGCTGTCGCAGCTCTTTGCGGCGCATATTT
This sequence comes from uncultured Oscillospiraceae bacterium, assembly GCA_934613505.1. Classification (GTDB taxonomy): domain Bacteria; phylum Bacillota; class Clostridia; order Oscillospirales; family Oscillospiraceae; genus CAG-170. The sequence continues at coordinate 128,774 of CAKTTB010000002.1, read as the reverse complement.
ACTTCATGAGCAGCCTGTTTCTGGGGCTGACGCTGACGTCGTTCCCACTCGTGGTGCGTGCGGAGGCGGACGTGCTGCGCGGCAGGGTAAAGCATCTGCCGTTTGCGGCGCTCGGGCTGGCGCTCGTGGTCGGGCTGACGCTGCTGCGGGACGATGTGTCTGCCGTGCGCATCCAGTTTACGGGGGTACATGTCTGGACGCTTGGGTATCTCTTTGTCTCCGGTGCGGTGGCGATCACGGCGATGGTACTGCCGGGCATTTCCGGGTCGACGATCCTGCTGATTGCAGGCGTCTATCTGCCGGCCATTCAGGCGCTGCGCAGTCTTTTTGAGCTGGATTTCTCGGTGCTTCCCGGGCTTTGCGCGCTGGCGCTCGGCTTTGTGGCGGGCGTGGGGCTGTCCATCCGCGCGATCCGCGTGGCGCTGAAGAAATACCGCAGCCAGATGGTCTGGCTCATTCTGGGACTGATGGCGGGGTCGCTTTACGCCATCGCCATGGGTCCTGCCGGGCTGGACACGCCGCTGCCGCCGGTCGGGGTGCAGAACTTTTCGGTTCCCGGCTTTTTGCTCGGCGTTCTGATTTTATTGGGCCTGGACGCGCTCCGGCGGAAGACGGCGCGAAAAAAATCCGGAGCTTAGCGTCGTTTGACAAGGGCACGCATGCCCTTTTCAAGCGACGCTAAAGCAGCGTGAACGTCCGGTCTTCAAATTCTTTGATCTGAAACACCGCACACCATTCCACATCGCTCTGCACCGGTTCAAAATGCAGCGAGGAGCAGGCGGCGTGCAGACCGCTCTGCGCGTCCGCGCCGGTCACGACGGCGGTCGGGCCGTCCGCGCCGCCGATGATGCCGATGACGCTGCACGTGCCGTCCTCCGGGTGCGTGGGCCGCGGGCGGTCACCCGGCGCGCAGTCGCGGAGGAAGAGCCGGTCGGACGGCTCCGGCGAGAGGGTATACTGCATGGCCATAAAATGCGTGGGATAGAGCCAGTGGCCGGAGCGGCTGGCGTTTTCCGGCAAGGTCTCCTGCTCCAGCGCCTGTACGGTCAGCGTACAGGCACTTTTTGTGACCGGATGATAAATCGTGAAGCTCTCCCCTGCCCGGTGCGCGCAAAAGCGCAGCGCCGGACGCGGTGCCGGCTCCTGCTGCAGGTTCAAGGACAGCGTCCGGACAGATGCGGGACGCTTGCCCGTCCATGCGAAGGACGACCGGGAGATCATCCAGCCGTCACGCTCGTCCAGCTTGTAGTGGCGGACGGCGCGGAGCGCGTCCTGCTGCTCGTCCGGCGGCAGGCAGGGGTTGAAGCCGACGCCGCTGCCGCGCGACAGGCGCAGCGGCTGCGCGTTTGCAGCGAGCGTCGGGCAAAAATCGAAGGACATTGGGTTTTCGCGCTCCAGCTCGAGCTGCTGTTCACAGGTAAAAGCTTCTTCCGGGGTCTGCCTTTCGTGCAGATCCCATTTTTTCATATATGCGCGGATCTGCTCCGCCGGAACGCGCATACAGAAATCGACGACCAGCCCCTTGCCGCACACATAGGCCGCGGGGATGACAAAGTCACGCTCCGCCCAGCGAAGCGTTTTGCCGACCGGAAGCTCCGTCCCGGCGTGATCGCGGCCGGAATGGCCCCAGAAGTTCCCGTCAAAGAAGACCTGCCAGCGCTCGGCGGATTTGGCCTGCGGAATATCGACAGTCTCGTAATATTCTTCAGAGAAGCGGAGCTTAGAAGGGTCGAAAGAAGCCTGAAGCGCGTGGAGGTAGGCCCAAGGCTCCTCTATGGGCGTCAAGTGCAGGGCTTCCGCAAGCGCATCCAGCACGCGCCGTTGGTCCTTCGTCAGGGGATTTTCCCGCAGGAAGGCGTCGAACTGCGGCTGCTGCCACTGGTGCGCCTGTTCGAGCGCCGCAGCATCTCCGCAGGCGAGCAGCAGACGCAGAAAATCCTCAAAGCTGTTCGCCAACGGGTGTACAAAGTCCGGCGCACCGTTCATCGGGCTGACGGCAAAGACCATATCGCCGAAGCCGCGGATGAAGCAGTAGTGAATGCCGTCCACGCCTGCCCAGCCAAAAATTTCCGCGCCCACCGGCGTACAGAAATACGGTTCCGTGTCCTCGCGCCGCTCAACGCCGAGCGGCGAAAGGTCAAAGCCAAAGCGCAGGAAGGTCTGATAGGTCTCAACCATGCTCATGCTCTCCATCTGTTTGAAAGTCTGCGTCCAGTATAGCATGGCAGATAGCTTCCTGCAATCCGGCGAAAAATTTCTCTTGACTTTCGTTGTCTAATGGTGTAGACTTTCATTATCGTCTACGAGAGTAGACAAAAGGAGGCGATGCAGATTGGAAATTCCGAAAATCCACGAGGGTGAATACCGGTTCTGCCTGATCATGTGGGAACACGCGCCTATCTCCGCCGCGCAGCTGGCGAAGCTGTGTCAGGAGCAGCTCGGGTGGAAGCGGACGACGACCTACACCGTGATCAAGCGGCTGGGTGAGCGCGGGATCCTGAAAAACGAAGACGGCGTCGTGACGGCGCTGATCTCCAAGGAGGACGCGCAGGCGTATGAGATCGACGAGCTGGTCGAAAAGAGGTTTGAAGGGTCTCTTCCTGCGTTTCTGACCGCGTTCACAAAGCGGCAGACGCTGACAGACAGCGACCTGGACGAGGTGCAGCAGATGATCGACCGCATCCGGAACGGAGGGACACCATGAGCGCACTGTTTCTGAAGCTTGTCAACATGAGCTTGTCCGCAAGCTGGCTCGTGCTGGCGCTGCTTGCGCTGCGGCTTGCATTGAAGCGGGCGCCGAAGTGGGTGAACGTCCTGCTGTGGGGCATGGTCGGCGTGCGGCTGGTGCTGCCGGTCTCGATTGAAAGCACGTTGAGCCTTGTGCCGAGTACGGAGCCGGTCAGTCCGGCGATCATCGGCGGCGCGGCTGTCCGGGTGAGCGGCGCAGCTGCCGCGGGCGCGGCGAACAGTCCGGCTGCCGCGGGGCCGGGACTTGTAGAAATTATGTCCTATGTCTGGGCAGCGGGCGCGATCCTTCTCTTTTTATATTCGGTCGTCAGCTGGCTGTGGTTACAGATCCGGGTGCGCGAAGCAGTGCGGCTGCGAGGGCGCATTTATCAGAGCGAGCGGATCGATTCGCCGTTCGTGCTGGGGATCATCCGGCCGAGGATCTATCTCCCCTATCAGCTCGGCCGCGAGGAGCTGACCCATGTGCTTGCGCATGAGCAGGCGCATATCGCGCGGAAGGATCACTGGTGGAAGCCGCTGGGGTTTCTGCTGCTGATGGTCTACTGGTTCAATCCGATCTTATGGCTGGCCTACGTGCTGCTGTGCCGGGACATTGAGCTGGCGTGCGACGAGCGCGTGATCCGCAAACTGAACAATGAACAGAAAGCCGACTATGCCCGGACGCTCGTGGCGTGCAGCATGGACCGCCGTGCGGTCGCAGCCTGCCCGCTCGCGTTCGGAGAAATTGGAGTAAAGGAGCGTGTCAGATCCGTTATGAACTACAAAAAACCAACATTCTGGATCATTCTTCTGGTGGTCGTCGTCTGTATCGCCGTCGCGGTGTGCTTTTTGACGAACCCGAAGACAGACAATTCTCAAACCGCCGACGAGCCTGCCGTGGAAGCCCCGGCGGAGCCTACACAAACACCGGTCGACACAACACCGGAGGAAACACCTGCGGAAACACCGACGGAGCCTGCGCAGGCAGCTGACGATACGCAACCGTCCGACACCGCCGAGACGCCCGCCGAGACGGCTCCGGAGACCGATCCCCTGCTGGAGCAGGCGATCTCGGACGCCATCTATGCGCGCTACGCGAGTGACGAGCGGCAAGGTACCCTGTGGATCGGCGACGAGACGGAGGGCATGGTCTGGGCAGAATCGCACGTGCTTCTGGCAAAGGAAGACCGTGTCACAGGCGATACGGTCGTGGAAACGACGGTGTATCTGCTTGTCTTGCAGGAGCAGTTCAGCGAGCAGGACGATGCGCTGACCGTGGAGAGCGGCGCTGCCTGCCCCACCGCGATCACGTTCCGCAGAGGGTCTGACGGCTCGTACTCCGCTGTGGAGGAATATTGGGAGCCGCGGGACGGCGACGCATATGTCACCGATACCCGCGACAAGTTCCCTGCCGCTGCTGCCGAGGAAGCGCTGATGAACGATCAGACGTATATCGACGATCTGCTCGCACAGTGCTATCAGAACGCGCAGGCAGCGCTGAACGGTTCCGGCCGGTAAAAAAGGCATCCCGCCCGCAGGAAAATGCCTGCGGGTGGGAGACTGTCGAAAAACATTCCTGTATGTTTTTCGACAGTCTCAAACGAGCATCTGCAAATGCAGATGCTCGTTGATTTTCACGATAGTTTACAGGAAAATCGCCATGATACCGGCGAGGGCGGCGGCGATGACGGCCATGCCGACGGTGCCGAAGAGCCATTTGCGTTTTTTATCCTGCGCGTTGATATACGGCTTCAGATCCTCCGTGCCGGGGATCGTCCATGCCTTTGTGTGCCCGACCCACCAGCCGTCAATGAACAGGCGGTCGGCAAGATTCAGGACAGACAGCATGACGAGCAGCTGCCAGAAGCCCGTGAGAAAGTCCCTTGCGCCGTTGACAGCGTAGACAAAGACAAGCACGTAGGCAAGTAGATAGGCATGCAGCAGAGCTTGAAGCGGAGGCTGTTTTTCTTGATTTTCTCCCGCGTCGTCAGTCCCAGTTCCACGCAGCGCGCCTGCACGTCGTCGTGATACAGGTGCACCATGCCGACCGCGCCCTTATGAATGCCGATGGCGCAGATGAGAATGAGGATCACCGCCAGTCCAACGCCCTCCAGAAGTACCTGACCGATCATTTCCGTTTCTCTACTATTTCTGCGCCGTGACGCAGAGCCAGCCTTTTTTGTTTTTATGCGCCTGCACATTCCGGAAGCCCGCCTGCTCCAGCGCAGCCTGCAGCTGCGTGTCGCGGTAGATGGTCATGCCGGGGATGCGCTTTATCCAGGCTTCACCCTTCTCGTTTTCGCCGCCGCATTCGTTGCAGATGAGGAACGTGCCGCCCGACTTCAGGACGCGCCAGACCTCGCGGAAGCTCTGCGCCAGATCCGGCCAGAAATACACCGTCTCGAACGCGGTGACAAGATTGAACCACGAGGAAGCGAAGATCAGCTCCGTGACGCTCCCCTGCCACACAACACAGCGGCCATCCTCGATGGCCTGCCGGTTGAGCTTGCGCGCCGTGGCGACGCTGACCTCGGAATAGTCGACGCCCTTGACGATGCCGCGCGGGCATTTTCTCAGGAGCTTTCTGATATTCGCGCCTCCGCCGCAGCCGCAGTCCAGCACGTTCGCATCCGCGGCAGGCTTTACAAAGCGCAATCCCCAGCCGGCAAGCGCGCGGTGGCCGAGATTCATCATACGGACCATGAGCCGCCCGCCAAGGCCGTCCGGCCTACGGGTATTTTCAAAAAACGACATATTTCCCTCCTATGCCTTCCAGCAGACAAACCATGCGATTCCTTTGACCGTTCCGGTCTTTACTTCGTCATACATGCCGCGCAGGCGGCTTTGCAGGCTCTGCGCCGTCTCATAGGGCGGCGTAAAGAATTTCATGCGCTCGTACATGCGACGGATGAACCAGTCCGTCCGGCGGCACGCGCCCGCCACGTAAAAGCAGCCGCAGAACGTTCCGCCCGGCCTCAGAACGCGGAAGGTCTCGCGGTAGGCCGCTTCCTTGTCCGGGAAGGCGTGGAAGCCGTTCAGGGACAGGACGGTATCAAAGCTGCCGTCCGCAAAGGGCAGCGCTCCCACGTCGCCCTGCTGAAAGGAGACGTTATTCAGCTGCATACGCGCTGCCTTTTCTTGTGCCTGCGCCATCATGTCCGGGGAATAGTCCAGGCAGGTAATTTCGGCATCCGGCAGTGTTTTGTAAAGCGGCATGGTCAGGATGCCCGTCCCGACCGGCACCTCCAGCAGGCGGCCGGAAAAGCCGTCCGGAATGCCGGAGAACGCTTTGGCCAGATATTCGTCGTTCTCCTGCTTGTCCATATCCCACACGAGGCGGCACACGACCCTTCCCGGTCCTGTGGAGCAGGTGATCATGCCGTCATAAAAGCTGCCGGAGCCTGTCAGGCGGTAGGCATTGCGGATGGCTTCGCTTCGTTCCATAGCTGTCCCTCTTCCCTGCACGCGGTTAAGGTTTTCTAACCGCATGAGCGTTCAAAAGCCGCGCGCGGGCGGCCTGTAGTTTACGCCTATATTCTTGCACATTTCGTGCTGCTTTTCAAGAGGGTTTTCGGTTTTTCCATGCAAAATGCAGCGAGGCTCTTTGCGGTGCGAAGAGCCTCGCTGGATACTTACATATATTGATACTTTTTGCGCTTGGCGAACAGGAAGATGACGGAGATGGTCGTGGCGAAAATTTCTGCGGCGGTGATGGCGTACCAGATGCCGTCCACGTCGAACAGGAGCGGCAGCAGGAGGACGGAGGAGGTCTGGCAAACAAGCGTCCGCAGGAAGGAGATGGCAGCGGAGATGAGGCCGTTATTGAGCGCCGTGAAGAACGAGGACGCGAAGATATTGAAGCCCGCAAACAGAAACGCGAATGAAAACAGGCGGAACGCGTGGCACGTCAGCGTATACAGCCTTCATCGTAGCCGACGAAGATCTTTGCCAGCGGCGCGGCCAGCACGCGCGCAAGGATCGTGAGTACAAGGCCGGACGCGCACATGAGGCGCGTGCTCATCTTCAGCATGTTCTTGAGCTCCGCGTGGTTCTGTGTGCCGTAGTGGAAGCCGACGATGGGCGCGCAGCCGATCGAATAGCCGATATCGATGGCAATAAAGATAAACTGGACATACATCAGGACACCATAGGCCGAAACGCCGTCTTCTCCGAGCTATCTGAGCAGCTGGAAATTATAGACCATGACGATAGACGGCAGGACGAACTGCAGAAGTTTTCGGTAGGTAAAATGGTCGGAAAGCCGGATCCTTGATTTCATATTGTTTCTCCGCACCGGATGGGCGGTGCATCTCCTTATTGATTCGTTTGCAGCTGCTCGCCAAGCAGTGTGCCGTAAAGCTCCGTCAGACGGATGAGCGCTACGCGGTCGTCCGGGGACATGCTGCCGATGGCGCGGGCTTCCGCTTCCGCGACGCGGTCGGCGCAGGTTCGGGCCAGCTGCTCGCCCTTTTCGGTCAGACGCACGCGCTTGCTGCGCTGGTCGTCTCCGGCGGAAAGAACGAGAAACCCTTCGGCTTCGAGCTTCTTGAGGGCGGAATTGACGGTCTGCTTCGGTTCATGCAGAAACTCGCAGAGCCCGGCCTGCGTATATGGGCGCTCGACGCGGAGCGTATAGAGGATCCAGAACGCGCATTCGGACAACCCATACTGCCGGACCGCCCGGCGGTAAACGTCATCCACGTGCTTCATCGCTGCGTTGAATGCAAGCAGCATCTGCTGTGAGATCGCATCCATAGGTACGCCTCCCTTTCCGTCCGAAGTCGGACTGTTGCAGTATGGTCCGATTTCGGATGATTGTCAAGAACTATTTTGTGCGGGCAGCAAAAAGCAGCCGCAGGGATCAACCTGCGGCTGCTCAGCGTGTCGAAAAATCCTGACTTTCTGCGAAATGGCGTGAAAAACGTCACTCGTGCAGGGGCCGATGCCTACATCGGCCCGGAAGAGGTTGCGAATTTGCCGCAATCTTCCGTAAAATTGGTCTATTCTGCCGGGTCGATGCGACGCCCGCAGGCTAGTTTCGAGGCGCAACCGCGCGCAGCGCGGCTCTTAGCGCCGAAGATAGGCATCGTCCCCTACAAGCAAGCCGGAAGAATTTCAGCATAGAACAGCATTGATGTCTTTTGACAGTCTCAATAGCCGCAGAAGCATCTGCGGCTGTTTTTTTCTGTATTTACCCCAGCGCGACGTCCAAAACCATCATGACGCTGAAGCCGACGGCGAAGAAGACGGTGCCGATGTTGGAGTGGTCGCCTTGCGACATTTCGGGGATCAGCTCCTCCACGACCACGTAGAGCATCGCGCCCGCCGCGAAGCTCAGGAGGTACGGCAGCGCCGGAACGATATGGCGGGCGGCCAGAATGGTCAGCACGGCGCCGATCGGCTCCACGATGCCGGACAGGACGCCGCCCCAGAAGGCTCTGCCCTTTCCCATGCCCTCCGCGCGGAGGGGCATGGAGATGATCGCGCCCTCCGGGAAGTTCTGGATGGCGATGCCGAGCGAGAGCGCAAGCGCGCCCGCCGCGGTGATCTGTGCGCTGCCGGAGAGATAGCCCGCGTAGACGACGCCGACCGCCATGCCCTCCGGGATATTATGGAGCGTGACTGCCAGCACCATCATGGTCGTGCGCTGCAGGCGGCTTTTGGGGCCTTCGGCCTGCCCGCTGTTCTGGTGCAGGTGTGGAATGATATGGTCAAGCGCCAGCAGGAACAGAATGCCGGCCCAGAATCCGACCGCTGCGGGCACGAACGCGAACGCGCCCAGCGCGGCGGACTGCTCGATGGACGGGATGAGAAGGCTCCAGACCGACGCCGCGACCATCACCCCGGCGGCAAAGCCGGTCAGCGAGCGCTGCAGACGGTCGCTGAGCGACTGCTTCATAAAGAACACGCACGCTGCGCCGAGGGAGGTTCCCAAAAACGGGATAAGGATCCCGTAGACTGCTTCCATGGTATGCTCTCTTTCTGGTTATCCGGCAAAATCGATCCGGACGATCTGCATGTGCATGGGGCCGTCGCCGAGCCTGGCAAGCAGGCGGTAGAAGGGCCGGACGGACGGGTCCGACAGGCTCTGGTAGCCCAGCATATAGCCGCGGCTGGACACGCGAAGCGCGGAGCTCCACTGGGAAAGCTCCTGCCGGGCGTCGGAGGTGTAGAAATATGCGCCGACATCCTGGATTTTCGCATCCTTGATCCATGTTTTCAGCATGAGCTGCACGGCTTTTTTCCCGGCTGCGTCAAAGACCAGCTTTCCGCCCGGAAAGGCCCTGGCCATGGCCTGCACGAGCGTTTTGACCTGTGATTTCAGGAAGTAATAGAACACGCCGGCGGCAAAGAGCACCGCGCCGCCGCTATTGTCGATCCGTTCAAACCACTCGGTATCGTTCAGGTCGCAGGGGATATTCTCCTCCCGCTCCCCTGCCGGAAGCAGCTGGTCGCGCACGGCGATGACGTCCGGGAAGTCGAGATTGTAAATTTTGCAGCTTCCGTTGTCGCAGCGTCGGCCGGTATCATCCAGCCCGCAGCCGAGGTTGACGACCGCCGCGTTCGGGTGCGTCTTCAGATAGTCCCGCACCTCCCACGCAAGGTCGTTCTGCCGCATGGCGACCTCGAGGAAGCCGAACTGCTGGACGGTCTTTTTTGACTTTTCCGACAGCTCAGAAAAATCGTAGTCGATCGAATCGATCAGGCGGATGGCCGTCTCGTCGCGGTAGAGCTGCGGGAACAGCTCCGAGCACATTTTCTTTCCGTACAGCGGAATGACGAGCGTCTCCTGCACGGTATTTCTTTCAATGTGATGTTTCATCCGTTCGTGTCCTTTCCGTGTTGGATTTCTGTCTGTAAAAAGGGAAGCTCCGGCAGCGTTCCCCGCTCCACGATGCTCCGGAGCATGTGCGCGAAGCCCTCCGGGTCGCGGATCTGGTACTGCATGTGATTATGCCCCTCGAAGACCGGGAAGCTGCCATGGGGATAGGCGCGCATGACCGCATCGCGGTATTTGAAATGCTCCTCGGCGCTGCCAAATTCCCAGAAACTGTTTTTCTGCAGTGCCTCCGGCAGGGCGGGAAACGGCGCGTCCAGCAGGCTGTCCATCATCTGCCGGGAAAGCGAGCGGTAGTCAAGCGCGCGGCCTGCGGCGATAAAATAGGGCTTGATGCTCTCGTCGTCGCACCAGAGGATCTTTTTGAGTGTTTTCCCGTTTGACCAGGCAAGGCTTTTGATGGCGAGGTATAAGAAGGGGATCATCAGGCGGCGGGTGCCCTTTGGGATCTGTGCGAACTGTCCGCCGTCGAAAAACGCATGCTCGACAGGGATCTCTGTCTGCGCCAGAAACGCTGTCGCCAGATCCGTGCCGATGGACGAAGCGACGACCATGGAGAGGCAGGTGATATGCCGCTCGTGCAGAAACTGCTCCAGCTGCCGGATCTCGTCTGCCCGGCTTTGATACCGCTGCCCGGCGCAATAGACGGTGGAGGTCGGCAGGATGCAGAAATAGTTTGCCTGCAGGAATCTTGCCACCGGCTCGCTGCTCGCGCCCGTCACGCCCATGGCGTGAAAGAACAAAACCACCGGGTTCTGCTCGTTTCCCATTGTTTCAAATCGCATGCCGCATGCTCCTTCCGTTCCGCATTTTGAGGATCAGCCCCGCTCCAGCACGACGATCCGGTTGGAAATATTGCGTACTGCGGGCAGCTTGTCAAGCAGGCGGTAGATCGGCTGGAACACAGCCATGCCCTCGGTCAGGCCGTGCTCCTCAACAAAGCGAAAGCCTGGCAGCAGCGCCGCGAGCGCTTTGCCGTCCTTGATGCCCCAGATGAATTTTGCCTTGCTCTTTTCGATGGATTTTTCGCGGAAGCTGCGCGCGACGGCGGGGTTCATCGTCTCGACAAAGACCGTCGCGCGGTCAAACCGCCCGGCGATGACGCGGAAGATCTCCTGCACCTGCGCCTGCGTCAGGTACATGGTCAGACCCTCGATGATGATCAGCACCGGCGCGCCGGTCTGCTGCACCAGCTCGCCCCACGGCTCCATGGCGGACATGGCGATCTGCGAGATCGTCCCCTTCTCCGGCAAAAGCCGCGCGCGCACGGCGATGGTCTCGGGCAGATCGAGGTTATACCAGTGGGAGTAGCCCTCCATCCGGTAGCAGCGCGTATCCAGCCCGCAGGCGATATTCACGACCGCCGCGCCCGGATGCTGCTGGAGATAGTCCTGCGTCAGGCGATCGAGCACGATCGTCCGGGCGATAACGCCGCTGTGCATGGCGGCGTCGTGATCCGCGGCGGAAAAGTCGTAATCCAGCTTGTCGATCAGTGCGGCCGCCGCTTCATCGTGGATCGCACCTCTGGTTTTTGTTTCCTTTGCACGGGCGTAGACGGTCTGCAGCATGGTCTCCGGTACACCGGTCAGGCTGATTTTTTCACTCATACTCTGCCCTCCTGTTTCTTTTTATAGCCGCAGTCGCAGTACGGCCCGCCGGAAGCCAGCGTGTATTCCCGGACGAAGTCCGCCGTGCCGCCGGCTTCGCTCATCGTATAGTCCAGATGGCACAGGGCGGGCGTCAGGTCATACAGGCCGGTCTTTTTCATCAGCTCACAGATGCCGCAGCGGGTGAAGCGAGCCTCGTAGCCGCTGCCGTCCGGGTATTCATAATAGCCCATGTTCCACGAATAGGGATTCCGGTCGGCTGCCTTCAGCTGTTCGGTCTTTTTCATGCCCTCAATATCCGCGGGCGTGAACTTCTTTTTTCCGCTTTTGCGGCAGAACCAACGCATCGGCGGCGTCATCATGGACGCGGCGTAGTAGTCCGTCAGCGTCTGCACGTCCGGCCGCTCCGGCATGGACAGGACAAACGCGCACAGCATGGCGCAGTTGACGATGTTCATCTGGAAGCGGTCCTCCCGCTCGAACGCAGGCAGGTCCCGGATCAGTCCGCGGTATCGGGCTGCCGCCTTCCGCGTGACTGCCTTTGCCGCCGCGTGCTCCATGCCGAACACGGTCTCCAGATGCAACTGGAACGAGGACGCGAACAGCGTCCACATGCCCATGGGCATTCCAATGTAGTTCATCGTTCATTCCCCCTGCTATGTATCAGTTAATTATCTCTAACTTGTAGTCTCTCAAAAGGCCGCACTGTCTGCGGCCCCGATTCTGCCCTTATTTTGTCACAACTGCGGGCGGTTTTCAAGTATTTTTTCATCCTGATGAAAAAACGCAGCCCCCTGCACAGAGTTCTGTGCAAGGGTGCTGCTTGATCATGTCAGGGTGTTTCGGTCTGCATCCGGTACAGGCTGCTCTCGCCGCGCTCGATGCGGGAGACGGCAGCGAGCGCGTACATGCACTGCTCCGTCGCCATGAGGTCTCCGTTCCGGTCGGAAAGGACGTGGCGGAAGCTGCCGTCATCACAGGCGAAGCGCAGGAGCACCTCCTGCAGTGTATGGCCGTTTTTTGTGAACCGCGCGTCATCCGGCGCGATCCCCAGCTCGCAGAGCGCGACCAGCACCTGCGCGGCGCTTTCGCTGTTCTCATCGCCGTAGGAGACATACGCGCCGTTCGGGCGCTGCTGGCCGCTGAGCCAGTCGAGGCCGCGCGTGACCGCCGCCTGCACGGTATCGTCCGCCGTGTACTTTGCAAGCGCCTGCAGGGCCATCGCCGTCATGTCCACATCGGCGCCGCCCGCGGTCAGGCTCCACGCGCCGCTGCTGCTCTGCGCGTCAAGGAGATACGCAAGATAGCGCTCCCTCGTCGCCTGCATCCCGGACACGGTCTGCGGGAGCGTATAGTCCCCCGCGTCCAGCGCGATCAGCGCCCAGATAGCGCCGTTGAGCCCCTGCTCGGTCGTTTTGTCAAAGTCGGCCAGCGGCAGAAGAAGGTCATAGCCCGCAGCCGCGGACGGATCGCGGCCGATTGCTGTCAGCGCGAGGATCACGCGGCTGTATTCCGTGTTTCTTCGCTCATCCAAAATCCCGCCGCACTCCCGCAGCTGCGCACAAAGGCGCGTATAGTAGCCGTCATAGTAGCTCTGGTCGACCGGAAGGCCGGAACGGGCCAACCCCAGCACCGTCCATTCGCCGCCGACGCTGCCGCAGACCGGCTCCGTGACGGTATGCAGCAGGTAGTCCGCCGTTTGTTCCATGGGGGTTTTCTGCGCTGTGCAGGCGCAGAGGAGAAACAGAAGGACGAGTACGAGCAGGAGGCATTGTGTTCTTTTCATACAGTATTCCTTTTTCATGCCGTTATTGGATTATACAGGAAAGCTTGTAATTTTGCCTCTGATATACGCATAGAGCAAAACAGCATCTCCAAGCGTGACGTTCCCGTCACCATTCAAATCGCACATATGCAATTGCTCCTGATTCAGCGTAGTCTTGCCTCTTATATATGCATACAAAAGAACTGCATCTCCGAGCGTGATAGTTCCGTCTTGATTGACATCCCCAAGTTCGTATGCCTGCCCGCTGATCGTAAGCTCGATCTCGGCGTAGGGCAGCTCGACCTGGATTCCGGCATCGGAGGTACCGTCTGTGTTGTCCGCGTTCCGGTACTTTGCAAACGGGAACCGGATCGCAAATTTCGTATCGTCGGCTGCGAGGGGCTCTGTGGACCATGTCACGTATTTGGTAACGTCCCGTGTTTTTCCGTTTGTGTAGGTCACGCTGACCTGCATGCCGGCCGGGTCGAAGGTCTCGCCTGCTTTGTAGTCCGTTTTATCCGGGAGCTTCTCGATATTCACGCTCCTGACTGCCGGGCCGAAGGCCATCAGTCTTGCAGAGTCGTTTTTGAAGTAGATCGTGCCGTAGGCGTCCGCAAGCGGGCTGCAGATGGCGTACTGTGCCTCATCCCCCACAGGCGTAAACAATGCGTACGGGGTATCATACGTTATATTTTTTCCCTCAAAGGTGTCGGTCTCCTTCGTCACGAGCATCGCGCTCCTCTGGCCCGGCTGGTCCTGCAGGACGCGGAGCTTGCCCGGCGTGTAGTTGTCGAAGAAATAGATGTATACATAACCGGTATTCTTATAGGCCGTCGTCAGAAGGCCGCTCGTCTGCGCGTAACCCTGCGTGCGCACCTTGTAGGCGATCCGCCATCTGTCCAGATCGATCACCGTCAGATTATGGCCGGTGTAGGCTTTGAACTGACCGGTGCCGGAGACGCCGATATAGGCGCGGTGGTTGTAGACGACGGGCGTGCAGGTGCTCATGGCGGGATTTGCCGCTTCGCTGGCGTAGTTGTCGAGCTTCAGCGACCGAAGCTCGCTGATCTTCCGGACGCCGTTCTCGGTCGTGACGCGGGCCTGATAGAAATAGCCGCCCTTGGTCGTGAAGTAATAGGCATCCGTATCGGCGTCATAGCAGACCGTGCTGCGCAGATCGCCGGAAATGCCCTCGCGGCTGTCCAGCAGCTCGCCGGTTTTGGTGTCGAGCATCAGAAGGCGCGCCGTGTCATTTCCCGCGTAGCCAGCCTGACCGTCATCCGTGCCGACAAGCAGGAAATCATCGCAGACATACGCGCCCGCCCAGTAGAATCCGCCGAACTGCGTGACCGTCCAGGTCGGGATCTTGCGCTCGTTCTCGCTGGCCGGATCCTCATCCGTGACAGACAGGCAGACGTAATTGCCGTTTTCGCTCTCATTCTGCCAGAAGCCGGTATAGAGATAGCCGTCATATACGACGATCGGGCAGTTCGGCTGGCCGCCGATCTCATCCACATACAGCCAGAGGGGTTTCAGCGTCTTCGCGTCAAAGGCCTGAATGCGGCCTCTGGAGAGGCCGACGAAGAGCATGCCGTCATAATAGGTCGGCGGGTTGATGGCGAAGCTGGAGCCGTCGATCATGGTGCCGGTCGCAAGGACCTCGCCGGAGACGGCGTCGACCCGGAAGAGCTGATTATTGGAATACGTGATCAGGTCGCCGTCCACGAGGATCGGGCAGCCGACCGCATTTTCATCAAAGCCCTCGCCCAGCTGATTGGACCAGTAGAGCATGGACTCTGCCGTGCTGATCGGCATCGGGCTGGAGACGACGCCGTTATTGCTGTACTTCGTGCCGCCCGCAACAAGCTCGCCCGATGCTTCGTCATAGGTATACGAGGTTCCCCGGAAATCGGCCCATTCCGCTTCGATCGTATGGTCGAGCGTGGTATTCTCTTCGGCTGCGGTCAGCGTCAGCGTGAGCGAGACCTGCAGGTTCCCCTGCGCGTCGGACTGCACGTCAGCCGATGTTCCGTCGGAGAGGGTCAGAACGTTCTTCCCATCGTCTGTGTCCGCGGCGCAGAGCGTGCCGCTTTTTCCGACATAGCCCAGTGCCGTCAGGTAATAGTCATAGGTAAAGCCCTTGGACAGGCTCCACGCGCCGTTCTCATCCGGCCAGATCCGCGTCTTGGTGCCGTGGTCGATGAGGACCAGCAGTGCGTCCTCCGGTGTCAGGGACGGTGTGAAGGTGATGGGCGGGGTTTTCTTGACGGTCAGACGGATGCGGGTCGCCTCGGCCGCGTTGTTTGAATTTTTAACGTCGACCCAGACCTCTTCCGGGCTGGCTGTTCCATCCAGCGAGACGGTATAGCTGCCGTCATCGTTTTTCTGCAGCTTTTCCGGCTCCGCTTCCAACAGGTACCCGTCGGACTCTGCGCCGTAAGGCAGCGGAACACTGCTGCGCAGCGTGGGGAAAAGCGTGATGGCGCGCGCCGCCATCGGGACGGTCACGGAATAGTCTGTGACGTCCTGCGTGTACGCAGGCTCCAGCAGAAGGCTCGCGCCTGCATAGGAAGCCGTCAGGCTCCCGAGGGAGTACACGCGAGCGATCTGCACGGTGTAGTCCTGATAATAGGTCTTGCCGCCTTCCGTCCGCGAGGCGCGGATGATCAGGGTGTTCTCCAGCGCGTTTGACATGAGGAGGTTGGGCAGGGTCTTTGCGCGCTGGGAAAGCGCGACGGTATTCTGCACGCCGTTGTAGGTGCGGCTGATGGAGATCTGATCGTAGATCGCCGTGATCGTAATGTCCGTCTTTTTCAGTTCCAGCGCTTCGAGCGCCTCGTCGTCGATCAGTGCCGCGTTCGCGTACATGGACGAGCTTCGGTCGGAGACGCGGATCGTGTAGCTGTGCGTGCCGGAGGCAAACGCACCTTCTTCATATACGTACGGCGCAGACGCGCTCCGCTTTTCAAAAAGCTGAACGCTGCTGAGCCAATCGTTCGTCTCCACGCTGACGGTCTGGATGTCCACCGACGTGGATTTTACGAACATGCCTGCCGTATGGTAGCAGCCGTTTTTCGTCGCGATGTAGCTGTAGGTCTGGTTGGGGATGAGCTTGAAGGTATAGCGGCCTTCCTGCACGCTGGTCGGCGCGACGGGTTCCCCGTTCTGGTTATAGACCGCGACCTGGGTGCCGCTTTCGACATTGAAAATGCAGTTTTTGCCGTCGCTTTGCTCCAGATGCAGCGTATAGCTGCTCGTCTCCGCGTCCGGATAGCGCAGCTCCAGCTGCACGTCTGTTTTTTCCTCTGTGACGGAAATTTCCGCCGTGCCGGTCACGGCTTTGCCGTCAACGTAGAGTGCATAGTCTCCGAACGGCGTCGCGTCAATGGTGACGGTCTGCGGCTGCGTGCCGGAGATGATCTGATAGGTATATTCCCGCGTCTGCGGAGCAAAGGCCGGATCGGACGCCTGCGCGCGGCCGTCCTGATAGACATGCAGCGCGGACAGGGCCAGGCTGCGCGTGAGCACCAGCGTATATTCCTGCGTCCGGAGGAATCCGTTTTCATCCTTCGCGCCGACGCGGTAGACGACCGTATTGCCCTCCGGGCCTGCCTTGAGCACGGCGGTCACTGGAGACGACATGGAGAGCCACGTGCGCGCAGAAAGCTCCGGGGTCGTCTCAGGGTCGACAACGGCGCCGTCCCGCTGCGTGTAGTAAGCCTGCAGCACCGGTGTCGCCGTGAAGACCTCGCGGTTATAATCAGCGTAGAGATACACGCTGCCCGTCGCATAGGTATCGGGCACGCAGACGCGCAGCGTATGATCGTCCTGCGTCACTGTCAGCTCACCCGCCTCGAATGCGTCGCCGGAGGAGAGCGAAACTCTGGCGCCCTCCGCCATCCAGCTGCCGGAGGGCAGCTGCGCCGTAACGGTCTGCGCCTGACTGACCTCGATCGAGCCGTCGATCCGGTTATAGCCCTGTACGATGCTGAAGGTATAGCTGCCCGGCACGAGCGCGAGCGTGCCGTCGCCGTCGTCATCCGCGGTCACTTTGCCGTAGGGATTCTGCGCCGTGATCGTGACGCCGGGATAATTCTGAGTGGAATAGTCCTTTGCGCCGTCTGTAAAACGAACGGTCATTGTCTGGCCGCTCTGGGCGTTTTCATAGGCCGCAATTGCTGCCTGCAGATCCTGATCCAGCTCGGTAACGAGACTGTCATCCGATGCAGAGAAGTTCGTACAGGCGTCCTGATAGGCTTCCTTCGCCGCTTTCTGCACGTCCTGCGGCTTCTCCAGGTACTCGGCCATCGTCTTGATGAGGGAACGCCGTGCCTCGGTCAGGAAGTCCGTCCCCTCGTAAAAGCAGAAATACCGGACAGCCGACGCGCTGCGCTCCAGATCAAAGTTACCGGTCTCGTCGCCGCGGTTATAGTTACCGACAACGCCGTCGATCGCGTACACCATGTCACCGTCCAGACCGGCAAACGTGTGCCCGCTCGCCTGCAGGACCTGTTTGATCGTCATGGATGCATTTTCATAATAGAGCTTCTCCGGCGCGGCGACCATGCCGCTCTGTCTGGACGCGGAGAAATAGAAATAGTTTGCCGCCGGATCGTCCGCAGCCGCGGTCAGGGTCAGCAGGGACAAAAGCAGCACCGCGCACAGAAGCAGCAGGAGCCGTCTTTTTTTCTGGCTTCGTTTCATGCCATGTCTTCCTTTCCGTTCGTTTCTTCTCAATACAGGCACAGGATCCAGCGCTGGCGCAGCCGCCGGAAGAACGCGGACTTCGTTTTCAGAAGCTCCGCCGTCTGCTGGCTGAAGGCCGTCATGCTGTCTCTTTGCGCCGGGGTCAGGTCGTGCGTGCTGAACAGGGCCTCCTGATTGAGGCCTGCCATCTGCCGGTAATCGGCGGCATAGGCTTCGCCGAGCTGCTCTTTGACGGCGTCCGTCAGTGCGAGCGTGCTTCCGGTGCAGGAAAGCCCCAGCTGCCCCAGAAGGCGCAGGCTGTAGGTAAAGCGCCACGCGAGTGCCGCGTGGAGATCCTCCGCGTCAAACTGCGCCTGCCGCTGTTTCAGGACGCGCCTTCTGCGCAGCGCGAGCGCCGCACAGGCCGCGGCCAGCAGCAGAAGCACGAGCAGCATGCCAAACAGCACATGCCGGAGCACGACGCGCGTGCGTTCCTCGTGCGACTGCTCGGGAACGTCCGGGTCGTTATTGTTTTCATCGGCGGTCTGCTCCGCTTCCGGCTCGTAGGACGTGCCCTCGCTGAGATACGCGCCCTTCCCTTCTCCGGCTGTGGTGCCGACGGCGCTCTGCGCGTCCTCTCGCTCGGAAAGACCTACGCCAAGCTCGCCGGCCTGCGGCGCGCTGCCCATGGAATCGGCATAGCCCGGCGTCAGCTCCAGCGGGAGCCAGCCCACGCCCGGCTGATAGACCTCCGCCCACGCATGCGCGTCCGCGTCGGTCAGCTCCGCGCGGCCGGAGACGGCCTCTGCCGCCTTGCTCTGCGTCACGACATAGCCCTCGGCATACCGCGCGGGTACACCGTAGTAGCGCAGCGCCAGCACGGTAAGCGTCGCGTAATGGAAATCATAGCCCTTTCCGGCCTGCAGCGTGCCGCGCAGGAAGTCTTGGCCCTGCGGCAGGGCCGGGGTATTTTCATCATAGGTCAGCGCAGTCTCCAGGAATGCCTGCGTGCAGCGGACTGCCTGCAGGGGCGTCAGCTCTGCGCCATCGCAACTTGCTGCAAGTTCGTCCAGATACGGGGCGAGCGTCTGCTTTTCCTCGTCGGAAAGCGTCAGATCCCACTGCCCCGTGAGCGCGCGGTAGCCGCTCTCCTGCGTCAGGTAGCGCTCCTGTTCGGGCGTCTGCGGAGATTGCAGCTGCCCGACCCACTGCGACGTCTGCTCCGGCGCGGCGTAGACGGTCTGGTAGGTCAGGTAGTCCGTATCGCCGGTCTTGGAGAGAAGCGCCGCTTCCTCAAGGGAAAGCAGCCGCAGCGCGTCCGGGAAGCTCCCGGCAGCGGCTGAATACGGCGCGTAGAGATAACGCCTGCAGGCCGCGGCATATTGGAGGTCAATGCGGTTCGTCTCGACACCGTCGGTGTTCAGAAGCTCCGCCGCCGTGCCGGTCTGCGTCTGCGGATAGAAGCCGCCGGCATGCAGCCAGTAGAGAAGCTCCGCCTGTCCGGCAAGCGCCTGCCCGGAGACGGCTTCCCAGCCGGTCCCGGTATAGGTCTGGCCGACAAAGCCACGCAGATACATGGGCTCTTCCCTGTCCATCTGCACGTAGAGCATAGTCTCTTCCGTGGTCTTTTTCGCGCTGAGGGCGGTAAAATCGCCCTCCGGCAGCGGCTGGGGCTGCGATTCATACCGCGCGGCATGAAGCCGCTGCGCGGTATCATCACGCAGGGTCTGGAATAGTGAGCCGCTGCGGACGTCCGGGACCTGCATGAGGATCGCGAAAGCCAGCGCAGCGCACACGAGCACCGGGCCTGCGCCAAGCGTGAGCGCAGCGCCGCCTGTCATCTGCCCCGGATAGGCCAGCAGCAGTGCGCTCGCGGCCAGCAGGAAAAGCACCTGCCACGGGCAGCGCTCCGGCTGCAGAAGGACAATCAGCGCGCCCGCCGCGGCAATACACAAAACGGCAGCCACTGTGCGCAGGCGTCTGACCGCCGCGCTGCACAGCGCGGCAAGGACTGCCCCGCCCAGCAGCAAAAACAGCGTCACGCAGCCGCTCTGTGCGGATGCGTCAGCCGTGACCGCAAGGCCGAGCCGCAGCTCGCCGGTCACAGCCGTTCTTTGCAGGCACCATGCGTTCCAGCACAGGCAAAGGCCGTCCGCCATGCGGCGCGAAAAGATCGCCGCCGCGAGCAGGAGCAGGGCAAAAAATCCGGCTGTCACATAGCGCTTCCACTGCGCACGCTGCAGCATGGCCGCGGCCAGACAGACAAGCGCGCCGAGGAGCGCGCCCCACAGGGGGCTGCCAAGCCCCTCCGGCAGGAACGCATAGCAAAACGCACTTCCGGCGGCAAAAAACAGCAGCAGCGACAAAAGCGCCTGACGCAGGATGCCTGCCCAGCTGCTTCGGTCTTCGGGCCGTGCTTTCTCGATCCGAAGGCCGGAATCATTTCTTCTGTTCAATGTCCGTTCTCCCTAAATTTCCAATTCCATCAGTGCTTCCGCCGCATTGTCCGGCCGGAAGCAGCGCACAACAGCATCCTCCGGCGCGGCGGGCTCTTCATTCGCGCAGACGAGCGCCGTAACGAGGCCGCCCTGCGTCATCTGCCCCAGAAGGGCGGGTGCGGATTCGCCGAGGTAGACGATATGCGCAAAATCGCGCTCCTGCGCCATCTGGCAGTACAGCTCCGCCCCGAAGGGGCCGTTTTGCAGCGCCGTCGCGGACAGGAGCCGCGGCAGCAGGGCGATGAGGTCGTCCAGCTCGCGCACGGTCTGCATCACGATGCGCTCGTCCGCCTCATTCCAGCAGACGCAGAACTGCACGTCCATGGCGAGCAGCGCCCGGCCGAGGGACACGAGCGTCTCCGCCTGCGCGTCCTGCTTTTCCTTTGAGACGGCATCCGTCCGCCGGTCCCAGAACAGAAGCACGGAGCGCATGACGGGCAGCGACGGATCGCGCGAGATCAGGCGTTCATATTTTGTACTCAGCTTCCAGTGGATCTGCCGCAGGCTGTCGCCGTCGCGGTAGTCGCGCAACTGGAAGGGTTCGGCAAGGTCATAGCCCGGCTTTTCCTGCGAATAGACCTCGCTCTCGTCCGGGCAGCTGATCTCCGTCCGGACGGAGACGAGCATCGGGAAGGTATCCGGCTGCACCGTGACCGCGCCGTGCGCCTGCGTATCGCAGCGCACGCAGATCAGGCGGAAGCAGTCACAAAGGCGCAGGCTTATCAGCTCCGCGCGGACGCGTCCGCTGCAGGTGCTGGAGAGGTGCACCTCGATCTCGCTGCTGCCGCGGGGCGCGATGGCTGCGGCGCGGGTGAGCGTCTCTGACGCGCCGGTCAGAAGATTCGTAACGCGGATGCGGCAGACCGCGGCGGCAATGGGCAGCCGGGACGCATTTTCCACGCGGAGCGTCATGCAGAAGCTCTCGCCCTTTTTCGCGTTCACCGGGCAGCGAAACGAGGCGCTGACGTGCTTTCTGCCGCACAGATCCACCGCGAGCAGCGCCAGCGGCAGAAGGAGCAGCGCGGCGAGGAGCGCAAGGATCGCGCCGCTGCCGGAAACGAGCACGATGGCCGCGAGGACAAGGCACAGCGCCGCATAGAGAAGTCTGGAAACGATCATCATACGCGTTATTTTCCGCCCGTTTTGACGGTGGGCATCGTGACCTGCTTCAGAATTTCCTGCGTGATCTGCCCGGCGTCCAGCTCCATCATGCGCGCCTTGGCGTTCAGCATCAGGCGGTGCGCCGCAACATCCGGGAAGATGGCCGCGACGTCCTCCGGCACGACGTAATCGCGGCCGTTTACGAACGCGTAGGCCTTTGCCATGCGGCACACGGCCAGCGCGCCGCGCGGGCTGACACCGAGCTGCACGGCGGCATGCTCTCTTGTCGCCTGCGCGAGGTTTGCGATGTAGGCATAGATTGGTTCGGCCACATGGACGGCCGTCGTCTGCGCGATCAGCTCCTGCAGCTGCTCTTTATTGAGGACGGGCTGCGCCTTCTCCAGCGGATCCGTGGTATGGCGGTCCTGCAGGATGCTGATCTGACTCTTGAGATCCGGATAGCCCATGCTGATCTTGATGAGGAAACGGTCGAGCTGGGAATTGGGGAGCATCGTGGTGCCGGCGGAGCCGGTCGGGTTCTGCGTGGCGAGCACCACGAACGGCGTCGGCAGCGGGTATGTCTTGCCGTCAACGGAGACGTGCCGCTCTTCCATGGCCTCGAGCAGGGCGGACTGGGTCTTGCTGGAGGTACGGTTGATCTCGTCCGCCAGCAGCAGGTTCGTCATGATTGCGCCGGGCTTATAGACGAAGCGCTCTTCCTTTTTATCGTAGATGGAGAAGCCGAGGATATCCGACGGGACGGTATCCGACGTGAACTGCACGCGGCGGGTCTCCAGTCCGAGCACACGCGCGAAGGCCATGGCCGTCGTCGTCTTGCCGACGCCCGGCACGTCCTCCATCAGGACGTGGCCGGAGGCCAGAATGGCCATGAAAATTTTCTCCAGGATCTCGTTTTTGCCGATGACGACCTTTTCGATCTCTTCCAGCACCTGCTGGATCTTCTGATGATAGCTGTCCATGTTATCCTCCGATTATTGTTGTTTCTTCAGTCAATGGGGTCTTCGCCGCCGAGGTCTTCCCCGCCGCCGGGTTCGGGATCGGGATCCGGGGTCGGTGTGGGGTCCGGATCCGGATCGGGATCAGGGTCCGGGCCGGGCGTGGGCTCCGGGTCGGGATCTGGCGTCACGTAGTCCGGATCCTCCTTGTGGCAGATGATGCAGTAACCGTCCACATACGTGTGATCGTCAAACTCGCCGGTCTCTTCGAAGTGCAGATGGCAGTACGAGCACACGTAGCTTCGGTGCCGGCAGTCGTGCGAGGTCAGCTCCAGCGTGCCGGGGCAGTCGACGCCGGCCGCGCCATGCTCCAGATTGCAGCCGGTGCAGACCCAGTCGTAGGTGCCCTTTACATAGGTATGCGCCCCGCGGGAGCCGGGCTGCTCCTCTCCGCAGTTGGCGCAGACGCGCCAGTGCTCGTATTCATCCGCCTGCGCGTCCGTGTAGCTGTGCTCCAGCGGGGCGATCTCCTCGTCCTTCTCCATGCCGCATTCGCAGCTGCTGTGGAGAAGGCCCGCCTCGCTGCAGGTCGGATCCTTCGTTTTTTTGGTCTCCCAGACGTGGTCTTCCGTCTCTTCCCTGCCGCAGTTCCGGCAGGTCTTCGTATGCTGGGTGCTGTCTGGCTCGTAGCTGAATGTCCAGTCGTGCGGCTGGATCTCACCGACATACTCGCCGCAGTCGGTGCAGTATGTTCCGCAGCCGCGCGCCGGGTCTTCTGCGTCCGCGCGGACTTCGGTATGCGTATGCTTGCAGCCGGTCGAATAGCCGCAGTGGGCACACTGATAGACCGTCTTTCCGTCCGCACCGGTCTCCTGCACGTATGCATGGTTGACCGAGATATGGCCGTTCGACGCCTGCACGCAGTAGCCGACCTTATCGCCGTAGCCGCTGATGCCGCTGCCGACCTCCCAGCCGTAGGCCAGCGTGTAGCGGAGCGTCAGGGTGTGGGAATCGCCCTCCAGATCGCTCAGGTATCGCTCGCTCATGCCGCGGTTCGGGTATTCGGTGCCGTCGATGGCGTACAGCCAGCCGGAGCCCTGCGTGAAGTCGAACTCGCCGATGCTGCTGCCGCCGGGCGCATTGATCTGGATGTTATTGCGGACGATGCAGCGCCAGAGCGAACTGAACGCGGTATCGGCGCCGAAATAATCGTCGATCGCGGCAAGGATCTCATCTGTCGTGGACGCGTTGCCCGGCTGCGGGAAGTAGGTCGGCGTGTCCAGAATGCTTCCGCCGAGCGTCCGCAGATAGAAGCCGCTGTCCAGCGTGCCCGAATAGCTGCAGCTGCCGGGATCGAAGCCGAGCGTCTGGTCGGCCGCGCCGCCGAAGGTGTCGTCAATGTCCTGCCCCCAGACGGTCTTGGCGATGACGTAGGAGACAGGTTCGCCGACGCGCACGGGATAGCTGACAGGGCCATAGACGCCGAGGCCGAGGACGGTCAGGTCGACGCTGACCTGCACGGTCGCGCCGGTCTCCTTGCCGTCTTCGCTGCGCTTGCCCTTGAGGGTGATCTCATACGTGCCCTCGTTGCCGTAGACGTCGCGGGCGTAAATTTTGAGGGTATGGGTGTTTTCGTCGCCCTCGACGGGGTTTTTTGCGTAAATTTCGTATTCCTGTGTATAACCGCTGGCGCCGGTATAGTTGAGGACAGTGCCGTCAAGCGTGACGGTCAGCTCGGAATCGGTGCCGGTGGCGAGAATGTTGCTGATGACGGTGCCATCGTCGTCCTCGCTCCACGCGCGGACGGTCAGGGGCACCGGGGATTCGTTCGGGATCTCCTGCCCGTCTGTGAGATTGATTTTGATCTCGACCTTCTTATCGCCGCGCTTCTGATAGCGCACGAGGAAGGTAAAGGTATAGCTGCCGCCGTCGGTGTCTGTGGCGGTCAGCTTGAACTGGTTCTCCCCGGCGCGGCCGCCGTTGTCGAGCAGCTGCACGGAGCCGGAATAGGACGAAGCGCCGATGGAGCTGGCGAGCGTCTTGAGCTTGCCGCTTCCGCTCTGGAAGAGGGTCAGGGTGTCGAGCGTGACGCCGGAGGCGTCCTCGCCGGAAATGGCAAAGGTGAACGGAAGCTCCGCGTCGGTCAGCTGGTCGGAGAAGATGATCTCTGGCACGGCCGTGCGGCCGTTTTCACAGGTGACGGACTGCTCCGTCCGCGCGCCGTTCTGCAGCGTCGTATAGCGCAGCTCGGCACTGACGTCGCTGGAATAGGTGATGGTCACGGTGAAGGTGACGGTCTTGCCGGAGGACAGTGTGGCGGTGGCCTGAATGGTATAGGTCGCCGCGCCTGCGCCGGACGGGATGGTAAAGACCGCGCTGCCGCTTTCCTCCATGCGCTGACTGACGCCGGGGCCGGTCAGCTGGGCGGAGGTCAGCTGTGCCTGCGCCGCGCTCTCGCCGGTCAGGGCGAGATAGTACTGGAACAGACCGTTGATGAGCTGATTCTGCTTGACCTTGGCGGCGGCGCGTCCGTTTTTGGCACAGGTGATCTTCTCGGCGGTGACGCCGCTGCGGTACCAAGTCAGCTCGAGGGAAAGATCCTCGTCGCTCTGGTAATCAAGGTAGAACGTAAAGCTCACGATGCGCTTTTCGCCACCCTCATTGACCTCGGCGGTCGCTTTCAGCGTATAACGTTCGGATTCGCTGCCGTCGGGGACGGTGAGCGTGAGCGTGCCGCCCACTTTGTCGAGCGTACCGGCGGTGCCGTGCGCCGAGGTATAGGTCGCAGATTCGATCGACGCATTCTGCGCGCTCAGGCCGGTCAGGGCGAAGGTGTAGCGGAATGCGCCGTCTTCCAGCTCGCTGCTGCGGATCGTCTGGCGGGCGGAGCCGTCGGCGGAGGCGGTCAGCGTGCTGGCCGTGCCGTTTCGCAGCCAGCTGAGGTCAAGGCTCAGGTCAAGGCCGTCCTCGTAGCTGATGACGAAGGTGAAGCTCGTTTCAAGCTGGCGGGTCTCGCCGGTCTCATCGGTACGGGTCACGGTCGCGTAGGCCTCGAAGATATAGCGCTGCGGCGCACCGTCCGCGGTCTGCATGGTGACGCTGCCGGTGTCGGAGATCTGCTCTTCCCTGCCGGACTTCGTCAGGATCATTTCATCTATCACGGCGTTCATCCGCTCGGGACCGGCAAGGGCGATCTCGTAGTGGAATCTGCCGTCTTCCAGCTGGGAGGTCAGGACCTTTTTTCCCACGCTGTCATCCGGCGAGCAGGCAATGGTGCTCGCAGTGCTTCCGTATTTATACCAGGTCAGGACAGCCGTCAGATCGAGCGCGGATTCCTCCTCGCCGTCGGAGCCGGTATTGCCGTCCTCGGTGGTGTCGTCCGGGGTCTCCGGGCCGTCGGTCGTGCCGATCTCGGCGTTGGAGTAGTCCGGTTTGGCTGCGTCCTGCCCGCGCTCGGGCGATTGGGCGCTGCCGTTCGGTTCTGATTTCTCGATATTTTCTTCCCGCTGCTCGCTGGAGCTTGCCGCGCTGCTCGGGTCTTCGTCCGCCGATGCGCGGTTGCCGCCCTCGGCGCCGGTCGAGCCGCCGGTCTCGCCTGCTTCGGCGCGGACGTTCGTCGCACTCTGGCCGGTCTGAAACTCAGAGGCGGCGTCTCCGCCACCGAGCAGCGTGATCTCGCTGTCTGCGGTCAATTCGGGCGCCTTCGGCTGCGCGCTGCCGCGCAGAGCGGCAGGCAGACCCACACTGAGGATCATCGCCGCGCAGAGAAGCGCGCAGCAAAGGCGATAGACTTGTTTGTTTTCAAAAAAATGCTTCATAGCCGCTCCACTTGCTTCCCGCCGCCGGACAGACCGGGGCGGGACGTATTTTTGCTTCCGATCCGCCGGGATCGGTCAAAGTGTCCAGAAACAACCTGTGCGAGGTGCGGAAATCCGCACCTCGCTGGACAGGGTGATCTTGTATGCAGTTCTTACTTGAGTGCTTCCCACGTCTCATGAATGCCGTCCTTCTGGATGGTATAGGTATGGCCGTTGGTAGCCTCCTGCACGTGCAGGTAATACCACTTGGCGGTATCGAGGTTATCGGAGAAGGTCTTCATGCCGCGCAGCAGATCAGACGTCGATGCGGGCAGACGGCCCAGCATGCGGTTGATCATGGCCATGGCTTCGGCTCTGGTGATGTTGGCATTCGGATGGAAACTGCCGTCCGGATAGCCAGTGACCCAGCCCTTCGCGCTGACGGCGCTGATGGCGCCGGCTGCCCAGTGACCCGCGATGTCAGTGAAGGACGCGGTATAGGTGCTCTTTACACCGGCAAGCCGGCTGAGGATGGCCGCGAACTCCGCTCTCGTGATATTGGCGTTCGGGCGGAAGGAGCCGTCCGGGTAGCCGGTGATCACGCCCATCGCGGAAAGCGTGGAGACGCTGGTGCAGAACCAGTTGGTCGAATTGACATCGGAGAAGCTGTTGCGGTCGGTCGCCTTGCTCGCGCGGGTCGAATCGCTGAGCAGCCGGTAGAGCATCTGCGCGACTT
Organism: uncultured Oscillospiraceae bacterium; assembly: GCA_934613505.1. Classification (GTDB taxonomy): domain Bacteria; phylum Bacillota; class Clostridia; order Oscillospirales; family Oscillospiraceae; genus CAG-170. The sequence goes on along the minus strand of CAKTTB010000002.1, from coordinate 102,063 downwards.
CGGCGCGGGTGATGCTGGCGTTCGGACGGACGGTGCCGTCGGGATAGCCGCTGGTATAGGCGATGTGGGTCTCGGTGTTGAGAACATCGGAGCCGTTTTCTGCGCCGCCGTTGATCTTGATGGTCACGTCGTTGGCCGCAGCCTTATAGGAATCCTGCCCGTCGGCGGTGGAGACAAGATAATTGCAGTTTTTGAGCTTCGTGGTGGCCTTGCCGTCATAGGTGACCTTGAGACGGAAGGTGCCGACGGTGACGGAATCGGCCCAGTCAGCGCCGCCGGAGGTAGAGACGAAGTTCAGATAGTGGGAGCGGCCGCCGGTGAGGAGCGAAATGTCGCTGGACTTGCAGCCGGTATAGAGCAGCTCGCCGCTGGACTGCAGGGAGAGATATTTATCGTCGTAATTGATCTCGTCCTGCATGGCGTACATGGCACCGCTGCCGCTGGTGCGCTCCAGCTCAAGCGTGACGGTGATGATATCGCCTGTTTTTACGCTGATCTCATGCGCGCCGTTCGCCGTCAGGTCAAAGGTATAGGCGCGGGAGGTATCCGCCGCGAACGCCGTGACGCTCAGGCCGAGCAGCAGGCACAGGGCCAGAAAGATGCTTAAAAATCGTTTCATAAAGTCAACCTCTTCTATCCGGAGTGGTGGGTACGCGGCGCAGGGCTGCCTTGCAGCAGTCCTGCGCCGCCCTGTTTGAGCGTTTGGAACCGGAACTGACTTACTTGTTCAGGATGATGTTCACGATTGCAGCTGCGTCATTGACGGTCAGCGTCTTATCGCCGTTCATGTCGGCACGGAGGAACTTCTCCATGCTGCAGGAGGCGAAGGACGTATACTTGGCGTTATACATGTTATAAACGAGCTGCGCGTCGTTGACGTCGACGGTGCCGGTCGCGTTGACATCGCCGCCGTAGCTGATGGAGGTCTTTTCACCCTTGGCTTCGCCGATGGAGGCTTCTGCAGCGGTCTTCATCTGCGCTTCGGTCTTGCCGGTCGTGTCGATGACGAGGTAGGCATAAGCGTCATACTTTGCAGACCAGAGCATCGGCGCATTGTTATAGGTCAGGACATTGCCATCTGCGACGGTGCCCTTGACCGTCACAAGCCAGAACTGCGTGTTATTGGCCTTGACGTACTCGGAGACAGCAACGGTGCGGTTTGCAGTCTTGTTGACGGTGATGGTGATATCCTTGGTGACATCCTTCGCAGCAATGGTGTAGGTGCCGTTATTCTCGGAAAGGGTGATCTCGCCGTCAGCATTCTTTGCCGTGAGCGTGTAGGTGTAACCGGCGGTCTTGGTGACGGTGAAGGTGTAGGCGGTGTTCTTCTTTGCAGTCGCTTCGCCCTTCGCATCAGCGGTGGCGTTACCCTCGAACTTGACGTTGACCGTCTCGGCAGGCTTGTCCGTCTGCGTGGCGGTGATCACGATGTCGCCGGTGATGGCGCTGCCCGCAATGGTGTACGTTGTGCTGTTCACAGTAGGAGTAACAGTCGTGCCGCCGACCTTGATGGTGACTTCGTAGGTCTTGGTATTGTCGCTCGTGTCAACAGTGAAGGTGAAGTCGGTGTTGTAGGTCGCCTTAGATGCTGCGGTGACCTTGGAGGCTGCATTGCCATCGACGGTAACATTATACTGCTTGGCGGTACGGGTACCGGAGATGACCAGATTGCCGGTGACGTCTGCGATGGTGTAGTTGCCGTTGCCGTCACTTGTCACTTCGACAGTCTCGCCGCCCATGGTGGCGGTGACGTTCGAGTAGTCATAATGCTCGGTATCGTTTGCAGAGAAGGTGTAGTCGGTGCCGCCAGTGACGGTATCAGCGCCGTTGAAAAGTGTCTTGTCCAGCGTGACATTGTAGGACGCGGCAGTCACGGCGATGGTAACGACTGCAGTGGTGATCTCTGCTGCCGGGGCATCCTGCGCGTCAGCCTTGCTGGCCTCATCGATGTTTGCTCTGGTGATGGTCACGGCAGAAGAGCCGGTCTTGATGCCCTTGAAGGTCAGGACAACGGGAGCCGTTCTGTCCGCACCGTAGCCGGCGATCTTCAGCGTACCGCCGGAAACAGTAACATCATTAGTCGCGCCACAGCTGACATACTCCAGAACGGTGTTGTCATACGAGACCTCGAAATAGTAGGAGTTGTACTTGTTGGAGGTCGCTGCGTTGGTGACGCCAAGCGAAACAGTCGCGTCGCTGCCAACCGTGGTCGAAGCCGTGGTGGTGGAAGCGGCAACGGAGTATTTGCTGGCCGGAGCCGCCGGGGCGACGGTGACGGTGACGGCCGCACCCGCATCAGGCTTGTTGTCCTTTACAATTGCATAGTCTTTATCCGTTGCTTCGATAAACTTCAGCTCAAACTTCGCGTCCTTGACCGATTTAATATCGCTCTTCGCGGTAAGCTTGATCGTCGCAAACACGGTTCCAGCCGGAACACTCAGGACCTTCATATTGGAGGCATCCATCATAGTAATATCAAGGCAGGTGCCGTTCGCGTCTGTCATCGTACCAGCAACGGCAACATTAGTGCCGGCGGTAACGCTGGTCTGATTATCATCATCCGTGTCGATCGTTTCAAAAAGACTGCTGTCGAAATAGAGGCGATACTGGATCGCAGTATATCCGACAAACGCGTCCTTTGCCGATACAGTCACGGTAACTTCATCGCCGGGCTTGATGTCTGTTTTGTCAGCACTGACATCAAGTGTCGCGGCAAAAACGCCGACACTGAGGCCGAGTACCAGGCATACAGCCAGTACAAAAGATAAAATACGCTTCATTTTGATTGTTTCCTCCTTTTATTGAACCTTTCGGGTTGCTTACTTCTGTGCAGGGAACTCTGTGATCTTCCCTCGTACATACGCATAGAGCAGAACGGCATCGCCAAGCGTAACACCGCCGTCATCATTCAGATCGCAGCAGCTCAGCTGCTCTGCCGACAGCTTGGTCTTGCCCCGGACATATGCATACAGCAGGACGGCATCACCAAGTGAAACTTTGCCGTCCATGTTGACATCACCGAGGAGAATGGATGCCTGCCACGACAGGATGGGGTAGCCATTGTTGATGCTGCCGGTATCGGAGCGGAAGGCTTCGCCGAGGGTGGGGGCGAGGGCTTTCAGCTCGGCTTCGGTCTTTGCGGTGCCTTTTGTGCCGGTGGCGTTCCGGCAGGTGCCGGAAAGGTAATAGGAATTGGTGATGTGCTTGCTCATATACGCGGTCAGGGAGCCGCACGTTTCGACTGCTGTTACGGTACCGGCGTTATAGCAGTTGGTGAGCGATGCGCCGAGCGTGCTGTTGGTGCCGCAGGCGTTGATGCCGCCGGCAAAGCCGTCTGCACCGGAGGCGGTCACCGCGCCGGTATTGTAGCAGTTTGTAATCGTCACCTTGTACGACTGCGCAAAGCCACAGATGCCGCCGGCCCACTTCGCGGCGATGACGTCCGCGGCGCTGAAGCATTCGCTGATGGCCGCGCCGTTGCGCGCACAGGCCGCGACGCCGCCCGCGTGCTGCCCGGTGGTGATGATGCTGCCGGTCACGCCGAGCCGCGCAATGCTGGCCGACGCGCCCAGATAGCCGAACAGGCCCTGGTCGTCCGACGCGGAATGGATGAAGAGGTTCTTCACCACATGGCCGCAGCCGTCAAACGTGCCCTTATACGGGTTCGCGCTGGTACCGATCGGCGTCCATGCGACGCCTGCCAGCTCGATATCCGCCGTCAGCTTACCGGAGATCGACGTCTCGCCGTTATTGACCGCGGCCGCGAACCACGCAAGCTCCTCGCCGGTGCCGATCAGATAGCAGCCGGAGGCATCCTTTTGCGGCGCCTGCTTTTTACCGTCCCACGCGGAGGCGTCCGCAGCTTCCAGCTCGAAGGCCTTCGTCAGGACGCCGTCTTCCAGCTCATCGGCGGATGCGGCATTGAGCGTAAAGCTGCCGCTTCTGGCGATGCAGCCGCCCTTCGTGATCTGATAGTAGTACGTACCGTAGCCAAGGCTGTAGCAGCCGTTTTCATCCGCGGCGAGCTGCTCTCCCGCGTCGTTGAAGATCACGACCGACGCGCCGTGCAGAGCGCTGCCGCTCTGATCCTGCGGCTCGATCTTTACGGTGTAGTTGACCTTCCGGTTCACTACAAGGGAAATGTCCGCCCAGCGGCTCATGTAAAACTGGACCGTGACCGCGTTGAAGTTGGTCCCGACACCCGTGTCCGTCATATCATAGAGGAACTGGAACGGGTTGGCCGCCGCATACATGCTGCCGCTGATGCAGCCATGCTCCAGCGTACACTGCGCAGTCTGCGCGTCGTCGGCAAATTCCAGATCCTTCGGGATCGTCAGCTCGATCGTGGTGTTGTCCATTCTCTCATACTGCGGCAGCTTCCCGCTGACAGCGGTACCGCCGACGGAGTAGCAGAGCGCGAAGGACGTGGGGTTGAAGATGCCGGCAAGCTTGTTGACGGAGCGGTACAGGCCGTCGAAGCTGACGCGGACTCTGTCGCCGGGCATGACCGGTTCGCCCGTGTGGGACAGGTTTTCAACGCTGTATGTCACCCTGGACGCGCGCACCAGCCGGTAGCTGACGCCGGTGGTATCCTTCATCCGGAGGATGACGGTGCCGCCGCGCTTATTTCCGAGGGAATCAAAGCGATCCAGCGGGACGGTATAGCCGCTGCCGGACTGCTCCGCGGCGCTCCAGCCGGTACCTTCCGCTTTGAACGCGTCGGTGAAGCCCAGCATGCAGTAGCTGACTTCGGTCGTCCCGGTCGAGCTGACTTCGAAGCGAAGCTCGTTGTCGGTGTCGGTATAGAACCATGTGTCGTAGTTGTAATCCCAGTCCATCGAGCGCGTGGTCGTCGCGCCGTCCGGTCTGCTGAACGAGACCTGCGCGTCCGCCGTGCCGTGCGTCACATCGGTGCCGCCCACAACGATCACACCGGTGCGCTCCGGATTTGTCGCCGGATACAGACCGCCGTGCGAGCCGTAATCGCCGTGGTTCATGTCCATGGCGTCATAATGGACGAAAATGAAGCTGTCCTGCGCGCCCGGGGTGATATCGGCCCAGTTGGCGCAGCCGTTGCCGCCGTCGACCGGCTCGATCGAGGCGTCGCCGCCGAGCTGGCTGAGGATCTGCCAGTGGTAATCCGGCTCGACCATGATGTTGCCGGTATCGGAGTCGATGAGCTGCCAGTGCCGGTAGGCGCGCACGCGCGTCGTGTCTGTGATGGCCTTGAAGCCGGAAGGATCCAGATTGACCTGCAGATCGGCTTCGTCACGTTTCGTCGTGGTCGTGCCGAGCTGCGCGAAGTCGTGGCTCTGCCGGTCAGTCGCAGCATCCGCCGCAAATGACAGTGTCAGCGTCTCATCCTCGTCCATCTGCGCGAGCCAACCGCCCTGCGAAACATGCGTATCGTCGCGCAGCCGCCATGTGTAGCTGCCGTTGCTGCTGCTCACAAAATAGCGGGCAGTCCTGGTCCCGTCGCCGTTACTTTGCCAGCGGTCTTCGTTCGGCACGTCCGGGTCGGGCCATTCGGGCGCGACCTCGCTGGAATTGAAGTTGTTCCACTGGAAGTACAGGCCGAAGGTCGTGTTCTCCGGAACCGTGACGGTCAGCTGATTGACCGTGTCGATCGATCCGGTCCTCTGGTCTGCCTCGTATCCCGGCTGGAACGTCGCATTGATGTTCTGCGAGAAGCCGTAGCCGTCAATGTCGGCATAGAGATAGTAGTTATACAGGCAGGCATTGCCGCCTGCGTAGAGCATCGTCGGGTACACGGCGTACACGCCGCTCTGGTACGCCTCACCCATCTGCGTCTGGCATTTCATGATGGGACAGTCGACCGTGACATGATATTCATCGGCGGCAAAGTACGTCCCGCCCTGCTTTTTGGTGCTGGGATAGAACGACACGCACTGCAGATAAAGTTCCGTTCCGCCGCCGGTCAGACCGTCGACATTGCTGTCCGTCGGCAGATCGAGCGTCATGCCGCCGAGCGGAATGTCGTACGCGCCGGTCTCGGCGTTCTTTGCAAACGCGCGGTAGGCGTAGCGTCCGGCGGTGAGGCTGGCGTAGAACATCTGGTAGCCCTGCGTCAGAATGCCCTCGCTCGGGTCATAGTCCGCCGTCCCCTCCGGGCAGGTGTCTGTAAAGTTACTGTAGAGGAAGACGTTCTGCAGCTCGCTGCCTAAGATCTCGTCTCCGTTCTCATCCGTATCCACGCTGTAGAGCCGGATGACCGGATAGCCGCCGGTATAGTCCCTGCCGACATGGAAGGAGAAATTCATGACCGGCGCATCGGAGACGGTGAGCGTCAGCGTCCATGTGTCTTTCGAGAAGTTCACACCGTCGTGTGAGGCATAGAATCGGTAGAGGTAGGTGCCGGGTCTCGTTTCCGTGAGGCAGATCGTCGTTGCGCCGAAGGACGCTTCACTGAACTTCTGCTTCGCGCTCCAGGTCTTGCCGCCGTCGGTGGAGCGTTCATAATAATAGTTGGTGTAATTCAGTTTCTGACCGTCGACCGGTGCAAAGACGCGTCCACCCTGCAGGTCGCTGAGCAGGTACGCCATACCGGTCTTGACCACGCCGCTGCTCTCGGCGGGATAGCCCGCTTTGCGCGTCGGGACAGCCGTGGCCATAGCCGCGCCGCAGACGTCGCATTTGCCGTCCTGATTGGCATCGGTATGCGCGCCGGTGGCGGGGATGGTCTCGCCGGTCTTGATCTTCTGGTTACAGACGGTGCACCACGTGTCGCCGGTATAGCCGTCCGCGCCGCAGGTTGCTTCCTTTGCATCGCGGACCTCGGTTTTCTCATGCTTACAGGCTTCACCGTTGGTCACGGTGACGACGGCCGTCGCGGGCGCCTTGCAGGCGCGGCTGGTCTTGCCGGTCTCACCGGCGTGCGGATCGAGCGCCATCAGATAATAGGTGCCGGGTTCCAGCTCCGACGTATCGAGCGTGTAGAGGTTCCCCTCCTCGACCTCCGGCGCCGCGACCGCGTCCCAGTATTCATCATACAGCGCCACCTTCATACCGGTCACCGGTTCGAACATTTCGGAGCCGCCGTCCGCGACGGACTTCGTGGCATACTGAACGGTCCGGAACGTCAGGTTGGCCTTCGTCGTGGCCTTGTAGGAATCCTGATCGAAGGCGACGAACGCGCCGCCCTCTTTGTAAAAGTCCCAGTTGCTGAACATGGCGACGTCGATCGTATCGCCCTCGGACAGGAGGATATAATCCGCGGTGGAACCCCAGTTGACGCCCATGAGCGGATAGACATGGTTTCGGTAGTACATGAGGTTTTCATCGTGGCCCCAGAACTGCTGCATATAGAGGCTCGTGGGGCGGCCGGTGATGTTCAGTGCCAGCAGATTGTCGTTGTACGGCTTTTCGTCGTTCATATTCAGGACGCCCACCTTGCCGGTGTGGCCCGGGATCCTGACTCCGCCGCTCGTGACCTCTTTCGCCGAATATCCGAGGTAATAGACGCCCAGCAGGTACAGGTACAGGTGCAGGGCCGTCGGGCGGCGGACGATCGTGCTGTTGATATATTCGCCGCGGCCGTCCTTTGTCTGATAGCGGTAGAACTTCTCAAGTCCCTGATTGGCCAGATCGAAATACGGAACCTTCACGGGCAGGTGCGCAAGGATCGTCCCGTCCTTTCCCATGAGCGGCATGCCGTCACTGGAGATGGTCACATAGACCGTGACGGAGCTGGCGTCGGTCTCGTCGTAGTTATACTGCCGGGGGTCGCCGTCCTTGCCCTCCTTCACCGTGATGGTGATGGTGTGCGATGCGGTGACGGCGGGGTCTTCTGCACAGGCGGCGGTGATCGTCAGCGCATATTCGCCCACGTTCGGCTGGACGACGAACAGGTACATGGCATTGCCGTCATCCTTGTTCTCCGCGATCTTCGTCTGCGAGGAAAGGTTTTCGCCGGAGAGTGTGTAGGTCATTTCATGCTGCTCGCTGTCGGTAAAGACGTCGGACATCGCGAGCAGGTACTGGATACCCTGCGTCGTTTCCGCAGCCGCAGGCGCATCAGCCGATACCGTGATGGTATGCGCCGCATCCGCGGCGGACGCGCCGAGCGTGACGGCGGGCAGAAGCCCCGCCAGCAGGGCAAGTGCCAGAAGAAAACTCACCAATCTCTTGTATCTCATGCTTTTCGTTTCCTTTCGCGTTGAACGTCTGCTCCTGTCAGAGCTGGATGCTTTTGCGGATCTCCTCGATCCGCACCGGCGTACCGGCCTGTATGATGATCCGGACCTCGCCGTACTGGATCTCCCGGAGCAGATGCAGAAGCTCTCGCTCCTTGCTGTTCAGGGTCAGTTCTCCGTCGTTCTTCTTTTCCATGCTCCGCCTCCTGCAGACAAAACGAAACGGCTGCGGCGATCAAATGATCACCGCAGCCGTTTTTTTCCTGCGCATACACAGACCACGCCTCCCTCATCCGAAAGGAGGAGCCTGCACTCATCTTCCACCACCAAGTCTTCTGGCTTACACACTAGGGGCATCTGCCCTGCGTCCGTCCCCTACCTTCTCATGCCTGTGCGGCACAATGGCCAGCTTTCGCTGCGGTGACGGCCTCGTATGCATACAGCTAACGGAAATAAGCTCCGGATTCGCACCGGATTCCTTTTAACGTCTGCTGTCAGCCAACAGGCGTCGATGATGTGTTATTCTTTTTCGCCTGTAGTATAGCATATTTTTCTGCATATGTACACACCGGCGTTTTCACCAAAAAATTCGGTATAGTTTTAGCGAATTATATCAGATTCTGTTGTTCCCTTCCGTATCGCTCTTCGGGTCCTGCAGGGTCACAATATAAATAGGATTCTGGCCGGAAAGAAGATGGTAATGCCCGGCCTGCCGCGTTCCCGCCGCCTGCAGAAGGATGCATTCCGCCGTCTTAAAGTCCTGCATACAGGCTGTGAGCGCGGCGGCGGACTCCAGCGAGACAGCCGTGGCCACGATGCGGGCATGCGGATTTTTCTGCAGCACGACTGACAATATCTCGCGGAGATTGCCCGCCGTGCCGCCGAGGAACACATGCGTCGGCGCGGGCAGCGCCGCGCAGGCCTCCGGAGCCGTACCGGCGACGATCTCGAGATTTTCCGTACCGAAGGCCGCCCGGTTCTTCTGCAGGAGGGCCAGCGCACCGGCATTTCGCTCAACAGCATAGACCGTTCCGGCCTCCGCCTGCAGCGCCATTTCGATGGATACGGAGCCGGTCCCCGCGCCGATATCCCAGCAGACAGCGCTTTTCGTCAGCTGCAGCCTGGACAGGCAGACGCTGCGGACCTCACTTTTGGTCATCGGGACAACATGGCCGGGCGTCTCGTCGCGCAAAAACAGTGCGTCCGGCAGGCCGTGGGTCACGACGGCGTCGGGCGCCGGGTTTTCGATGAGCGCGGCGCTGAGCGTATCAAACTGTCCGTTTGCCAGTTCTGCGGCCGTGCCACAGGTGATCCGCTCCTCCGGATAGCTCAGCCGTTCGCCGACGCTGACGCGGACACCGCCGAGACCGGCCTCCGTCAGCCGCCGGCACAGAGCCGCCATGCCGCCTTCCCCGCCGACAAGTGTGAACACACGTGCATGCCGCCGCACGTCACGGACGATATCATGCTCGCGGCCATGCAGACTGACCGGGACAACGTCCTCATAGCTCGTCCCGAGGCGCGCGCAGAGGACGGACATGGAGCTAAGTCCCGGCAGCACGCGCGTCCGGCAGCCGGTAAGATACGGCAGGAGCTTTTTCGTCCCGCTGAAGAACCCGGTATCGCCGGACATGACGACCGTGAAGCGGGCGCATTCCGGATGCGCGGCGATCTGCGCCGCGATCTTTTCCGGTGCAATGGCGTCCAGCTGCAGCTGCCCCGGCCCTGCCGCGGCCTGCAGCATCCGTCCCGCGCCGATCAGGCAGTCCGCCGCCCGGATGGCGGCGCGCACCTCGCCGGTCTGCGCGTCCTCGCTGCCGGGGCCGATCCCGACGATTGTCACCTCCGGCGTGCGCCGGAAGCCGAAGCGGCTGCCAAGCGCCTGCACCGCAGCGGCAAGCGTCATGCCGTCCTGCTCGACCGGACGGCCGATGACGAGCAGGCGCGCGCCGGTCTTTTTTGCCGCGGCGGCCTTCGCCGCGAAGCCGCCGGCGTTGCCGCCGTCCTTGGTGACGAGCCATGCGGCATGGATGCTGCGGAGCATGGCGGTATTCAGTTCCTCGGAAAAAGGCCCCTGCATGGCAAGGATATGCGCAGGCGGCAGCCCTGCCTCGCGGCAGGCGGAAAGCGACGCGTCCAGCGGCAGGACTCTCGCCCAGAAGCGGTCTGAAAAGTCCCGCACGGAAGCGTATTTTGAAAGCTCCTTGCTGCCGGTCGTCAGAAGGACATTGCCCTCGGCTGTGTTCAAAATTTCCGCCGCTTCCTCCGCGGACGCAGCAAAGACCGCCGTATCCGAAACGTCCGACGCCTCGCGAAGCAACCGCCAGCGGTCTGTCCCCGTTTCCCGGCATGCCTGCGCGATGCTCTGCGTGATCGATTGGGCATACGGGTGCGTGGCGTCGATCACAAGGTCGAAGCGCTCCGTGCGCAGCAGCTCCGCGATCTTCTCTACCGGCAGCCTCCGGGCTGAGACAGTCAGATGCTCCGCGGACGGGAGCAGCGACTGGCCGTACTCCGTCGCGACGCAGGCCGTGACCTCGCAGGGCTGCGTGTTCAGAAATCCGATCAGTTCGCGTCCCTCGGTCGTTCCGCCGAATACACAGATCTTATACATTGCGGTACCCTCTCGGCGTCACGAGCATGCCGGACAGCTGCTTTGTCGACGCATTGCCGATAAAAACGGTGCAGAACATATCCACGTCCGCCGTCTGCAGTTCGCCGAGCGTCAGGATGCGGCGGCTTTCGCCCGCGCGGCCGATATTGCGCACAATGCCGCAGATGCGGTCCTGCGGCAGCACGCGCAGCAGAATTTCGCAGGCGCGCCGCAGATGCTCCGGACGGCCATGGCTGGCGGGGTTATAGATCGCGATGGAAAGATCCGCCTCGGCGGCGCACAGCAGCCGCTTTTCGATCGTCTCCCACGGCGTCAGGCGGTCAGACAGGCTGATGACGGCAAAGTCATGCGTCAGCGGCGCGCCAAGGACCGCAGCGCCGCTGCAGGCGGCGGTCAGGCCGGGAACGACCTCGATCTCAGGCTCGGACTGCTCGCCGCGCAGCTCGTACAGAAGCGCCGCCATCCCATAGATCCCGCTGTCGCCCGAGCAGACCACGCAGACCGTTTTCCCTGCCCGCGCAAGCTCCAGCGCCAGCTGGCAGCGCCGGACCTCCTGCGTCATCGGCGTGGCGGCAAGCTCCTTGCCGGGATAGCGGTCCTTGACCAGATCGACATAGACCGGGTAGCCGACGATCACATCGCAGGCCGCCAGCGCGCGGTCTGCGCGGATGGTCATATTTTCATAATTTCCGGGGCCGATGCCCACAACAAATACTTTGTTCAAAACTGTACCTCCCAGGCTTCCTCCGCCACGGCGACGGTCACGCCGCGAAGCGCTGTTTTTTGGACCAGAAGCGTCTGCGCGCCAAGACACGCGGCGCGCTCGCAGACGTTATCGACGCCCGTCACCGACGAGACGAAGTCCGACTTCGTAAATGTACCGGGGACGGCGCGCAGCTGCTCCGCCGGATAGAACCGGACCGGCCAGCCGTTTTCCCGGCAGGCGGCCAGAAGCCCCGGCTCGTCCTGCTTCAGGTCGATCGAGGATACGCCCGCGATCGCGCGCAGGTCCAGCGCGTGCTGCCGGAACACCGTTCGGATGGCCGTCTCGATTGCTTCTTTTGTGCTGCCTCTGCGGCAGCCGAGGCCGACGTGCAGCTTCCGTGGGATCAGCCGCAGTGTCTGCGCGAACGGCTCGCGTGTATCGCAGCCGATATAAATGCCAAGCGCGCCCGTCTGCCCCGGGACCGTGCCGCCGGGAAGAGGCGTCGTGATGGGAAACGTGCTGCAGAGCGGAATATCGCGCTCCAGAATGGCGGCGGCCGCCGCCTTGGCCAGCTGCATATCCGAGATGGCGCAGCCGTGCTGCGCCGCCCACGCATCCGGGGCAAATTTTCCGTTTACGTCCGTCGCGGTCGTAATGACGGCTGCCGCACCAAGCGCCTGTGCCAGCCGGACGGCAAGGGCGTTCGCGCCGCCGATGTGGCCGGACAGGAGCGGAATGACAAACTTCGCGCGTTCATCCAGACAAACGACGGCCGGGTCGGTCTTTTTATCGCGGACATAGGGCGCGATCTCGCGCACGGCGATGCCGCAGGCGCCGACAAAGATGAGCGCGTCTGCCCCGGCAAACGCCGCGGCGTAGACCTGCTTTTCCAGCGGCAGAAAGTCCGGCTCCTGCAGCCGCGCGACGGTATAGCAGTGCGCGTCCGCCTCCGGCAGGGCGGCAAGCACGCGCCGGGCCGTTCCGCAGCCCGTACGGCTGTAAGCAAAGACGGCAAGCTTCATTGCGTCGCCTCGCGGAACTCCGTGGTAAAGCCCGGATGATACAGCAGCGACCGCAGATACTGATCGCCGAGGCAGCCGCCGACCACGATCAGCGACGTCTTGGTCAGGTTGTTCTGCGTCACCGTGTCGTGGAGCGTGCCGACCGTGCAGCGGAAGATCTTCTCCTCCGGCCACGTGGCCTTGTAGACGACGGCGGCAGGCGTTGAGGCCTCATAGCCGCCGGCCAGAAGGTCGGCCTGCAGCTGCCCGGTCAGCGAGGTACTCAGAAACAGCACCATGGTCGCATGATGGGCGGCAAGAGACCGGATGGATTCCCGCTCCGGCACGGGCGTGCGGCCGGCCGCGCGGGTGATGATGACGGTCTGGCTGACATCCGGGAGCGTATATTCCGCGCGGAGGGCTGCCGCCGCACCGCAGAACGCGCTGACGCCCGGGCAGACGTCATAGGCGATCTGCCGCTTGTCCAGCTCATCGAACTGCTCGCGCACCGCGCCGTAAATGCTGGAATCGCCGGTGTGCAGGCGCACGGTCGTTTTGTTCGCCCGCTCTGCTTCGCAGATGACGGCGATGACCTCCTCGAGCGTCATTTTTGCGCTGTTATGGATCTCACAGCCGGGCTTCGTGTAAGAAAGCAGCTCCGGGTTCACCAGCGACCCGGCATAGATGACCACATCCGCCTGTGCCAGCAGCTTCGCGCCGCGCACCGTGATGAGATCGACCGCGCCGCTCCCGGCGCCGACAAAATGTACCATTTCAGTTTCCCTCCGTAATTCTTTGCAGCAGCGCCCGTGCGTCTGTCGTTTCGCACAGAGCGCCGTATTCCTTGGAAAAAACGATCGCGCCGACCTGCATCCCGCCGCATTTGCGTGCAAGCTGCTGCCCGATACAGCCGGAAAGCCGCTGCAGAAGCGCATCGCAGAGCTGCTCCTCCTTCAGGATCCGCAGCGCGTCGTCGCAGGTCGCGCAGGTAAGAAGCTCCTCCGTGCGCGCAGGCGGCAGGCCGAGTGCGGCGGCGTGGGCGGCAAGGATCTCCATCCGGCAGTCACCGAATTTGGAGTGCGTGTTCCACATGCCACCCACCAGCTTCACGAGCTTTCCGATGTGGCCGATGAGCAGCGCGCCGCGGAAACCCAGTTCCCGGCAGGTATCCAGCGCGTCGCCGATGAAATTGCTGGTCAAAACCGCCGTCCGCGGGTCGATGCCGATCGCGCCGCGGATATAATCCGCGCCGTAATTGCCGGGCGTCAGCAGGATATCCTCCGCGCCGTCTGCCCGGCGCTGCCGAAGTTCGACGCGGATGGTATCGACGAGTGCCTGCTCGCTCATCGGCTCGACGATCCCGGTCGTACCGAGGATGGAGATGCCGCCAGTAATGCCGAGGCGCGGATTGAACGTCTTCTGCGCGAGCCGCTCGCCGTCCGGGACAGAGATGACGACGGACAGGCCGCCGGCTTCTCCGCACAGGCGAAGGACCTGCTCCACGTTCTCGCGGATCATGCGTCGCGGCACGGAATTGATCGCTGCCGCACCGACCGGCTGGTCAAGGCCGCGCTTTGTCACGCGGCCGACGCCCTGCCCGCCGTCGATCGTCACGCCGGGCTGCGCGGTCCGGCGGACCGCAGCAAACACGAGCGTACCGGCCGTCACGTCCGGGTCGTCGCCGCTGTCCTTGCGGATGGCGCACCGGACCTCCTCCGGCGCCATCCGTATCTCCAGCACCGGAAGCGTCAGCGGCAGGCCCTTCGGCGTCAGAAGATCGATGGTCTCTTTTTTTCTGCCGGTCAGCAGCATCCATGCCGCCGCCTTGGCGGCGGCTGCCGCGCAGCTGCCGGTCGTATAGCCGAGGCGGAGCTTTTTTCCATCTTTTACGATATAGTCTTCCATGCTCACCGCCTGATCTGGTACAGAAGCGCGTTGCAGATGGCCGCGGCGACGTTGCTGCCGCCCTTGCGGCCGCGGGCGATGATATAGGGCGCGCGGTGATGCTCGATCACGAGTTCCTTGCTTTCCACAACATTCACAAAGCCAACCGGCACGCCAATGATGAGAGCCGGCGAAAGCTTACCGGCCTCCATCAGCGCTTCCAGCGAACACAGCGCCGTCGGCGCGTTGCCGATGGCAAAGATGCAGGGCTTCGGCAGGGCCGCCGCCCGCTTCATGGAGACATACGCCCGCGTGATGCCGCGCGCCTTTGCCTCCGCCGCAACGTCCGGGTCTGACATGAAGCAGTGTACCGTCCCGCCGAGGGAGGACAAAATCGTCTTGTTGATGCCGGCTCTGGCCATCTGCGTATCGGTCACGATATCGCAGCCGCCGCGCAGAGCGGCAAGGCCCTTCTGCACAGCATGCTCGGAGAAGACAAGATTGTCCGCGTAGTCAAAATCGGCCGTCGTATGGATGGCGCGCTTGATGACAAGCTCGTTCTCCGGGTCGAGCTGCCGGTCCCCCAGCAGCCCGGTGATGATCTCGAAGCTGCGCTTTTCAATGTCCATGGGCCTGATGTTCTCAAGCATATCGGTGCTTCTCCTTTCGGCAGGCGTCCAGAAAGCGGGCGGCGAATGACGGATTTGCGTAAAAATGAAAATGCGGATAGCCCGCATAGAGCGTTTGACTTGCATGGACGCAGGGCCAGCTTCTGCCGGACGGCTTTTCCGCGGTGAACGCGGCGCCGGGCTGCTCGGCGTCCCAGTGGTGAAATTCGTGCGCGGCGATCTGCCCGCCCGCGCGGCAAAGAAGATTGTCCTGCCGCGCCGTCAGCGTGAGATAGCCGAACCGCGTCAGCTTCCCCGCGTCAAAGCAGCCGCCGGGCAGAACGCCCGCCATCGGCTGCTCCGCGATTGACTGCGTCAGATACATGAAGCCGCCGCACTCGGCAATGCACGGAAGGCCGCTTTGCACTGCGGCGCGGACGCTTTCGCGCATGGATGCATTTTCAGCGAGCTGCCGGGCATACAGCTCCGGATAGCCGCCGCCGAGATACAGCCCGTGCAGTCCCTCCGGCAATGCAGCGTCGATCAGCGGGCTGAACGGCACAAGCTCCGCGCCGAGCGTCTGCAGAAAGCCGAGACTGTCCTCATAGTAAAAGCAGAACGCCCGGTCCCGCGCCACGCCGATGCGGACCGGCTCCCCGGCCTCCGGCAGGGCGGGCGGAACAATATCCAGCGGCTCTGCGCTGCGGGCAATAGAAAGAAGGGCGTCCAGATCCAGACTCTTCTCCGCCTCTGCGGCGAGGCACTGCAGCTTTTCGCGAAGATCCGTCACCTCGGCCGCAGTCACAAGTCCCAGATGGCGGCTCTCGAGCCGGCAGTCCGGCAGCTGCGGCAGAAAGCCGCAGGCGCGCACGCCGAAGCGTGCTTCCAGCTCGCACGCAAGCGGCGCGTAACTCATGGCCGTGCAGCCGTTCAGAATAACACCGCAGATCCGGTTTTCCGGCTGAAACTGCACAAAGCCCTGCACCATGGCCAGCACGGACAGCGCCGCGCCGCGCGCCTGCACGACAAGCACGACCGGGCTTTTTGTCTTCTGCGCGACCTCATAGGTGCTGGCGCGGGTCGTGGTCAGTCCAAGGCCGTCATAGTAGCCCATGACGCCCTCAATGACCGCCGTATCGCAGTCCGCCGCGTTCTGCGCGAGCAGGAAGCGGAGCGTCTGCGTGTCGAAGAAAAACGGGTCGAGGTTGGAGCTTTTCGCGCCGATGATCCGGCTGTGGAACATCGGGTCAATGTAATCCGGGCCGCATTTGGCTGCGGCCACGCGCAGGCCGCGGTTCACCAGCGCCTGCAGAACGGCGCAGGTCACGGTCGTTTTGCCGCAGCCGCTGTTCGTCCCGGCAAGGACGAAGCGCGGAACTGTTCTTTTCATCGTCACACCTCACCGCACAAGGATGGTCGCAAAATAGCTGAGCGCGGGCGGGAGCGCGCGCAGATCATGATAGACCTGCTCAGTCGGCAGACCGCAGTCGGCGACGAGCGCGGCTCTGTCCAGAAGACCGCAACGCTCCAGCGCAGCCACGGTCTCACCGATGGCGCTGCCGGATTTCATCAAGACCTTTGTGCCGGGAAGGCGCAGCGCCTCGTCCAGCGGGAGGCTGCCCGGCAGGATCTGCAGCGGCTGCTCCATCTCGGTCAGGCTCTGGCCGAGGCGGGCGGCCACGGCGCAGAAGCTGGTCACACCGGGCGCCATGACGGTCTCATAGCCGTCTGCACGGATGATATCCAGAATGTAATACGCGGTCGCATAGACCGATACGTCTCCAAGATTGACCATGGCGGCACTGTGCCCGCGCCGAAGCTCCGCTTCGATCAGCGAAGCTGCCGCGCGGTAGCTCTTCTCGCGCGCCGCCGCATCGCGCGACATGGTAAAGGCAAGCGGCAGGATGGTCTTCCCATCCAGACTGACCGCGCCGCGCGCGATCTCCAGCGCCAGCATCTGCCCGGAGGCGGTCTGCGGGGCGGCGATCACCTCGCACTGCGTCAGGATGCGGCAGGCCTGCCGCGTCAGCAGCTCCGGATCGCCGGGACCGACGCCGACGGCGTAAAAGATTCCCTTTTGTTTCTCCATTTTGTCCCTCACGGTACAAATTCCAGTGTGTCGAAGCAGGGGTCATAGCGTCCCGGCTCCATGTGATAGAGCTTCGCGATATATTCGCGCGTAAAGACCTCCTCCGGCGGGCCGACACGGTCGATATGGTCGCCGGCGACGCAGACGACGGTATCCGAGACGCGCTCCGCCAGATCCAGCTCGTGCAGCGACATGAGGACCGCCAGCTTCCGCTCGCGCACCATGTGCTTGAGGATGCTCAGCAGCTCCAGCTTGTAGCGGATATCGAGGAAGCTGGTCGGCTCGTCGAGAACGATCAGCTCCGGCTGCTGGCAAAGCGCGCGGGCAAGCAGGATCCGCTGCCGCTGGCCGTCGCTGACGGCCTGAAACGGCCGGTCGGCGAAGCTCAGCGCGTCGACCTGCAGCAGCGACTGCTCCACAATCTCGCGGTCCTCCGGCCGCAGGATGCCGAGCCGTCCGGTATACGGATAGCGGCCGGTGCTGACCACGTCGCGGCAGGTCATCAGCTCCGGGTCCATGCGGGCGGTCATCAGGATCGCCATGCGGCGCGCGATCTCGTTGCGGCTGCGCGCGCCGAGTTCCTCGCCGTCAAGTAGGACCGTGCCGCCGATGCGCGGCAGCTGGCCGACGATGGTCTTGAGAATAGTCGACTTTCCGGAGCCGTTCGGGCCGATCAGCGTCACGATCCTTCCGCGCTGCACGGCAAAAGCGACTTTTTGGATCAGGGCTTTTCCGTCATAGCCGACGGAAAGGTCATTTGTCTGCAGATAGCCCTCCATCTTATCCCGCCTTTCTGTGGATCATCATGTAAATGACGACCGGCGCGCCGAACACGGCTGTGACCGAGCTGATGCTGACCTCCGTCGGGGCGAAGGCCGTGCGCGCGATCAGATCGCACAGCAGGCAGAACACGCCGCCGCCGAGGAAGCTCGCCGGGATCATAATGAGCGGCTCCGCCGATTTGAACAAAGATTTCATAAGGTGCGGCACCGCGATGCCGACGAAGGAAATGGGTCCCGCGAACGCCGTCACGCAGGCGGACAGAACGCTCGACAGCAAAATCAGCGCCGCGCGGAAGCTTCTTAACGGCACGCCCATGTTCTGCGCATAGACCTCGCCCAGCTGGTAGGCCCGGATGGGCTTGGACAGCAGGACCGTCAGCACGAGCGCCGCGCCGCAGACCAGCGCCATGGTCCGGACGTTATCCCAGCTCATGCCGGAGAAGGAGCCGAGCGACCAGTTATGCAGGTTCACGATGTTGGAATCGTCGGCAAACGTCACAAGAAAGTCCGTCAGCGCCGAGCAGATATAGCCAATCATGACGCCGCACACGACAAGCAGGCTCATCCGCCGGACGCGCTGCGAGATGAGCAGCACGAAGCCCATGGAAAGCATCGCGCCGAGAAACGCGGCGGTGATGAGTACGGCAGAGGATGACTGCAGGCCGCGGCTAAGAAGCAGGATCATGGCGACGGAGACCGTCAGCTTTGCGCCGGAGGAAATGCCAAGAACAAAGGGACCTGCGATAGGATTGTGGAAAAACGTCTGCAGAAGATAGCCAGAGACCGACAGCGCGCCGCCGAGGATCATCGCAGCGAGCAGCCGCGGCAGGCGGATCTGCAGCAGGATCCTGCGCTGCGTGGCCTCGCCGGCGCCATGCAGGATCTCCCATATAGAGGACGCGGAGAGCGAAACGCTGCCCGCGAACAGATTCCAAATTAAAAATACGATCAACAGCAGAAGGAGCAGCAGAAAGCCGCCCCAAAGCCGAACCGTCCGGGTGTTTTTCATACTGCTCCTCCAATCAGGATAATTTGTGCAGGAACCGCAGCCCGCCAGCGTCCGCATCCGTCAGGATGGCATGGACGTCGAGCATCATATCGCCGAGCGCGAGGGATTCCTGATAAAAGTTTTTGGAAATGCACCAGACATTGCCGCTTTTCACGGCCTTAAAATCCGCCAGCAGCGGACTTTTGGCCAGAAGCTCGTCGATCGTCCGGATCTCGCCGTCGACGGTACTGTTATAGATCAGCACATCCGCGTCGACGGCCGTGTCATAAAAGGTCTCCATCTGGATGGTCATGGTGGACAGCGCGTTCTCTTCCCCGCTCTCGTCGAACGCGACATAGTCGCCGCCGGCCATGCGGATGGCCTTGGCAATGTAGTCGGCAGACTTGCGGACGTTGACGGAGCCGCTTGTCGTGATGTAGAAAAACGCAACGCGTTTGCCGGTCGGCGTCTGATCGAGAACGCCGTCCAGCTGCTGCAGAATCTCGTCGTACTGCGCGCATGCCTCGTCCGCTTTGCCGACGAGCGCGCCGTAGAGCTTCAGCCATTCCATCCGGCCAAGCGGTTCGGATTCATAGCTCGACCGCTCGACAAGCACCGGGATCCCGAGGCTCTGCAGCTGCTCGACGACCTCCGGCGTGTGATAGATCATGGTATTTTCGATAGCCAGATCGCAGCCGTTTTCCAGGATCGTCTCATAGTCCGGCGCGGAATACTTTCCGGCATAGACCATGCTGCCCGCCTGCATGGCGGTCTTTGCGGCCTCGATATACCAGTCGCTCTCCTTCTGGCCGCTGAGCGCGATACGGTCAACGGCGTCAAGATGGCTGAAATAGTCCATCGCCGCGGAAGCGACAAGATAAATATGGCTGAGCGGCTGCTGCAGGACCGTCACATCGTCCGGGACGCCGGACGGAACGTCCGCGTTTTCAGCGACGAGCAGGAACGCCTGATCGTCGCCGATCGTGATGCGGGTATAGTCCTCCCCGGCATAGCTGACGGAAAACTGCTTTGCGTACTGCAGCGGCAGAGTCCGGTCGAAGGACAGCGCATCCCAGCTGACCGTCTGCGCCGGTGCAGCCGGCGCTTCGTCTGTCTGCGGCGGCTGCGGCGCGGCTGCACAGGCAGCCAGCACCAGCAGGAGCGCCGTCAGCAGAATCAGATACCGCTTTTTCATTCTGCGGCCGCAAGCGTTGCGGAATCGAAGGTCAGCGTGTATTCGATCTCGTGCGGGGTGCTCATGGCAGTCGTGTCGCCAATGACGGTCAGCGCCGTGTCGAATGCGGCCACGGGGATCTCAAACGTGGAGCCGTTTTCGGTGGACAGGACGTCATAGCGCACACCGTCTACGAGCATGTAGTCATACTTGCTGCTGCTCCAGACGATCGTCGCCGTGGCTGCGCCGTCGGTGACGGTCACGGTGCAGGGCGTCAGGACATATGCCTTGCCGGAGCCGCCGGCAAAGCCGACCTCGACCGTGTACACGCCATCGGTCAGGCCGAGATCCGTGACGGTCTTCCCGGCCTCCGCGAGCGGAACGGGGTTCGAGACAGAGACCTTGTGGTCATACCAGACGCCCTTCTTGCCGATGAGGGCAACGTCAAACTCCGTATCGAGGGCGGGAACGGGGATATCGAAGCCGTAGACCTCGTCGGACAGGCCGTCGGAATAGGTCACAGTGTCGGTCGTGGGCTGCAGCAGCTCCGCGCCGTCCTTCTGCGCGTCCTCGGCAAGGCCCGGGAAGAGATTCACGATGCTGGTCGAAGCCAGACTGACGTGAATGGTCATTTTGCCGTCCTCGACAGTCAGGGTACCCTTGCCGTCGCAGGCTTCATTGGCGTGGAACATGCTGCTGTCGGTGTTGAACTCCGCCGTATAGACACCGTCCGCCAGCGCGGGTCCGACTTCCTCAGCTGCAGGGGTCTCTTCCTCAGCGGGAGCCTCGGGCGTTTCCTCTTCGGCGGGCGCAGCCGGTTCTTCCTCGGCTGTGGTCTCTGCGGGTTCCGGGTCGGCGGCGGGTTCCTGTTTCTGTGCACAGCCGGTCAGCAGCGCGAGCAGCAGCAGAGCGGCCAGCAGCAGGGCGAGATATCTCTTCATAGTGTTTCCTCCATAGAGCGCAGTTCGCTCCGGAGCGGCAGCCGCCGCTCCGGAGCTTTGCGTGAAAGTATTGATTACGCGTTCAGGGCTTCGATGGCAGCCTTGGTGTGGGCGACATAGAGCGCCTGCACATCGGCGATCTCACCGAGACCAGAGATCTGGCAGTCGACGGTGAAGCCGGCAGCCTCGAACATGGTCTTCCAGGAATCATCCTCGGAACCGGCCATATCGTTGTTGGCGTGGTCGCCTGCAACGACCATCAGCGGGCGCAGGACGACGTTGGTGTAACCGGCAGCCTTGACGGCTTCGATCACGGCTTCGCAGGCGGTCTCTTCCGGCTCGCCCTCGACGGTGCCGATAAAGACGTTCTCATAGCCGAGATTCTGCATCTGGGTCTGCATCTGGCTGTAGGTGACCTTGGCGACGTGCGCGGTGCCGTGGCCCATGAAGACGAAGGCGGTGCCAGCGTCCTTGGCGGCGTCGAGGCTCTCAAAACCTGCGTCCTTGACGGCGGCAGCGGTGATGGCCTTGGCGACAGCTTCCTTGTCGGCATTGATGACGGTAGCGTCGGAGCCGACCTCGCCGAGCATCGGCTCTGCGATGGAGACGGACTCAAACTGATCGCGGTATGCGTCGATGACTTCGCACATCTCGTCATACTCGGCGCCGTGCATCAGGTGCGTCGGCTGGACAACGAGGTTCTTGACGCCGTTGGCAACTGCGCGGTCAAGTGCCTGCGTCATGTTGTCGATCTTTTCGCCGTCACGGGCCTGGACATGGTTGATGATGATCTGCGCGGTGAATGCGCGGCGGACGGACCAGTCCGGGAAGGCTTCCTGCAGTGCGTCCTCGATGCCCTTGATGTCGGCAACGCGGCTGTCGTTGTAGGAGGTACCGAAGGAGACGACCAGCAGCTCGTTCTCGCCGATCTCGTCCTGATTGCGCGGATCGTCGTTGGAAGCGTCGCCGGTGTCAAGGCCGAAGTAATCGGGGCTGGCTTCGTCGCCTTCCACGAGTTCCTTCTGCGCGTCCGTCAGAGTGTCCCATGCGGCCTTGGCGGCTTCGCACTGGGCGTCGGTGTCCTCGGTGCGCTCCTGCACATAGATGGCATCGATCAGAGCGGCAACCTCATCGGCTGCGGCCTGATCCAGCTCTTCCTGGGTCGGCTCTGCCGTTTCCGGCTCGGCGTCCTCAGCGGGGGTCTCTTCGTTGGTGGTGTCTGCTGCGGGCTGTTCGGTCTCGGCCGGTTCCTCAGCCGGAGCTTCGGTCTTGCTGCTGCATGCGGACAGCAGGCTCAGCAGCATGACGGCTGCGAGCAGCAGTGCGATGGTCTTTTTCATTAGGGATCTGCCTCTTTTCTAAATTTTCTGTCTGGTAAAATATAAAAACGGCTGCGTTTCCGCAGCCGTTCTCCCCATCTGTATCGTATGACGCCCATATATCTGTACGCAGGACGCCGCAAACTTGCAGGAAGGTCAACCCGTAGGCAGCGGATTCGAGATTCCACGCCAAGGCAGGTCTCCTGACTTCGGTCGACGCGGCTTCTGCCCTTCCCGGTTTCCCAGTAGTTTTTGCAGGGCCGCTCCCTTACACAGTGACTGTATCGCTCCGGATTCACACCGGATTCCCTTTTCACCCGCCTTGCGGCAGGCACCTTGGCGCTACAATTTATATTTTTCAGACAGACCACATTATAGCATAGAAGCAAAGCAAGTCAACTGTGCAATCCGACGATTTTCTTATGAGAAAAGGTATAAATTGCGTCATTTTATATCATTTTTATACTTTTTCTGGCAATTATATTCTGTTCCTTCCTGTTACCCGCGCGAACCGAGGCGGCTGCATGCAAGAATGATGCAGTCCACGCCGAGCAGCATCAGATAGAAGCTGACCAGGTACTCCAGCGACAGCAGCGAGAACCACGGCCGCGCCAGCATCATGACGCCGAGCGCCAGCCCCAGCACGTTCATGACGAGCGTGAACCAGTAGGTGAACCGGCTCGCAAGCAGCCGCACCGTGTGCAGCCCTGCCAGCCGGGAGATGCAGTGCGTCAGGAACCACAGCGGGAACAGCAGGCTCATCACCCACTTGCCCGCGTTCGGATAGACCAGCAGCATGACGCCCGTCATGACGCTCAGCGCACCGGACACGAGCGAGATGATCGGCCCGAAGCCGGTGAACCGCTCAACGCGGATATAGAGCAGGATGTCCGCCACGCCCATGATGACGGCGATCAGGCCGTACAGGACGATCCAGCCGGTCAGCGCTCTGTCAGGCCAGATGATCGTATAGATGCTGAGTAAGATCAAAAGAATGCCTTCGACCAGCTCCAGCCAGCCGAATCCGGACCGTTTTTTCATTGCTGTTCTCCCTCCTCCTTCAGGATCTGCATGAACTCTTCGCCGGTGATGGTCTCCTTTTCATAAAGGAACTGTGCCAGCTCATCCAGCTTTTTACGGTTGTCCGTCAGGATCTTGCGCGCCTTTTCGTGCTGCGCCTTGACAAGCTCCACGACCTTTTCGTCGATGCGCTTCTGCGTATCGGCTGCACAGGCCAGCGAGGTATCGCCGCCGAGATACTGGTTCGTGACCGTCTCCATGGCGACCATATCAAATTCTTCGCTCATGCCGTAGCGGGTGATCATAGCTCTGGCCAGCTTGGTTGCCTGCTCAATGTCGTTGGATGCGCCGGTGGTGATCTCGCCAAAAACGACCTCCTCTGCGGCGCGGCCGCCGGTGAGCGTGGCGATCTTATTCTCGATCTCCTGCTTTGTCATGAGGTATTTATCGCCGGTATCGACCTGCATGGTATAGCCCAGCGCGCCGGAGGTGCGCGGGATGATGGTAATCTTCTGCACGGGCGCGGAATGCGTCTGCAGGGCGGCTACCAGTGCGTGACCAATCTCGTGGTAGGCAACAACGCGCTTCTCCTGATCGGACAGGACGACATTTTTCTTCTGATAACCGGCAATGACCGTCTCGATGCTCTCTTCCAGATCGGCTTCGGTGACGATGACGCGGCCGTTCCGCACGGCGCGCAGCGCCGCTTCGTTGATGATGTTGGCCAGCTCCGCGCCGGAGGCGCCGGCAGCCATGCGGGCGACGGTGTGGAAATCCACATCATCCGCCGTTTTGATCTTCTTCGCGTGGACTTTCAGAATCGCTTCACGGCCCGCAAGGTCGGGCAGCTCCACAGGCACGCGGCGGTCAAAGCGGCCGGGGCGCGTCAGCGCGGGGTCAAGGGATTCAGGCCGGTTCGTCGCGGCAAGAATGATGACACCGGTGTTGCCCTCAAAGCCGTCCATTTCGGTCAGCAGCTGGTTGAGGGTCTGCTCGCGTTCGTCGTTGCCGCCCATGCCGTTGCCGCCGCTGCGCTTCTGGCCGATGGCGTCGATCTCGTCGATGAAGACGATGCAGGGTGCTTTTTCCTTCGCCTGCTTGAAAAGGTCGCGCACCTTGCTTGCGCCCATGCCGACGAACATCTCCACGAACTCCGAGCCGGAGATGGAGAAGAACGGCACGTTGGCTTCACCGGCCACGGCTTTGGCCAGCATCGTCTTGCCGGTACCCGGAGGGCCGACGAGCAGCAGGCCCTTCGGCATGGAAGCGCCGGCTTCGGTGTACTTCTGCGGGTTATGCAGGTAGTCAACGATCTCCTGCAGGTTTTCCTTGGCCTCATCCTCACCGGCCACGTCGGAGAAGTGGATGCCCTGCGTCGACTGGACGTAGACTTTGGCATTGGAATTGCCGGACGCGCCGAACATCAGAGAGTTCTTGCCGCCTGCGTTTTCCAGCAGCTTCTTGCTTAGATACTGGCCGATGCCGATGAAGATCACGAGCGGCAGGATCGTCGTGAGGAGGAAGCTCAGGACCGGCGAGGTGGTCTGCTGCACCTCTTTGGTGAAGGTCGCGCCGCAGTCATACAGGCGCTGGGTCAGCGTGGGGTCGTCCATCGCGCCGGTGGAGTAGACTGTTTTTTCGTCCTTGTCGGTAAAGACGATCTCGTCGCTGTCCACCTGCACCTTGCCGATGTTCTTTTCCTCGATCATGCGCATGAAGGTGCCGTAGTCCACCTCCGTGACCTGCTGCTGCATGAGCAGCGGAGACACGATCAGGTTGAACAGCAGGATCACCAGCAGGATGATCCCGTAGTAATACAGAAGCGGTTTTTTCGGGGATTTCACTTCTTTCATCGCGTACACTCCCTTTGTTTTTTCTTCATTATAAAAACCTGCTTCGCGAATGTGTGAACACGGCATGAATGATTTCCGCCTTTTGGGCACATTCCCGAATTTGACAAAAACTGCAGGCCATCCGGATAAGATAAACAGAAAGCCGGGCCATCCATCGGACGGCCCGGCCGAGACTGTCAAAAAAACATGAGAAACAGTTGGATGACAGAGAAGCAGGGGAAGAGTGAAGGGGGCAAAGAGCCCCCTTCGCGTTCAATCAACCAGTTTTTCGAACTTTTTCAAAGTTCGAAAAACTGTCTCAGCGGGGCGAAAAGACTTTTTCGACACGCTGAGCCGGGCCATCCATCGGACGGCCCGGCCATTTGGGTATCAGCTGTTTTTTACTGCATGAAGGTGCCGGCGATCATCTCGTCGATGTAGGCCAGGTACTTCTCCTGCACGTCAGCGGGAACGAGGTCGCTCAGAGCGCCTGCGGACAGCGTGCCGTTCTGCAGCGTGCCGTAGAGCACTTCGCCGCCGAAGGTGCCGGCCTCGACAGCCTCCATGGAAGCGACGACCATGGCGGAGTTGTCGGTGACCTGCGAGCAGATGATGCACTCGTTCTGGCCGAGGATATCAGCAGGCTGGCCGATATCGTAGATCGTAACGGAGCCGGAGGCTGCGTTGGCAGCGTCGATGGCTTCGCGCGCGCCGGAGTCGACGGCGGAAGCGTCGCCAAAGAAGACGTCAGCGCCCTGCGCGATCAGCTCAGTCGCAAATTCCTTGCCCTTGGGAGCGTCGGAGAAGGAGTTGGCATAGGGAACATTCAGAAGCTCGATCTCCTTGCCTTCCTTTTCGCCGACAAACTTCGCAGCCTCTTCATAGCCCGCGATCTTGCCCTTGGTGGTATCCAGCTCCATGCCGCCGATGAAGCCAAGCTTGCCGCTCTCAGTCATCAGGCCTGCCAGCGCGCCGGCGATCCAGCCGATCTGCTGTGCGTTCGGGAGCAGGGAGGAAACGTTCTTGTTGACAGCCTTTTCCGGCGTGTTGACTGCGCCGTTCAGCAGCGCGAAGGCAACGTCGGGATATTCTTCGGCAGCCTGCAGGACTGCGTCGGTGTACTGGTTGCCGGGCGCGTAGATCATGTCATAGCCCAGTGCGCAGTAGGCAACGATGGAATCATAGTAGGCGTCCTGCGAGATGGAGTCGGTGACTTCCGTCTGCCAGCCCTTCTTCTCGGCAGCCGCGATCATGGCGTTGTAGCAGGCAGCGCCCCAGCCGCCGTCGTTGATGCTGGAGTCGCAGATCATAGCGACCTTGTAGGTCTTGCCGGACGGTGCTTCGGTCTCGGTTTCCGCGGCAGCGGGCGTTTCCGTTTCGGAAGCGGCGGGCGCCTCGGTCTCGGTCTTGGCCGGTTCAGCCTTCCCGGCGCAGGCGGCGAGCGTCAGCAGCATCGCAAGAGCCAGAAGCAGTGCAAAGATCTTTTTCATTCGTTTTCCCTCCGTAAAATAATATATAATAGCGTTTTGCAACGTTATTACCGCATCACCGCTGCTCACGGCGGTAGGGCTTGCCGTTGGCCTTGGGGCCTGCCTGCTTTGTGCCGATCAGGCTCAGGACGACAACGGTCGCCACATAGGGGATCATCTGGAAGAACTGATACGGGATGGCGATGCCGGACACCTGCAGACGGATCTGCAGCGCGTCGCAGAAGCCGAAGAACAGGCAGGCCAGCAGGATGCCGCCCGCGTTCCAGCGGCCGAAGATGACGGCGGCCAGCGCGATGAAGCCGCGGCCGGCAACGATGCCGTCGGTGTAGGTGCTGGAATAGCAGGTCGTGAGGTATGCGCCGCCGATGCCGGACAGCGCGCCGCAGATCACGCACGCGAGATACTTGACGCCGACGACGTTGATGCCGAGCGTCGCGGCGGCCTGCGGATGCTCGCCGACGGACTTATAGCTGAGACCTGCGCGCGTCTTGCCGAAGAACACCGCCGTGAAGATCACGAGCAGGATGGCAAGATAGACCATCGGACTCTGATCGAAGAGCAGCGGACCGAGAACAGGGATGTCCTTGAGACCGGGGACAGCAATGGACGGCATGGTGACGATCTGCTTAAGGTCGGAGCCGGTGCCGAAGTAGACGCGGTAGATGAACGACGCCAGCGCGGGCGCGAAAATGTTGATGGCCATGCCGTAGACCGTATGATCCGCGCAGAGCGTGACGGTGGAGAACGCATAGATCATATTGACGGCAATACCGGCCAGTGCGCCGCACAGAAGCCCCAGCCAGTTGGAGCCGGTCACGTAGCACACGAGGAAGCCGACGAGCGCACCGATGGCCGCCAGACCCTCAAGTCCGATATTGACCATACCGGCCCGCTGGCCGTAGAGTTCGGCAAGCGAAATGAGGAGCACGGGGATGGCCAGACGGACAGTCGCCAGAAGTAAGCTCGAGATCCAATCCATTACGCTTCACCCGCCTTTCTCTTTCCAAACACGCGGTTTTTCCATGCTTCAAACTCCGGCAGCTTCGTCAGCGCCATGCCAGCCACGGAAAAGACGATCACGAGCGCCTGGATGATATCCGAGACGCTGGTCGGCACACCGGTGGCCGCCTGCATGGTGGTCGAGCCGACGCGCAGCACCGCAAAGAACAGCGCCACGACCATCGTCGCCAGCGGATGCAGCTGGCCGATAAGCGCCATGGCCACACCGTCGAAGCCGTAGCCTGCGCCGAAGCCGTTGATAAGACGGAACTGCGTGCCGAGCAGCTCCGCGCTGCCGCCGAGACCGGCGATGGCGCCGGAAATAATGAAGCTGGCGAGCATGTATCGCTTGACGGGGATGCCGTTGAAGCGGCTGGCCGTCATGTTATAGCCGACGGCGCGCAGGCGGAAGCCCGCGCTCGTCCAGAACAGGACATAATAGAGGATCAGGCCGACCGCCACGGCGATGACAAGGCCCCACGTAAAGCGCATGCCGGAAATGATGCGCGGCAGGTGGACCGCGTCTGCGATGGCCGGCGTCTGCGGCACGGATGCATCGCGGATCCAGCTGGTATAGATGACGCCCATGAAGAGGGTCGCCACGTAGTTGAGCATGATGGAGATGATCATCTCATTCTGCCCGCGCGTGATCTTGAGAACGCCGGGGATCATGCCCCAGAAGCCGCCGGCCAGCACACCGGCCAGCAGCGCCAGCACAACGCCGCCAAAACCGGTCGCGCCCGTGAAGTAGCACGTCAGGAATGCCGCGATAGAGCCCATGAGGAACTGTCCCTCACCGCCGAGGTTAAACACGCCGCATTTATACGCGAAGCACGCGCAAAGCGCCGTGAACATGAGGGGCGTGGCCTTGGTCAGCGTCGTGCCGATGCCGGCCTTGGAGCCGAACGCGCCCTGAAACAGATATTTGACTGCGAGGAACGGATCTGCGCCCAGCGCCGCCATGATGATGCCGCCGATGATGAACGCCAGAAGGATCGACAGCAGCGGCACAAGGAACGCGCCGAACCCTTTTTTCAGTTTTTCCATATTGCGCTGCCCCCTCTCACTTACCGGTCATGGCAAGACTGATCTCGTCGACCGGCGGATTCTTGCCGGAAAACTCGCCCATGATCCTGCCCTCGAAGCAGACGATGATGCGGTCGGACATTTCCAGAATCTCATCAAAGTCCGCGCTGATGAGCAGAATGCCGACGCCGCGTTCCCGCGCGGCGATCATCTGCTCGTGGACGAAGCTGGTCGCGCCGATATCGAGGCCGCGCGTCGGGTGCGCCATAACGAGCAGCTTCGGGCCGCTCTCCAGCTCGCGCGCGAGGATGACCTTCTGCTGGTTGCCGCCGGAGAGCGAACGCACGCTCTGCCCTACGGACGTGCAGCGCACGTCATATTTCTGCACCATGCTCTGCGCATAGGCGTTGATGGCGCGTTTATTGAGGTGGAGGCCCTTGCCCTGACTGAACCGCGGATCGTCGGTCTCCTTCAGGACCAGATTTTCCGCGATGGACATATCGCCGATCAGGCCCTGCAGGTTCCGGTCTTCCGGCACGTGGCTGACGCCATATTCGATGAAGCCGTTGGGGTCGAACACCGACACGCGGCTGCCCTCGATATGGACCTCGCCGCCCTGCGGCGTGATGACACCAGTGATGAGCTGCGCCAGCTGCGTCTGGCCGTTGCCGTCGACGCCGGCGATGCCGACGATCTCGCCGCTGTGAACCTTGAGGGACAGATCGTTCAGGCCGCTGTGCTTGCTTTCCTTATTGAAGTCGACATGATCCAGCTCTGCGACGACCTCGCGGCCGTCCGCTTCGATCTTTTCATACTGCGAGACCGTCAGCTCCTTGCCGATCATCATGCTGGCGAGCTTCTGCCCGTCCGTTTCCGACCGGTTGACCGTGCCGACCACCTCTCCGAGGCGAAGGACCGTGATGCGGTCGGAGATATGCAGGACCTCGCGCATCTTGTGGCTGATGAAGATGATGCTCTTGCCCTCGCTCACGAGCTTTTTCATGATGGCGAACAGACCCTCGACCTCGATATCCGTCAGTGCGGCGGACGGCTCGTCGAGGATCAGCAGCTCCGCGCCGTGGTAGAGCGCCTTGAGGATCTCCGTCCTCTGCTGCTCGCCGACGGAGATCTCCGTGATGAGCTTATCGAGCTGGACGTCAAGGCCATATTTCTGCGACAGCTCCTCGATCT
This sequence comes from uncultured Oscillospiraceae bacterium, assembly GCA_934613505.1. Taxonomy (GTDB): domain Bacteria; phylum Bacillota; class Clostridia; order Oscillospirales; family Oscillospiraceae; genus CAG-170. The sequence goes on along the minus strand of CAKTTB010000002.1, from coordinate 72,246 downwards.
CCCGGCGGCGGGCCGCGCGGTCGATGAAGATGCCCTTCGCATGCTTGTCACCGAGGATGATATTGTCAAAGACCGTCATCGCCTCGACCAGCATGAAGTGCTGATGCACCATGCCGATGCCCAGCTTGACGGCCTGACTCGGGGATTCGACCCGGACCTCCTTGCCCTCCAGAAAGATCTTGCCCTCCGTCGGCTGATACAGGCCGATGAGGATGTTCATCAGCGTCGATTTCCCCGCGCCGTTTTCACCCAGAAGCGTCAGAACCTCTCCGCGGTTCACCTGCAGACTGATGTCCCGGTTGGCGTAGAAGCTGCCGAAGCGCTTGCTGATATGCTCCATGCGCAGCAATTCACTCAAGCTCAAGCCCTCCTTTGTTCGTTTCTCTTCTCTGCTACTGAGTATAGCATGGCATGGTTATCTTGAAAAGAATTTTTTCTCAAAGCTGACTGTTTTTCTCTGTTTTGCCGAAAAAAAAAGCGCCCAATTGGGCGCTTTTTTCCGCGTTAACTTGTGAATAACTTCAGTATTCATATAGCTTATAACGGCGGTGGTATAGCTGCCGCCGCACAACCGGCAGAAATCCGCACCTTTGCTTACGGGCGGATGACAAGATCTGCCTGCAGCTGCTTTTCGGCGATCACATACATATTCGTGATTTCGCCGACACGCAGCTTGTCCGTCAGGCCATAATAGTTCAGGCACGTGCCGCAGGTGAGGATCTCCACACCGAGCTTTGCAAGCTCGCGCAGATCGTCCAGCGAAGCGGAGCCTTCACAGGTGACGCTCGCGCCGCCGTTATAGAACAGGATCGTGGATGGAAGCGTCTCCTGCTGCGTCAGCGCGAACAGAAATCCCTTGAGCAGGATCCTGCCCAGCTCGTCGTTCCCCTCGCCCATATGGTCGGCGGAGATGACGACCACAATCTTTTTCTGCGCGGCGGGGACTGTGCAGAAGCTCGCTTCATCGCCGGTCTGCTCGACGGCTCTGCTTGCGGTGAGCGTGACGCGGTATTCCTTTTCAGATACCCGTTCCGTCTTTATCGTGCAGCCCTTGTTTTCCGCAAGCCGCGTCAGATTCTGCACAGCGACCTCGTTATCGACCAGCACCTCGACCGTTCCGGCGCCGCCGAGCTCCTTTAATGCATTCATCGTTTTGATCACCGGCAGCGGGCAGGCGTCGCCGATGGCATTGACCCGGATCATAAAACCGTCCTCCTCGGAAAAATATTACGCTTTTTATGATAGCCGTTCCGGTTCGGTTCGTCAAGTGCTTCCCGGCAGCATTTTTATTCACTTCTTCCTTTATAATATCCAGTTTTCTGTATATACAGGTTTACTTATGCATTCCCGTGTAATATGCTCAGCCTCGGCTGCATCCTGCAGCGCAAAGAGAGGTATCACAAATGGAAAAGAAATCGAATCATTTTTCCGGCCAGATCGGCTTCGTTCTGGCCGCGGCCGGCAGCGCCGTCGGCGTCGGGAATCTGTGGCGGTTCCCGTATCTGGCCGCCAAGGACGGCGGCGGGCTGTTCCTCCTCGTCTATCTCGCGCTCGTGCTGACGTTTGGCTTTACGCTTCTGACCTCCGATATCGCCATCGGCCGCAGGACGCAGAAAAGCGCCATCGGCGCGTATGCCGAGATGCACCCGAAGTGGAAGTTTCTCGGTATCCTGACCTTCCTCGTCCCCGTGCTCATCATGACGTATTACGCCGTCATCGGCGGCTGGATCACAAAATACGCCGTGGTCTATCTGACCGGGCAGGCCGAAGCCGCCGCACAGGACAATTCCTTTATGGACTTCATCACCTCCCCCGTCGCGCCTGTCATTTTTGCGCTTTTATTTATGGCCGTGACGGCCCTCATTGTCTATAACGGCGTGGAGAGCGGCATTGAAAAGGTCTCGCGGTTCATGATGCCGGTCCTGCTCGTGCTGGTCGTCGTGATCGCGGTCTATTCGCTGACGCTTAAATCAACAGACGCCGCCGGGCAGACCCGCACGGGCATGCAGGGCTTTTTCTATTATATTACGCCGCACATCGAGGGGTTGACCGTCGGGCGGTTCCTGCAGATCCTGCTCGACGCCATGAGCCAGCTGTTCTTCTCGCTCAGCGTCTCGATGGGCATTATGATCACCTACGGCTCCTACGTCAAGCCGGAGGTCAACCTCAACAAGGCCGTCAACCAGATTGAGTTCTTTGACACCGGCGTCGCCCTGCTGGCGGGCGTCATGATCATCCCGGCTGTCTTTGTCTTTTCCGGCACCGACGGCATGAGCGCCGGCCCCAGCCTGATGTTCGTCTCGCTGCCGAAGGTCTTCGCGGCCATGGGCAAGGCCGGGACGGTCGTCGGCGCGCTGTTCTTCTTCACGGCGATCTTCGCAACGCTCACCTCCTGCATCTCCGTGCTGGAATCGATCACGGCAAACTGTGTGGAGATCTTCCACGTCAGCCGCAAAAAGGCCGTTCTCGTCCTGTCGGTCATCTATCTTGCCGCATCGGCTGTGATCGCGCTGGGCTACAGCGTGTTCTATTTTGAGGTGCAGCTGCCGAACGGCTCCGCCGCGCAGCTGCTGGACATCATGGACTACATCAGCAACAGCGTCATGATGCCGCTCATCGCGCTTCTGTCCACGATCCTGATCGGCTGGGTCAAAACGCCGCAGTTCGTCATCGGCGAGATGGAGCGCAACGGCGAGAGCTTCCGCCGGAAAAAGATGTACATCATCATGATCCGCTATATTGCACCCGTTCTGATGCTCATCCTCTTCCTGCAATCAACGGGGATCCTGTCGTAACTTCAGGCAGCAGCGCACATTGCGCTGCTGCTTGCTTTTTGGCGGGCGGATCCCTATAATAATGCTGTTATTACTTTTGTGCGAGGGCATCATGTACCGGGATCTGACCAAAGGAAGCATTACAAAGGGGCTTCTGCTGTTTGCGCTGCCGATGATCGCAGGCAATCTTCTGCAGCAGCTGTATAATATCGCCGACACGCTCATCGTCGGACAGGCGCTGGGCAAAAACGCGCTGGCCGCCGTCGGCTCGGCCTATACGCTCATGACGTTTCTGACGTCCATCCTGCTGGGTCTTTCCATGGGCGCGGGCGCACTGTTTTCCATTGAACTGGGCAGAAAGCAGAAAGGCAGGCTCCGCAGCGCGGTCTTTCACGCGGGCGGGCTGATCCTTCTTGTGACGCTCGTTCTGAACACGGCCATCTATTTGCTGCTGGACTCCATTCTGCGGTTTCTGCAGATCCCGCAGGAGCTGTATGGACAGATGCGGGAATATCTGGTCATTATCTTCGCGGGGCTGCTCGCCACGGCGAGCTATAATTTCTTCGCGTGTCTGCTCCGGGCAGCGGGAAACTCGGTCGCGCCTCTCTGGTTTCTGGGCGTGTCGGCGCTTGGGAACATCGGGCTGGATCTTCTGTTCGTGCTGGTATTTCACTGGGGCATTGCCGGCGCGGCGGCAGCGACGGTCATCGCGCAGGTCTTTTCCGGCGTCGGTCTTCCGGCCTATACGGCGCTGCGCTGCCGCGAGCTGCTGCCGGGACGGGCAGAGATGCACTTTGACAGCGCAGTTCTCCGCGAAATTCTCGATATGTCGCTTCTGACGTGCGCGCAGCAGTCATCCATGAACTTCGGCATTCTGCTCATTCAGCGGCTGGTGGACAGCTTCGGCGCGATCACCATGGCCGCGTTCGCCGCGGCCGTCAAGATCGACTCGTTCGCCTACCTGCCTGTGCAGGACTTTGGCAACGCCTTTTCGACCTTCATCGCGCAGAACTACGGCGCGAAGCTTACCGACCGCCTGCGCCGTGGCTTCCGGCAGGCCGTCACGCTCAGCGCTGTCTTCTGCATCGTGATCTCCGCGCTCGTCTTCGCGTTCGCGGAGCCGCTCATGCGGATCTTCGTGCAGGCCGGTGAGACGCAGGTGCTGGCCGCGGGCGTGCGGTATCTGCGCATCGAGGGCGCGTGCTACATCGGTATCGGCTGGCTGTTCCTGCTCTACGGGTTCTACCGCGCCGTCAAGCGGCCGGGCATGTCGGTCGTGCTGACCGTCATCTCGCTCGGCACGCGCGTGGCACTGGCATATCTTCTGGCGGAGCCGGTCGGCGAGGTCGGCATCTGGCTCGCCATCCCAGTCGGCTGGGCGCTGGCCGACGCATTCGGCTTCGGCTTTTATCTGCGCCGCCGCACTGCACTGCTCACGGATACATAAAGGAATCTCCCGGCTGCTTCACCAGCCGGGAGATTTGTTATGCTGTATGAAATGCGGCTCAGGCGCGCAGGTCGCCCGCGGCCTTGATCTTGACGCGGTTGGTGTTGCCCGGGTAATAGGCCAGAGGCACGTCCTCCATCTCGATGATCTCGACGGACGATTCTACAGCGCCGGCCTCGACGGCCAGCGCGATGGCCTCCTGCTTTGCCTTTTCCAGCGACTGCTCACGCGGCAGCTCGTCGTAGCTCATAAGCTTTTCGTACGTGCCGCTTACCTTGGAAATGGCGGAGCCGATGGCGTTCGCGCAGCCAAAGTGCGCGGGCTTCAGGACCGTCGCCGCGCCGGAGATTTTCTCCGGCAGGATGATCGAGCCGCCGCCGACCAGAATGAGGTCGACGTCCGCGTTCGAGACCTTCATCGCGTCCACAGAGTCCTCGACCAGCATGCGGATCGCGTCCATGGCCTTCTTGGCCACGTCCTGCGGGATGGACGCCGCTCTGGACGCGTCGCCAAGCTCGACCATGCCGAGACGGACGGCGATGTCGGTCGCGGTCATGACGTCGCCGCCGAAGACGAGCGCCTTCTTTGTGATCTCATAGCCGACGCTGTCCGGGCCGACGGTCACGGAGCCGTCCTCGCGGACGCGGACGATGGAGCCGCCGCCAAGACCGATGGAGATGACGTCCGGCATGCGGAAGTTCGTGCGCACGCCGCCGATGGTGACGGCCACGCTCGACTCGCGCGGGAAGCCGTTCTGGATGACGCCGAGATCGGTCGTCGTGCCGCCGACGTCGACGACGATCGCGTCCTTCAGCTGCGACAGATAGCTCGCGCCGCGGATGGAGTTCGTCGGGCCGCAGGCGATGGTCAGGATCGGATAGCGGCGGGCATGCTCCATGGTCATGAGCGTGCCGTCGTTCTGGCTGAGATAGACGTCCGCGTTCGTGATGCCCTCGTCGCGCAGGCTCTTTGCAAAGCCCTCGGTGAAGCGCTCGGCGACCTGCCACAGCGCCGCGTTCAGGATCGTGGCATTTTCACGCTCGATGAGGCCCATGGAGCCGATCTCGCTGGAAACGGAGATATGCACATCCTCGCCCATGACCTCGCGGCAGAGCTTTGCCGCGGCAAGCTCATGGTCGTTCCGGACCGTGGAGAACACGCAGGAGATCGCGATGGAGCGGACGTTCTTCTGCTTCATCTCTTCAAAGAACGCACGGGCCGCGGCCTCATCGAACGGTGCAAGCTCCTTGCCGTCGTACTCAAAGCCGCCGCCGACAATGACGCTGCCGACCGCGATCTTTTTGATGTCCTCTGCCCAGTCGACCATGGGGCGGATGCCCGTCGTGGCGGGCGCGCCGATGCGCAGGATGCCGATGGGGGCAAGGTTCTTGCGCTCGACGATGGCGTTCGTGCACTGGGTCGTGCCGAGCATGGCCTGCCGGATCTGCGTGCGGTCCACACCGGAGACCTCCAGCACCTTGCGCACAGCGCCCAAAATTCCGTCGTAGATATCCGCAGAGGTCGGATATTTGATATCCGCGACCACGGCGCGGGTCTCGTCGATCAATACAGCGTCGGTATTCGTGCCGCCGACGTCGATTCCAAGCTTATACATGCTCAATGCCCTCCCTTGCAGCGCTCTTCGAGCGGAATGTAGTCCGTATCAACGCCAAAGTACCGCGGGCCGACCAGTTCCAGACCGGCCTGCGTGCGCCACAGATGGAAGCACTTGAGACCGACGACCATGACGCGCTTGCCGTATTTGAGGGCGTCGGTCGTGACGGGGATGAAGGTCTCCGTGTCGACCAGGCAGATAAGATCCGGCGTGGTGGCGAGGATCTCGCCGTCGACGGTGGCCGTCAGGTTCTCGTTCTGGAACTCGACATAGGCGCTGCTTCCCTTGTCCTCGCCGATGCCGTCCAGCACGACCTTGCCGAAGTTGAAGCCGCTGCGCGTCTCGCGCAGGACATCGGCAATTTTGCCCTTGAAGAGCTTGAAGCCCTCGGCAAACTCAAGGAAATGCTCCTCCGGCGTGCGGTCGCCGCAGTCCTTGACGGTACGGATGGCCTTGCCCAGCTTTTCGCTGCGGGTGACGATGCCGTGCACGCCGTATTCCTTCATCTGTTTGCCGGACATCGGATAGAGCGAGACGGACACCGACGCGCCGCAGCTCATCGTGACAGCGCGGGCCAGCTCCTCCGTCCACTTGTTCGTGATCGTCTCAAAGATGCAGCTATTGCCCTTTTCATCCGTCAGGGCCATCGGGGTCGCCTGCATGCCGCCGATGGTGAACGTGACCATCTGCAGCTCCGGGAACGCGCGGCCCATGCCGTCAACGTCGACGAGCGGCAGGCCGAGGCGCGCCGCTGCGGCGATGGGCAGCATGGAATTGACACCGCCGGCCTCAATGGGCATGAAGGCATAGATCTTTTTGCCGAAGAAGCTCGAGACCATGTCATAGAGCTTCTGATATTCCGTGCCGCCGATGGCCTTCTCGGCCAGAACGGTCGGCGCGCCCATCATGGCGATGGGGATGACCAGCGCGTCGTCCGGGACCTCCTCCGGGTCCAGAAGCGTCACCGGGCCGCACGCCTGCACAGCGCCGATGGCAACAAGCTTTCCGACATACGGGTCGCCGCCGCCGCCTGCACCGAGAAGCGCTGCGCCGGTCGCGATATCTTCGATCTCAGGGATACCGATTTTACGCATGACAATACTCCTTATTTTCTTAGACTTGCTGGGGAATGAGCAAAACCCATTCCCCAGGCTGCAATATTACGCTTTTTTCGCTGGGAAGACCTTTGCAAGGATCACGTACAGGACAAGGGAGACCACGATGCCGTTGACCGGGCCGACAAAGAACGGCCAGTTGAGGAACGGCAGCGCCGCCACAAGACCCGGGAACGCAGCGAACGTGCCGCCCGTGATGCAGGCGAAGATCGCGCCGACCACGAAGGAAATGACGCCTGCCGCCGAGAAGCCCGGACGGATCGAGAAGTTTTCCTTCCTGCCTCTGCCGACGATCCAGTAGCTCGCGATCAAAACGCCGGCCAGCGGCGGGATGAGCGCGGACATGAGAGACAAAAAGCTCTGGAACGCATTGAGAAGGCCGAAGGCTGCAAGCAGCGTGCCGATACCGCCGGCAATGGCCGTGGTGATCTTGAACCTGCTCTCGTCAAAGCCCAGGAGGTTGCTCAGGGCAAGACCGCCGGAATAGGCGTTGGTGACGTTCGTCGTCCACGTGGCCAGCACCAGCGCGATCAGGCCGATGAACGGCACGCCGAGGGAAGCCAGAATGGTGGAGATATCATACTGGCCGGTGACGATGCTCATGAGAGCGCCGGTCAGCAGCATGAACAGGCCTGCGGGAATGACGCCGACGATGGAGGACTTGACCACATCGCCGCGGCTCTTTGCAAAGCGGCAGTAGTCCGCGGAGATGACGCCGCCGAGCGCGAAGGACGCGACGACCATGGAAATGCCGAACACCATGCCGGCGGAAGCTTCCGGCGCATAGTTTGCGATGGCTGCGCCGCCGTCATTCTTGACGATACCGGCGATCAGGCCGTAGAGGCACACGACAACCAGCAGCGGGACTGCAATGTAGTTGAGCCACTTGAGGCCCTTGAAGCCGACGCAGGCTGTGACGAGCATGATGACGCCCCAGACAAGGGAGCTGATGGTCACGAACGCGGGCGAGGCTTCCGTGCCGAGCATGTTTGCGATCATATTGGCAAACGCGCTGCCGCAGGTGGCCGACTGAATGCCGAACCATCCGACGCAGGCGATCGCCAGCAGAATGCTGATGATGTAGCGCGCGCCCTTTTCACCCAGCGCGCCGGAGGCCATGACGGACACGGGCAGGCCCGTATCGCACGCCTGCATGCCGATGAAGATCATATATGCGCAGATGATGCCGTAGCCGATCAGGATCGACCAGACCATCTGCGAAAGGCTCAGACCGCCGCCGGCCAGAACGCCGCCGATCATCAGGCATGGCACGCAGATCATGCCGCCGGCCCACACGGCTGCGATGGACAGCCAGCTCTGCCGTTTGGATTCGTCGATATGGAATCCGCTTCCCTGTTTCTCACTCATGGAAAAAACACCTCTTTCTCTTGGACACCGCTCCGGGACGCCCCGGAGAATGCCGAAAGTATACCATGCTGCTGGGTAAAAGAGCACTGTCGAATGGGCAGAAAAAAGGCTTTGTTCTTTGTCCTAAGGGACAAAGAACAAAGCCTTGCTTATAGCTTCTATTAGCGCTTATGATCGCAGCAGCCGGTAGATGGCGGCGCTACGGTAGAGCTGCATGGACTCCGGCATTTTGCCCGGGCGGAAGCCAAGAAGGTCGGATATCCGCTGCAGGCGGTATTTTACCGTGTTTTTATGCAGATATAGAAGCTCCGCCGTGCGTGTGACGCTCAGCTCGCCGTCCAGCAGGAACGTGCAGAGCGTCCCGGCCAGGTCGAGCTCCTCTTTGTCCGTTTGGAGAACGGACAGCGACAGCGTCTGCTCCTCCGCGGCGGATTCGCCCTGCGCGATGCACTTGCGGCATTCGGCGGCCAGCTCCAGCTCGCCGAGCAAAAACAGCCGCTTGCGCGGGAAAATGCGTCTGGCGTCCGGCAGCGTCTCCTGCGTCAGAAGATAGGCGCGGCGGCAGTCGGTCGTTGTGCGCAGCGCGCTGCAGCGGACGACGACCGCATCCGGGCTGACCGTCTCCGCCCGCCGCAGAAGCTCCTCCAGGACCCACTCCGTCTCCCGCAGGCTGTGCGGCGTGCTCAGGCACATGATGGGCTGGTCTTCATATATGGCGCCGATAACGGTATCGGCGCACTGCCGCGCAAGCTCCAGATCCTGCTCCAGCCGGTCGGACACGCGCTGCACGTTCTGCACGCCGCAGAGCATCCAGAGCTCATGGATGGAGGGGATATCCACGTGGAAAATCTCGCCGAGCCTGCGCATTTTCAGCGGCTCATCCTGCAAAATCGCGCGCAGCAGCTCGTGGATGGCAATCGCGCCGTGCGCTCGGCCCCATATATTGACGCAGATCCGCGTCACGTCCGCCGCCTGCTCGAGAAGCGGCTGGCTGAGCGGCTCGCCGTCCTTGATGAGCAGCAGCTGCAGCGGCTGGGCAAGGTCTGCGCGGATCGGCAGACGGTAGAGATCCGCACCGTTCAGGAACGGGCACGGCAGCTGCGTTCTGCCGTCGGGCGGCGGCAGCTGCTCCACGCCCTGTCGGACCGCTTCGTCCAGCCCGCGGGGCCAGGTCGCAAGATTCAGGATCTGCTGCTTTTCGTCGCACAAAACCACGGAGCAGGACAGCTCCGCGCAGAGCATCTGCAGCGCCGTGCCGACCGTCTGCTGGTGGTGCGGCGCGGCGGAGATGCGCGCAAGAATATCCGAGACCAGCGAGATCGATTCCGCGCGGTCGCGGAAAATGCACTCGGTCACGTCGGAAATGAGGTCGCTGTAGCGCAGATGGCGCTGCCCCTCCGGCATGCAGATGAGGACAAAATCCAGCCGGTCAGCCAGCTCGATGAGTCGCTTGTCCACCTTCGGCAGATAGACGCCCACATAATACAGGACCAGTCCGACCTCGCCGCCCTGCGCCAGCCGCAGGAGATTGGAGCACTGGCAGTCCACATCATCAATGCAGTTGAGAAAGCCGGTGATGACGATCTCACTGCCGTAGGAGGTGTCCTTTGGGAACACCTCGCTGACCAGTACCTTCGGGTCGATGGATTCCAGCACCGAAATGGACGAGACGACCTTGTGCAGGCCGCCTGCGCCGCCAAGGACCTTCGCGTGCCGCAGGGAAGGAAGTCTCAGAAGATCTTCAACTGTAACGCTCATGGCTTCTCCGTCCTTGATCCAAGCTGCTCAGCCCTGTCCGTAATAGGCGTTTTTGCCGTGTTTGCGGAGGTAGTGCTTGTCCAACAGCTCCTGCTGCATGCGCGTCTGGGCCGGGTTCAGCTGCAGGGAATGGAAGTTCATGAACGCGACCTCTTCGAGGACGGCGGCGTTGTGAACAGCCTCCGCAGCATCCCTGCCCCATGCGAACGGGCCGTGGCTGTGGACAAGGACAGCGGGGATGGCCATGGGGTCTTTGCCTTGGAACGTTTCGACGATCACGTTTCCGGTCTCCGCTTCGTATTCGCCCGCGATCTCCGCAGGCGTCATCGCACGGGTGCAGGGAATTTCGCCGTAGAAATAATCCGCCTGCGTCGTGCCGAGGGGCCGGATGCCGACGCCCGCCTGTGCAAAGCTCGTCGCCCAGCGCGAATGCGTGTGGACAATGCCGCCGCAGGCCGGGAAGGCCTTATAGAGCACCAGATGCGTCGGCGTATCGCTCGACGGCTTCCACTTGCCTTCGACGACATTGCCGTCCAGATCAACGACGACCATATCATCTTCCGTCATGCCGTCATACGCCACGCCGGAGGGCTTGATGACAACGAGACCGCGCTCCCGGTCGATGGCAGAGACATTGCCCCATGTAAAGGTCACAAGGTGATGCTCCGGCAGCGCCAGATTGGCCTCCAGTACCTGCTTTTTCAGTGTTTCCAGCATTGTTTCTCCTCCTGCCTTCAAAACGCCTGCACAGCTGCGCGCTGTGCGGCAAGGCCGCTGCGGTACTGCGCGAGATAGCGGTCAAAGCCGGCTGCATCCGCGGGATCGGGTGCGAGCGTGGTGCGTTTGACCTCGGCAAATATTTCGGCTTCCAGATACTGCTCGAGCGTCTGGCCGGGCTTCTTCTGCACCAGATACGCAGCCAGCAGCGCCATGCCGTACGGGCCGCCCTCGCCTGCCGATTCCATGCAGGTGACGGGCGCGTGGCAGGCCGCGGCCATGTATTTCTGGCCGACGATGGGCGTCTTGAACAGGCCGCCGTGGCCGGTCAGGCTGTCGATGGCGACATGCTCTTCTGCGAGAATGTCCATGCCGAGCTTCAGTGTCGCCATGGTGGCGTAGAGCTGCGAGCGCAGGAAGTTGGCAAGGGTGAATTTACTTTCCGGCTTACGGACGACCATCGGGCGGCCCTCGTCCAGATGGGTGACGCCCTCGCCTGCCATGTAATTATAGGTCAGGATGCCGGAGCAGTCTGTATCGCCCTCAAGGCTCTTCTGGTAGAGTTTTGTGTAGAGTTCGCCGGTGGAGACTTCTGCGCCGAAGAGCTCTGCGGTCTCGCCGAGAAGGCTCACCCACGCGTTCATGTCATTGGTGCAGTTATTGCAGTGCACCATGGCGACGGGTTTGCCGCTGGGCGTCGTGACCATGTCGATCTCGGGATAGACCTTCGACAATGGCTTTTCGAGAACGACCATGGCAAAGATGGACGTTCCGGCGGAGACATTGCCGGTCCGGGGCGCGACGGCGTTGGTCGCCGTCATGCCGGTGCCTGCGTCGCCCTCGGGCGGGCAGAACGGGATCCCTGCGGGCAGAAGGCCATGCAGATAGCGGCTGCCGGCCTCTGTCAGCGTTCCTGCCGCCTGCCCGGCTGTCAGGACAGTGGGCAGGACGTCGCGGATCTTCCAGCCGAAGCCGTACCTGGCGGTCAGGGCGTCGAACTGATCGAGCATGGCCGCGTCATACGTGCAGGCTGTGCTGTCGATGGGGAACATGCCGGACGCTTCGCCGACGCCGACGGTGTTTTCACCGGTGAGAAGATGGTGAACATACCCGGCCAGCGTGGTGATATGGGCGATATTTTTGACGTGCGCTTCCCCGTTCAGGACGGCCTGATACAGGTGGGCCACCGACCAACGCTGCGGGATATTGAAGCCAAAGGCCTCCGTGAGCTTGTCCGCCGCTTCGCCGGTCATGGTGTTCTGCCACGTCCGGAACGGTGCGAGGAGGTTCCAGTCCTTGTCGAAGGCAAGATACCCGTGCATCATGCCTGAAATACCCATCGCCGAGATCTCGCCCGGCAGCGCGCCGAGATTCCCGAGCGCGGTCTGCAGGCCGGCCTGCACCGCGTCCATGGGATAGGTCCAGACGCCATGCTCCAATTTGCTCTTCCACGTGCAGTCTCCGGTCTTTACGATCTGCCGTTCTGCGTTCAGCAGAACAGCCTTGATGCGGGTCGAGCCAAGCTCGATACCGAGAAAATATTGCGCCATAGCAGCCTCCTTATGTCGTTTGCAGGTCCGGTTCGTTTCTTCTGCGCTCCGCGCAGCTTTTTTATTCGATAGTTGTATTATACCGAACCGCCCGCGGAGCTGTCAAATGGAAAACGCATCAGGCGGCGTGTCAAATGGAAACAGGCGGCAGAAAGCGCGCATACATCCGGGCGGATGCATGCGCGTTCGGAGGGGGATTGGAACACGTTTCAGATCAGATCATGCCTGCGGCTGCTTGTTCCGCTCCATCAGTTCCTTCATAATTGTGGGATATTCCTTAGGGCAAGCCCTCCACCTCTGCCCGTAGCTGCCTCAAAATCATCTGAATACGCCGCCCGGTTGTGTTGCCAGCCCGTCCATATCTCCGTCCAATCTCCCTATTGTCTTGTGTATGATAGGGGCAGCCCGCCGGGCTGTCAAATGCGGAAAACCGGGATTGACATCTGGGGGCGCGTATGCTATAATGCGCGCAGTTAAAGGCCTTTAACTGACAATTGATACGACTGTTACTCGGATAAAGGAGACTGTTTATGCAGAAAAAGACGAGATTCATCGCCCTGTTTCTGGGGCTTATGATGCTGATGTCCCTTGCGGCCTGCCAGAAGGCGCCCGCGCAGGAACCGGCGCAGGAAGAGACGCAGGTGCAGGAGCCTGTTCAGGAAGAACCCGCACAGGAAGAGTCGCCTGCGCAGGAAGAAGAACCTGTGCAGGAGGAAGAACCGGCGCAGGACGAGGACTTCGGCATTTTCACCGAGATCGCCGGGGAAAACGGCACCACCTACGCGAACCTGTTTGACGTCATTCTTGACGAGAGCTGCGACGAGATCTGGCTGCAGAAGTGCGAAGCCATCGTCGGCAGCAACGGCGCAGCGGATGCCGCCGACATGCTCAAGCACTATATCAGCCGTGATATCTACGGGCAGGACGCCGTGGACGCCTACACCTCTCCGGAGCTGGTCGGCTTCGACTGCTGGTACATTAACGGCGCGAAGTCCTTCACCTTTGACGGCCATGACGTCACGGCCACGCTGACCGACGGCACGGCCCAGACGCACACCTACACCTATCTCGGCAAGTACCGCGTCGGTGAGGGCGAGACCATGATCTACGGCGGTCAGGAGATTGACCCGTCGTTCGAGTGTGACGTCTACCAGTCCACGGACGACGCCGGTGCGTTCACCTACTTCCTGCTCCGCGACGACACGATGGCGGAGACCTATCACATCGAGTTCCGCTACGGCAGCGATCTAGACCAGCTGCTGAAGTACTTCACCGGCCCGTATGCTTACTGGCTCAGCGCCGGTATCGACGAGAACGCAGACGCACAGACGATCGACAACGTCATCGATCTGTTTGTCACCGAGAATCTCAGCGGAGAATAAGGCGGGCCATCCCCCTCTGCCAGCCTGTTTTTCCGAATCGCCTCTGCCGGACAGACCGGCAGAGGCGGTTTTTTGCGTTTGGGCGGAAAGTGTGCTATTATAATTAAAAATCAGATTTTCTGACGGAGGACGCATATGGACAGGCTCTATCATTTTTCCGCGCCCGGGCGCGCCGAGATCGGCGGCAACCACACCGACCACCAGCACGGCTGCGTGCTGGCCGCGGCCATCCAGCTGGAAACGAAGGCCGAGGTGCGGCTGAACGGTACGGACCGCATCCGGATCGTATCCGAGGGCTATCCGCACACGGAGATCTGCCTGTCGGATCTGGCTGTTCATCCGGAGGAAAAAAACACGACCGCGGCGCTCGTCCGCGGTGTAGCGGCGGCATTTGCCGCGCGCGGCTGCCGTCTTGCGGGCTTTGATGCGTCCATCACGTCCACGGTGCTGCCCGGCTCCGGACTTTCCAGCTCGGCAGCCTTTGAGGTCCTGCTCGGCAGGATCCTGAACGGCCTGTTTTTTGACGGGCGCATGTCCCCCGCCGAGATCGCGCGCATCGGCCAGTACGCGGAGAATATCTATTTCGGCAAGCCTTGCGGGCTGATGGATCAGATGGCGTCCAGCCTCGGCGGGCTGGTATTTCTGGATTTTGCTGACCCGGCGCAGCCGATCGCGGAAACGGTTGAGTTTTCTTTTGCCGAACACGGGTACACGCTCTGCACGGTGGATTCCGGCGCGGATCACGCCGGGCTGACAGCGGATTACGCCGCCATCCCGCAGGAGATGCACGCCGTCGCCGCGTGCTTTGGCAAGGACGTTCTGCGCGAGGTCGACGAGCAGGCGTTTTATTGTGAATTGCCGCGGCTGCGCCGCACCACCGGAGACCGGGCCGTCCTGCGCGCCATACACTTTTTTGATGAGGACCAGCGCGTCCGGCGGCAGGTGCAGGCGCTGCGCGAGGGACAGCTGCAGGCGTTCTTAGACGGTGTGAACGCGTCGGGCGACGTGTCGTGGGAGCTGCTGCAGAATATCACGCCTCCGGGCGCGGTAGAGCATCAGAGCATGGCGCTGACGCTGGCGCTTTGCCGCAGGCTGCTGGGCGGCGCGGGCGCTGTCCGCGTCCACGGCGGCGGCTTCGCCGGGACGGTCCTCGCATTCGTACCGGACGACCGCATGGAGGCCTTCTCCGCCGGGATCGCGCAGACCCTCGGCCCAAATGCCTGCTGCCCGCTGCAGATCCAATCAGATGGATAAACAGCACCGGCCTTTCAGCGTTGCCGAAAGGCCGGTTTTGTTCGCTTGTGTTCTGAATTATGTCAACTCATCGCGGATCAGCTGCTCGCGGGCGTAATTGCTCTGCCAGTGGGGCGCTTCCGTGATCGCGTTCAGCTTCAGGAAGCTGCAAAGCATGTCCTTTCCTGCGCGGAAGAAGTCGGCGTAGGCGCAGACGCTCTCCGGGATGTCCGGGAAGTATTGGATTCCGCTCGCGAAGCGGAGCAGGTAGACCGTGTCCGCCGTTTTGCCGAGGACGGCGCAGCCCTCGCCTGCCGCGTCCTCCGGCCAGCTGTTCCACTCCTCCGCCCGGACGCCCGCGGCCGCGCAGAAGTCCGCCAGCGGCTGCTGCTCGATCGTCCATTCCAGTCCGCCCGCGCCCATCGTCTCGGAGACGACGTCATACAGGCGGAAGACCGTCTTCCCGTCCCAGCGCACGTCCGTGTCGTACAGCTGATACCGCGCACATTCGGCCACGCAGCTGAGGACCTCCATCTGCAGGTTGGTATTCGCATCGCGGACGGTGGTCGTCATGCCGCCGTCCGACAGGCTTTGTCCATCGCGATAGCGGCGTCCCCACGCGGTCAGGCTCCAGAGCTTGCGCAGGAACGCGCAATAGTACATCTCAGTCGCCCAGTTCTCTTCCAGATCGTTGTCGCGCGCGAAGCTGTCCAGCGCAAGGACGCTGTCTGTGAACGCGTCCGTCAGCGCGTCGGCGTCCTCCGGCATACAGCGCGGAAGCGAGCCTGACGGCGTGAAGCTCAGGATATACCAGTCCGTTTCCGATCGCCCCAGCACAAAATCCTCATCTGCGAAACAGCTGCTGAGCGGCTCGGCCTGCTCCGGGAATCGTTCCGCGCCCTCGGCTGCGGAAATGCGGCGGATGCTCCAGAGGAAGCCGGACGTCGTCTCGCTCCGCACGGCGCTGCTCACGCAGGTGAAGACCGCGCCGTCTGTCTGCATGGAAAAATCGTCCAGCGTCTCCGGGTACACGCACAGCCGCAGGCCGCTGTCCTCGTCACACAGGAAGACGCTCGACTGCTGCGCCGTCCCGCTGCAGAAGCTCAGCTTGCTGCCAAGCAGGCGGTTTGCTTCCGCAGGTTCACAGAAAAAGCGGAAGACAACGGGATAGCCGTTCTGCATGCCGGTAAATACAGCTGCGCCGTCGGACGCGGCTCCGCCCTGCTGCGCGAACGCTTCGTCCTGCCCCGGCTCGCCCAGTCGGACCAGGCTGACCGTCCCGTCGCAAAGGGGCTGCCAGTCATAGCCATCCGCCGCTTGGCGGCGCGCTTCAAAGCGCATGGTCATGACACCGCGCTCCGGACGGACCTCCGCGCTTTCAAGCGCGCAGTCCTCGAGCGCCGGGAACGGCGCGGCAAAAAACTGCGCAGTTAAGTTTTCGCCGCTCGCCGCACCGGTCATGTCCCGGCCGGTCTCCGTAAGCGCTTTCCGCAGTTCCTCCTCCGGCAGGGCTGCGAGCGTATAAAACCGCTCCAGCTGTTCCGCCGCCGGATCCTCCGTCTGCACCGGTTCGGACTGCGCCTGCTCCGGCGGTTCCAGCTGCGGCTGCGGATTCTTCTGGCAGGCCGTCAGCAGGGCGCACACGCAAAGGATCGCAGCGAGCAGGATTTTTCCTTTTTTCATATCAGTTACCCCCAGACTGTACCGCTTCCGCCGTCACAAAGGATCCACGTCTCCGCCATGCCCGTCCGCGCCAGCCGTCCGCGTGCAAAAACCCGTCCGTTCACAACAAACAGACCGTCGGCAAGTTCGTTAAGCGCCATCGGCCAGCCTTCTTCGTTCGTCGGGATGCTGTCTGCGTCATAATTTCCGTCGCGGTAGTCGACCTGCGTGATGCCGATGGGATCACCGAATGCGTCATACATCTCCGGCGACAGCGAGAGGATCGCTTTCTGCTCGCCTGTCTTCACGTCCATCGCGTAGCAGCAATCATAGTCGTAATTCTCGCCACCATAGGCAACATAATAGACCGTGCCGTCATAGTAATTGAAATAATCGCCGATGGGGCCCTTATGCAGGACAGTGATCTCCTTTGTTTCAGGGTCAAGATGGCAGTAATCGCACATATCGTCCCAGAAATATATGCCTGTGTCATCTACGCTGAAATATGCCGCATTGTATTTACCTTCGAATAGAATCTCGCGCTCCTTTGCTTTGGTACCGTATGCGTACAGCGTTCCGCTTCTGAAATCATACAGATACAGCTTACTCTTATAGTACGAGGCCGGCGCACAGCTCTCGTACAGAAGCGTTTGTGCGCTGCCATCCAGTTCCGCATGAAAGGTTCGCATGACGTTGTTCTCATCGCGGCAATCAAAATAAATGCCGCTTTCCGCTACAAGGAACGTATAGCAATAACCATCCACGAGCTTTTCTGCTTCACTTCCATCCGTGCGCACACGCCAGAGAGAAAACCCATCCCGGAAGTTTGAAAAATAGACCCAGTCACCCAGCACATTGATGCTGTTGGGCGCATAGTCCTCCGGCGGCAGCAGCTGCGTGCGCTCGCTGCCGTCTGTGCGGGCTTTATAAAGTCCCCAATCTGTTTCGCTGCGGAAATAGACCCATTCTCCGTCCCCGGCCATCAGCCCGCCCTGCCCGAGATTCGCACCGGCAAAGCCGAGCCGCCCCGGGCTTTGCACTTCCTCCTTCGCTGGAGCTTCCTCCGTGACGGAAGCATCCGGAAGCTTTGATTCCTGGGTCAGGCCGGGCTGCTCTGTCCGGAGTTCCGACACCGGCTGCTTCTGGCAGGCCGTCAGGAGGAAGAGGGACAGCAGGCATAAGAGGAAAAGAGAGATGATACGGCAGTTCATGGGAAGCTCCTTTCGTTTGTTACTGTACCCGGTAGCCGCCCAGCACGAGTTGGAGGATCTGCTCCCAGAAGTCGCACTCCGCCGCGCTGTAATACTGGCTGCTGGGGATCTCGTGGAAGGAAATGATTCGGTTGCCCTCGTCCAGCCAGGCTTCAAGCTGGTTCTGCTCTGCAGGCTGCATGGCGCTCGCTCCTTTTTCTTTTTATAAGATATTTCCGCAACGAGTCAAATCGGGACAGGCGCGTGAAAATTCTCCGCATTGCCAAAAACCGCGCGGGTCTTCTCGCGTCTATTTACAGTCGAAGGCCGGGCAGGCGCTTGCCGGGACGAGGAAAAGGGGTTATAGTTATAATTATCATACTGTAAATGATTGGGCCATTCCGGGAAAGAGAGACACATGGGCTTGAAATACGAACAGGCGCAGCGCATCGAGCAGCTCTACCGTGAGCTGTATCTGCCGCTGTGCATTTACGCCAACAGCGCGCTGCAAAGCCGCCCGCTGGCAGAGGAAGCCGTGCAGGACACGTTCCGCATTGCCTGCACGAAAGCGGACGATCTGCTGCGCAGTGAAAACCCGCAGGGCTGGCTGACAAATACACTGAAAAACGTCATCCGCAACATCCGGCGCAGTCAGGCGCGGATGCAGGGGATGTTGCTGCGTCTTCTGCCGCAGGAGCACGCGGAGATCTCCTCGCCCGCCGGGCTGGTGGAGCTTGCTGAGGTCTGCACGGCCCTGCTTGGCCGTGCAGATTATGAGCTGCTGGTCAAAATCGTCCTGCAGAACTACACCATGCTGGAAGCCGCGCAGGAGCTCGGCATCTCGGTCGAAGCCTGCAAAAAGCGTGTGCAGCGGGCAAAAAAGAAGCTGGAAGCACATTTGAAAGAAAGCTTTTGATCCGCTGTCCCCAAACGGCGGACTGCGTACATAGAAAGGTAAAGGGGTGGTGAACATGGCCGATTCTCAGCAAAGACCCGACTGCAAGACAGAATCCCTGCAGGCGCTTCTGCGGCAGGATGCTGCGCTGGATGAGCCGGGCATGGACGCCGCCGAGATCCTGCGGATCACAAAGGCGCTTGCCGCACACGGAGACGGAAATCAGTTCCCGGATGTCAATGCCGCATGGGACAGCTTCTGCCGCAATTACCAGCCTGCCGATAAGGACAGCGCTTCCCTCTTTGATCTTGACAGCCCGCCGCCCAAAGCCCGCAGGCCGCTTTTCCGCGCGTTCGCCGTGGCCGCCGCCCTTGCCGCGACGCTGCTGGCCGTGACGCTGACCGCGTCCGCATTGGGCTATGATCTGCTTGGCACGGTCACCGCGTGGGGACGCGAGACGTTCCAGTTCGTTAGCATTTCCGGCGCGCCGTCCAAGAAAGCTTCCGCATTGCCTGCCACAGTTCCCGCGGCTTTGCAGGCGCTCTCGGACAGCATGACGGAAAACGGCATGGCCGCGGCTTCCCTTCTGCCGGCCTTCTTCCCGGACGGCTATGTACAGGCGGAGCTGCAGAGCTACTGCGAGAGCGAGATTTCCGATTTCTACTGCCGTCTGGAGCAGGGCACGGACGCGATCACGCTGCTGTATCATGCGTCCGCGTCTGGAAACGGTTCCATCTTTGAAAAAGACGCCGGAGACCCGGAGGTCTATGCCGCGAACGGCCGGACGTTCTACATCATGACGAATGCGGACAGCTACGTCGCCGTCTGGATGGACGCAGGCGTGGAATGCAGCATCTTCGGCGTCCGCGACCACGAAATCCTTCTGAAGATCCTCGATTCTGTCGGCCTCTGCGCCGATTGAATACAACCCCCTCATCCCGCAAGCACAAACGCCCCGGCCCCGCATCCAGATTGCCGGATCCGGGGCATTTGTCTGCCCAGATCAGGCCAGCCAGCGGCGGACCCATGGGAGGCGGGACAGGAGCAGCCAGATATGCTGCGCCGTGACCGGCCGGTCCGGGTCAAGAAACAGCGCGCCGCTGCAGAGCAGAAACAGCGGCACCGCGCCGCGGGACAGGCTGTTCCAGAACAGCCCTTCCAGCCAGTATCCGCTCCCGACTGCGCCACCGCGCAGGACATCCGCCGACGCGTGGATGAGCAGAACGAAGGAAATGGCAAGGCTCTTTGCGCAGTCGACCGGAAGATTTCTCTGTTCTGTCCGGTTCATACTTATGTCCCCTCTTTTCATCAAATCATCCGTTCCAGTTATGTTACTGCACCCGGTAGCCGGAGAGGATCAGTTCAAGGATGACCGGCCAGAACTCCTGCTCGGCGGCGCTGAAATAGCGCGCGGCCGGGATCTCGTGAAACGAAACGATCCGTTTTTCCTCATCCAGCCATGCTTCAAATGTTCTGTGCGCTTCCATGCTCGCCATGTCCTCCGATAGAATTATTGTCGTAGTATATACTATGACAATAATGATTAAAATGCAACGATTTTTCAAAGTATAATAAACGAAAAATCGTAGGCGGTGGTCGAGTGGCAGATATTCTGGGCATGATTCGCAAAAATCGGGAGACGCGGGGCTGGACGGAGTATCAGCTCGCCGAGCGCTCCGGCCTGCCGCAGTCGACCATTTCATCGTGGTACAAAAAGGGTATGACGCCGTCCATCTCGTCGCTGGAAAAGATCTGCGACGCGTTCGGGCTGACGCTGTCGCAGTTTTTCGCGGACGGCGAGGACCGGCTGGCGCTGACCGCCGATCAGCGCAGCATGCTGGACAAGTGGAACTGCCTTTCGCCCGGCCAGCAGAAGGCGCTTCTGACGTTCATGGATTCGATGATGGACAAATAGTGCCCGCTTTGCTATAATGGAACAAAGTTCTAAAATTGGAGGGCTGTCCCATGCGAAAGAACCGAATCTGCGCGCGCCTGATCGCGGCGCTTTTATTGGCTGTGCTGCCCGTTTTCCTGTTTGCCGGATGCGGCAGCAAGGATCCGGTGCTGGCCACGTATAAGGACGCCGAGATCACGCGGAGTCTTGTCGATTACCAGAAGCAGACCATGCGGCATCTGAACGGCGCCGCCGAAGTCAGCGACAAGGAAGCAGTCGACGAGCTGCTCATCAACAATATCATGCTGGACGAAGCGGAAACGCGCGGCCTTTCGGTCTCGCAGGAGGAGATCGACGCCATGCTGCAGTCGCAGCACGACAACTATGAGAACTACGAAGAGATCCGCGCGATCATCGACGATTACTGCAAGGAACAAGACCTGACGACCGAGCAGTATTTCGCCGTGCTGGAAGAGCAGGTCCCGCGCTCCATCCTGCGCCAGAAGCTGCGCGACGCGCTGGGGCAGGAATACTGCGCCGAGCACGGGCTGGAATTCACCAAGGTCAATCCCCCGCAGGAAATGACGGACTACGTGGACGCATATCTGGATGGACTGCTGGACACATACAGCGCCTATATCACCTACAACATCGACTGACACAAAACACGCGGCTGGCAAACGCCAGCCGCGTGTTGTTTATGCAGTCACATCAGAATAAAATCAGTGAAAAATATCGGACTTTTCCGTCGTTTGCCCAGCACTTCATGTGGACGGCGTCGGCCATTTTCTGGGCGTCGACGCAGTAGGCCGACAGGCAGGACGCGTGCTTCCACGGGCCTGCGCCCATCATCAGAAGGTCGTGCAGGCCATCCGCCTGCATGCGCGCCATGAGCTGCTCAGTCAGAAGGTTCTGATGCGTCTTTGCCGCCCTCTGCGCCGCCGCGTCATGATGATCGGAGGTCGTTTCGGTCATCAGCACGAGCGCCGTCTGATAGCGCCGCATGGCGGCGGTCATTTCCTCGACGGTGCCGCTCATCGGCGGACAGGCCGGGAGCACGCCGTAATTGCCGCAGAGATTCTCTTCACAGAACGCTCTGTATTCCGGCACAACGACCAGCTCCCGCACGGGCATAAGCGCGGCGTCCGTAAACCCGGCCTCTTTGGCCAGCGCGGCGTAATCCTGCATCTGAAACACTCCTAACGGTTTGAATTGCATACCTGCAATTATAGCGGCTTTCGCCCGCACTATAAAGTGTGCGCGGAGCTTTTGGATAAAAAACCGGAATGCACATGCATTCCGGTTTTTCGGTCTTTAATACAGTTTCGCGCCTGCGGGGATGTGCGGATCGAGCATCAGGAGGTGGAGTTTTTCCACGCCTTCCTCATGGTGGACGGCGGAGATCAACATACCGCAGGAGTCGATGCCCATCATGGGTCTCGGCGGCAGATTCGTGATGGCAACGCACGTTTTTCCGACCAATTCTTCCGGCTCGTAGTAATCGTGAATGCCGGAAAGGATGACTCTGTCGGTGCCGGAACCGTCGTCCAGCACGAATTTCAGGAGTTTTTTGGACTTCTTGACCGCTTCACAGGATTTGACCTTCACGGCGCGGAAATCGGACTTGGAGAACGTTTCGAAGTCGACAAAGTCCTTAAAGAGCGGCTCGATCTCCACATGGGAGAAGTCGATGACTTCCTCCTTGGCGGGCGCTGCGGGAGCGGCTTCGACCTTTGTATTATCTTTCTTCGGCAGGTCCAGCGGCTTCATCGTCGGGAACAGGATGACGTCGCGGATAGTGTCTGCGCCGGTCAGGAGCATGACAGCGCGGTCGATGCCCATGCCCATGCCGCCCGTGGGCGGCATACCGTATTCGAGGGCGGTGAGGAAATCCTCGTCGAGCATTTCGGTCTCGTCGTCGCCGCGCTCGCGCTGCTCGGCCTGCTTGACGAAGCGTTCACGCTGATCGATCGGATCGTTCAGCTCGGAATAGGCATTGGCCAGCTCGCAGCGGCAGATAAACAGCTCGAAGCGCTCGGTCAGGCGCGGATCCTTGGGGCTGCGCTTGGTCAGCGGGCTGACCTCGACCGGGTACATGGTGATGAACGTCGGCTGGACGAGCTGCTCCTCGACCTTCTGGTCGAAGCAGGCGTAAAGCGCGTTGCCCCACGTCTTTTCGGCCGCATCGGCAAGCTCGACGCCGATGGCTTTCGCAGCTGCGACAGCCTCCGCGTCGTCGGTGATCGCGCCGAAGTCGACGCCGGCATATTCCCTGACCGCGTCGACCATGGTGAGGCGGCGCCAGCCGGGCGCAAGGGAGATATGCTCGCCCATCCAGTCGACCTCATAGGTGCCAAGGATCTGCTGCGCCGCGCCGGACAGAACGCCCTCGGCAATATCCATCATGTCATGGAAATCAGCGTAGGCCTGATACAGCTCGACCGTGGTGAACTCCGGGTTGTGCTTGGGGTCCATGCCCTCGTTGCGGAAGATGCGGCCGACCTCATACACGCGGTCCATGCCGCCGACGATGAGGCGCTTCAGGGGCAGCTCGGTCGCGATACGCATGTACATATCGATATCGAGCGTATTGTGGTGGGTGATGAACGGGCGCGCGGCTGCGCCGCCCGCGATGGTATTGAGGACAGGGGTCTCGACCTCGATATAGCCCATGTCATCCAGGTAGTTGCGCAGGAACTTGATGAACTGCGAACGGATCTGGAAATTGCGCTTGACCTCGGGGTTGACGATGAGGTCGACATAGCGCTGACGGTAGCGGGTCTCCTTATCGGTCAGACCATGGAACTTCTCAGGCAGCGGCAGCAGCGACTTGGACAGCAGCGTCACCTTTTTGGCGCGGACGGACATTTCGCCGCGCTGGGTGCGGAACACCTCGCCGTCGATGCCGACGATATCGCCAATGTCGTATTTCTTGAAGCGGTTATACTCCGTCTCGTCCATCTCGTCCTTGCGGGCGTAGAGCTGGATGCGGCCAGACTTATCCTGAATGTCGCAGAAGGACACCTTGCCCATGCCGCGCTTGGACATCATGCGGCCTGCGATGGAGACGGTCTTGCCCTCCATCTCGTCAAAGTGATCCTTGATCTCCTGTGCGGTCGTCGTGCAGACGAAGCGGGTGATGGTAAACGGGTCCATACCCTCGGCCTGCAGCTGCGCGAGCTTTTCGCGGCGGACCTTGATCTGATCGCCCAGCGAAAGCTGCGGAGCCTGATTCTGATTCCTGTTTTCCTGTTCCATGTTGATTCCTCTGTTTCTATCTTTACTTCTCGATCGTCAGGATCTTGTACTTCAGAATGCCGATAGGCGCTTCGACCTCGACCATGTCGCCGACCTTGTGGCCCAGCAGCGCCTTGCCGAACGGGGAATCGTCGGAGATCCGGCACTCCATGGGGTTGGCCTCCTGCGAGCCAACGATGGCGTACAGCTCTTCGTCGCCCGTCTCCATGTCCTCGACCTTGATGGTGCAGCCAAGGCTGATCTTGCCCTCGGAGTCTTCGCTCTCGTCGATGATGACGGCGTGCGCGAGGATATTTTCGACCTCGGCGATGCGGCCGTAGAGCTTGGCCTGCTCGTTCTTGGCTTCGTCGTATTCGCTGTTCTCAGAGAGGTCACCGAAGGAGCGCGCCTCCTTGATCTGCTCGGCGACTTCCTTCTCGCGGGTCGTCTTCAGATAAAAAAGCTCCTGCTCCAGCTCTTTCAGGCGGAGCGCACTGATCTTAAATTCTTTTGCCATTTGAAATCGTTCCTTCCATATTCGGTCAGGCGGAGTCCGCCCGGTACTTACAATGATTCAGCAGACATTATATCGGTGAAAGATAGGGATGTCAAGAGATTTTCCGGTTGATTTCTGCAATTGCGGCCTGCAATTGTGCGTCATCCGCCGTGTCCAGCCGGCCATAGAGCAGTTTTGCGTCGTCCTCGGTCGAAAGCGATACTTCGATATCCGGCGTCACGCCGATATCTGTCAGGCTTTTCCTGCTCGGCGTGAAGTACTTGCCGATGGAAATGTTCAGCATCGAGCCGTCGGAGAGCGTGAAGGCCGACTGGAAATTGCCCTTGCCGACCGTTTTTGTGCCGATGACGGTCGCCCAGTCGTATTCCTGCAGGGCCGCCGCGAAAAACTCCGCCGCGGAATAGCTCTCGCTGTTGACCAGCACGGCCATGGGCAGCTCGATGCAGGCTGCATCGGAGGTGTCGGTGCGCTCTTCGCCGCGGTAATCGCGGCTGATAAACAGTTTGCCCTCCGGCAGGAGTTTATCGAGGACCTGCACCAATTCGTTTTTATAGCCGCCGCCGTTATTGCGCACGTCGAAGATCAGCGCCTTTGCGCCCTGCGCGAGAAGAGAATCGATGGCCGCGGCTGTTTCGTCATAGCAGCGGGTATCGAAGTTCGCGATACGGACGTAGCCGATCTGGTTATCCAGCATCTGCCCTTCCGCGACGACGGTCTGGATGCTCCGGCGCTCCACGGACACGTCGAACGTGTCCCCATCCCGCAGGATGGTTAGCGTGACGCGCGTGCCTTCCTCGCCCTTGACCTTGCCGCGCGTGCCTTCCATGCCGAGCGTGACGGTGCTTTCACCCTCGACGGCGGTGATGAGGTCGCCGACCTGCAGGCCGGCTTCTTCCGCCGGGCCGCCGGCTGTCACAGCCTCGATGCGCATGCCGCCGTCCGATTCCTGCATGGTGATGGTCACGCCGATGCCGACATAGGCGTTCTGCATCTGCTCGTCGTAGGTGCTTTTTTCCTCCGCCGTCAGATAATAGCTCCAGCGGTCGCCGGTCGCTTCGACCATGGCCTCCGCCGCGGCATCGGCAAGCTTCTGTTCGTCGTAATCATCAATAAAGAATGTATCGAGGTACGTGCTGATCTCCGCCGTCTTTTTCGCGGCGGCAGACGCCGGGCTTGCGCTGAGATGAAGCGTCACGAACGCCGTGCCGAGGATCGTGACGGCGAACGCCAGAACGAGCAGGAGGATCTTCTGCCATTTTTTCAAGATGGATACCAGCCTTTCCGGGAAATATCGCAAAATCAATACCCTGTCAGATAAAATCGTTCCCACAGCCCGGGATGGGCTGTGGGAGAGGGACCGGCTTCTCAGCCGATGTAGTTGAAGGGGTTGACGTCCGAGCCGTTATAGTAGATCGTAAAGTGCAGATGCGGGCCAGTCGACCAGCCAGTCGAGCCGACATAGCCGATGGTCTGTCCCTGCGTCACATACTGGCCGACGGACACGGACAAGGACGGCTGATGCGCATACAGGCTGGAATAGCCGTCGCCGTGGTTGATGACGACATAATAGCCCCAGGCGTCCGCGTAGGCCGCGGTCGTGACCGTGCCGGACTTTGTGGCGAGGATTGCCGTGCCGGCGGCCGCGCCGAAGTCAACGCCGTTATGCCAGCTGTACTTGCCGGTCAGCGGGTGGGTGCGGTAGCCGTAGGAGTCGGTCACCTGGCACTGATACGGCAGCGGATACAGCCATCCGCCGGTATTGGTCGCGCCGGAGGAATTGCTGCTGCTGCCCTTATTGTTGTTCTGGCGGTTCTGCTCTGCGATGCGGGCCGCCTCTTCCTTGGACAGAGCAGCGTAATAGGCGGCTTCGGACTTGGCGATCTCGCTGGAGAGCGCAGCCTCGTCCGCCATGTTCTGCTCGTAATCGGCGTTCATTTCTTCATACGCCTTGAGCATGTCGCCGAGCAGCGTATCGGCCTCGGCGCGCTGGTCCTCCAGCTCCTGCTCCTGCTGGGCAAGCTCTTCGCGGGTCGCGTCAAGCTCTGCCAACTGCTGCTCCAGCTCCTCACGCTCGGAGGCGATCTGGTCGGAGACGGCCTTCATCTTCTCGAGCATCAGCTGGTCGGCCTTGGCGATCTCCTGAATGACGTCGATCTTGTCAAGAAGATCGGAGAAGCTGTTTGCACCAAACAGAATGCCCCAGTAGGAGATACTGCCCGTCTCCTCCATGGAGCGGATACGGGTCTTGTACTGCTCATTGAGACGCTGCTCCTCGGCCTGGGAGGCTTCGAGGTCGGCCTGCTTGTTGGCGATGAGCAGGCTGTACTGCTGCACCTGCTCGTTGAGGTTGTCGATGGACGCCTGCGCCATGCTGATCTGCTGATCGATGTCGGATTTCTTGTCGACAAGCGTCTGGGTCTTGGTTTTGTTTTCATTGATCTTCGCCTGCAGGGCGTCACGCTCTTTTTTCAGCTCCGCCTGCTGATTGCGCAGGCCGTTCAGTTCTTTTTTGATCTCGGAGCTGGACGCTGCGTTGACCATGATGATCAGGGCGCTGGAAACAAGGCCCAGCAGCATCACGGCGGCGAGCACCAGACAGACGACACGGCGGCCGGAGCCGCTCTTTTTCTGTTTCATAAGTTAGGATACCTCCCGGTTTACACCTTCAGGAACTTCCGGATGGAAAGCAAGCTTCCGAATACGCCGACGAGGAAGCCGGTCAGCGCGTAGGCGATGGCCACGATCTCAATGACGTCCGTGAACGGAACAAGGACAAACAGCTTGAGCGTGTCGAGCTGCTGGATCTTCGACAGGACGAAGTCGTACAGGCCCCACTCCAGGAAGAACGCAGCCGCCGCGGCGATGATACCAATGATAAAGCCTTCCACGATAAAAGGCAGTCGGATAAAGGCGTTCGTCGCGCCGACCATCTTCATGATGGCGATCTCCTCGCTTCTGGAATACATGGCGAGCTTGACCGTGTTGGAAATGATGAACAGCGACACGACGAACAGCACCGTCACGATGACGAGCGAAGCGATGTTCAGGACGTTCTGCACGGTCTGGAAGCCCTCGGCGATTTCAAAATGCGCCGAGACGTCGGCCACGCCGTCGATCTCCTTCAGCTTTTCATAGGTCTGCTTGAGAAGTGAATTGTCCTCGACGGTCACGATATAGCGGTCGCGCAGCGTGTCAGGGTCGATGCCTGCGAAGAGCGACGCGTCGTTCTGTTCGTCGATGAAGTCTTCGAGCGCCTGCTCGCGCGAGACGAAGGTCGCGGAGCGGACGTTGGTGATGAGGTTGATCTGCGAGCCGACGGATTTGGCCTTGGCCTCGGAATAGCTCTCGTCGATGTAGACGAGCATTTCGTTCTTCTGCTCGAGATCCTTGACCATGATGCTGGTATTATAGAGGATCAGGCAGAACGAACCCATGATGATGAGGCACGCCACCGTGACGCAGATGGCCGCGAAGGACATGAAGCCGTGCAGAAACACGCCCCGGAAGCCCTCGCGCAGTAAGTAACCGATATTATTCTTCTTCATTGAGATAGTACCCGTCCATTCCGTCGCTGATGATTCTGCCCTCGCTGATGGCGACGACACGCTTCGTGAAGCGGTTGACAAGCTCCCGTTCGTGCGTGACGACCAGGACCGTGGTGCCGAGGGCATTGATCTGCTCCAGCAGCATCATGATCTCGAGCGAGCGCGCCGGGTCAAGGTTGCCCGTCGGCTCGTCAGCGATAATGACGCTGGGATTGTTGACAAGCGCTCTTGCAATGGCCACACGCTGCTGCTCGCCGCCGGACAGCTCGTTGGGAAGGCGTCTTCCCTTCGTCTCCAGTCCGACCAGCTCCAGCACGTACGGCACGCGCTTCTGGATCTCTTTTTCCGCCGCGCCGATGACGCGCATGGCAAAGGCGACGTTTTCATAGACGCTCTTATCCTCGATCAGGCGGAAATCCTGAAAGATGACGCCGAGCGTCCGGCGCAGATACGGCACGGCGCGGCCGCGGAGCTTTTCAACAGCGAAGCCGTTGACCATCGCGCTGCCGGACGTGGGGCGCAGCTCAGCCGTCAGGATCTTGATGATGGTGGATTTGCCGGAGCCGGACGGGCCGACCAGAAAGACAAATTCACCGTCGTCGATCTTCATGCTGATACCGTTAAGTGCCTTCGTGCCGGTATCATAGGTTTTATGCACATCCTGTAATTCGATCATGTTACACTCCGATTTTCAAGACTTGGCGCAGAGGATCAGATGATCCGGTTCTCGCGCGAAACAAGGTATTTCTTGACCATCAGCGCGACCTTGAAGATGATCGCGTCGTCAAATTCGCGCAGGTCGAGACCGGTAAGCTTCTTGATCTTCTCGAGCCGGTAGACCAGCGTGTTTCTGTGGACAAACAGCTTGCGGGAGGTCTCGGACACGTTCAGATTGTTTTCAAAGAATTTGTTGATCGTAAACAGCGTCTCCTGATCGAGGGTGTCAATGGAGTTCTTTTTGAAGACCTCAGACAGGAAGATCTCGCACAGCGTCGTCGGCAGCTGGTAGATCAGGCGGCCGATGCCGAGATTTTCGTAGTTGATGATGGTCTTCTCCGTCTCGAATACCTTGCCGACCTCGATGGCGACCTGCGCCTCCTTATAGGCGTCGGCCAGCTCGCGCAGATGACCCGCAACGGTGGAGATGCCGATGACGGTCTTCACAAACAGCTCGCTGCGGAGCGTCTGCTCGATGTTCTGCGCCATCTGAAGAAGGTCCGCCTTTTCCGTGCCGGGGGCAAGCTGCTTGACGACGGCGATATCCGTCTCGTTGATGGACAGGACAAAGTCCTGCTGCTTGTCGGGGAACATGCCGGACAGCACGTCGACCGAAGCCACGTCGGCCCGGCCGACCTGACGGATGAGGAAGACGGCGCGCGGCGCGTCAGTGACAAAATGCAGCTCCTTCGCGCGGATATAGATATCGCCCGGCAGGATATTGTCGGTGATGATATTCTTGACAAAGGTCCCCTTGTCGTGCTTCTCCTCGTAATAGGTCTTCGCGCCGTTGAGCGCGACATAGGCCATCACGCAGAGGCTTCTGGCGGTCTCGTCGTCGCCCTCGGCAAAGACGGCATAGTCAAAATAAGCGCTCCAGGAGACAAGGGGCTTGAAGGTTTTCCTGTCGACAACGACGATGGAATCCGGGGCGCTGTTGAGCTTGATGACGGCCTCCGGCCATTTTTCACCGATGAGTGAGGTATCGCTGCAGGAAATGACATTGCTGTCAGCGTCGATCACGCCGATGACGCGATCGGTGGCCTCCTTCATCTGAACGATCACACTCTGAAAAACGCGACTGGACATAGTACGCCCTCCCTAAACTTGCTTTTTACACAAACAACCATTGACATAATACTACGTTTTCAGCAAGAGCGCAAGGTCTTTTTGACATTTTATTTGAAAACAACCATCTTTTTTTGTGGCATTTTCATAGTTTTTCGTCATTAGCTCCAAATCAGGGAGCGTTTGCTCTCAAATTATGCAAGTTTTTTCTTCCGTCAAAATCACAAGATACTCAGAAGAAGCCGTTCCGCCTCCACAATATCCAGTTCTTTTGTCTGCCCGAGCGGCAGCTCGCCGAGGTCCAGACCGCCCTCTGCCTCGCGCCGCAGATATGTGACCGGCATGCCGCGGCTGGCGAGCATGCGGCGCACCTGGTGGTATTTCCCCTCCTGCACCTCGACGACCGACCGGCCGGGGCCGAGCGGCGTGAGCCGTGCCGGCAGGCAATGCAGGCCGTCCGCGAGCGTCAGGCCGTCTGCGAACGCCTGCACGTCCGCGTCCGCCGCCTGCCCCTCGTGTTCGGCATAATAGCGCTTCCAGACGCCATGGCGCGGGCTGATGATGCGGTGGGCCAGATCGCCGTCATTTGTCAGAAGGAGCAGCCCCTCGGTGTCCTTGTCGAGCCGCCCGACGGGCATGACGCCGAATTTGCGGTAGACCTCCGGGATCAGCTCCATCACGGTCCTCGCCCGCGGATCGTCCGCCGCGGTCAGATAGCCCGCCGGCTTGTGGAGCATCAGAAGGACGGGCGCGCGCAGCCGGACGGGCGCGCCGTCCACGGTGATGCAGGCGGCCGTCTCATCAAATTTGCGCGCCTCATCCGTCACGAGTGCGCCGTCCACTGTCACACGGCCCGCGCGGATGATGGCGCGCAGCTCCTTCCGGCTGGCCACGCCGGCCTCGCTCAGGATCCTGTCCAGTCTCTGCATGTGTCTGTCTCCTTGTCATAAACCCGTTTTAGGCGCATAGGTTGTACCATCTTAAATCTTAGATCGGAGGAATCCTGCCATGGTCATCATGACTGCGAAGGTCCCCAAACGAAAGGTTCTTGTCATTGCGCTCGTCGTACTTGCCGCCGTGCTGGTCCTGACGCTGTGCCTGCACGGGGCAAAATCCGGTGCAAACAGCCCGGAACAGGCGGACGCGCAGGGCAAAACGAATGAATCGCGCATCGCGTTTCTCGCCGGGTTCGGCTGGCAGGTGGAGCCGGAGCCGGTCCAGACCCAGCAGGTGCGCGTCCCGACGGAGCCGGGCGAGGTCTTCCTGCGCTATAATGAGCTGCAGATCTCGCAGGGCTACGATCTGCTGCAGTTCAGCGGCAAGGAGCTGACCCGCTATGTCTACCGGATCACGAACTACCCCGCCGAGGGCAGCTATTACGCGACGCTTCTGGTAAAGGACGGCGAGATCGTCGGCGCGGACGTCGCTTCGAGTGCGAAGGACGGCGTCATGCACGGGCTGAACATGCCGTCGTGATCACAGCCACAGCGGCAGGATCTCCACGCCCTGCTGCCGGGCAAAGCGCACCGTGGCGGCCGTGCCGCCCTCGGAGCCGTCATAGACGGAGATGAGCAGCTGCGCGCGCAGGATCATCTCGCGGTTGCGGCGGAGCATGCAGCCGGGAGAATAGACCGGCTCCAGCACCTCGACGCTGTCGCAGTCGGCAAGCAGGCGGCGGTAGCGCGCCTGTTCCTGCGCGCGCCAGCCGTCCGGCTGCGACGGGCACGGCACCATGGCGCAGAGCTTTGCCTCCGGCAGCTTTCCAGCGCTGCGAAGCGCAAGCACCGCCTCGGCAAAATACTGGTCGCACCCGCGCGCCATGCCGCACAGAAACGTCCGGAAGCCGCGGTCATAGACCGCCTGCACCGTCTGGCTCAGGATCGTCTTGAGCGCCTGACAGCGCGCGTCGCCCTCATCCTGCCGCCACGGCAGCCGCTCCGGCCGATGGCCGGTAAAAGCGCAGATCACCCCCGCCGCCTCCTTACGATAACATTCAAGTACAAGACTGCCGAAAACATCAATGCTCGTTTATGCTGAAACCCTTCCTGTTTGGTTGTAGGGGACGATGCCGGTCACAGCCGTTCGCGACGAAGGCGCGTTACGGATGTGGGTCTGCCGCTTGCCGGTACACATCGGCCCGAGAAAGGTTTCGAATTTTCTGTAATCTTTCATAAAAACGGCCTGTTCTGCCGGGACGATGCGACGCCCGCAGGCTAGTTTCGAGGCGCAACCGCGCGCAGCGCGGCTCTTAGCGCCGAAGATGGGCATCGTCCCCTACACAGATTGTGCATGTCTCGCGCTGTTTTGCAAAAATCAAGCCTTTTTGATAGACAGAAGTATACCAGAAAAACTTTTTCTTTACAAGCCGTGTGCGGCGTGCTATCATGAAATCACAATCAAACACAGAGTCTTCAGGGCAGGGTGCGATTCCCGACCGGCGGTGATGAGTTTTCAAAGTCCGCGAGCGCAAGCTGAACCGGTGTGATTCCGGTACCGACAGTACAGTCTGGATGGAAGAAGATCTTATAAGAAACGGCATGGAATTTCAGTGATATCATTAAAGATTTCCGGCCACTTTTCCCGTTCATCGGCACCTGAAGCTCCTTCAGGTGTTTTTTTGATGCTTTTTTGCAAAGGAATGGTCTTTATGAACGCACTTTGGTCCTCGATCTCTGAAAACATGCAGTTCGTGCTGCTCTGCCTGGGCGTCACGGCGACAACTGTGCTGCTGGCCTGGGGCAGTGAGAAGCTCGTGATGAAAAGGCGCCACCGGCTGAACACCGCGCACACCATCACGACGGTCGGCATGATGGCCGCGATCTCGGGCGTGCTGATGCTCATCGAGCTGCCGCTGTTTTTCGCGCCGCCGTTTTACAAGCTTGATTTCAGTGAGCTGCCGGTCCTCATCTGCGCGTTTTCGCTGGGGCCTGTGGCCGGCGTGACGTGCGAGTTTCTGAAGGTCCTCATCCATCTGCTGCTCAAGGGCACGTCGACGGCGTTCGTGGGCGACCTTGCGAACTTCCTTGTCGGCTGCTCGTTCGTGCTGCCCGCGTCGATCCTGTATCAGAAGCTGCTGAGCAAAAAGGGCGCGATTCTTTCGCTGGCTCTGGGCACGGGCGTCATGACCGTCTTCGGCAGTCTGTTCAACGCGTGGTTCCTCATCCCCCGCTTTGCCGTCATGTACGGCATGCCGCTGGACGCCATCATTGCCATGGGCACGCAGATCAACGGCTCAATTACGAGTCTCTCCACGCT
Source organism: uncultured Oscillospiraceae bacterium (assembly GCA_934613505.1). Lineage (GTDB taxonomy): Bacteria > Bacillota > Clostridia > Oscillospirales > Oscillospiraceae > CAG-170. The sequence goes on along the minus strand of CAKTTB010000002.1, from coordinate 39,307 downwards.
GGTGCTGTTCGCCGTCGTACCGTTCAACCTTCTCAAGGGCGTGCTGGTGTCGATCCTGACATTTTTCCTGTACAAGCACGTGGAAAAGCTGTTTTTCCGGCGGAAGGCCGACTGAGCGCCCCGTCAGTTTTCCGGTTCTGCCCAAATTCATAATTCTTTAACATTCTGATTCTTGTTTTTTCGCCGCTCTTGGGGTAGTATTTTGAGTATTATAGAGTTTGGAGAAAAGATATGAAGGAACCTCGCCGCCATCAAAAGCGTCTGCGGCTGCTCGCGGAGATCAAGCGCAAGCCGGCCGTGGCTGCAGTCTATTTTATTCTGCGTCTGATCGTCCTCATCACGCTCGTCTCGTCCGCGATGCGCGGCGAATATGAGAGCGCGTTCATCTGCCTGCTGGTGCTGTTTTTGTTTCTGCTGCCGATGTTTGTGCAGAAAAACTTCGGCATCGAGCTGCCCAGCACGCTGGAGATCATCATTCTGGTGTTCATCTTCGCGGCGGAGATCCTCGGCGAGCTGGCGTGCTTCTTCATCAACGTCCCCAACTGGGATTCCATTCTGCACACGACAACCGGATTTCTCTGCGCCGCCTTCGGCTTCGCGCTCATCGATATCCTGAACCGCAACGACAAGATCAAGTTTGAGCTTTCCCCTATTTATGTGGCGCTCGCCGCGTTCTGCTTCTCGATGACCATCGGCGTTCTGTGGGAGTTTTTTGAGTTCGGCATGGACCGGCTGTTCCACATGGACATGCAGAAGGACACGATCGTACACACGATCTCGTCCGTCATGCTCGACCCCACGAACAAGAATATCCCCATCACCATCGACAATATTACATCGGTCGCCGTCAACGGGCAGGATCTGGGCTTTAACGGATATCTGGATATCGGCCTGTATGACACGATGGAGGATCTGTTCGTCAACTTCATCGGTGCGCTGACGTTCAGCGTGTTCGGCTTCTTCTATATCAAGCACCGCGGCAAAGGCCGCATCGCGAAAGCCTTCATTCCTACGATCACCACAGAAAGCAGGGAATCAGATCATGAACAACCACCCGCACAGGACGCTGAAGATCGGAACGGTTGAGAACTGCCGCCACCACTGGTATCTTCTCATCTGGCTCGTCTATTTTGTCCTGTTTTATATCGCCGAGCATGTCGTGACCGACAACTACTGGGTCTCGTACCTGCCGCTCGACGACAAGATCCCGTTCTGCCGTTATTTTATCATCCCCTACTGCATGTGGCACCCGCTGCTGTTTCTTATGACGCTGTATCTCATGTGGTACGACGTTCCGGCGTTCAAGCGGTTCATGATCTACATTGGGCTCGGCTTCGGCGGGTCGATCATCTTCTGTCTGCTCTTCCCGAACGGGCAGGATCTGCGGCCGACGCAGTTCGCGCAGAACGACTTCTTTATCTGGCTGTTAAAGCGCATCTATGCCGCCGACACCAACACGAACGTGCTGCCCAGCATGCACGTCATCGGCTGCGCCGCGCTGACGCTGGCCTGCTTTGATTCTGCGCCGCTTTGCAGGCGGCACCTGCAGTGGGTCATGCTGCCGCTCGGCATTGTAATCAGCCTGTCGACGGTGTTCGTCAAACAGCACTCCATCCTCGACGTCTTCGTTGCCATCCCGGTCAGCGCCGCGCTGTATTTCCTTGTATACCACAGGGCATTCCGGCAAAAGCGGACGCAGGGGGCCAACGCATAAAGAAAAAAGCGCGGTTTTCCGCGCTTTTTTCTTGACTGTTGACTGTTCCCGTGCGATAATAATAAAACTTTTCTGTAAAGGCTGTGTAAGAATATGCGTATTCTGGAGATCCTGCTTCTGGGGATCGGACTTTCCATGGACGCGTTTGCCGTGTCGATCTGTAAGGGACTTTCCGTGCAGAAGCTTCAGCTCAAGCACTATCTGATCATCGGCGCGTGGTTCGGCGGCTTTCAGGCGCTCATGCCGACCATCGGATATTTCCTCGGCTCGACGTTCGAGCAGTACATCACAGCCTTTGACCACTGGGTCGCCTTCGTCCTGCTGGCCGCCATCGGCGCAGGCATGATCAAGGAGAGCCTGTCCAAGGAGGAGGCCGACGGCAGCGCTTCGTTCAGCGTCAAGACCATGTTCGTTCTGGCGCTGGCCACGAGCATCGACGCGCTGGCCGTCGGCATCACGTTTGCCCTGCTGCCCGACGTCAACGTCCCACTGGCCGTCACGCTCATCGGCATCACGACGTTCGTGTTCTCCGCAGTCGGTCTCAAGGTCGGCAATCTCTTCGGCACGCGCTACAAGGCCAAGGCCGAGCTGACGGGCGGCATCATCCTGATTTTGATCGGTCTCAAGATCCTGCTCGAGCATCTGGGCGTCATCAATTTCTAAAGTAAATCCTCCGGCAAAAGCGCGTGCCGGAGGATTTTTCTGTGCTGGCTTTTTCCGGCGCAGTGTGCTATGCTTAATATGTTATAAATAGAGAAAGGAATCGCCTCTCATGATCTACAAGGATTTTCAGGGACTGAAGCTTTCGCAGCTCGGGTTCGGCACCATGCGCCTGCCACTGCGGGAGGACAAGACGATCGACGTGGAGCAGGCCGCCGCCATGACCGACGAGGCCATTCGTCAGGGCGTCAACTACTTCGATACCGCGTGGCCGTATCACAGCGGACATTCCGAGACCGCCATCGGCAGCATTCTGAAAAACTACCCGCGCGAAAGCTTCTATCTGGCTGACAAGTTCCCCGGCCACCAGATCGCGGACACCTATGACGTCAAGGCCGTCTTTGAGCGGCAGCTGGAAAAGTGCGGCGTGGAATATTTCGATTTCTATCTGCTGCATAACGTCTATGAGAACTCCATCGCCACCTATGAGGATCCGCGGTGGAACATCCTGCCCTACCTTCTCGAGCAGAAGAAAAACGGCCGCATCCGCCATCTGGGCTTCTCCACGCATGCGGGTCTGCCCGCACTGGAGCAGTTTCTGGAAAAGCACGGCAGCGAGATGGAGTTCTGTCAGATCCAGCTGAACTATCTCGACTGGACGCTGCAGCGGGCAAAGGAAAAATGCGAGCTGCTGAACCGGTACAACATCCCCATCTGGGTCATGGAGCCGGTCCGCGGCGGCAAGCTGGCCGCGCTTCCGGAAAGCTTTGAGCAGCGGCTGCGCGCGCTCCGCCCGGAGGCGAGCGACGCTTCGTGGGCGCTGCGCTGGGTGCAGGATATCCCCGGCGTCACGATGATCCTCAGCGGCATGTCCAATCTCGATCAGATGCGGGATAACCTCCGCACGTTCGCCGCGCCCGCACCGCTGACGCAGGAGGAAAATGGGCTTCTAATGCAGATCGCCGAATCGTTCAAGGACGCAGTCCCCTGCACGGCCTGCCGCTACTGCTGCGACGGCTGTCCGCAGAGCATCAATATCCCCGAGATGCTGCGCGTACTCAATGAGATCCGCATTGCTCCGACCACGAATGCGATCATGGCAGTCGAAGCGTTGCCCGCAGAGCAGCAGCCGCAGTCCTGTCTTGCGTGCGGCGCCTGCGCGGCGATCTGTCCGCAGAAGATCGATATTCCCGCCTGCATGCAGGAGCTGTCGGAGCGGATCGCGAAGATCCCCTCTTGGGCCGAGATCAGCCGCCAGCGCGCCGCGCAGAAAGCGTAAACTTTTTGTTAAATCTCCGCGTTCCGCGTGATTTCCGCGCCGCGCACGACTATAATGAGAGGCGCGAGCAGACTGCCCGCGCAGCCTTTCCCGCACAGACTTTTTCTTCGGCAGGTGTCAATTCGAAATGCTCTATGTTTTTCTTGCGGTCAGTCTCATCGCCAGCGTTTCGCTGACGTATGTCAGCTGTCAGTTTGCTTCGTGCAGCGCCATCTGGCAGATACCGGTGTTCTTCATCGGGAGTTTTCTGGCGCTGGTGCTGCTGTTTTTGCTGGTGATCCTCGTCTCCTGCCTGTTTGTCGACCCGAAAAAACAGCTGGATAAGCCAAGCGGCTATTTCCGCTTCCTGCTGCACGAGTTCTGCCGGCTGGCGCTGGCCATGGGCGGCGTGCATGTCAATGTAACAGGGCTTGACCGGCTGCCGAAGGAGGGGCGCTTCCTGCTCGTCAGCAACCACCGGTTCGCATTCGACCCGCTGGTGTTCTACGCCGTCATGCCGCAGGCAGAGCTGGCGTTTCTGTCCAAGAAGGAGAATTTCTCCATCTTTATTGTCGCGCAGATCATGCGCAAGGTGCTCTGTCTGTCGGTCGACCGGGACAATGACCGCGAATCGCTCAAGTCGATCCTGAAGGCCATTCAGTTCATCAAGGACGACAAGGCATCCATCGCCGCGTTCCCGGAGGGCAAGACGAACCGAACGGAAGACGCGCTGCTGCCGTTCCGCAACGGCGTGTTCAAGATCGCGCAGAAGGCCAACGTGCCGATCGTCGTCTGCTCTCTGGTCAACTCGCGCGCCATTCTCAAGAACATGTTCCGCAAGCACACGGAGGTGTGGCTGGATGTGCTGCGTGTTGTGCCCGCGGAGGATCTGGTCGGAAAGACGACTATCGAGATCGGCGAGCATGTGCACGCCATCATGGAGGACGGCGTCATCCGCCGCGAGACCGCGCAGGGACTGCGGTGAAACAGATTTCATAAGAACGAACCCCGGTGCAGCCGATTTGGCGCACCGGGGTTTTTCTATCTTGTTGGGAAGACCGGCAGAAGGCTGATAGTCTTCTGCCAGCTCTTGCCTCTCCCTTTGGGAGAGGTGGCTGAGCGAAGCGAAGACGGAGAGGGTAAATGCTGCAAGGCCCTCTCAGTCACCTGCGGTGACAGCTCTCCCAAAGGGAGAGCCAAGTGGGGGCGGCACACACTGAAGACGCGGCGGGTTTCACGCCTGCGGCGTGCCCTCCCCTTCGCGTTCCATGGCGCAGAATCCGCCGGGCGCGAGGGTCAGCGTCTCGCCGGTATATTCGGCGATCTGGCCGCCGAGGAGGATCCTGCCGCTGTGCGGCAGCGTCCACGGAGCCTCGGAGCGGTTGCAGCAGACCGCAACGCTCCTTCCCTCGTGCTGCCGCAGCAGCATCAGCCGGCCGCCGCCGGCTTCCAGTACCAGCACGGTGCCGCGGCGCAGGGCCGGGGATGCTTTTTTGACGCGCGCGAGCGAGCGGTAGAACGAAATGAGGCTCTCATCCTCCCTGCCCCATGGGTAGAAGCAGCGGTTGAAGGGGTCCCGGTAGCCGGTCATGCCGGCTTCGTCACCGTAGTAGATACACGGCATGCCGGGCAGCATGAACTGCAGAAACGCCGCCAGTTTGAGCCGCCGGTGTCCTTCCTGCAGCTGCTCCGGCGTGAAGTGCCGTCGGGCCAGCTCCGCGCGGTCGCCGTCGCGCGAGTCAAGAAGCGCGTTGATGGCGCGCGGCGTATCATGCGTGGAGAGGATGTTCATGACGGACTGCAGAACATCGGGCGGATAATTTTCCGCAAGCGTACGGATCGCTTCGCCGAGGCCCGCGCCGTCGTCCTCACCGCGGACATAGCGCAAAATGGCCTTCTGCCACGGGTAGTTCATGACGGAATCGAGCTGCCGGTCGGTAAAATACCGCCGCCGCTGGTCGTAGGCGATCTTATTGGACGCGTCCTCCCACACCTCGCCGATGAGCATGGCGTCCGGCTTGACGGCGCGGATGCGCGCGCGCAGGCGCGCAAGGAATGCGTCCGGCAGCTCGTCGACCACGTCCAGCCGCCAGCCGTCCGCGCCGAGCTTCAGCCAGCGTACCACGACGCTGTCGTCATCGTCGATCACATAGCGCAGATAGTCCGGGTTCATTTTCTCGACGCAGGGCAGCGTGGTGATGCCCCACCAGCTCTCATAGACGTCCGGATAATGCTTGAATTTGAACCAGCCGCGGTACGGCGAGTCCGGGTCGCGGATGGCCGACTGGAAATACCCGCTGCGGCTGCCGACGTGGCTGAACACGCCGTCGAGGATCACCTTCATGCCGCGCGCATGCGCGTCTTCACAGAGTGCGCGGAAATCGTCCTCCGTGCCTAGCATCGGGTCGATGCGCTTATAATCGCAGGTGTCGTACCGGTGGGTCGACCAGGCATAGAAGATTGGGTTCAAATACAGGATCTCCACGCCGAGCGCCTGCAGATACGGCAGCTTTTCGCGGATGCCGTTCAGGTTGCCGCCGTAAAAGTCGTTATTGAGAACTTCTCCGTTCGCGTCCGGCAGGTAGACGGGCGTATCGTCGGTGTTCTCATGGATCCAGTAGGGCTGGATCTTGTCCGTCAGGTCGCAGGCACCGGACTTCGCGAAGCGGTCCGGGAAGATCTGATACATGACAGCACCCGCGTATGCGTCCGGGACGGGGTATTTTTCCTCCAGCACGCTCAGCTGCCACAGGCCGCCGTCCTCCATGTTGGTATCGGACGCACCCTGCTTGAACAGGCGGAACGCGCCGTCCTGCGTGGTGATGTGGAAGTAGTAAAAATACAGCCCCGCTTCCGCGATCGCAAACTCGCCGCCCCAGATATCGTAGAGCGTATCATCCGACTGCTTCAAAAGCGGGAACCTGCGCAGCTCCGCCCCGTTTTCCGCCTGCAGCACGAGCGCGACCGCCGTCGTGCGGCAGGCGCACGGGATGTGGATATGGACCGTACAGACCTGCTTGGGCGTCAGCGTGCCGAACGGCGTTTTGAACTGGGAAAGCTTGCTGTCATATAAAATTCTCATACGGGTTACCATCCATACATTCAAGGTAAAAGGGGCGGACAGGCCTGTCCGCCCCTTCGGTTTTGCTCCTGTTTACAGGTTCCAGATCTCCTTTGCGTACTGCTCGATGGAGCGGTCGGAGGAGAAAATGCCGGCCTTTGCGATATTGGTCAGAGACATCTGCGTGAAGCGCGTGCGATCCTGATAGGTCTGGGCGGCGCGGCGCTTGGCGGCGCGGTAGCTTTCGAAGTCGGCCACGGTCATGTAGCTGTCGGCCGCGCCGAAGCGGGTCGTGGTCAGCGAAGCCACGATGTCGTCGAACCGCTGGCCGAGCGCGCCGGAGGTCAGCATCTGCAGAACTCTGTCCAGCTCCGGCGTCATGAACTGCCGCGGATCGTAGCCCTTCTGCCACAGCGCCTGCACCTCGTCAGCAGTCATGCCGAAGAGGAACATGTTCTCCTCGCCGACGCGGTCGCGGATCTCCACGTTGGCGCCGTCGAGCGTACCGAGCGTGACCGCACCGTTGATCATGAGCTTCATGTTGCTTGTGCCGGAGGCTTCCTTGCCCGCGACGGAGATCTGCTCGGACAGGTCGGCCGCCGGGATGATGATCTCGGCGAGCGAGACCTTATAATCCTCGATAAAGACGACCTTGAGCTTGTTCTGCACCTGCGGGTCGGAGTTCACAAGGTTCGACACGGCGACGATCAGGGAAATGATCTGCTTGGCCAGATAATAGCCCGCGGACGCCTTGGCCGCGAAGATGAAGGTCTGCGGATAGACCTCACGCTCGGGATGATCCTTGATCTCGTTGTAGAGCGTCAGGATATAGAGGATATTGAGAAGCTGGCGCTTGTACTCATGCAGGCGTTTGACCTGCACGTCGAAGATCGAATCAGGGTCGACGTTGACGCCGTTGTGTTCGGCGATGTAGGCCGCGAGGCGCACCTTGTTCTTGCGCTTGATAGCCTGCAGGTTTTCCAGGACCTCCAGATCGTCATGATATTTGAGCAGCGCCTCAAGGGCGTTGGCGTCCTGCAGGAAGCCGTCTCCGATGAGCGTCTGCAGATAGCCGGTCAGCGCCGGGTTCGACTGGCACAGCCAGCGGCGGTAGGCAATACCGTTGGTGATGTTAAGGAAGCGGCTGTGGTCCAGATTGTAATAGTCGCGGAAAATGGTTTTTTCCAGAATATCCGTGTGCAGCTGGGATACGCCGTTGATCTTGTGGCAGCAGGTCAGGCAGAGGTTCGCCATGCGCACCTCGCCGTTTTCCACGACGGCCATATACGCCCACTTGCCAGGATCGTTGGGATAGACATACCGCAGCTTTTCCATGAGCCTGCGGTTGATCTCCAGGCAGATCGAATAGATCCGCGGCAGCTGCTCCTGGAACAGGCTGACCGGCCAGCGCTCGAGCGCTTCAGCCATGACAGTGTGATTGGTATAGGACAGCGTGGCGCAGGTGATCTCCCACGCGCGGTCCCAGCCGAAATCATGCTCGTCGATGAGCAGGCGCATAAGCTCCGGCACGCAGAGCGCCGGGTGCGTGTCGTTGATATGCACGGCGACCTTGTCCGCCAGATTTTCAAGCGTATGATAGTTCTTCAGATGCTCGTTCAGGATCGACTGCAGGGAGCTGGATACCAGCAGATACTGCTGCCGCAGGCGCAGGCGCTTGCCGTTGAGATGGTCGTCTGCCGGGTACAGGACCTTCGAAATGGCCTCCGCCATGGTGTTCTGCTCAAGCGCACGGACATAATCGCCGCGGGAGAAGGCATTCATGTCAAAACTCTGCGGCATGCTGGCGCTCCAGAGCGTCAGCTTATTGACAGCCTTGGAGCCGTAGCCGGAGATATAGAGGTCGTGCGGCACGGCGATGACGGACTGGTAGCCGGTCTGGGCCGTTTTGAATTTATCGCCGTCCATCCATTCGTGGACCTGCCCGCCGAAGCGCACCTCGACGGCATCGTCCTTGCGCGGGTGAAGCCAGACATCGCCCATCTCGAGCCAGTTGTCTGGGAACTCCATCTGCCAGCCGTCGACGATCTTCTGGCGGAAGATGCCAAACTCATAGCGGATAGAGAAGCCGGTCACGGGATAGGACAGGCCGGTCGCCGCGTCCATATAGCAGGACGCCAGCCGGCCGAGGCCGCCGTTGCCGAGACCCGCGTCCGGCTCCAGCGCGCACAGATGCTCGAGACTGAAGCCAAGCTCATGCAGGATCTCATCCACCGGCTCTAAAAGGCCCATATTATAGAGGTTGTTGCGCAGGCTGGTGCCGACCAGAAATTCCATCGACATATAATAGACCTGCTTGCGCTCCTTGGCACGGGTCTGCTCGGCAAACACACGGCGGTCGTCCTCCAGAAGCTCGCGGACGGTCACACACACGGCGCGGTAGGCCTGCTTTTCCGTGGCCATTTCCAGTGAGCACCCAAACATGCGGTCGCAGCAATCCTGAAGATGCTGCAGAAGATTCTCTTTTGTCATTGATTTTGTTATCCTTTTTCTGTCTATTTCCGGAATGTATCAGCCGATGAGGCTCTGGAACAGCGCCATGTATTTCTGCGCCGGGACGTCCCAGCTGGAATCCACGGCCATGTCGTTTTCGGCCAGCCGCAGCCACTTGTCAGGCTCATTGTAATAAAGCGCGAGCGCGCGGTCGATCGCGGCGAGGAAATCGTCGGCGTTGTAGCTCTGGAACGTGAAGCCGCGGCCGGTCTCGTCCGCCTCGTTGTACGGCCAGACCGTATCCTTGAGGCCGCCCGTCGCGTTGACGACCGGGACGGAACCCATGCGCATGGCGATAAGCTGCGACAGGCCGCACGGTTCGGACTTCGACGGCATCAGATACAGATCGGACGCCGCATAGACCAGATTCGCAAGCCCGCCGTCAAAGAGCAGATTCACCGAGACGCGGTCGCCGAAGCGGTCGCGGAGCGTACCGAGGTACCATTCGTATTTCTCCTCGCCCGTACCGATGATCACGAGCTGTACCCGCCGCTGCAGGAGCCGCTCGGCGATGTAGCACAGCAGATCGATGCCCTTGTGTCCGACCAGACGCGTGACCATGGCCAGAACGGCCACGTCGCGGTCCTCGGGCAGGCCGACGCGTCTCTGCAGATCAAGCTTGTTTGCGATCTTGCCCTCGCGCAGCGTCTTGGCCGTATAATTCTGAGCGATGGAATCCATCTTTGCGGGGTCGTAGACCTGCATATCGATGCCGTTGGTGATGCCGGAAAAGTCGCTGCCGCGGCTCTGCAGCACGCCGTCAAGGCCGTGGGAATAATACGGATAGCGCAGCTCCTGCGCGTATGTCTCCGACACGGTCGTGACGCGGTCGGCGGTGACGATGGCGGCCTTCATGAAGTTCGTACAGTCGTCAAAGCGCAGGATCTCATCGCAGTCCGCACCGAGGCCCAGCACGTCATAGTTGAACTGCAGGTTGCATTTGCCCTGATACTCGATATTATGGATGGTAAAGACGCTCTTCGTATCCGGGAAGCAGCCACGGTATTCTGTCTTCAGCAGCAGCGGGACAAGCGCCGCCTGCCAGTCGTGGCAGCTGACGACGTCGGGGTGCAGCTCGAGATAGTTCATGGCCGCAAGCACAGCCTTGCTGTAATAGGCATACCGCTCGCCGTCGTCAGCGAAGCCGTAGACGCCGCCGCGGTTGAAGTAATGCTCGTTGTCGATGAAATAGATCTGCAGCTTCTTGCGCCGCGTCTTCAGGCGGAAGATGCCGACGTATTCGCGCCGCCACGCCAGAGGCACATCGAATGCGCCCAAAAACTCCGTCTGCCACTTGCCAGAATATTTGATCTGGCTGTAATACGGCACAAACAGGCTGACATATGTATTTTTCTGATTGGAAAGCGCAAGCGGGAGCGCCTGCATCACGTCGCCAAGGCCGCCGGTCTTGACGAACGGCGCGGCCTCGGAGGCAACTACTGCGATTTTCATACGGTATCTCCTTTATCGACCACAAGCGGGTGGTCCTTTGAGCCGAGCAGCTGCGTGCCCGGGCGGATGGTCACATTTTTATCGAGGATGCAGTACCGGACGGACGCGCCCGCGCCGATCTTACTGCCCTGCATGATGATGGAGTCGCGCACCTCGGCGCCCTCGTCGATATCCACCTCACGGAAGATGACGGAGTTCTCCGCCTTGCCGAACAGGTGGCAGCCATCGGCAATCAGGCAATTGGCCGCCTGTCCATGGTAGCCGAAGAGCGTCGGCACTGCGTCGCGGACCTTGGTGTAGATGGGGATCTCACTGCGGAAGAGGCTGCTGCGCACATCGGCGTCGAGCAGCTTCATGTTGTTGGCAAAATACTCGTCCACGCTCTGATTGAACAGGGCGACATTGTGGAACGGGTAGACATTGACCTTCAGATTGCCGGCGTTGTATTCCGGCAGGATGAAGTCGCGCTCGAGGTGATACTTGCCGTGCGGGACCATCTCGCGGATGACCTGCACGAGCTTGTCCCGGCGCATGATGAACATACTCATGCCAACGAGGTAATCCTCCGGCGCGCAGTAGTCGACAGCCAGATCGACGATCTTGCCGTCGTCGCCAAGCTTGACCGCCAGCGGCTGCCGGCGCTTGCCGTCGGCGTAGCCGGGCTTGGCAATGACGGTGATGTCACAGCCGGAGGCGACATGCTCCTCCAGAACGGCCGCAAAGTTGATGGCGCACAGCACCGTCGTATCCGACAGCACGACATACTCCGCGTCCGACCGGCCCAGGACCGGCATGGCGGTCTGCATGGCCTCGAGCTTGCCGCGGTAGGCTCCCGTGTGGCCGGTCGCATACGGCGGCAGGAAGCGCACGCCCTCGCCGAGCTTCAGGTCCCACTCCTCGCAGGTGCCGAGATGGTCCATCAGGGACTGATAATTATACTTGGTGACGATGCCGATGTTGCTGATCTTGGAGTTTGCCATGTTGGACAAGGCAAAGTCGATCTGGCGGTAGCGGCTGCCGAACGGGATGGAGGCGGAGGTCCGCTCGCGGGTCAGCTCGCCCATGTTATTGTCATAAATATTGGAGAAAATAATGCCCATTGCTTCCATGCTGCACATCCCCCTCTCTTATACGATCGCGCCGGCATCGATCACGGTGCCTTCTGCGATGGTCTTGTCCTTTCCAATGACGCTGATCCTGCGCTCTTCCCCCTCGGTGTAGCCGCCGATGCGCGCGCCGGCCTTGACATGGCAGCCCTCTGCGATGATCGCGCTGCGGATCACCGCGCCGTTCTCAATGACGACATCCGGCATGATGACGCTGTCGGTGACCTCCGCGCCTTTGCCGACCGAGCAGCCGGTGGAGATGATGGAGTGATTGATGGAACCTTCGATGTTGCAGCCCTCGGCGACGAAGCTCTCGCGGATCTCGGCGGATTTGGAGATGTAGCTGGACGGCATGGCCTGGTTTCTGGCGTAGATCTTGTGGCCGGCCGTGCCATAGATGTCGAAAGCCGGATGCTTGCCCAAAAGGTCCATGTTGGCCTCCCACAGGCTCGAGATCGTGCCGACGTCCTTCCAGTAGCCCTCAAACCGGTAGGCGAAAAGCCGGTGGCCAGCGTTCAGGATGGCGGGGATGATGTTCTTGCCGAAGTCGTTTTCGCTGGTATGGTCGGCCTCGTCCGCCTCGAGGAAGGCCTTGAGGACGCTCCACTTGAACACGTAGATGCCCATGGAGGCGTTGGTACTCTTGGGCTTTTTCGGCTTCTCCTCAAATTCGTAGATTGAGCCGTCCTCGCGGGTGTTCATGATGCCGAAGCGGCTGGCCTCCTTGAGCGGCACCTCGCGCACGGCGATGGTGCAGTCGGAATCGCGCTGCTCGTGGAAGCGGAGCATGGCGGCATAGTCCATTTTGTAGATATGGTCGCCGGAGAGGATCAGCACATTGTCGGGGTTATAGCGCTCGATAAACGGGATGTTCTGATAGATGGCGTTGGCCGTACCCTTGTACCACTCGGAGTTCTTGCTCTTGGCATAGGGCGGCAGCACCTGCACGCCGCCATGGGATGAGTTGAGGCCCCACGGCTGGCCGTTGCCGATGTATTCGTTGAGTTCGAGCGGCTGGTACTGGGTCAGAATGCCGACGGTGTCGATCTTGGAGTTTACGCAGTTGGAAAGCGGGAAATCGATGATGCGGTATTTTCCGCCGAACGGTACGGCGGGCTTGGCGGTGTTTTCCGTCAGGACCATCAGCCGGCTGCCCTGACCGCCTGCCAGAAGCATGGCGACGCAGCGTTTTTTCTGGAATTGCATACCTGAATCTCCTCCTGTTTTTCTTCCTTCTTTTATTTCTCCGGATTGTTTCTTGTGTGTTTATAGAAGCAGACGCTCATCGGCGGGATGCGGAAGCGTCCGCTGTAGGCATATTCTCCCTGCGGCTGTTTTTCCTTTTCCGCGTGGACGGCCGCGGGCTGGAAGTCATAGCCGCCGAACTTCGCGTCGTCCGTGTTGAGGACCGGCCGGTACCAGCCGGCCTTTGGCAGCGGCAGGCGGTAGTCCTCGCGCAGGACGGGGCAGAAATTGCACACGGCGATCAGCTCCTGTCCCTTGCGGCTGCGGCGGCGGAAGGCGATGACGGAATTGTCCCGGTCGTCGCAGGAGAGCCAGCGGAAGCCGTCCCAGTCGGAATCGTTCTCCCACAGGCAGCGGTTTTCAAGATAGAAATGGTTGAGCGTGCGGACGAAGGACTGCATCTGGCGGTGCCTGTCATAGTCCAGCAGCAGCCAGTCCAGCCCCTGCTTGTAGTTCCACTCGATGAACTGGGCAAATTCATTGCCCATGAAGTTGAGCTTCTTGCCGGGATGCGCCATCTGGTAGGCAAAAAAGACGCGAAGATTGTTGAATTTATCGTCGTAATTACCCGGCATCTTATTGATGAGCGAGCATTTGCCGTGTACGACCTCGTCGTGGCTGAGCGGCAGGATGAAGTTCTCGGAATAGGCGTAGGTCATGGAGAACGTCAGCGCGTTATGGTCGCCCTTGCGCCACAGGGGGTCAAGGGACATGTATTTGAGCATGTCGTTCATCCAGCCCATGTTCCACTTGAAGAGGAACCCGAGACCGCCGTCATACGCAGGTTTCGTGACCATCGGGAAGGCCGTGGATTCCTCGGCGATCATCATGGCCGCGGGGTCGGCCTTGAACGCCGCTGCGTTGAGATTGCGCAGGAAATCGATTGCCTCGAGATTCTCGCGGCCGCCGTAGCGGTTGGGCTTGAACTGCTTCCGATTATAGTCCAGATACAGCATGGATGCAACCGCATCGACTCGAATCCCGTCGACATGAAACTCACTGAGCCAGTAGCAGGCGTTGGAGATGAGGAACGACTGCACCTCCGGCTTGCCATAGTCATAGATGCGGGTCGTCCAGTCGGGGTGCTCGTTCATGGACGGGTCGGACAGCTCATAGCAGCAGCTGCCGTCAAACTCGAAAAGACCGTTCTCGTCCTTCGGGAAATGCGCAGGCACCCAGTCGAGGATCACGCCGAGGCCCGCTTTGTGGCAGGCGTCCACGAACTGCATCAGCTGCTCCGGCGTGCCGTAGCGGTGGGTCGGAGCAAAGTAGCAGGTGACCTGATAGCCCCACGACGGGTCGTAGGGGTATTCCATGATGGGCAGCAGCTCGATGTGGGTATAGCCCATGTCCCTGACATAAGGGACCAGCTCCGCCGCAAGCTCCTCATAGCTGAGATAGCTGCCGTCTTCATGGCGCTTCCACGAGCCGGCATGGACCTCGTAGATGTTGACCGGGCGGGAGATGGCGGTCTGCTTCGCCGTGCGCGCGCGGTAGGCCGCGTCGTGCCAGCGGAACTGTGGCGGCGGGCAGATGATGCTCGACGTCTCCGGCAGGGCGCAGCAGCGCCGGCCATAGGGATCGGTCTTATAGACCGTGCAGCCGGAGCGGCCGGTCACGCAGTATTTATATGCCTGTCCGGCCTTCGCGTAGACGGAGACCGCTTCCCACACGCCCGCGCCGATTGGCTGCATCGGCAGATCCTCGGGGTTCCAGAAATTGAACGCACCTACCACATGCACAGCCTCTGCATTGGGCGCCCAGACACGGAAGACGTATCCTTCCCCGTCTGCCGGGTGACAGCCGAGATACCGAAAGGCATCCGGAGCCGGCTCCGACTGGAACCGTTTCAAAAATGAAGTAAGCCGTTCATCCATAGGTGATCCTCTCTTTCAGTCTCGCTGCCGGAACTCTGGCCGCAGACCATTCCTTATATATGGTATTATACCCTCCGCCGCACTGCATTGCAAGCGAAACGGAAGCACGCAGGGCGCGCCGCAGCACAGTGCGGCGCGCCCTGATCTCAGACCTTTTTCCCGTACAGGTCCCTTCCGGTGCTTCCTGCGCGCACAGCGTGCCGCGAGCTGCCTGTGCATGTCGGAAAAACATCGGTATCCCTCCTGTCTGGGTGTGTATCCAGTTTACCACATCCGGCGCGCATTCGCAAGCCGCCGCCTTTTTTTCTACGTTTTCCATGACCGCCGCAGTCTGATTTTGTAGCACCTGCGAAAATTGTCGCGCCGCCGCTTGACTTTAACAGCCAAACGTGCTAAAGTCCAAGGAGAAAATGCTATGACGAAGACAAGTACGTCCGTATTCTCCTGCCCAGAGAGCTGCCGCTTGGTGCAAGGCAGCGCAGGACCCCGGGCCGAATACCCTTCCGAGCAGCTCCCCGAACGTGGAAACGCCAATAGACGGAGCCGGGTGCGCCCGATAACGCGCAGTGGACATGTCAGTGTCCGGTGAGGCCGCGCAAGCGGTAAATAGAGGTGGTACCACGGGAACTTCTCGTCCTCTGCACTTTTACGATGTGCAGCGGGCGTTTTTCTTTTGCCCGCAGCAAAAAGGAGTATGAAAAACATGGTCATTACCGATTTTCTCGAGCGCAACGCGCGGCTGTACGGCGCGGATACGGCGCTGGTGGAGGTCAACCCATCCGAAGAGCGCGACAGCGCCGTCACCTGGCGCGAAGCGAGCCTCATTGCCGAGGCGCAGCCCGACGCACCGTACCGGCGAGAACTGTCCTGGCGCGATTTTGACCGGCGTGCCAACCGGTTTGCAAACTTTCTTCTCAGCCGCGGCGTGCAGCGCGGGACAAAGGTCGGCATTCTTCTCATGAACTGTCTGGAGTGGCTGCCCATCTACTTTGGCATCCTCAAGGCCGGGTGCATCGCGGTGCCGCTCAACTTCCGGTATGCTTCAGACGAGATCGCCTACTGTCTCGATCTTGCCGATGTGGAGGTGCTGGTCTTCGGACCGGAGTTTGTCAGCCGTCTGGATCCCATCCAGCAGAGCCTGACCCGCGTGAAGATCCGGCTGTTTGTCGGCCGGAACGTGCCGGCCTACGCCGAGGACTGCCTGCGGCTGATGGGCTTCTGTTCCTCCAGTGCGCCTCCTGTTGCGCTTGACGAAGAGGACGACGCCGCGATCTACTTCTCCTCTGGCACGACGGGCTTCCCGAAGGCCATTCTGCACCGGCACCGGGCGCTCGTCTGTTCCTGCATGACGGAGCAGCATCACCACGGGCAGACGAAGGACGACGTCTTCCTCTGCATTCCCCCGCTCTACCACACGGGCGCAAAGATGCACTGGTTCGGCAGTCTCATCTCTGGCGGCAAGGCCGTGCTGCTGCGCGGCGTGAAGCCGGAGTGGATCCTGCGGACGGTCACGGAGGAAAAATGCACGATCGTCTGGCTGCTCGTGCCGTGGGCGCAGGATATCCTCGACGCGATCGAATCCGGCCGCGTCAATCTCGACCATTATCTTCTGGAGCAGTGGCGTCTCATGCACATCGGCGCGCAGCCGGTGCCGCCCAGCCTCATCAAGCGCTGGCTCAAATATTTCCCGCACCATAAATACGACACGAACTACGGCCTGAGCGAATCCATCGGCCCCGGCTGCGTACATCTCGGTCTCGACCATCTGGACAAGATCGGCGCGATCGGCAGGGCGGGCTATCTCTGGCAGACGCGCATTCTGGACGAAAACGGCCAAGACGTCGCGCCCGGCGCAATCGGCGAGCTGGCCGTCAGCGGCCCCGGCATCATGAAGTGCTACTATAAAAACCCGGAGGCCACGGCGGAGATCCTGCACGGCGACTGGCTCTGGACGGGCGACATGGCCCGCGAGGACGAGGACGGATTCATCTATCTGGTCGACCGGAAGAAGGACGTCATCATCTCCGGCGGCGAGAACCTCTATCCGGTGCAGATCGAAGATTTCCTGCGCCGCTTCGACAAGATCAAGGATGTGGCCGTCATCGGGCTTCCCGACGCACGTCTGGGCGAGATCGCCGCCGCCATCATCGAGCTGAAGGACGGCGTCCAATGTACAGAGGATGAGATCAGCGCCTTCTGCCGCGAGCTGCCGCGCTACAAGCGGCCGCGGCGCGTCATCTTCGCCAAAGTCCCGCGCAACCCGACCGGAAAGATTGAAAAGCCCGTCCTGCGGCAGATCTACTGCGGCGGCAGGCTGGTCGAAGAACAGACCCGTGCCTGAATCTTGACGAATCGCGTCAAAAAGAATACAATAAAAATAATTTTTTCTCGCGGCTCTGCCGCGGACAGGAGGGATCCCCCATGAAAACTCTGATGCTCGGCAACGAAGCCGCCGCCCGCGGCCTGTTTGAAGCGGGCTGCAGCTTTGTCTCCAGCTATCCCGGCACGCCCAGCACGGAAATCACGGAATGTGCGGCCAAATATCCTGAAATTTACGCAGAATGGGCGCCCAACGAGAAGGTCGCCATGGAAGCGGCCTTCGGCGCGAGTCTGGCCGGCTACCGCAGCTTCTGCGGCATGAAGCACGTCGGTCTGAACGTCGCGGCAGACCCGCTGTTTACGCTGTCCTATACCGGCGTGCGCGGCGGTCTTGTCATCGGCGTGGCGGATGATGCGGGGATGCACTCGTCCCAGAACGAGCAGGATTCCCGCCACTATGCCATCGCGGCGAAGCTCCCGATGCTCGAGCCGTCCGACGCGGCGGAGTCGCTGGCGTTCGCGAAGCTCGGTTACGAGCTTTCCGAGCAGTTCGATACCCCCGTGCTTCTCAAGATGTGTACCCGCGTGGCGCATGCGCAGAGCGTCGTTGAGACCGCCGACCGGCAGGAACACGCGCCCATCCCCTATGAGAAGAACATCGCCAAATTTGTCATGATGCCCGCCTGTGCCAAGGCGCGGCACCCCATCGTCGAGCAGCGCACGCTCGCGCTGCAGGCGTGGGCGGAGACGGCGGATGTGAACCGCGTGGAGGACGGCTTCGATCACTCCATCGGCCTTGTCGCGTCCTCGACGAGCTACCAGTACGTCAAGGAGGTCTGCGGCGACAGATACCCCGTTCTGAAGCTCGGCATGATCCATCCGCTGCCGGTCGAGAAGCTCCGCGCGTTTGCAAAGAGCGTGGAGAAGGTCGTCGTCGTGGAGGAGCTGGACGGGATCATCGAAGCGCACTGCCGCTCCATCGGCATCCAGAACGTCACGGGCAAGGAGCTGTTCGGCTGCATCGGCGAGTTCAGCCAGAATTATATTGCCGAAAAGCTCGGCATGGCTGTCCATACCGGTCACGCCCTCGATGAGCCGATCCCGGCCCGGCCGCCCGTCATGTGCGCGGGCTGTCCGCACCGCGGTCTGTTCTACACGCTCAAAAAGAACAAGCTGACCGTTCTCGGCGACATCGGCTGCTACACGCTGGGCGCGGCCGCGCCGCTGCAGTCGATCGACTCGACCATCTGCATGGGCGCATCCGTCTCCGGCCTGCACGGCTTCAACAAGGCCTCCGGCGAGCAGAACGCCGATCACGCCGTCGCTGTCATCGGCGATTCGACGTTCATGCACTCCGGCGTGACAGGCCTTATCAACATCGCCTACAACGAGTCGACCTCGACCGTCATCATCCTCGATAATTCCATCACCGGCATGACCGGCCACCAGCAGAACCCGACCACGGGCTTCAATCTCAAGGGCGACCCCTGTACGAAGATCGATCTGGAAGCGCTGTGCCACGCAGTCGGCATCCGCCGCGTGCGCGTCGTCGATCCGTATGATCTTGCCGCGTGCGACACGGCCGTCAAGGAGGAGCTGGCCGCGCGCGAGCCGTCGGTCATCATCTCCCGCCGCCCGTGCGCGCTGCTCAAATATGTGAAGCACCCCGGTCCCATCGAAGCAAAGCCCGAAAAATGCGTGGGCTGCAAGGCCTGCATGAAGCTCGGCTGTCCCGCCATCAGCGTGATGGGCGGGAAGGTCCAGATCGACAACACCCTCTGCACGGGCTGCGGCCTGTGCCGCCAGCTGTGCAAAAAAGGCGCGCTGGGAGAAGCGTAAGGAGGTATGGCCATGGAATCGAAAAACATCATGATCGTCGGCGTCGGCGGTCAGGGTACGCTGCTGGCCAGCAAGCTGCTGGGCCGCATTCTGCTGGAAAACGGCTATGACGTCAAGGTCAGCGAGGTACACGGCATGAGCCAGCGCGGCGGCAGCGTCGTCACCTATGTGCGCTGCGGCGACAAGGTCTATTCTCCCATCATCGACAAGGGCGAAGCGGACATCATTGTAAGCTTTGAGCTGCTGGAGGCTGCCCGCTGGGCGGAATACCTCAAAGAAGGCGGCATTCTGCTGACAAATACGCAGAAGATCAACCCCATGCCGGTCATCACCGGCGCGGCGGAGTATCCCAAGGCGCTGGAGCAGAAGCTCGCGGCGCTCCCCATCCGGCTCGACGCCATGGACGCGCTGGGTCTGGCCTTGCAGGCAGGCTCAGCCAAGGCGGTCAATCTCGTCCTGCTGGGACGGCTCAGCCGGTATTTCCACTTTACAGACGAGCAGTGGCAGGACGCGATTGAAAAGAGCGTCCCGGCCAAATTCCTCGAACTCAACAAAAAGGCCTTTGCCCTTGGCAAGGAAGCATAAGGAGCATCCATGGAACACTATTATCAGAAAGAAATCGAATGTGCCAGCCCCGAGCAAATCAAAAGCTGGCAGGATGAGCGGCTCGTGCGGCAGGTGCGCCACGTCTGGGACAATGTCCCCTATTACCGCGCAAAAATGGAAGCGGCAGGCCTCACGCCAGACGATATCAAAAGCCGGGATGATCTCTACAAGCTCCCGTTTCTCAGCAAGGCCGACCTGCGCGACGCGTATCCCTACGGCCTGCTCGCAGTGCCTCTGAAGGACTGCGTCCGCATCCACTCCACCTCCGGCACGACCGGCAAGCGCGTCGTCGCGTTCTATACGAAAGAGGACATTGACCTCTGGGAGGACTGCTGCGCGAGAGCCATTGCCGCCGCGGGCGGCACGGTGGAAGATGTCTGCCAGGTGGCCTACGGCTACGGCCTGTTCACCGGCGGCTTCGGCCTCAACGGCGGCAGCCAGAAGCTTGGCTGCCTGACGCTCCCGATGTCCTCCGGCAACACCGACCGGCAGCTGCAGTTCATGGAGGATCTCGGCTCGACGATCCTCTGCTGCACGCCGTCCTACGCCGCCTATCTGGCAGAATCCATCCACGAGCGTGGTCTGCAGGACAAGATCCATCTCAAGGCTGGTATCTTCGGCGCGGAAGCATGGAGCGAACAGATGCGGCAGGATATCCAGAAGCGCCTCGGCATCAAGGCCTATGATATCTACGGTCTGACCGAGCTGTCCGGCCCGGGCGTGGCCTATGAATGCAGTGCACAGGCCGGTATGCACATCAACGAAGATCATTTTATCGCCGAGATCATCGATCCCGACACCGGTGAGGTCCTGCCGGAAGGCACGCAGGGCGAGCTGGTCTTCACGTCCATCACGAAGCAGGCCTTTCCGCTGCTGCGCTACCGCACGCGCGATATCTGCGTGCTGCGCCGCGAAGCATGCCCCTGCGGCCGCACGCACATCAAGATGTGCAAGCCGAGAGGCCGCAGCGACGATATGCTGATCGTCAAGGGCGTCAACGTCTTCCCGTCGCAGATCGAGACGGTCCTGCTGGAGCAGGGCTACACGTCCAACTATCAGATCGTAGTCGACCGCGTCAACAACTCCGACACGCTCGACGTCCTCGTCGAGATGACGCCCGACCACTTCTCCGATTCTCTGGCCGAGATCACGAAGCGCGAAAAGAGCCTCGTCGCCGCGCTCAAGGCCATGCTTGGCATCTATGCGCAGGTCCATCTGGTCTCCCCGAAGTCCATCGCCCGCAGCGAGGGCAAAGCCATCCGCGTGATCGACAAGCGTAAGATCTAAAGGAGGACGATTCTATGGCTATTCATCAGATTTCCGTATTTCTGGAAAACCGTGCCGGCCGTCTGGCCGAGATCACCGCGCTGCTGGCAGACAGCGGCGTAGACCTGCGCGCCATCAACATTGCCGAGACCTCGGACTACGGCGTTCTGCGCCTGATCGCCAGCCACGAGCCGGAGGCCTGCCGCGTGCTGCGGGAGAACGGGTTCATCTACTCCACCAGCGAGGTCATCGCCGCGGGTGTTCCCGACGCGCCGGGCGGGCTGAGCGGTCTTCTGCAGCTTCTGGCAAAAAACAGCGTCGACGTCAATTATATGTATTCTATCTTCGGCCAGCCGAACGGCATGGCCTATATGATCCTCCGCGTCTCCGACACAGCGGCGGTCGCCGCGCTCCTGCAGAAGAGCGGCATCGCGCTCGCCGATGAAACTACGCTTGGGATCGTTGCAGCGCACTGAGAAAGGCAGGAACACACCATGCAGGAAATGAGCAGAAAAAACAAATTATTCACCGATTCCGTCATCCGCCGGATGACGCGCGTCAGTCTGGCCTGCGGCGCGATCAATCTGGCGCAGGGCTTCCCAGACTTTGACCCGCCCAAGGCGCTCACCGACCGTCTGGCAGAGGTCAGCGCGCTCGGCCCGCACCAGTATCCCATCACGATGGGCGCGCCGAACTTCCGGCAGGCGCTCGCGCGCAAGGCCGGCCGCTTCATGGGCCGCACGCTCGACCCGGAGACCGACATGGTCGTCACCATCGGCTCGACCGAGGCCATGGTCGACACGATCTTCGCCCTGACGAATCCCGGCGACAAGATCATCATGTTCTCCCCGTACTTTGAAAACTACCGTGCACAGGCCATTATGGCCGACTGTGAGCCGGTCTTCGTGCCGCTCGTCCCGCCGGAGTTCAACTTTGACGCAAACGTCCTTGAGGACGCGTTCAAAGCCGGCGCAAAGGCCATTCTGATCTGCAACCCGTCGAACCCCAGCGGCAAGGTCTTTACGTATGATGAGCTGAAGCTCATCTCGGAGCTTTGCATCAAGTATGACGCCTATGCCATCATGGACGAGGTCTATGAGCATATCGTCTACGACGGCCACAAGCATATCTACATGAACAGCCTGCCCGGCATGTGGGAACGCACGGTCAGCTGCTCGAGCCTGTCCAAGACGTATTCCATCACCGGCTGGCGTCTGGGCTACGCCATCGCGCCGAAGCCGATCATGGACCGCATCAAGCAGTACCACGACTTCAACACCGTCGGCGCGCCGTCACCCCTGATGGAAGCCGCTGTCGTCGGCCTTGATATGCCGGACAGCTATTACAAGGAATTTGGCGATCATTACGCGCACATGAAGAAGCTGTTCACCGACGGTCTGAAGCAGATCGGTATCCCCTTTACCGACCCGCAGGGCGCGTATTTCGTGCTGGCCGACATCGGCCCGTACATGCGCAAGGGCGAGTCCGACGTGGACTTCTGTCTGGAAATGGCCGAGAAGGTCGGCGTCGCCTGCGTCCCCGGCACGTCGTTCTTCAACGAGGACGTGAATCACATCGTCCGCGTCCACTTTGCCAAGAAGGACGAAACCCTCCTCGAAGCCCTCGACCGTCTGTCGCACCTGAAAGAGAAAATGGCAAGATAACAAATGCGGCGGCTTCCTTGCGGAAGCCGCCGCATTTTATCCCGCTGCGTCCAGCATGTTTTCGATGAAGATCCCGTAGCCGGAGGTCGGGTCATTGACCAGGACGTGCGTCACCGCGCCGACGAGGCGGCCGTTCTGCAAAATCGGGCTGCCGCTCATCCCCTGCACGATGCCGCCGGTTTTGGCCAGCAGCGCTTCATCCGTCACGGTGATGAGCAGGTTCCGTCCGTTTTTCGCGTCCGGGTCGATCCGGTCGATGCGGATGGAAAAGCGCTGCACCTGCTCGCCCTCCACATTGGACAGGATCTCGGCCGGGCCGACGGTGATCTGGCTGCGGGACGCCGTCTCGACGGCAATGCCGGGCGCAGGCTGCGCGAGCGTGCCGAAAATGCCGCAGGACGTGTTTTTTTCCACCGTCCCGACTGCGTCCGTCACGTCAAAGATCCCGTGCAGCTCGCCAGGCGCGCCGCGCGTGCCGGTTCTCACCTCCGCGACGCTCGACCGGACGAGATAGCCCGACTGCATCATCAGAAGCTGCGTCCCGTCCAGCCCGCTGACGCCGTGGCCCAGCGCGCCGTAGCTTCCGTCGGCAGGGTCATAATACGTGACCGTGCCGATCCCGGCGATGTGATCCCGGACCAGAATCCCCAGCCGGTAGCCGTCCGCCGTCCGTTCCGGCGTGACGAGGAACTCCGCCTCGCGCCCGCCGCGCTCGATGCGAAGCACCACTGGCTCCGGCGTCTGGACCGTATCCAGAAGCGTCTGCGCGCTGTCGGTCTTCGTTTCGCCCGCGCTGACGATCACGTCGCCCTTTTTGAGGCCCGCGCGCTGGGCCGGCGCACCGTCCTCCACCTCAGTCACCATAAGCCCTTCCATATACAGCTTGATTCCCACGGTATATCCGCCCGGCACGAGCGTCCGCCCCGCCGCAAGCGTCTGCACGCTGAACGCCAGCGCCAGCGCGAACGCCGCAAGCAGCGCCGGTATTCTTTTATGAAACAACTGCTTCATACTCTCATCCTCTCCCCAATATTCTCAGCGCCTTTAGCATGACCGGGCAGGACAGAAAGCAACCGCGCGCAGCACATGTAAAAGAAAGTCTGTTTTCCTTGGAAAAAAGCAGGAACGCCGCCCTTCCGCCGCAAATACGCCGCGTAGGCCGCAGTCGTTTCCTGTTCCTCCTGAATTAACCGGCTTTTTTAACGTCCATTTTAATTTCTGCAAAAAAGAAAAAATTAGTCTTGACTTTTTGCAGGAAATCGTTATAATAATCATGCGCTTCGGAAAGAAGTCATTTAGGGGATTTGTGTAACGGTAGCACACCGGACTCTGACTCCGTTTGCGGGGGTTCGAATCCCTCATCCCCTGCCATCAAAGAAACCTCTTTTGTCTGCAAAGGTAAGAGAGGTTTTTTTCTGCATTTTGGGCAAAAAAGCAGGGCAAATACAGTTAAATCGGGCTTCGGAGCGGTCGAGCGGCTGCTGCGGAGCCCGATTTTTTGCTTTCAACGGCAGAAACAGCCCAAAACCGCTGTTGTACTTTTCGCGTTTCTTTGCTCTGAAAAGAACGCACAAAAGGATATAGGAGGTAGGACTTGAACCCTACGAGGACAAGAATTCATAAGATTAACCACGTCAAGTCACAATTTTGTCGCCTTTAATTCTTGAAAAAATGCGAGACATTGTGCTATTACGGATAGCAGCCGTTACCCGTTCAGCGGGATGCTCGCGTGCGGTATATGCGGATCAACGCTCCGCGGGCAGGTACGCACGATGGGCAGCGGCAAGCGGACGGGGCATCATGGGGATGCTGCAATCATATCATCAACGGCCGCGCCGAATGCGACAGCCACCATGTGAACGAAGAGGTGCTGAAAGCAACGTACCTCGCAGCAATGAGAACGCTCGTTGACAGCGCCGAAGAAGTGGTCGAGGCCGTCCGGGACGGAGCCGAACTTGCACTTGAACCGGAGAACAAGGCCGCACTCCACAGGATCGACGAAGAGATCATCGCACTACAAGGAGCGGTGCTCGCCCTGCACAGAGCGAAGCAGCGGATGGAAGTGAGCTCGGCGGACTATGCTGCAAAGGTCAAAGAGTAGATTTGCTGGGTCTTTATTGGCTTGAATGGTTGAAAAATTCATACTTTTCCGGTATAATTATTTTGATAAATCGGGATTTACGAAAGAGGTACAGAACATGAAGAAAATCAGTTTAGTAGTTTTGCCAGCTATAACAATAGCGTTAGAAATATTGCCGCTTGGGGCAGTTTGTATTTTTGCTCCATCTCCGACAGAAAGAGTAAAAGAAACATTCTCATACTTTAGTCCAATACCGTTTGGCTATGCAAATTTTGCTCCACTTATTACAGCCGTACTTACTGTTGTTATCTTGTTGCTGTCGTTGATTTCATTAAAGAAAAATGGAGTTTTCAATTCTATGTTTGTTCTTTCAATTATTACAGCAGTTATTTCTCTTTTGCCGTTGGTGTATGGATTGAGTTATTTCACCTTTGTGGGAGCCTTAATAACGATGGCACTTGTAACCGAATGCATTTTGATTAAGACGCAACAGAAGTAAAGTAAAGCGACAACTTCTCGTTTGTCGAGGCGATCGTCGCGTATCATTTTGGCGCTTTTTCTATGGGTTATGTATCATTTTGGCGCTCTTTCACAAGAAGAAAAACCTGCAGGCCCAAAGGTGAGCACGCATAAGGACAACAAATAACCGCTTAGCGCAACAACCGGCAGCAGTCAAGTGACTGCTGCCGGTTGTTTATACGATGAATCCATTGTAAATGATTTCCAAGGATATAACAATTTGACGGTCCCGTCTTGATAATTCCCCCAAAAGCGTGTATCGTATAGGTAACTACACAAATCAGGAGCGTTTGGCATGAAAGACGGATTTATCAAGACTGCAGCCGGGACGGTCGATGTTGTGGTCGCGGATGTGGAATACAATACGCAGACCGTGCTTGCGCGCATGCGGGAGGCAGACGCGGCGGGCGTCAATGTGCTGGTGCTGCCGGAGCTTTGCCTGACGGGCTACACGTGCGGCGATTTGTTTTTCTCCGACTGCCTGCTCGGCGCGGTGGAGCCTGCGCTGCAGGCGATCGTGGAAGCATCCAAAGCGCTCTATCCCGTCGTCGCGGTGGGGCTTCCGCTGCGGTTCGGCGGAAAGCTCTATAACTGCGCGGCTGTTGTGCACGCCGGGCGCATTCTCGGCGTCGTGCCGAAGACGCATATCCCGAACTACGGTGAGTTTTACGAGCTGCGGCAGTTCGCCTCGGCGAGCGTTCTCGGCGGAAAAAATTATGAGCTGACGCTCTGCGGCCAGATGGTTCCGTTTGGGGCAAAGCTGCTGTTCGCCTGTGCGGGCATGCCGGACTATACCTTCGGCGTGGAGCTCTGCGAGGATCTCTGGGTGCCCTGCCCGCCGTCGACCGGCCTCTGCGCGGGCGGCGCTGCCATGATCCTCAATCTTTCCGCCTCGGACGAGGTCATCGGCAAGGCCGAATACCGGCGCTCGCTTGTCTCGTCCACGTCTGCGCGGCTGGCCTGCGGGTATGTCTACTGCAGCGCCTCGCCCACGGAATCGACGCAGGACATGGTTTTCTCCCGCCACCATCTGATCGCGGAAAACGGGACCATTCTGGCCGAAAACGAGCCGTTCGGTGATGCGGAGCTGACGGTCTCCGAGATTGACGTGCAGCGTCTGGCGCATGAGCGCCACCGCGTCACGACCTACGACGCCGTACCGGATCTGCAGACCGTTCTGTTCTTCCAGCCGCTGCGCGACACCGCGCTGACGCGCCACTTTGCCCCCAACCCGTTTGTCCCGCCGTATGACGAGCAGCTGCGCGCCCGCGCGGAGGCAATTTTGCGCATCCAGTCGCAGGGCCTGAAAAAGCGCATCGAGCATACGCACGCGAAGACCGTCGTGCTGGGCATTTCCGGCGGGCTGGACAGCACGCTGGCGCTTCTGGTGTGCGTGCGCGCCTTTGATCTGGCCGGGCGCAGCCGGAAGGAGATCCTGTGCGTCACCATGCCGTGCTTCGGCACGACGAAGCGCACAAAGTCCAATGCCGTCGCGCTGTGTGAGGCACTCGGCGTCAGCGTGCAGGAGGTCAACATCACCGCCTCCGTCCGCCAGCACTTCGCGGACATCGGTCACGACGAGGCCGTGCATGACGTCACGTATGAAAACTGTCAGGCGCGCGAGCGCACGCAGGTCCTCATGGACATCGCCAACCAGTCCGGCGGGCTTGTGATCGGCACGGGTGATCTGTCCGAGCTGGCACTCGGCTGGGCGACATACAACGGCGACCACATGTCCATGTACGCGGTCAACTGCTCCGTGCCGAAGACGCTGGTGCGGTATATCGTCCGCTATGAGGCGGACAGCAGCGCCCCGGCCCTGCGCGACATTCTGCTGGACATCCTCGACACGCCCGTCTCGCCGGAGCTGCTTCCGGCCGACGAAAACGGCCAGATCGCGCAGAAGACCGAGGATCTTGTCGGCCCGTATGAGCTGCACGATTTCTTCCTGTACCATACGCTCCGCTTCGGCTCGCGCCCGCGCAAGCTCTTCCGGATGGCGTCCTACGCCTACGGCGGCAAGTACAGCCGCGAGACGATCCTGCACTGGCTCAAGACGTTCTGCCGCCGGTTCTTCCAGCAGCAGTTCAAGCGCTCGTGCATCCCGGACGGCCCGAAGGTCGGCTCGGTCACGCTCTCGCCGCGCGGTGACTGGCGCATGCCGTCCGACGCATCGAGCAGGCTCTGGCTGGAGGAAGCGGAAAAGCTGTAAGCTGCTGCGGTTTTTCCAGGATTTCCGGTTGACAAGCATCCCGCCGCGTGCTATGATGTCTTCAGCAAGTTAAAGGAGTTTTATTCTTATGTTCTCGACTGTTTTCGCATCCTACTATTACTTTACTGTCGTCAGATAGTAAGGTCAATTTGTGATGCGCAAAAGAGAGTAAGTTTTGATGCGGCACAGAATTGACTGTGCCGCATTTTTTATTGTTGATTGGAGGTCACCAACATGATTGTCGTTCTGAAGCACAACGTTCCCGAGGAAAAGAGAAATCAGCTCATCAGCTGGCTCAAGGCGCAGGGTCTTGACGTACACCCGTCGCTGGGCGAGTATCAGACCGTTCTCGGCCTTGTCGGCGATACGAGCCGTCTGGATATGTCTCTGCTGGAAAGTCTGGAGATCGTCGACTCCGTCAAGCGGGTCACCGATCCCTTCAAATGCTGCAACCGCAAGTTCCACCCGGACGACACCGTCGTGTCGGTCGGCGACGCGAAGTTCGGCGGCGGGCATTTCGCCATGATCGCGGGCCCGTGCTCCGTTGAATCGGAGGAGCAGATCGTCTATGTCGCCAAGGCCGTCAAGGCCGCGGGCGCGCAGCTGCTGCGCGGCGGCGCGTTCAAGCCGCGCACCTCGCCGTATGACTTCCAGGGTCTGCACGAGCAGGGCCTGCGCCTTCTCGAGATTGCCAAGCAGGAGACGGGGCTTCCCATCGTGACGGAGCTGATGAATATCAAGCACCTGCCGCTCTTTGACAACGTCGACGTCATCCAGATCGGCGCACGCAACATGCAGAACTATGACCTTCTCAAGGAGATGGGCTCGGTCAAAAAGCCGATCCTTCTCAAGCGCGGCCTTGCCAACACGCTCAAGGAGCTGCTGATGAGCGCGGAATACATCATGGCCAGCGGCAACGACAACGTCATCCTCTGCGAGCGCGGCATCCGCACGTTTGACGATTACACCCGCAACACGCTCGACCTTGCCGCCGTGCCGATGCTGCACGAGCTGTCGCACCTGCCGGTCATTGTCGATCCCAGCCACTCCACGGGCATCAACCGCCTTGTCCCGCCCATGACGCTGGCGGCAGCCGCCTGCGGCGCGGACGGCGTCATCGTCGAGGTGCACAACGATCCTATCCACGCGCTGTGCGACGGCGCGCAGTCGCTCACCTGCGAGCAGTTCGCCGAGGTCGCCGAAAAGGTCCGCGCAGTCCGCGAGGCGGTGACGAAATGACGGTCGGCATCGTAGGTCTCGGCCTCATCGGAGGCTCGTTTGCAAAGGCATATCACGCCGCGGGCTGGACCGTTCTCGGCCATGATGCGGACGAGAGCGTTCTCTCCTTCGCGCAGCTGGCCGACGCGGTCGACGAACCGCTGACCATGGACAGCATCGGCAGCTGTGATCTCGTGCTTCTGTGCGTCCGCCCGCAGGCCGCCATCGACTATCTGCGGCAGGCCGCGCCGCACATCGGCGAAAAGCCGCTCGTCATCGACTGCTGCGGCACCAAGCGCGTCGTGTGCAGCCAGGCCTTCCCGCTCGCGAAGGAATACGGCTTCTGCTATCTCGGCGGGCATCCGATGGCAGGCACGCAGTATTCCGGCTTCGGCCATGCGCGCGCGAACCTCTATCATAACGCCCCGATGGTCATCGTCCCGCCGGACTTTGACAACATCGAGCTTCTGACCCGCGCCAAGGAGCTGCTCAGCCCCGCGGGCTTCGGCAGCTACTCCGTCACTACGGCGGAAAATCATGACGAGATGATCGCCTTCACCTCGCAGATGGCGCATCTGGTCTCCAACGCCTACATCAAAAGCCCGACAGCCAAGGCGCACAAGGGCTTCTCCGCCGGCAGCTACAAAGATATGACCCGCGTCGCGTGGCTGAATGCCCCGATGTGGTCGGAGCTGTTTCTGGAAAACCGCGACTGCCTGCTCCGCGAGCTGGACTGCCTGATGGACAGTCTCATGCAGTACCGCGCCGCCATCGCCGATAACGACGGCGCTGCGCTGACGCAGCTGCTCGAGGACGGCAAAAAGCGCAAGGAGGAGGTCGACGGCCGATGAAAACCGTGCATATCCCCGCCTCGCGGCAGTATGACGTTTTGATCGGGCGCGGGCTTCTGCAAAGCGCTGGCGCGCAGATCCGCGGCGTCACGAAGGCTTCGGCCATTATGATCGTCTCCGACGACGCGGTATGGCCGCTGTTCGGCGAGACGGTGCAGAGGAGCCTTGAAGCAGAAGGCTTCCGCGTCTGCACGTTTGTTTTCCCCCATGGCGAGAGTTCCAAGAACGCCGCGACATATCTGCAGCTTCTGGACGTGCTTGCCGCGCAGCGGCTGACGCGCACGGACGCGCTGGTCGCGCTGGGCGGCGGCGTGGTCGGCGATCTGACGGGCTTTGCCGCATCGACGTATCTGCGCGGGCTTGGCTTTATCCAGATCCCGACGACGCTTCTGGCCATGGTCGATTCGTCCGTCGGCGGAAAGACGGCCATCGATCTGCCCGCGGGCAAAAATCTTGCCGGAACATTCTACCAGCCGTGGCTCGTTCTCTGCGATCCGGACTGTCTGCAGACGCTTCCGGAAAACATCTTCCGCGACGGCTGCGCCGAGGTCATCAAATATGCCGTTCTGGGGAACGCCCCGTTCTTTGACGATCTCAGTTCCGTGCCCGCCCGCGATCAGCTCGAGCACATCATTGAGACCTGCGTCCGGATGAAGCGGGATATCGTCTCGCAGGACGAATTTGACTGCGGCACGCGGCAGCTTCTGAACCTTGGCCACACGTTCGGTCACGGCATCGAGGCCTGCAGCGGCTTTTCCGTCAGTCACGGCTCCGCCGTCGCCATCGGCATGGCCATGATGGCGCGCGCCGCGGTCTCGTATGGCCTTTGCAGCGCGGAAACGCGGGACGCAATTGTATTGCTTCTCCAGCAGTACGGCCTGCCGACCGACTGTGCGTATCCGGCAGATGCGCTGCTGCGCACGGTCGTACATGACAAAAAATCCTCCGGCAGCTCGATCAATCTGATCGTCCCGACGCAGATCGGCAGCTGCCAGATCCTCAAAACGCCAGCGTCGGAGCTGCTTGCATGGCTGCAGGCCGGAGGGGCGCGATGAACCGGACGCTTTCTGGCGGCGCCCGCGCGGGCGCTGTCACGATCCCCTGCTCCAAATCGCAGGCGCACCGCATGCTCATCTGCGCCGCCCTGTCCGACGCGCCAAGCTGTCTCTATCTGAACGCGACGAACGACGATATCGCAGCGACCGTCCGGTGTCTGCGCGCACTCGGCGCTGCGATCGACGCGCAGGACGGCGCGCTGCACATCCGCCCGCTCTCCGGCGCGGCTGCGCATACCGCGCAGCTGGACGTCGGCGAAAGCGGCTCGACGCTCCGGTTTCTGCTGCCCGTTCTCGGCGCACTCGGCGTCAGCGCGGAGGTGCGGATGCACGGACGTCTGCCCGAGCGGCCGCTGTCCCCTTTGCAGGAGCTTCTGCAGGCACACGGGATGACGCTCCGGCGCTGCGGCGATGTGCTTCACGTGTCCGGGCAGCTGACGGCGGGGGATTACACCCTGCCGGGAAGCGTCTCGTCGCAGTTCGTATCCGGTCTGCTGTTCGCGCTGCCGCTCCTTTTCGGGGACAGTACGCTGACAGTCACGGGGGAACTCCAGTCGGCACAGTACGTCGCCATGACGGAGCAGGCCATCCGCGCCGCCGGGAGCACCGTGCAGAAAACCGGCCAGAGCTACCAGATCGAGGGCCAGCAGTTCTATCACGCGCCCGCTGTGCAGACAGTCGAGGGCGACTGGTCGAACGCGGCGTTCTTCCTCTGCATGGGCGCGCTTAGCAAAGCGGGGATCACCGTCCATGGCCTTGTGCAGGACTCCCTGCAGGCCGACCGGGCGATTCTGACGCTTCTGACGCGCTTCGGCGCGGAGGTTCGGGTGGACGGCACATCCGTCACGGTCCGACGCCGCGCGCTGCGCGGGATCACGGTGGACGCCGGGCCGATCCCGGATCTGATCCCGACCGTCTCCGCTCTGGCCGCGCTGGCCGAGGGCGAGACGCACATTGAAAACGCCGCGCGCCTGCGGCTGAAGGAATCCGACCGGCTCGCGACGACGGCGGCGCTCATCCGCGCGCTGGGCGGGCAGGTGCAGGAAGGCCCGGACGCGCTCACCATCACCGGTGTCCCCATGCTGCAGGGCGGCACGGCGGACGCCGCTGGCGACCACCGCATCGCCATGAGCGCGGCTGTCGCCGCCTGCGGCTGCGCGGGGCCTGTAATTGTCACGGGCAGCGAATGCGTCGCCAAATCCTATCCCGCGTTCTGGGACGATTTTTCATCACTCAAGGAGGATGCCCTATGAGCAGTGTCTATACCGGTAATCTGACCGTCGCCATCTTCGGCCAGTCGCACGCGCCGGCCATCGGCGTAACGGTCGACGGCCTGCCCGCCGGACTTCCCGTCGATCTGGACGCACTGCAGCAGTTTCTCCGCCGCCGCGCGCCCGGCCAGAATGCCTGGTCGACGCCGCGGAAGGAAGCGGACGCACCCGAGATCCTCTGCGGCTTATCGAACGGCCGCACGTGCGGCGCGCCGCTGACGGCCATCATCCGCAACACCAATACCCGCTCCGGCGACTATGACAACCTCCGTGACACGCCGCGCCCTGGCCACGCGGACTATACCGCGCAGATGAAGTTCTCCGGCGCACAGGACGTCGCGGGCGGCGGCCACTTCTCCGGCCGTCTGACCGCGCCCTTGTGCATCGCGGGCGGCATCTGCCTGCAGCTTCTGAAAACGCAGGGCGTCACGGTCCGCGCGCGGATCGTCTCCGTCGGCGCAGTCACCGACGATTCCCCGTTCCTGTCTCCGGTCGGCGAAAAGCCGTTCCCCGCAGTCTCTGACGCGGCGGCAGCCGCCATGCAGGCGGAGATCGCCGCGGCGCGCGCGGACGGCGATTCCGTCGGCGGCGTGATCGAGTGCGTCGTCGAGGGGCTTCCGGCGGGCATCGGCGATCCGATGTTTGACGGGCTGGAAAACCTCATTTCCCGCGCGATCTTCGCCATTCCCGCCGTCAAGGGCATTGAATTTGGCGCGGGCTTCGCCGCGGCGCGCATGCGCGGCAGCGAGAATAACGACCCGTTCCGCGTGGAAAACGGCGTGGTCGTGACCGAGACGAACCACTGCGGCGGCATTCTAGGCGGCATTTCCGACGGCATGCCCATCGTCTTTCGCGCGGCCTTCAAGCCCACGCCCTCCATCGCCCGGCAGCAGCGCTCGGTCAGTCTCGGGCAGATGGAAAACAAGACGCTCGTCATTCAGGGCCGCCACGACCCGTGCATCGTGCCGCGCGCCGTCCCCTGTGTGGAAGCGGCGGCGGCCATCGCGGTGCTGGACGCCGTGATGGCGCGCAAGGAGGAGCTCGGCTATGGCTTTTGAATTTCTTCGCTGCGGGCTTCTCGGCCGGACGCTTGGCCATAGCTATTCACCCGCCATCCACAAGGAGCTGGCCGGGTATTCCTACCGGCTGTTCGAGGTCGAGCCGGAACAGCTCGGCAGCTTCCTCTCCTCCGGCGCGTTTGACGGGCTGAACGTCACGATCCCGTATAAAAAGGACGTCATCCCCTACTGCGCCGGGCTGTCCGAGACCGCGCGGGCCATCGGCGCGGTCAACACCATCGTCCGCAGGCCGGACGGCACGCTCTGGGGCGATAATACTGACGCCTACGGCTTTTCCATGCTCGTGCAGGCCTGCGGCGCGGACATTGCCAGGAAAAAGGCGCTCGTCTTCGGCAGCGGCGGCGCGTCGCTCACGGCGCAGTATGTCCTGAAAGCCCTCGGTGCGCGCGAGGTCGTCGTGATCTCCCGCCACGGGGCAGACAATTATGAGAATCTGGACCGGCACGCGGACGCCCAGATTGCCGTCAACACGACGCCCGCCGGCATGTTCCCGAACACCGGCGTATCGCCGGTGTCCCTTGCCCGCTTCCCGGAGCTGCAGGCCGCGCTGGACGTGGTCTATAACCCGGCGCGGACGGAGTTTCTTCTGCAGGCGGAGCGGCTCGGCATTCCGTGCGCCAACGGCTTTCTGATGCTCACGGCGCAGGCAAAAAAGAGCTGCGAGGATTTTACCGGACAGCCGGTCCCGGACAGCCGGATCACAGAGATCACCGCTTCCCTCGCCGCGCGCATGCAGAATATCGTCATCATCGGCATGCCCGGCAGCGGCAAGACCACGGTCGGCACGATGCTCGCCCGGCAGCTTGGCCGCGAGTTTGTGGACGCCGACCAGGTGCTTGAAGCGCAGGCCGGGATGCCGATCCCGGAAATTTTCCGCCGGGAGGGCGAAGCGGGCTTCCGCGCGCGGGAGACTGCGGTGCTCGCCCAGCTCGGCAAGCAGTCCGGGCTCGTCATCGCCACGGGCGGCGGCTGCGTGACGCGGGCGGAAAATTATCCGCTCCTGCACCAGAACGGCGTGATCGTCTGCCTGCACCGCGCGCTGGAAAAGCTGCCCGTCAGCGGGCGGCCCGTCTCGCAGGCGCTGGGGCCGGAGGCCATCTATGCGCAGCGCAAGCCGCTCTACGAGAAATTTGCCGACCATATGATTTCCAACGACGGCGCGCCGGAAGACACCGTGCGCGCGCTCCGGGAGGTAGTTTTATGAAGCTTCTGATTCTGAACGGGCCGAACCTCAATCTGCTCGGCCTGCGCGAGCCGGCCATCTACGGTACGCAGAACTATGACGCCCTTGTCCGCTTCTGCCAGGACGCCTGCCGCGCGGCTGGCGCGGAGTGCAAAGTCTTCCAGTCCAACCACGAGGGTGCGCTGGTCGACGAGATCCAGGCCGCCTACGGCGTCTACGACGGCATTGTCATCAATCCCGCCGCCTACACGCACACGAGCGTCGCCATTCTGGACGCGCTGAAGGCCGTCGCCATTCCGGCGGTCGAGGTGCATCTGTCCGACGTGACGCAGCGCGAGGACTTCCGCCAGATCTCCTACGCGCGTCTGGCCTGCGTCAAGACGTTCATGGGCCTTGGCTTCGAGGGCTACCGGCAGGCGATCTTGTTCCTGAAATCGTATATAAATGCATAATTCCGGTTTATTATTCATCCGGCAGCCGCGTGCGGCTGCCGGATTTTTCTATCATTCTGCAAGTTTTCTTTTTTCATTCTTTCATCATTTTGCATCGATTCCGTCTTAATTGTGCATATATCCGCCAATTTTTATGAAAAATGCAGGATTTCCGTTGCGAATCAGAATTTCGAAAAAAAATAATTTCACAAAATGACGATTTGCTTATTGAAAAATGCAGCTGCATGCAGTATACTTTATCACAACAAATCATTGCACCGGAGGAATACAAATGAAAAAGATCCTTGCACTGCTTCTCGCGGCCGTCCTCGTTCTGGGCATGGCTGCGTGTGCCGCCTCGACTGAGGCTCCCGCTTCCACCGACGCATCGGCTTCGACCGACGCTCCGGCTTCGGCTGACGCTTCGGCTTCCACCGATTCGTCCGCTTCCACGCCCGCTGCTTCCGGCGCGAAACTCCGCTTCGTCACCGGCGGCGAATCCGGCACGTATTACGCGTTC
This sequence comes from uncultured Oscillospiraceae bacterium, assembly GCA_934613505.1. Lineage (GTDB taxonomy): Bacteria > Bacillota > Clostridia > Oscillospirales > Oscillospiraceae > CAG-170. Next base: position 4,310 of record CAKTTB010000002.1, on the reverse strand, counting down.
GGCTCCGTCATCGCGCAGCACGCCACCAACAACGCAGGCGTCGACGTCGTCGGCCTCGTCGGCAACGGCTCGCAGTCGAACGTCTTTGAGCTGGACGACGGCAACGCAGAGCTGGCCTTCTGCCAGTCCGACGTTATGGCCTACGCCTATGACGGCACGAACATCTTCGCCGATACCGGCGCGGTAAAGTGCTTCTCCACGGTCGCTGCTCTCTACACCGAGCAGGTCCAGATCGTCACCACGAACCCCGAGATCAAGACCGTTGAGGATCTCAAGGGCAAGAACGTCTCCATCGGTGCAGCCGGTTCCGGCGTCTACTTCAACGCCATGGATATCCTCGGCGCTTACGGTCTGTCCGAGAGCGACATCAACCCGACCTATCAGTCCTTCGGCGACAGCGCCGATGCCCTGAAAAACGGCCAGATTGACGCGGCGTTCATCGTCGCGGGCGCTCCCACCACCGCCGTTACCGACCTTGCCACCACGAAGGACGTTTACCTCGTGTCTCTGGACGACGCGCATGTCGAGCAGCTGCTAGCCTCTTCCCCGTACTACACCAAGGTCACCATCCCTGCTGACGTCTACGGCCTTGACGCCGACACCGTGACCGTCGCGGTCGGCGCAGTCATTCTGGCGCGCGACGACGTCTCTGAGGACGCCATCTACAAGCTCGTCGCCGATATCTTCGACAACGCAGCCAGCCTGACCGACACCCACGCAAAGTACGCCGAGGTTGATCTCGAGTACGGCGCATCCATCACCTCCGTCCCCTATCATCCCGGCGCTGCCAAGTACTTCGCCGAGAAGGGCATTGAGGTCCCCACCAAGTAAAGCTTAACGCGTTTTACACACCTTTTACAACTACGGCAGGGGTTCCCTGCCGTAGTTGTCGCGCAAATCTGAAGAAAAGAAGGAGAGATGCCCCTTGTCCAAGACTCCCGACAAGAACACCCCCGTAACCGCCAACGACGACGCGCAGAACATTGCCGCCGACGTTGACGAGGTCATGCGGAAATATGACCGTGAATCCAACACCCGCGTCTGGTCCGGCTGGCGCGCGATCGTCATCAAGATCTTTATGGCGGCGTTCGCCCTGTTCTGCATCATCATGACGCTGTTCACCACGTGGATGCCAGAGATCCGTCTGCCGCTGTTCATGGGGCTGATCGTCATCGCGGGCTTTTTGAACTTCCCGGCCAGCAAGCACCATGTGCGGCCCAACTATCTGCCGTGGTACGACATTCTTCTCATGGTCGTAGGCGCAGCCTGCTTCTTCTATTTTGCCTTCAACGCCATGACGATGATCCGCCTTGCCACGCGCATCCAGCCCATCCATGTCGCCATCGGCTGCATCGGCATTCTGATCCTGGTTGAGCTGTGCCGCCGCTGCGTGGGTCTGCCGATCCTCGTCGTGGCCGGTCTTCTGATCGTCTACGCGTTCTATAACCAGATGAGCTACAACGCCAGCTTCTATCAGGCGCTCAAGAACATCATCTACAAGCTGTTCTACACCACGAGCGGCGTCATCGGCACGCCGGTCAACGTCTGCTATACCTACATTGTCCTGTTCATCATCTTCGGCGCGTTCCTGGAGCGCACCGGCATTGCGAACTTCTTCATTTCGTTCGCGAACCGCCTTGCAGGCTGGTCCTCCGGCGGCCCGGCCAAGGTCGCGGTCATTTCCTCCGCACTCTGCGGCATGGTCTCCGGCTCGTCCGTCGGCAACACGGTCACGACCGGCTCCTTCACCATCCCGATGATGAAAAAGACCGGCTACAAGCCGGAGTTTGCAGGCGCAGTCGAAGCCGCAGCCTCCACCGGCGGCCAGATCATGCCGCCGATCATGGGCGCAGCCGCGTTCCTGATGGCGGAGTACATCGGCATCCCGTATGCGCAGGTCGCCGTCAAGGCGATCCTCCCCGCCATCCTGTACTTCACCGGCATTTTCATCGCCGTCCACCTGGAAGCCAAGAAGCTGGGCCTGCGCGGCATTGCCAAGGATCAGCTGCCGAAGTGGGCCGTGCTCGCGCGTGACTGCTATCTGATTCTTCCGCTGATCCTGCTCGTCTGGCTGGTCTCGTCTGGCGCGAAGACGATGTCCCACTCGGCGGCCTATTCCATCCTTGCGGCCATCGTCGTCGGTTTCATTAACTTCTTCCTGACGCGCAAACGCGGCACGGAGGAGCGCGCGCCGCAGTCCACAGGCCGCGCCATCGGCGGCGCCGTCGGTGACAGCGCGAAATCCGTCCTCGACTCGCTCGAAGCCGGCGCCAAGGGCGCCATCACGGTCGCAGTCGCGTGCGCGATGGCCGGTATCATCGCCGGCTGCATCACGGTCACGGGTCTTGCTTCCATCCTGATCAACGCCATCGTCCAGCTGGCCGGCAATGCAACGTTCATCGGTCTGATCCTGACCATGATCTGCTGCATCATCCTCGGCATGGGCGTGCCCACGACGGCAAACTACTGCATCATGGCCTCGACCTGCGCGCCGATCCTCATCAAGATGGGCTATCCCCTCGTCGCAGCGCACTTCTTCGTCTTCTACTTCGGCATCGTTGCCGATATCACCCCGCCGGTCGCGCTGGCTGCCTATGCAGGCTCCGCCATCGCGAAGTCCAACCCGATGAAGACCGGCATCAACGCGACGAAGCTCGCCATCGCGGCCTTCATCGTCCCGTTCATCTTCGCGTACAACCCTCAGATGCTCTTTGAGAACGTCACAAGCGTCTTCCAGGTCATCCAGATCGTCATTACCGCGCTGCTTGGCATTTTCGCCGTAGCCGCTGGTCTGGAGGGCTATATCGTCCGTCATATGAGCTGGCCGCTGCGCGTGCTGGCCATCATCGGTGGTCTGACGCTCCTGATCCCCGGCACTGTCAGCGACTTAATCGGTCTCGTTATCGTCGCCGCGATCATCGTCCTGCAGGTCCTGCAGAACAAAAAAGAGCAGCGCGCCGCTGCCTGAGTCCTCATAAAAAATCCAGTCCGCCGCAGCGGACTGGATTTTTTCATTCAGTTCAGTTCTTCCTCATCATCGGCCGCGGGCTCCGTGTCCTTCTCCGACTTTTCGTCCGCAGGACGCGGCTGCTTTGTCACCACGACGGCTTCGACCCGGTGGATAGGGGTTCCGAGCGCGTGGAACTTTTCCTCATAGCCGGTCATAATGCCGACGGGACCGTTGGCATGCAGGTCATCGGTCACGTTGTGCAGCTCCAGATAGCAGCTCTCCATCTCCGGCAGCGACCATGCAAACAGCTTGGCGTTGTCCGTTTTGAAATGGATCTGCCCGCCGAGCTTCAGGACCTTCTTGTATTTTTCAAGGAAGGTGTGATAGGTCAGGCGGCGTTTGGCGTTTTTCTTTCTCGGCCACGGGTCGCAGAAATTAATGTACAGGAGATCAATTTCATCGTCCGCAAAGAACAGGTCGATGTTCGCCGCATCCAGCGAAACGAAGAACACGTTCTTCAGCCCCTTCTGGATCGCCGCTTCCATCGCCAGCACCAGTGCGTCCTGTACCCGCTCTATGGCAATGAGCAGCACGTCCGGCTCCTGCTCGGCCGTCTCGACCGTGAATTTACCTTTGCCGCAGCCGACCTCGACCCGCAGCTCCCGGCAGCCCGGCATCAGACTGCGCCAGTTACCGCGCAGCCGCTCCGGCTCGTGGATCCAGACCGACTCGCAGGCCTCCATTCTCGGAGCCAGATTGTTTCTTCTTCGCATTCTCATGGCAGCGCCCTTCGCTTTCCTCATTTTCTCCCGATAGCATATCATATCTGCCCCCGCTTCGCAAGCGCACATGTCATTTTGCAATCTTCCACTTGCTTTTTTTCGGCTTTTCCAGTATAATTCATTTGTTGCGAATCCCCCTGCTCCCCGGAGCAGCCCCCGCACATAGTTCCCGGGTGTAGCTCAGATGGTAGAGCGCGTGGTTTGGGAGCGTATCGGCATCCATCCGACCTGCCAGAGCCAAAACGCCGGAACCCCCTGACACACGGGCGTTTGCGAGTTTTCCGCATTTTTCGGAATCACCCGAAAAACCGCCTTTGACCACATGGCTGACTACAGACAGCTTAAGACTTCAATTTCATAACCGGGTGTAGCTCAGATGGTAGAGCGCGTGGTTTGGGAGCGTATCAGCATCCATCCGACAGGCAGCAACCAAAACGCCCGAATCCCTTGACACACGGGCATTTGCGGGTTTTCCGCATTTTTTCGGAATCACCCGAAAAACCGCCTTTGACCACATGGCTGACTACAGACAGCTTAGACTTTCAATTTCATAACCGGGTGTAGCTCAGATGGTAGAG
>CAKTTB010000001.1 GCA_934613505.1 uncultured Oscillospiraceae bacterium | reverse complement strand
AAAGTCTACGAGGTTGCGGAGGCCTGCGGCTACCGCGATATTGCATATTTTTCCGGCACCTTCAAAAAAATCACCGGGAAAACACCCTCGGAGTATCAGGACAGTCTTTCATTTCGTTTTTAGGAGGAAACGCCATGTACTGCATTCCGGTTGCCGGTATGCCCGCCAGCGGCAAGAGCACCATCGCCGTCAGGATTTCGGAGTCTCTGGGAATTCCAATGCTGTCCAAGGACTCCATCAAGGAGGTGCTGTTTGACGATCTGGGCTTTCACAGCCGGGCAGAAAAGGTTCAGCTGGGCACAGCGGCCATGCACATTCTGTACTACGCCGCGGCCCAGCTGATGAAAGTGGGAAAACCGTTTATTCTGGAAAATAATTTTGAGGACGCTTCCATTCCCGGGATTATGGCACTGCTGGAAACCCATCACTATACCGCCGTGACGGTTCGCCTCACCGGTGACTCGGAGGTCATCTACCGGCGGTTTGCCGCCCGGGATCTGTCCGACACCTGGCACCGGGGCCATGTGGTCAACGACTGCTACCCGGAGCCGCCGGGAGCCCCCTAGAAAACCCCACAAGAAAAAGCTATGAGCAGTTTCTGGACGATATCGCGGCCCGGGGATATACCCGCTTTCAGGCCAACGGCCCGGTGCTGGAGGTGGATGTGACGGATCTGAGCGAACTGGACTTCCCACGGCTGATGGGTTCTCTCACCGGTCCCTTACCCGGCACCTGAAAGAATTGCCACGCTGACCAGGCATAGCAGTCCCAGACCAGTTCCAGAAAGGCTTCCGACTGGATCAGCTTGCAATGCACCTTCGAGTTCAGCAACTGGCGGATATTTCGCGGAAGCTCCAAATATGTCGGACGCTTCTCAACCAGTTTCTTCGGCAGCGCATAAAACAGCGTTATCCAGGACAGATTGCTGTCCTGCGGAATCTCCATGATGCCATCCGCCAGTACCACATAAAAGCTATAAGGATTGCTTTTTTCCATACTCATCACCTCGTTCAACATATTCCCCCCATAATATATGGGCACCAGAATCGCGTTTTTTTCCAATGGCTACAAAAATTTTTGAAAAATTTTACTGAATCAAGGGCTTTTCTGCCGATGATGTGTTCTGATGTCCAAAACATCTATCCTATCCATCCCACCTGTCCGGGGATACTTGGGATGGATGGGGATGGAAAAAAAGACCGTCCCCATTTTTGGGGACGGTCCATGTGCTTATTCCCAAATTTCCTGAGCCAGTCGAACACCTACCTGAACACCGTGGATAAAGCCGGATTGCTCATGGTCCCGGCAGAGGGTACAGACGGGATTGATAATCCTGTCCAGTTCTGTCAACGGTATCCCATCCAAAAGACGGTACTATTCATGGAAATCCTCTTTGATTTGCCTGTTGCACCCCTGCAAGTCTTCATAGCTTTCATACAGGAGCGCCAAAACCGACTCGCCATCTCCCAATTTCAAAGGGTGGGAGGCAATATGGTTATCCAAGACGGTAAGGTAATCTGTATATTTCATGCGTAGATCACCTCCGCAGCATTGCGGATGTTGTTCATGGCTCCGACCCACGCCATAGAGTCACGGGCTTTCAGCTCCTCTGTGATGCCTTGCGTTTCTTTCATGCCAAGAACGAGCATGTCCATACGCTCTTTGCAGGTCTTATCGACTTCGGCAAGGTGACTCCAAAGTGTTCCGTCCAGTATCATGGCGTTGTAGAGCACCCTGCGATGCTCCTTCAGGTAGCGATGGCGCATACGGCCATATTTTCCAAGAGGGTTTTCAGGCGTGTCGGGTAAGGCTATCTCTGGGATAAAGAAATCCCCACATTGACGATATGTCCCACCCATAGCTTCAAATGCAGATTTCATTGCAGACTCCTTTCGTGGATGATGATTGCAGTTATGAAGAATCTCCTTTCTCACAAAACTGCAAATCCATTCACCACAAATGAGCCGCAGTCATGTGTATTTTGCGAAGGGGGTAAAACCTTCCTTTACAAAATACACCCTGCTGCGTCAGAGGGCGTTTTGTTTTTTATCGTACCTGCTCTGCTTCCTCGTTTTTACCGAGGCGGCGGAGCATCGTCTTTTTGACGGCGCGGAAAATGTTCTGGTAGCCTGTGCAGCGGCACAGGTGGCCAGAGAGGAGCTTGCGCAGCTCGTCGTCGGTGTATTCCTTACCGGCATTCACGATCTCGGTCGCCGTCAGGATAAAGCCGGGGATGCAGAAGCCGCACTGGATGGAGGTCTCCTCCATGAAGGCCTTCTGCACGTCGGAGATCGTGCCGTCGGGGTTCATGAGACCTTCGAGCGTAATGATATGCTTGCCCTCGGCCCAGACGGCGAGGTACAGGCAGGTGTTGATGGCTTCGCCGTCGATGAGCGCGGTGCATGCGCCGCACTCGCCGACCTCGCAGCCCTTTTTGACGGACGTGAGGCGGAAGTCATTGCGGAGCATATCCGTCAGACTGGCGCGGACGTCGACGACTTTTTCCACGTCCTTGCCGTTGATATTGCATTTGACAAGTGCATACTGTGCCATCAGATCTCACCTCCGCAGCGTTTGACAGATTCGATGAGCGCCCGCTTGGCCATCTCGACCGCGATATGCTTTCGGAACGCCTTGCTGGCACGCCAGGAATCACGGGGATTGATGTCCTCCAGAACGGCTCTGGAGAACGCTTCGACATTCTCCATCGTGACGGGCTTGCCGTTGACGGCGGCCTCCGCGCTCGGCGCGCGCATGGGGACAGGGCCTGCAACGCCGTAGGCGATGCGGACGCGGTCGAACGTCTTTTTATCCTCGGACAGACGGACATTGACGGAGCAGCCGGTCGTGGCGATCTCCATGGCGTTGCGCATGCCGTACTTGATATAGAAGCCCTTCGTGTTTTCCCACGAGGCCTTCGGGATCAGGATGGCGGTCTGGATCTCGCCCTCGGCGACGTTAATATCGACCGTACCGGCCTTGATGTAGAAGTCCTTGATGGGCAGATACCGCTTGCCGTTCACGCCGGTCAGCTCGACGATCGCTTCCCACGCGTGGAGCGTGGACGCGGAATCGGCGGAGGTCACGCCGTTGCAGGTGTTGCCGCCGATGGTGCCGGCGTTGCGGATCTGCGGGCCGCCGACCATGTCGACGGCTTCGCCCAGCACGTTGATCTTTTCGATGATGATGGGGTCATGGGTGATATGGGAGAAGGTCGTCAGCGAGCCGATGCGGATGTTCTCCTGCTCGTCCATACAGATGCCGCGGATCTCGTTGACCTTCTGGATGGAGATCAGTTCCTTGCCGGCGCGGCGGCCTTCGCGCATCTGGACGAGAACGTCCGTGCCGCCGGCGATGATCTGCGCCTCGGGATGCTCCAGACGGAGCTTGACAGCTTCTTCCACGCTGTACGCTTCATAGAGCGCTTTCATATCATACATTGTCTGCTTCCTCCTCTCAGTCCTGGATCAGGCCCGCTTCGGTGAATTTCGCGAAGAGGACGTGCGGCGTAATCGGCGCGCGGTCGATGGCGACGCCGGTCGCCTGATAAATGGCGTTGCGGATAGCGGGCGCCGGCGAGCATGCGGGCGGTTCGCCCAGCGCCTTGGTGCCGTAGGCGGACGTCGGCTCGTAGTTTTCCACAAACTCGGCTTCCAGATTCGGATGATCCATGAAGGTCGAGAGCTTATAGTCGAGCAGGTTATTGTTGAGCGGCCGGCCGGTCTTTTCATCGAACAGCAGCTGCTCGGACAGACCGTAGCCGATGCCCATGGACATGCCGCCGTGGACCTGCGCCTCGGCAAGCGCCGGGTTAATGAGCTTGCCGCAGTCGTGGACGTTCACGATGTTGAGGAGCTTGACCTTGCACATCGGGATATCGACCTCGACCTCGGCGAACGTGCAGCCAAAGGAATAGGCGTTGTTGCGGATGGTATAAGTGGATTCCGCGGTGATATGCTCGGAATGGACGGGATTATACTGCGCGGTCATGGCAAGCTCGGACAGGCTCATGAGGACGCGGCCGTCGGTCGTGCGGACAATGTTGGAATCGATGATGCCCATGTTGAACGTGGCCTGCCGCGTCAGCTCGCAGGCGTAGTCGAGGACCTTCTTCTTCAGCATCTCGGACGCCTGCCGGATGGAGAAGCCCGCGACGTAGGTCTGGCGGGAGGCGTAGGCGCCAAGGCCGGTCGGAGTCACATCGGTATCCTGACAGGACAGGACGTGGACCTTTTTATAATCGGAAAGCCCCATGATCTCAGCGCACATCTGCGCGTAGGCGGTGTCCGCGCCCTGACCGATCTCGGTCTCGCCGACCTGCAGGTTGATGGTGCCGTCGAGATTCAGCTGCAGACGGCAGGAGGAGGTCTCCAGCGAGATGGGGTAGACGGCGGTATTGTACCAGAACGTCGCAAAGCCGATGCCGCGGCGGATGGGGCCAGTCTGATTCTGATAAGCCTTTAGCTTTTCTTCGTATCCGATGGCCTTCATGCCCTTTTCCATACACTGCCGGTAGGAGTCGGTATAAAGCTCGTTCTTGGAGAAGCCGTCAACATAGCCGGGCTTCATGAGGTTCTGCCAGCGGTAGGCCAGCGGCGTCATGCCAACGGCCTTTGCGCATTCCTCCGCGTGGCACTCGTCGGCAAACGAAGCCTGCGGCATGCCGTAGCCGCGCATCGCGCCTGCCACCGGGCGGTTGGTGAAGACGGTATAGGCGTCGCCCTCAAAGTTGGGGCAGGGATAATGCTGGTTAAAAGAGCCGAGGCACTTCGCGACGATCGAATGGCCATGGGAGGCGTAGCCGCCCTGGTTGGAGAAGCATTCGACCTTCTTGGCGGCGATGGTGCCGTCCGGATGCAGCCACGAGATAATGTGGGTGCGGATGGCATGGCGGACACGGTTGGAGACGAAGGTCTCTTCACGCGAGCAGTCGAGCTTGACCAGACGCCCGCCGACCTGCGTGCAGCACCACGCGCACAGCGGCTCATACAGCGCGTCCTGCTTGTTGCCGAAGCCGCCGCCGATGTACGGCTTGACGATGCGGATATCGCCCCACGGGCGGCCCAGCGCCTGACCGACGATACGGCGGACGATATGCGGGATCTGCGTGGAGCTGGTCACGACCAGACGGCCGTTTTCCTCGTAGCAGAAGCAGCCGTGGTTCTCGATGTGGCAGTGCTGGACGGTCGGCGTGTCATACCAGCCCTCGACCCTGATGAGACCCGGCTCCTTGATGGCCTCCTGATAGTTGCCGGCAGCGGCGGTCGTGTGCTTGAGGATGTTGTTGGGGAATCTCTCGTGCAGCTGGGGCGCGCCCGGCTCCATGGCCTTCTGCGCGTCCAGAACGAACGGCAGTTCTTCATATTCGACCTCGATGGCGCGCACGGCCTGCATGGCGGTGACCTCATCCTCGGCGATAACGGCGCAGACATCGTCGCCGTAATAGCGCACGTGCCGGTTGAGCAGGTGCCGGTCGGCAATGTCCTGATGCGACGGATCCATCGACCACGGGTGGCCGGCGGTCGGGAACGGGAGATCCGGCACGTCGAAGCAGGTCAGGATCTTCACGACGCCGGGGATCTTTTCGGCCTTGCTGATATCGACCGACTTGACGAAGCCGTGGGCGATGGTGGAATGCTTGATCCGGACGAGCAGTGCGTCCTTCGGGGCCAGATCATCATAGTATTTTGTCCGGCCGGTCGCCTTGTCAAAGGCGTCGACACGAACCTCGCTTCTGCCTACGATGTTCATTCGGATACCTCCATTTTGCTTGTCCGCAGCGGGCTGCGCGCGCTCCGGCGCGGCTCCCGGCGGTTGTCCTTTTTGATTGTTTTTATTGTAGCATATCGGGTTTTGGAGAGAAAGCAAATTCATTATCCTACTTTATGAATAACGATTTTTTTCGCGACTGTCGAAAATCCGGCATGAAGCTTGCGCATTTTTGGTAAAATAGCTATACTGATTGGCAGAACTGCGCAAGGAGCATCGTTATGTCTGATCCCACTGTCCGTTCCATCGGCTGTCTCGTGATGGCGGCCGGCAATGGCGCCCGCTTCGGCTCGAACAAGCTGGAGGCGAGCTTTGCCGGGAAAAGTCTGTTTTCTCTCGCACTGGCCGCGATCCCCGCGGGGACGTTTTCCCGCGTCACCGTCGTCTCGCAGTATCCCGCGCTTCTGCAGGAGGCGTCGCAGGCGGGCTTTGCCGCGATCCTGAACGACCGGCCGGAGGACGGCATCAGCCGCACCATCCGCCTCGGGACCGAAGCGATGGCGGACTGTGACGCGATTTTGTATATGGTCTCCGACCAGCCGCTGCTGCGCGCAGACACCGTGCAGCGCCTCGCAGACTGCTGGCTTCAAAATCCCGCCTGCATCATAAGCGCGGCGCACGGCAGCCACCGCGGCAACCCGTGCCTGTTCCCGGCGCGGTTTTTCCCGGAGCTGTGCGCGCTCGAGGGCGACCACGGCGGCTCGTCCGTCATCCGGCGGCACGAGGACGCGCTGCTGCTCGTCGAGGCGGACGAGCATGATCTTTTCGACTGTGACACAAAGCAGGCGCTCGAGATCCTCCGCGGACAGGCGTAAACCAGACACTTTTTCCAAACCATCCGGCTTCCGGGCTTGACCCCAGAGCCGGACTTGTTATATAGTATAGGCGGCTATGACCCCGCAGGGGGCGGCGGTATGCTCTTCCGCGTATTCCGCCGGCGGCGGTGCAGCACGTTATACGAAAGGAACAGATCACATGTACGAAATCACCTTCCAATTTGAAAACGGCGCACAGGAGGTCAAATTCTCCGCCGCACCCGGCAGCACCATTCTCGAAGCCGCAAAGTCGGCCAACGTCGCCATCGACGCACCCTGCAACGGCAACGGCTCCTGCGGCAAGTGCCGCGTGAAGCTCGTCTCCGGCGAGGTCACCGGCATACAGACCAGCCATATCTCCGATGAGGATTACGCCGCAGGCTGGCGCCTGAGCTGTTCGACGAAGCCCGCGGGAGACATCGTCGTCATGGTCCCGGACATTGCCTCCGCCTACCAGAGCCGCATGAAGACGGCAGACCTCTCCTCCGGCGAGGAGATCGCGATCTTCAACCAGCTGCAGGAGGATGTGCAGGCCGCGGGCGTCGACTTTGCAAACGACTTTGTGCAGGCCGTCATCACGCTCGACGAGCCGACGCTCGACGACACCATGCCCGACACCGAACGCCTCGCGCGCTTCGCGCAGGACGCGTTTGACGGCTGTACGGACGTGAAGCTTACCTATCATACGGTCAAGAAGCTCGCGAAGACGCTGCGCGAGGCAAACTTCACCGTTCTCATCACCGGCACGCTGACCGACGGTGTGCTGACCATTCTGGATATCACGGAAAAGCAGGACGCTCCCGTCTACGGCTGCGCCATCGACATCGGCACCACGACCGTCACCGGCGTTCTGATGGATCTGAAGACCGGCACGCTCACAGCCAAGGCCTCCGCCGGCAACGGCCAGATCCGCTACGGCGCGGACGTCATCAACCGCATCGTTGAGCAGCAGAAGGCCGGCGGCACGAAGCGCCTGCAGGACGCGATCCTCAAAGAGACGCTCCTGCCGCTCGTGGCCGCGATGTGCAAGTCTGCCGGGATCCCCGTGTCCCGCATCTTCCGCGTCTGCATCGCATCCAACACGACGATGAACCATCTGCTGCTCGGCGTAGATGCCAACCCCGTGCGCATGGAGCCGTATATCCCGACGTTCTTCCAGTGGCGTGGCATGACGGCCAAGGATCTTGGCTTCCCGGCCAACCCGGACGCGGAGATCCTGCTGGCGCCGAACATCGGCTCGTATGTCGGCGGCGATATCACCGCGGGCGCATTCACGAGCCTCATCTGGGACAAGGACGAGTTCTCGCTCTTCATCGACCTCGGCACCAACGGCGAGCTGGTCTTCGGCAACCGCGATTTCATGATGTCCTGCGCCTGCTCGGCAGGCCCGGCCTTTGAGGGCGGCGATATCTCCTGCGGCATGCGCGCGACCGACGGTGCGGTGGAATCCGTCGTCATCGACAAGGACACCATGGAGCCGACGCTCGGTATTGTCGGCCCCGAGGGCCAGAAGCCGGTCGGCATCTGCGGCTCCGGCATCATCGATATCATCGCGGAGCTGTACCGCACCTCCATCATTTCGTCCAAGGGTCAGTTCGTCCGCGAGGGCAAGCGCATTGCCCACGACGAGCACGGCATGGGCCGCTACATCCTCGCCACCGCGGCGGAATCCGAGACGGGCCGCGAGATCTCCATCACCGAGGTCGATATCGATTCGTTCATCCGCGCGAAGGCGGCCATCTTCTCGGCCATCAACATCATGCTATCCAGCCTGGACATGGACGTGAGCGTCCTGTCCCATGTGTACGTCGCGGGCGGCATCGGCTCCGGCATCAACATGGAGAACGCCGTGCGCATCGGCATGCTGCCGGATATTGACCGCGACCTGTTTGAGTATCTCGGCAACACGTCCCTCTCGGGCGCATACGCCATGGCGCGCAGTGACAGCGCCGTCGCCAAGGTCGACGAGCTGGCCTCCAACATGACCTATATGGAACTTTCCACCAACCCCAGATACATGGATGAATTTGTCGCGGCCTGTTTCCTGCCGCACACCAACCGGGAGCTGTTCCCGTCGAGCATTCAGGAGTAAAGAAAACTATGCAGGTACAGAACAACAAAGAAGAAGTCCCGTTCGCCCACTATGAAGAAAAATTCGCGGCCATCGATCCGGCGGAAGCCGCCGGGCGCTGCAGCGTGCCGTTTGAGGACGGCAAGTTCACCGTGACGCTGCTGGGTGTGCCGTATCAGATCGCGTGGCCGGAGTACACCATTACTTCGCAGGTCGAGAACGCGTTCGCGCTGAAAAATCTCCCCTGCCAGACGTTCCTGCTGCGGTTTCTGATCGAGGGCCGCGCGGCGGCGCCGTCCGCCGCCTACAAGACCTTCCGCGAAATGCCGTGGGGCGAGATGTACATCGGGCCGTATACCGGCCGCGTCCTGACCCGCGCGGCGTTCACGTTCGGCACGCGGGTGGAGAGGTTCCGTGCGGCGTGCGAGAAGATGGGCGCCATGGAGATCTGCCATGGCGACGCGGGCTTCCAGTTTGACGTTCTGGGCGGCTACCGGATGCAGATCATGGTCTACACCGGGGATGAAGAGTTCCCGCCCAGCAGTCAGGTCCTGTACTCGGATAATTTTGAGACCGGCTTCGCCGCCGAAGACCGCGTCGTTGCGGGCGATATCCTCATTTCGGCGATCAAGGCAAACCTGTAAGGCGATACCGATTCGCCCGACAGCGCTGATACAAATAAAACAGGGAGAAATCAGAATGGAATTTCAATATCGCGGTCTGCGCGCCAGACTGGAACATGTAGACGTCACGGAAGAAGAGATCGACCGCCAGCTGACGCGGCTGCTGCAGCAGAGCCAGCGGCGCACGCCGGTCTTTGACCGTCCTTCGCAGAACGGCGACGAGCTGGTGCTTGATTACGCCGGCTTTTCCGACGGCAAGCAGTTTGACGGCGGCACGGCGCAGAAGCAGACGCTCGTCCTCGGCAGCGGCACGTTCATCCCCGGCTTTGAAGAGCAGCTCATCGGCAAAAATCCCGGCGACGACGTTAGCGTCCACGTGACGTTCCCCGTCGCCTATCACGCGCCGGAGCTGGCCGGCAAGGACGCCGAGTTCCGCTGCCACATCCACGAGATCCGCACCGTCGCCCCGTACGAGCTGGACGATACGTTTGCCAAAGAGGTCGGCGAGTGCGAAAATATGGCGCAGATGCGCGATAAGATGCGCCAGAGCCTCGAGGGCTATTACGCCGAGCGCGCCGAGCTGGAGCTGCGCGACCGTCTGCTGCGACAGGCTGCCGCCACGATGGACTTTACGCCAGACGCGGCCGCGGTCGGCAAGGCGATTGAAGAGCAGCTGGACACCATGTCCGCGCAGCTGGCGCAGCGGAATCTGACGCTCGAGGACTACTGCAAATTCTCCAACTCCACGCTCGAGCAGATGCGCGAGGACGCCCGTCCCGGCGCGGAAGAGGCCGTGCGCATCAAGGAGCTGGTCCGCAGAGTAGCCGAAGCGGAGGATCTGCACGCGCAGGAAGAGGACGTCGCGCAGGCGCTGAGCGAGATCTGCAAAGCCAACCACATGACCATGCAGGAGCTGCAGCCGTACTATGACGACGCGTTCGCAGCGGCCGTGGAATACAGCATTCTTCTGGCCAAGGTCACCAAGCTGATCCGCGAGAGCGCGGCGCTGGGAGCCTGAGTCTTCAGCAATCTGACGGGGCATGCCGACGCATGCCCCGCTTCTTTTATGTTTTTTACGCCAATTCATATCATTTTTGATATGCTTAGATCAATGAATCCGAGTATATCAAAGTTAAGATGACAAATATGACAATTTTGACATGTGAATTTCATTTATTTTTTCCGATACTTTTTGATCGATTTAGCCCCGAGCATGTTGACAACCCAGATTCGGCGTGGTAAACTTTCACTGTAACCGATAAAACAATATCGATTATAAGCATGGCGTTGAATGCTGCAGACGATGGACCTGCACAGCGCCGAAAATACCAGGCGACGGGATAGTTAAGGCCCCAAGCCTGCAAGGAGGATACTTTATAATATGGCAATCGAATTTAAGGATGGCAAGTACGTAGACCCGAAGACCGGCCGCGTCACGCTCGACCCGACAGTCTACAAGGATTGGCAGATCGCTGAGGAAGCAGAAAAGAACCTGCCCCCTGTTGACTATTTCCGTGAGAAGCTCGGCCTGCTGCCCGAGGAGATCATCCCCTACGGCAAGACCCCGAAGATCGACTTCATCAAGGTCATGAACCGTCTGAAGGATAAGCCCGACGGCAAGTTCATCGAAGTCACCGCCATTACCCCGACTCCGTTCGGTGAAGGTAAGTCCACCGTTTCTCTGGGCCTCATCGAAGGTCTCGGCAAGCTGGGCAAGAATGTTGGCGGCGCACTGCGTCAGCCCTCCGGCGGCCCGACCATGAACGTCAAGGGTACCGCAGCAGGCGGCGGCAACGCCCTGCTGATGCCGATGACCGAGTTCTCCCTCGGCCTGACCGGCGACATCAACGATATTATGAACGCGCACAACCTGGCGATGGTCGCCCTGAACGCGCGTATGCAGCACGAGCGCAACAACAACGACGAGTGGCTGGCCAAGAAGGGCCTCAAGCGCCTCGACATCGACCCGAAGCGCATCGAGATGGGCTGGGTCATGGACTTCTGCGCGCAGGGCCTGCGCAACATCATCATCGGCATCGGCGGCCGTCTGGACGGCTACATGATGGAGTCCAAGTTCGGCATCGCCGTCGGCTCCGAGCTGATGGCAATTCTGGCTGTCGCGCGTGACCTCAAGGATCTGCGCGAGCGCATCGGCAAGATCGTTGTTGCCTACTCCCGCAGCGGCGAGCCCGTCACCTGCGAAGATCTCGAGGTCGCCGGCGCCATGACCGCGTGGATGCGCAACACCATCAACCCCACCATGTGCTACTCCGTCGAGCATCAGCCGGTCCTCGTTCACGCCGGCCCGTTCGCCAACATCGCCATCGGCCAGTCCTCTGTCATCGCTGACCGTCTGGCACTCAAGCTGTTCGATTACCATGTCACCGAGTCCGGCTTCGCTGCCGACATCGGCTTTGAAAAGTTCTGGAACGTCAAGACCCGTCTGTCCGGCCTGACCCCGAACGTCTCCGTTCTGGTTGCGACCGTCCGCGCGCTCAAGATGCACGGCGGCGGCCCGAAGGTCACCCCGGGTGCTCCCCTGCCGAAGGAATACACCGAGGAGAACCTCGAGCTTCTGGAAAAGGGTACCTGCAACCTGTTCCACCACGTGAACACCATCAAGATGTCCGGCATCAACCCGGTCGTCTGCATCAACCGCTTCTACACCGATACCGACGCTGAGATCGCCCTGCTCAAGAAGCTCTGCAAGGAGCATGGCGTCCGCTGCGCGGAGTCGAACCACTGGCGTTACGGCGGCGAAGGCGCCATCGAACTGGCCAAGGCCGTTGTCGAAGCCTGCGAGGAGCCGGTCAAGATCAAGTTCCTGTATGATCTCGAGATGCCGCTGCGTCAGCGCGTCGAGCTGATCGCCAAGAACGTCTACGGCGCTGACGGCGTTGACTGGGCGCCTCTGGCTGTGCAGAAGGCCGAGCGCTTTGAGTCCGACCCGAAGTACAAGGATTACTGCACCATGATGGTCAAGACCCACCTGTCCCTGTCCGACGACCCGACCAAGAAGGGTGTTCCGACCGGCTGGCGTCTCGCCATCCGCGACATTCTGGAGTACGGCGGCGCGAAGTTCCTCTGCCCGATGGCCGGCACCATCTCCATGATGCCCGGTACCGCCGCGAACCCGGCTTACCGCCGCATCGACGTCGACACCGAGACCGGCAAGGTTTCCGGACTCTTCTAAGAGACGGACAACTGCTTCATATACGTGAACCCAACCAGGAGGCGGCGGATATCCGCCGTCTCCTTTTCTGAGAATAAGGAGTTTTTATGGATTACACGACAAAGTCCTGCCGTGAGTTCGTCACGGTCCTCGCATCCTCGGAACCCGCGCCCGGCGGCGGCGGTGCTTCCGCTCTGGTTGCCGCGCTCGGCACGGCACTCGGCAACATGGTCGGCTCGCTCACCGTCGGCAAGAAGAAATACGCCGACGTCGAGGAAGAGATCATCGCCCTGAAGGCAAAATGCGACAAGCTCCAGAACGAGCTGCTCGATCAGGTCCCGGCCGACGCTGAGGGCTTTGTGCCGCTTGCGAAGGCGTATGGCATTCCGAAGGATGACCCCAGCCGCCCGGAGATCATGGAAAAGGCCACCATCACGGCCTGCCAGGTCCCGATGCACATCATGGAGCTGTGCTGCGAAGCGATCGAAGCCATCTCTGTGTTCGCGGCCAAGGGTTCCCGCCTCGCCGTCTCTGACGCGGGCTGCGGCGCGGCCATTGTAAAGTCTGCGCTGCAGGCGGCTTCCCTCAATGTTTTCATCAACACAAAGACGCTCCAGAACCGCACCGTCGCGGAGGAAATGAACGCGAAGTGCCTGGGCATGCTGGACAAATACGGCAAGATGGCAGACGAGATCTTTGAGACTGTCAAGGCCGGATTCTTTAAGTAAGAAGGAGATCGATCATGGCTAAATTACTGCTTGGCAAAGAAGTTACCGCTGCAATGAACGAAAAGCTGCAGGCAAGAGTTGCGGTGCTGAAGGAAAAGGGCGTCAGCCCGAAGCTAGCGATCGTCCGCTGCGGCGAGAACCCCTCCGACCTGTCCTACGAAAAGGGCGCGACCGCCCGCGCAGAGCTGATCGGCGTCGAGGTCCAGAAATTCATCCTGCCCGAGGACGTGACCAAAGAAGCGCTCATCGCGCAGATCGAAGCGATCAACGCCGATGCTTCCATCCACGGCTGCCTCATGTTCCGGCCGCTGCCAAAGCATCTGAAGGCCGACCAGGACGAGATCTGCAACCATCTGGCCGCCGCCAAGGACGTCGACTGCATGACGGACCTCTCCAACGCCGGCGTTTTCACCGGCAAGAAGCTGGGCTTCGCGCCCTGCACGCCGCAGGCCTGCATGGAAATTCTCGATTACTACGGCATCGACTGCAAGGGCAAGAACGCCGTTGTCATCGGCCGTTCTCTCGTCGTCGGCAAGCCCGCCGCGATGATGCTGATGACCAAGAACGCCACCGTCACCGTCTGCCACACCAAGACCGTCGACGTGGCCGGCATCGCCCGCAAGGCTGACATTCTCGTCTCCGCGGCAGGCGTTCTGAACAGCCTGACGAAGGACTATGTCTCCGAGGGTCAGATCGTCATCGACGTCTCCATCAACTGGGATCCCGAAAAGGTCAACGCCAAGGGCGGCAAGGGCGCCATCGCAGGCGACGCCGTCTTCTCCGAGGTCGAGCCGATCGTAGGCGCGATCACGCCGGTCCCCGGCGGTGTCGGCTCTGTCACGACGTCGGTTCTGATCGGCCATGTGGTCGAAGCTGCTGAGCGCACGCTGTAAGTACAACCAATGCGCTGCCGCCGGCCCGTTCCGGCGGCAGTTTTTTCGAAGGGAGAGGGAGAAAATGAAAGAGAAATTCAAGCAGCCCGCACAGGCCATTCGTCTCTGGTTCTGGCTGTTCGCTGCGGCCTGTCTGATTGCGGCGTTTATCATGCCAGACCGTGACCAGATGTTTGAGGGGATGCTTCGCCTGTGTACCCTGCCATATCAATCGGCTAACAGTTATTTTGATGCTTCCTGCGGCGGTTTTTCCGGGACCTTTCTGAATGCAGCGCTTGTCTGCGCTGTTTGTGCCGCCATTTATTCCCTGCCCGGCAGCAATCCGGACGGTGTTTCTGTGCTTGCATTTTTCCTGACGGCAGGCTTCTGTTTCTGGGGAATCACCATTCTGAACATCTGGTTCTGCTTTGCAGGGACGCTGGTTTTTTGCTTTGTACGCAAGGTCAACCCCTGCACGCAGGGCAATGTGTTCTTATTTTCGACCGGTATTGCACCGCTTATGACCGATCTGCTGATCCGGTATCCGGGGGCAGATGCACATGGCGTCACACTTTTCGGCGCTGTCGCTGCATTTTTGGCCTGCTGCCTGATCGGTCTGGTGCTGCCCGCCGGTCTGGCACATGCACCGAAGATGCATAAGGGTTATGACCTTTATAACGCTGCAGTTCCGATCGGCCTTGTTGCCTTTTTCCTGCGCGCGGTGCTTTACCGCGTGTTCGGCGGAACGCTCCCCGAAGGTGTCGGCGTCGGGGCCAGCGACGGATTCCGGGCTGTTGCGAACAGTTTCTGTATTCTTGTCTTCGCGCTTGCGCTCCTGCTTGGCCTGCTGCTGGGCGGCAGCTTCAGGCGGTACGGAGATCTGCTGAAGGACACCGGCTTCAATGTGGATTACGGCGCAAACTATGGTGTCGGAACAGCCATCATGAATTTTGCCGTTTATGGTCTGTTTATCGTCCTTTATTACAATCTGATCGGTGCAAAGTGGAATGCTGCAACTGTCGGCTGTGTTTTCTGCATGGTCTGCTGCTGCTTCAAGGGCAGCCATCCGGCGAACGTCTGGCCGATTATGGTGGGCTACGTGGCCGCGTCCTTTATCACGAAAGCGATCTGCAGCGCGCTTGGTACGGATTTTACAACCGCCATCAACGCGCAGGCGATCGTTATTGGCCTCTGCTTTGCAAACGGCCTCAGCCCCGTTGCAGGAAATTATGGCTGGCTGGCCGGTATCGTGTTTGCCATGCTCCACTATGGTCTCGTCACAAGCGTGCCGTTTACACACGGTGGATTCCTGCTTTATAACGGTGGTTTTACTGCTGCGCTTGTCTGCTTCCTCTTCATCCCCGTACTGGAGTATTTCTGCAAAACGAAGCAGGAGCGCAAAGAGCTGAAAGCTGGGAAGTGACCAGCGGAAAGGAGCTGCGCCATGTATTACTGTGAAAACTGCTATCTGCTGAACGAGGACGATGTCTGCGCCTTCTGCGGAAGCAGACTGACGCGCGGGCCGAAAGCGGACGATTACTGCTTTATCGGCAATAAGTGCTCACCGTGGGCGGAGATGTTCCATGGCATTCTGGAGGATGACCACATTCCGGTCATCGTCCGCCAGTGGAGCCCGCGCACGGCCGCCTACACCGGCGAAGTCGGCACGCGGACGGATTTTTTCGTCCCCTACCGCGAGCTTGATCACGCCAGGCAGCTGGAGCAGGTCCTGATGGACAGCAGCTTCGAACAGCCGGAAGACTGATAAATCAACCGCCCGGGCCGTATGCTCCGGGCGGTTTTGTGCAGAAAAGATCCCGGGCCAGATGGCCCGGGATCTTGTTTTTGGAATTACATCAGCGGCTCCAGGGAGAGGACCGGGTGGTTCTTTTCCTGCAGGAACTCCAGCAGCGCGTCGCAGTCGGTGCAGATGGTCTCGTCTGCGATCATGTCGGTGAAGTTGTCGATGCCGTAGAGCTCCTTGGCGGTCTTGTTCAGGCGCTCGCCGACGTCGTCCTTCAGTTCCTTCGGCATCCAGACGATGCGCTCGATGCCGCCCTCGGCGTGGATGAACTTCTTGGAGGAGATGAAGTGACGGCCGTGGCCCATGTAGCCCGGGGTCTGTACGCCGCCGCCGGTGCAGGAGGCCAGCTCGCCGAAGGTCATGCCGGCGGGGGTCATGCCCGCGTATTCACGGTTGACGACGATGAAGCCGTTGGACATCGGCTCGATGCCGGAGATGCACTCGAAGCAGCCGCAGGAGGTCATCGGGTCTTCCATGATGGAGTACAGCGTGACCTCTTCGACCGCACCGTGGGTCGCATCCTTGATGGCGTCGTTGACCGTAGTATACCGGCCGGTACGCTCATCCAGACAGCCTTCCTTCATGATCGGCTGGGACGGGCCGTTCGGGTTCAGCTCATACGTCGCCTTGGCGTCGAGCCAGGACACTGCGCCGCACAGGCCCAGACGTTCCGGCGTGACCACGCAGCAGTGGGCCGGGGCGAAGGACTGGCAGAGGATGCAGGTGAAGAAGCGGTCGACGGATTCGTCGGTCATGGAGGCCAGACGGTCGTCACGCATGTTGTAGCGCGGCATGGCGACGTCGTTCAGGAAGGCCGTGGCCTTGACCGGATCGGTGATGAGGTGGACCTCGCACTTGTCGACGACAGCGTCGAATTCATCCGTGATCATATGGTACAGGACTTCCGCGAAATGCGTCAGCCGCAGGCCCTTGTCATAGGCGTCCTTGGAGATCCGGATCCGGAACTGGTTGCGCTGGCCGGTGTGCATGACGCCTTCCATGTAGTTGAACCAGGCGTGGATCTTCCGCTCGATGACAGATTCGAAGTCAGCCTGCATCTTCTTGCCTGCAACATAGACGCAGGTGGCAAGCGCATATTCAAGATCGCCGGAGTCGATATCCGGGCCGTCGATGACGATCTTATGATCCTCGACCTCGTCTGCCTCCTTGGCCAGAACAAGCTCGCAGGTGGTGTTCTTGGCGGACCAGAACTCGACCTTCATATCGGCCTTACGGATGATCTCGCCCTCGAACGCAGCCGCGAACGCAACGGGAATCGGCAGCTCCTTGGACTTGATCTTGATGCCGCGCAGCTCGAGAGACTTCTTGACGGTCTCATTGTGATCGGTGCAGGATTCCAGCGCGCCCGGGACCTGATTTTCACCGAGATCGACATCGACCACGACCGGGAAGCCCAGCGCGATGGCGCCGGCACCGGCGGAAACGACGACATTGTCGATGGCACCGAAGGTGTTGACGAACGCGGGAACGCGCTCCTTGGTGTATTTCAGCAGACCGGCCAGATCGCCCGGCTGTACGTTGCCGAAGATCAGCGCCGCACGGATGGCGACGGTGACGACATGAATGACGGCAGTCACATCATGGCCCAGCGGGATGACACGCAGTTCAAGACCCATCTTGACGCCCGCTTCCGCACACTGCTCGATGACATCTCCGACCATGAAGGTCATGATGCCCTTGGACTGATAGTCCTTGACGACCTTGGCGACGTCTTCGCCGTTATCGGCCTTGCCCAGAACGACGGCCACACCGGGGATATCGCCCGTGACCAGCGGCACGCCGAGGGAACGGATGATGGGATCGGGCACGAAGCCGATGCCGGGAACGGTTGCCTGCTCATAGGCATCCTTCGGCTCAACAAATTTCAAGCCCTCGATGATCTCCGCACCGACTGCGGTAGCAAGACCTGCATTGAGTGCCTGGCCCAGATCCTCCTGATCGGTAATGAGGCTCTTGAGAACGCCCACACAGGCGGGCAGATCGCCCAGCGTCTTGACTTTCACGCCGGTCGCGGCATAGATGGTGGGGAAGAAATAGGCCGTATCCGGGAAGGCGATGGGATGATCCGCGCCATACTTTGCAATGGCGTCATTGACTGCGCCCTCGGTCAGGCCAGCCACGGCATGCGAGCCGCCATAGATGAGATCGGTTAATACGCTCATAAGTACCTCCTGCAATGACTTTTCATTGAATTTCTGAGAAAACACAAAACCGTCGTTGGTTTGTATATTCAGCTACAGAGTCTGGCAGCTTCGGTCTTCTGTCTGTTATTCTAGCACAATGTATCCCGTTCTTTCAAGAGAAACAACAGAAAAAACGGATCCCCACCGCAAATGCGGCAGGGATCCGGGAAAAATGCTGTGGATCAGGCCTCCAGATAGGAGTCGGAGTACAGCTCGTGGTTCTTGAAGATATCGCAGGTCTTGATGGTCTCCATCAGACGCAGGTCGTTCGGGTTGACGATGGCGGAGGTCAGGCCCTGCATCATTGCCATGGCGACGAGCGCGGAGTCCATGATCGGACGCAGCGTCTTCGGCGCGCCGTTGGAGTTGTTGGACAGACCGCCGGTGGACTTCAGGCCTTCGTCGGCGAACAGCTTGATGGCGTTCAGAACGTCCATCTGCTTGTCCTGCATGCCCTTGACAACGAGGAACAGCGGGTCAAACCACAGGTCGGTCGCTTCCATGCCGAGAGACAGGCCGCGCTCGAGCATGTTGTGGCAGTGCATCATGCGCTCTTCATTGTCCTTCGCGATGCCGTCGGCGGAGCAAAGCGCAACGCAGATCGCGTCGTTGGCGGCAGCGAGGTCAATGTAGGAGATACGGGAGCCTGCGTCAGCGGAGTTGACGATGGGCTTGCCGTTCGAACGGTTGTAGACCTTGATGCCGGCTTCGATAGCGCGCTTGTTGGCGGTATCGAGGGCCAGAGGCACGTTGTTGAAGTTCTCCTGCAGCAGCTTGACTGCCCAGGTCATCAGTTCCGGACCGTTGGATTCTGCCGGGCCGATGTTGACGTCCAGATAGGTCGCGCCGGCCTTGATCTGCTCGGCGGCACGCTTCAGGATGGGCTCGGGGTTCATGGTGTTCATGGCCTCGCGGATGACCGGGGAGATGCAGTGGATACGTTCGCCGATGGTGACGAACTTCGGGGATTCCGGATCACGCTGCTTGTAGTGCACACCCATGTCGATGACCTCGATGGCCGGGATGGAAGCGGCGATCTTCTCGAAATCGAGCGGCGCATCTGCGTCGGCGACAGCCTTCTTCTCTGCAGCGGGCGTCTTGGAAGCGGCAGCAGCCTCGGCAGCCTTGATATGCTCGCCGTCGCGCAGGAACTTGACCAGCTCGACAGCCTCACGGGTGCCGACGACAACGTTCCACTCGGGCAGCTTGTCCTGAATCTCGCCCTTCATGACAGCGACCTTGCCCGGAATGATGAGGGTGCGGTTGTTGATCTTGGAGGCGAGGTCGAACTCGTCGAAGAACTTCTTGACGGAGGTGGAGGAGAACTTGCCTGCGGCCCATGCCGTCAGGACGGACATGCCGGAAGCGTCAGTGATGAGCAGGTTGATAGGCACCTTGGAGCGCTCGAGTTCGCCGGAGACCAGGAAGTAGGTCAGCGCGAAGTCGACCGTCAGGGCGCAGGGATCGTCGGGGCCGGCGCCGTTGATGGGGTAGATGCCCGGGGCGACCTTCATCGGCTTCTGCGGGTCGGTGAAGATGTTCTGGCGCAGGCCATAGAGCGGCAGTGCCTCAGCATAGCCGACCTTGTCCATGACGATGATGGAGCCGTACTTGATGACGAACATGGCGGCCAGAGCGGTCTCGAGATGCTCGTCGTGGTTGCACAGGACACCGAGGTTGACGATGGAGGGATAACCGAAGGTCCGGTCGCCGTCCTTGATGGCGGTGCGGCGGACGAGAACGGTATTTGCAAAGGTCTCCTTGATGGTAGGAGCGGTGACGTCGAGGATCAGGTTCTTGTTGCCGGCCTTCTCAAGCTCGGCAACGGTGTCGTGCAGCTCGGACAGATCCGTGCCGCGGACGCCCAAAACGATACCGGCAGCCTTGGCGATCTCGTTCATGGCTGCGAAGTTGTCCTTGTTGGCGCCGTCCAGAATGGGCTTGTTGTCCTTGATCGCTTCGACAGCAGCCTTGGCCGTCTCAACGTCCTGCGTGTCGATGATGACGGTGCGGTCAGCCAGAGCGGCCGCCTTCTTGCACAGCTCAACGAACTTTGCGCTGTCGCCGGAGTCGTGAACGAACACGCACTCGACCATTTCGCGCTCGCCGATACGCTCGTAATCGACCTTGTTGATGAGGGCGATCCGCTCTTCGACCGCTGCGTCGTCCATAGCGGTATCCAGCGTGGCTGCGAACAGGTTGCGGTTGACGAGGGTCTTCTCGTGACGCATCATGACGGTCTCGCCGCCGAGCTTATGCGTGCCGACCTCGATGGTCTTCATGGGAGGCGCGGTAGCCTCGGACAGGAGGGCGATGGCCTCTTCGGACATATACGGGCACTTGGTGATGGGAACAGCACCCTGTGCAACCTTCATGCAGAATGCCATACAGGTGGGGCTGCCGCATTCCTTACAGTTTTTCTTCGGAGATAATTTGAAAATGTCAAGACCTTTAACTGCCATAGTATTCTTCCCCCCTGCTTACATGAGCGCGTTGATCATCTGAGCGATGGTCTTTACTGCTTCCGGATGGCGCAGAATGACTGCGTCGGAGCCGCCGGCCAGAACTGCCGCTGCGGTCGTGATCTCCATCTCGATGCCGCGCTCTTCCTGGCTGCCCCATTCGGGCATATCTTCTTCAGACATGACAGCTTCCTTGACGCCCCAGGTATCCGCGGAGACCGGGGTCATAATGGGCATCTGGAGCATGCCGTCGGCCTGCTTCAGAGCGGCGTCCTTCACGCGGTCGAGCGTGGAAGCGACGTACTCGTAGCCGTAGCCGGCAGCAGCGGAGCCGATGTTCATGACGATGGACTGTGCGCTGACGCCCAGCTGGGTCATGACGGTATTGAGCTGCTTGGCAAGGTTGATGTCGACGGCAGACTCTGCGCCGACCTTCTGGCCGTAAGCCAGGCCTGCGGATGCGCCGACCGTCTTGTAGTTTTCATCACGGGCGGACAGAACGAGGATGTTCTTGCCGGCAAGCGCTTCGGCGATCTTGTTGAACAGCTCGGTGTCCTTTTCGATGTTCTTGCAGCCCATGATGACGAGCGGCAGCGTGGTAGCCTCGGAAACATCCTTGGCCAGCTGGACGCACTCTTCCACGGACTTGTTGAGGCCGTTGGGATCGGCACCTTCGAGGTGCAGGCAGATGAAAGAAGCGCCTTCGAGCGTTTCTGCACGCTTGGCCATCTCAGGCACGGTGGTGCAGCCCTCGTAGAAGGCCTTCTCGCCGGGCATGGTGTACTCTGCCATGCCGAGGTCGGTCAGCTCAACGCCGATCTTCGGTGCGTTCTTGATCTCAGCGTCAAACGTGTGGAACGGAAGCACGTTCTGGCCGCCGATGGCCGTGGCTTTGTCGCCGACGCCAAGCACAACTTCATTGATGTGTGCATTGAACGCCTGTTTCTTGGGAACGAAAGGCATAGTTTTGAATCCCCCTATTTTATAAAAATCTTTTGCTTACAGATGAAGCTCCTGCATGACGGCGGCGAGCGCCTTCTTGACAGGAGTGGTGTCCGGCACCTGAGAGCTGGGCTTTCCTTCGCAGTCGTATTCGTAGACGGTATCGTCCTGCGGAAGAACGCCGGCCAGCTCAAGGCCGTACTTATTTATCTCTTCCATGACGCCGGGATTGAGCTTGCCCTCCGGCGCACGGTTGACGATCAACTTCATTTCGCCGGGATTGAGATTCATCTCGCGGATCATCTCGGCGATGCGGCCCACGGCCTGAACGCCGCGGCGGGAGCAGTCGGAAATGAGAAGCATGGTGTCGACATGCGGAAGAAGCCCACGGCTGATATGCTCCAGACCAGCCTCGTTGTCCACCACCATGTAGCGGTAATTGCCGACATACTTGTCGATCTGCGTCTTGAGAACGCCGTTGACATAGCAGTAGCAGCCCTTGCCCTGTGTGCGGCCCATGACGAGCATGTCATAGTCATCCTCTTCGATGAGCGCAGAGTTGAACTTCATCTCGGCATAATCCGCCTTGGTCATATTGGCGGGCACGGAGCCGGTCAGCTCTGCGTGCGCCATTTCCTCGCGGATATCGCCCAGCGTCGTTTCGACCTCGACGCCAAGGACCTCATTGAGGTTGGAGTTGGCGTCGGCGTCCACCACAAGGATGGGGCCTTTTTTCTGCTTGCACAGATAATCGATGATCATGCCGCAGGTCGTCGTCTTGCCGACGCCGCCCTTCCCGGCAACTGCAATAATGTGCGTGTTCGCCATAAAAAACGCTCCTTGGGACGTCCGACAGGCAGGCGGGCAAATGCCCGCCTGCTGTAGGATCATAATGTCAGATCAGGTCGATCAGACCGGACTCCTTGGCGATATAGGCGACGTCATCGTACTTGTTGAGCGCGTACAGATGGATGCCGTCAACGCCGCAGGCGCGGTACTCGTCGATCTGGTTGATAGTATATTCGATACCAGCCTTCTTGAAGCTCTCTTTCTTGCCGGCGACGTCGGCGTCGAACGGCTCCTTGTCGAACGGGTTCGGGAAGATCCAGTTCTTCGAGATGATCTCGCAGAGCTTGCGGTCCATGACGCAGCCGTTGCGGCTGAGGGCCATGTTGATGGTAGCGGCCTGATCGAGGATCGGCATGATGCCCACATCGACGGGCATCCAGATACCGGCGGCGCGGATGGCGTCGAGCCACCACTTGAACTGATCCATATCCCAGCACAGCTGCGAGATGATGAAGTCAGCGCCGTTGTCCTGCTTCTGCTTCAGGAACGCGATGTCAGCTTCGATCGAGCGGCACTGGATGTGGCCCTCGGGAGAGCCTGCGACCGCGATGGTGAACTTGTCGCCGAACTCCTTGCGGACAAACTTGACAAGCTCGGTGGCGTAGTGCAGATCGCCGTTCGTGCCGGTCCAGCCGAAGGGCAGGTCGCCGCGCAGAGCGAGCATGTGGTCGATGCCGTGATCGAGGTAGTTCTGCAGCTTTTCCTTGATGTCGTCCTTGGTGTTGCCGATGCAGGTGAAGTGGGTGACAGGCGTACACTTGCCGTCCTTCTGGATCTTGTCGAGGACCTCAAGGTTTTTGCCGACGTTGGTGCCGCCGGCGCCATAGGTACAGGAGATGTAGTCGGGCTGCAGCGTGTAGAGCTTATCCAGCACGCCGTCCTTGCCGCAGAGCTTCTCCATGCCTACGTCCGTCTTGGGCGGAAAAACCTCGAAGGAGAAAGTTGCTCTCTTTTCATAAATGTCTGCTACGCTCATAATTGCCTCCAAATCCATAATAATGATAAATGAATTGCCTGAGTGGCTGCATGCCCGCAGCTTGCGGGCATGCATTCGATACAAAAATATCGTAACACACTTGCCGCGCAATTACAAGCCCTTTTGCACGCATTTATATGAAAAAAAGCATTTGTTTTTCTATTTTAGGCATGGCCGCCGGACGGCCCGGAAAAAGGGCGCAGACACGGGGCGGCGGACGGCTTCAGATCTTCGTCATGAGGATCTTCTGGCTGACGCCGCCAGACTCGACATACACGGTCAGATCGCCGTTTTCCTTCTCGTCCACGGTCAGATTGACCGCCTTGCCCTTGATGAGACTGCGGACCCAGCCGACCGGATCGTCCGTCTCGATCTCCTCAAAAAAGACGTCGCGCATCTGATTGTTGCCGCAGAGATTCTGCACCTCGCGGACGACCTCATATTCCTGCATTGCTCAGTCCTTGACGATGATCGCCGTATTGCCGACAAGATCGATGGTCAGAAGCCGGCCCTCGACGCGCGTCTCGCGCTCAAACAGATCGACCAGCACGACAAAGCCGTCCTTGCAGTCGATGCGCTGCACGTTCGAAAGGATCAGGTTCTTCTGCTCCACGCTGTTTTCATAAACATTGGAAAGGCACATGTTCTTCGCTCCTTTTTATGCCTGCAGGGACGCAAGCACCGTGGACAGGCGCAGATTACCTTTTTCAAAGTCGCTGACAGCCAGCATGATCTGGTCATAGGCGGCCGTCTCGCCCAGATCCTGCAGCTGCTTGGCGAGATTCGCCAGCTCATTGGCATGGGACGTGTTGTGGCCAACCATGTATTTCATCAGCGCCATCAGCTCTTCCTTCGGGCTGTGCTGGCCGCAGCCTTCGCAGCTGCCGCAGTGGGTATGCTCTGCGCAGGCCTCGTGGGAATGGGTATGCTCGCCCTCGAGGTCGTGTTCGTGGGTGTGGGCATGCGTATGCGTCACGCCGTCGGCGTGGGTGTGCGTATGGGTATGGACAGTTTCGTCGTGATCATGATCCAGATGCATGGTCGATCCTCCATCTTTCATTGTGTTCCGTCGTGTATTATATCTGGAATCTCCGCTTTTGTAAAGCGGAGCGGCACATTCCTGTCTGTTTTTCCAAAAAGTTTTTGGTCGTTGATACCTTTTTAAGTGGAATTTCCATGCTGGATATGATACATTATACACACTTTCTGATATAAGGAGCCTCCACGATGGATCACGAGCATACGCATGACCATGCATACCTGCATGAACACAATATTCCCCACCTGCACCATAGCGGCGACGCGCACGACGAGAGCCACAACCACGACCACCCGGGCGGCGCACACGGCCACGTCCATGAAAACACGCAGGCCGTCCTCAACCGCCTTTCCCGCGCCATCGGGCATCTGGAATCCGTGCGCCGGATGGTCGAGAACGGCCGTGATTGCAGCGAGGTCCTCATCCAGATCGCCGCTGTCCGCTCCGCCATCAACAACATCGGCAAGGTCATCCTGCAGGACCACATCCAGCACTGCATCGTCGACGCCGTCGAGCACGACGACGAACAGGCGCTCGACGCGCTGTGTCAGGCGATCGACAAATTCGTAAAATAAGACGTTTCCGCCCGCTCTTCCTGCATGGAGGGCGGGCGAACGTCAGGAGCGTGTAAATATTTTCCCAAAATCGATCAATTTTTATTGATTTCCTCTTGCTTTTTTCGCCGGGACACTCTACAATGAGTTCGAAGGAGCGAAGGTAAGGGCAGGAAGATGTGAGCCTGTCAATTTAACAGTGTAAGCATGCGTACCCGAACGTTGCATGAGTAGAAATGGCGCGTCAAGTACCGGTTGGATGGGAGGTTGCCGCCGGGCGAAGGAAGTTTTTCCGCGGTGCCATTTCGCATCCGCTATAGCAAACTGAAATTGTACTGCAGTTTCTTTCTTGTTTGAAAGTCCATATTGTACCAAACCTCCTCCCATTGACAAAATAGGAGGCTTTTTTATGTCCAAAAACACCACTACCGCCGCTGTCCAGGCTGTCCCGCGCCGCGGGCTGCAGAATGTCCGCACGCTCGTATCCTGCGCGCTGCTGGCCGCCGTATCCGTCGTTCTTGCCCGGTTCATCATCCCGATGCCGAACGAGACGACCCGCTTCTCCATTGAGGCCGTGCCCATCTTCATTGCCGGTATGCTCTTCGGGCCGCTGCCCGGCGCGCTGGTCGGCTTTGTCGCCGATTTCGTCGGCTGTCTATTCTCCGGGTATGGCTATAACCCGATGTTCTGCGTGCCGCCCATTCTCTACGGCCTTGCCGCCGGTCTGTTCCAGCCGCTGCTCGTCAGAAAGACAAGCGTCTGGACCATCGCCCTTGCGTTCCTGCCGGCCATCACGCTCGGCTCGATCCTCTGGCAGAGCTTCGCGCTCGCCTTTGTCTACGGCGGCGACGCGAAGACGGCGTTCTTCCTCACGAAGCTCGCCGCGCGCTCGGTCCAGTTCGGCGTCACGTTCATCATTGATGTGCTGCTGGTGTGGCTGCTTTATAAATCGAAGGTATTCACCGCCGCAAAGCTCTGGCCGCCGGTGAAAGCTGCAAAAAATCCGACGGCAGCGCCGTCTGACTGCGATCAATTCTGATCCGGAGGCTTTCTCATGTCGAAACATAAAAAATTTTCTACAAGGCGCATTGTCATTGACGCGCTTCTCATTTCGCTGTTTTTCGTGCTCTCGCTGTTTTCTGTGGAGCTTGGCGGTGTCAAGATCACGTTCGTCTCCCTGCCGACCGTTGTGTGCGCCATGCTGTACGGCCCGGTCGACGCGTGCATCGTCGGATTCCTCGGGGCGTTTCTGGAGCAGATGATGAAATACGGCTTTACCGCCACCACGCTCCTGTGGCTCCTGCCGGCGGCGATCCGCGGGCTTGTCATCGGGCTTGGCGTGGTGCTGTTCCGGAAGCAGATGTCGCTGGAGGCCATCGCCGTAAGCAAGAAGCCGTTCGTCTATTACGCCGTGTGTCTTGTCGCGGGACTTCTGACCTCCTGCGCCAATACGCTCGTCTACTACGTGGATTCCCTGCTGTTCCACTACTATTCCTACGCTCTGATCCTCGGTGTGTTCTGGGTCCGCCTTGCCAACGGCCTTCTCACCTCGTTCATCACCGCGACCATCGCACTGCCGGTCGTGCTGGCGCTGCGTAAATTCCATCTGACCGACGCCGGGCAGAAGCCCGCCGCCATATCCTGAGCCGCTGCATAAATCGATAAAAAAGGAAGTCCGAAATCATGACGCTTGATGAAGCACTGTATTATATCCACTCCGTCTGCTGGAAGGGCAGCGTCCCGGGTCTTGAGCGCATCGGCGCGCTTCTGGACAAGATGGGACACCCGGAGCGCAAGCTGAAGTTCATCCACGTGACCGGCACGAACGGAAAGGGTTCGACCTGCGCCATGCTGGCGAACATGTTCACAAAGGCCGGCTACAAGACCGGTCTATATACCAGCCCCTATCTCATCCGCTTCAACGAGCGTATCCAGATCGACGGTGTCCAGATCCCGGATGAAGAGGTCTGCCGGATCACCGAGTACATCAAGCCCCTGGCCGACTCCGTCTTCGAGCAGCCGACCGAGTTTGAAATGGTCACGGCGCTGGGCTTTGAATACTTCGCCCGACAGCGCTGCGACCTTGTCGTGTGCGAGGTCGGCATGGGGGGCGAATTTGACGCGACGAACGTCATTTTGCCGCCGGAAGCCGCCGTCATCTGCAACATCGGCCTCGACCACACCGAGGTGCTTGGCGACACGCTGGAAAAGATCGCCGCGACGAAGTCCGGCATCATCAAATCCGGCTGCGACGCTGTCATCTACCGCGAAAAGCCGTCCGTCGAGGCCGTCATTGAGAGCCGCTGCAGAGAAGTCGGCGCAAGGCTCCACAAGGCGGATTTCGCCGACATTCACCTCATTTCCCACGATCTGACCGGGCAGGTTTTCGACTGGGAGCGCTTCAAGGGTCTGAAGCTGCCGCTTCTGGGCAACCATCAGCTGCATAACGCAGCCGTCGCTCTGACCACGGCGACCGTCATGCAGCAGCGCGGCTGGAAGCTGACCGACGAGCAGATCCGCGAGGGTCTGGCCACCGTCCGCTGGCCCGGCCGGTTCGACGTGCGGCGCAAAGATCCGCTGTTCATCATCGACGGCGGCCACAATCCGCAGTGCATTCAGGCGCTCGTCAAGAACATTCAGGATTATCTGCCCGGCCGCCCGCTGACCATCCTGACCGGCGTGCTGGCTGATAAGGACTATAACTGCATGTACCGGGACGTCGCTCCGTATGCAAAGGAGTTCCTGACCATCACGCCGGGCAACCCGCGTGCGCTGAACGCGCACGATCTGGCCGCGTATCTGGCCCGGTTCGGCAAGCCCACGACTGCCTGCGACAAGGTCGCAGACGGCGTAAAGCTGGCCGTGGAGCATGCGGGCAAAGACGGCGTCGTCCTGTGCTACGGCTCTCTTTACATGATCGGCGAGATCGAAGCCGGTCTTGCACAGCTGTAAACAATGCCGCCCTGACGCAATGCGTCAGGGCGGCAGCTTTTCATATCTCGCAGAGTTTGCGCCCGCAGGCGCAAAAGAATGTAGATTTATTTTTTCCGGGAGCCCCTGCTTTCGAAAAAAATACTTTATGCCGGCAAACGTGAATTTTGTGCGCCTTCAGGCTTCCATGCAGACCCAGTAAAGCGGTCTGCATGGAACAAGGAGGAACAGAGCGTCAGAATAAGAAGCCTTGCTTCGCAAGGATTCGTTTCGTAAGCTCTGATTCCGACGCGCGCTGCAGCCGGCGCAATCCCCCTTTGCAAAAAAGCCGCAGCTTTTTTGCAAATAAAGAAACCCCGCAAACAAGTGACCGGCTTGTCTGCGGGGTATTCTTTATCAATATGAGGGGAAAATGAAAAAGTGCATATCGCTTCTTGCATGATTATCATAGCAGGGCTTTATTAAATAACTTAGGGGACAGTTATTAAATAAGTATGAAATCCCGTTTCATTTCTCGATCAAACGTTTACAAAAATATCACAATTTCCCCGGCCTTCCCCTCTTGACAAATTCCGCAGACAGGACTATGATGAAGCCAAAATAAGTTAGCACTCATCCGTATAGAGTGCTAACCCCCGAATCAGAGGTGTAAGATATGAATGCACAGAACTATACACAGAAATCTCTGGAGGCCATCCAGAACGCGCAGAAGCTGACCATTGACCACGCCAACCAGCAGATCGAGCAGATCCACCTGCTTGCCGCACTGCTGAAGCAGGAAAACGGCCTTGTGCCGCAGCTGCTCAAAAAGATGGGCGTCACGCTCGAGAGCTTTGAAGCCGCTGTCGACGCGGAGCTGCAGAAGCTGCCGCGCGTGACCGGCTCCGGCCGGGAAGCCGATAAATATTACGTTGCCCGCGCGGTGGACACCGCCCTCAATCAGGCGGAAGAGATCGCAAAGCAGATGAAGGACGAATACGTCTCGGTGGAGCATCTGTTCCTGTCTTTGATCGAGAACGCCGACCCGACGCTCAAAAACCTGTTCCGCCCGTACGGGATCACGAAGGAAGCGTGTCTGCAGGCGCTGCAGTCCGTCCGCGGCAACCAGCGCGTGACCTCCGACACGCCGGAGGATACGTATGAAGCCCTCGCCAAATACGGCACCGATCTTGTCAAGCGCGCGCGGGAGCAGAAGATGGATCCGGTCATCGGCCGTGACGACGAGATCCGGAACGTCATCCGCATCCTGTCCCGGAAAACGAAGAATAACCCCGTCCTCATCGGCGAACCGGGCGTCGGCAAGACGGCCATCGTCGAGGGACTTGCGCAGCGGATCGTCGCCAATGAGGTCCCGAAGTCGCTGCAGGACAAGACGATCTTCTCGCTCGATATGGGCGCGCTGATTGCCGGCGCAAAGTACCGCGGTGAATTTGAAGAGCGTCTGAAGGCCGTGCTGGCCGAGGTCAAAAAGTCCGAAGGCCGCATCATCCTGTTCATCGATGAGCTGCACACCATCGTAGGTGCCGGCAAGACCGAAGGCTCGATGGACGCGGGCAACCTCCTGAAGCCGATGCTGGCCAGAGGCGAGCTGCACTGCATCGGCGCGACCACGCTGGACGAATACCGACAGTATATCGAAAAGGATCCCGCACTCGAGCGCCGGTTCCAGACCGTCCTCGTGCAGGAGCCGACCGTCGAGGATACCATCGCCATCCTGCGTGGTCTGGAATCCCGCTATGAGGTCTTCCACGGCGTCAAGATCACCGACAACGCGATCATCGCCGCCGCCACGCTCAGTAACCGCTACATTACCGACCGTTTCCTGCCTGACAAGGCCATCGACCTCATCGACGAGGCCTGCGCCATGATCCGCACCGAGATGGACTCCATGCCGACGGAGCTGGACGTCATCAACCGCAAGATCATCCAGATGCAGATCGAGGAAGCCGCCCTCAAGAATGAGGACGACGAGCTGTCGAAGGCGAGACTCGCCGAGCTGCAGAAGGAGCTGGCCGAGCAACGCGAGACCTTCAACTCCATGAAGGCCAAATGGGAAAATGAAAAGAACGCCATCGGCCGCGTCCAGCAGCTGCGCGAGCGTATCGAGCAGATCAACCGCGACATTGAAGCCGCCGAACAGAGCTATGACCTTGAAAAGGCCGCGAAGCTCAAATACGGCGATCTGCCCGAAGCGAGAAAGCAGCTCGAGCAGGAGGAAAAGCTGGCGCAGAACGGCAAGGAAACGAGCCTGCTTCGCAACAAGGTCACGGAGGAAGAGATCGCCAAGATCATCGAGCGCTGGACGGGCATCCCGACCGCACGCCTGATGGAGGGCGAGCGCGACAAGCTGCTGCATCTGGAGGACACGCTCCACAAGCGTGTCGTCGGGCAGGATGAGGCTGTGCGTGTCGTCTCCGAGGCCATCCAGCGCAGCCGCGCCGGCATTCAGGATCCGAACCGGCCGCTCGGCTCGTTCCTGTTCCTCGGCCCCACGGGCGTCGGCAAGACGGAACTGGCCAAGACACTGGCCGAAGCGCTGTTTGACGACGAAAAGAATCTGGTGCGTATCGACATGTCGGAGTACATGGAGAAGTTCTCCGTGTCGCGCCTCATTGGCGCGCCTCCCGGATACGTGGGCTATGAAGAGGGCGGCCAGCTGACCGAGGCTGTCCGGCGCAGACCGTATTCCGTCATTCTGTTTGACGAGATCGAAAAGGCGCATCCGGATGTGTTCAACATCCTCCTGCAGGTCCTTGACGACGGTCGAATCACCGATTCGCAGGGCCGCACCGTGGACTTCAAAAACACCATCATCATCCTGACCTCGAACCTCGGCTCGCAGGCCATCCTCGACGGCATCACGCCGGAGGGCGAGATCTCGGAGGAAGCGAAGAACGAGGTGCAGGCGCTCCTGCGCCGCAATTTCCGCCCGGAGTTCCTCAACCGGCTCGATGAGATCGTGTTCTACAAGCCCCTGTCGAAGGAGAATATCACAGGCATCATCGACCTGCAGATTGCCGCGCTCAACAAGCGCCTTGCCGACAAGCAGCTCACGTGCGAGTTGACCCCGGCGGCCAAGAGCTTCGTCATCGACGCGGCCTATGACCCGCAGTTCGGCGCAAGACCGCTGCGCCGGTATCTGCAGCACACGGTCGAGACGCTGCTCGCCCAGCGCATCCTGCGCGGCGACGTGCTGCCCGGCCAGACGCTCGTCTGCGACGTACAGAACGGCGATCTGGTCATCAGCGCAAAATAAGCACAAGCCCTTAAGATATCCCGCGGATTTCTTAAAAATCCGCGGGATACTTGTTTTTTTCACCAATTCTGCTATGATGTCGGCAGAAAGGAGACCCATATGAAACCGATCCATAAATTTTTATCTTTGCTGCTGGCTCTGCTGCTTTCTGCCGCGCTGGCGCTGCCGATCTGCGCGGCGCAGATGCAGGACTGCGGTGCGAAGCTGCTGGCGATCACCTTTGACGACGGCCCCGGCAAATACACGGGCGAGCTGCTTGACGGCCTTGCCGAGCGGGGCATCCACGCGACTTTCTTTGTCAACGGCGTCAATGCCGCGGGCTGGCCGGAGACGCTGCAGCGCATCGTCCGCGACGGACACCAGCTGGCAAACCATACGTACAACCATAAAAACCTCAATACCTGCTCCGTGCGGACCGTGCAGGCGGAGATCGATTCCGTCCAGACCCTCATCACCGCCGCGGGCGGCGACGAGAACGCCTATATCCGCGCCCCTTACGGCAACGCGAACAAAACCGTCCGCTCGGTCGTCAAAGCGCCGCTCATCTACTGGTCCGTCGACCCGGAGGACTGGAAATACCGCGACAGCGAGACGGTCCGCAAGAATATTGAAGCAGGCGTCTTCGACGGCGCGATCATCCTCGTCCACGATATTTACAAAACCAGCGTGGACGGCGCGCTGGCTGCGATCGACGATCTGATGGCTGAGGGCTATGAATTTGTCACCGTGCGCGACCTGCTGCTGCGCCGCGGCGTGACGCCAGAGGCCGCAGTGGTCTATTACTCGGCCAGGAACAACGGGATCAATCTTCCGGCGGACGCTGTCGGGCCGCAGGCCTTTGACGAGAGCCGTCTGCAGAGCCACTGGGGCTACGAAGCCATGAAGCTCTGTCTGGAGCACAGCTGGATGACGACGGCAGACACAGGCGAATGGAAGCCGAACGCCTATGTGACGCGGGCGGAGTTCGCCGCAGATCTGGCCCGCTTCGCCGGGATCCACGCGTTTTATCCGACCGGCGGCGCTGCGCAGTTCTCCGACGTGGATCTGTCCGCGGAGGACGCACCCTATCTCGCCTGGGCCGTCGACTGTGGGATCGTCACCGGCTTTGACGACGGGACCTTCCGCCCGGAGCGGACGCTCACGCGCGAGCAGATGGCCGTCATGCTGGCGCGCTTCTGCACGCTCTCCGGCATGACGGCGGACGGCGGTGCGGACGGCTATGCGGATGCCGGTTCCATTTCCGGCTGGGCCGTGGATGGGGTTGCACTGTGTACGGCGCTCGGTCTTGTTCAGGGCGACGCACAGGGCCGGTTCCGCCCGCAATCCAATCTGACCCGCGCGCAGATCGCCGCGATCCTGAGCCGGATGGCCAAATAAAAGACGCCCGTGTTCCGACCGGAACACGGGCGCTGTCTGTTTTCACTTCTTTTTTGTCAGGGCATACAGGCTTGCCTCGTCCGAAATCTTATCCAGCCGGACGGCCTGCCGGAGCGTCTGCTCCCTGATGCCCCACAGCTCTCCCAGCCACAGCTCCGCGTCGAACCGGAACAGAGCATACGACCCTTCCAGCCGCCGCATCTGCCGCAGGGAGTACCCATCGATCGACGGCGCAGTCTCCGGCGCAGGAAAAAGGTCCTCCCACGCGGGCGCGCCCGGCGTGTCCAGATCCATCCACGACGAGATGCTGTCATATGCGCCCTCATACCCGCTCTCGTCATCCACGACGGTCAACCGCAGCTGCTCGCCCCAGATATCCGTATCGGATCGCAGCAGATACGATTTCCCATCGTCCCCGGACGGCGGGAGCGCGCTGCTGAGAGGACTCATGTAATGCTGGCTGCTTGTCCGGTAGGTGCCGGTCGGGTCGGCGTTTTGCGCCTGTCCGATCTCGTCCAGCCGGCCGATCAGCGCCTGCATCTGCGTCTGGCCGGCAGTCACACGCCAAAGGCTACTGTCAACGGTCAGGACATATGTGCTGGCCGCGCCGCTTTCGATCTGCAGAAGCTCCCAGACAGGGGCCGGTGCGTTCTCGCCCGGAAATGAGAGTAAGATCATTCGCGTGACCGTCCCGGACGGCAGACGGCCGGTCTTCTTTACAGTCACGCCGTCCAGCATTGAGGCGAGCGGCAGGCGTGCATGCTGTACGCCTGCTTCTCCGGTCACGACATAGCTGTCCGCCTCCGTTTCCCACGCGCAGTCCGGCAGGATTGTCTGCACCGGCCTGTCCGCACGCGGCTGCAGCATCATGCACACCGCCAGCACCGCCGCGGCAAACCCCGTCAGCAGCGCCATCCAGCCCCACGGCCGCCGTTCCTTCCGCGCCATACCCTGTCCTCCCATCCGATGTCTGCGTTCAACGTATCCCATTCGAGGCAATTTTGTCAAGTCAAAAACGGGCGCGAAAGCGCCCGTTTTTGACTTGCTTATTTCCACCCGAAGGTGACCATGCCGTAGATATAGATAAAGATGATCGCCGCTGGGACGACGTATTGGAAGACCGGCTTCATCCAGCTCTTTACCTTCAGGCCCTTGCCCTCATTTGCCTCGGCAAGGAAGTTATCCCAGCCCCAGCCGAACCGGTTGCAGCAGTAGAGCGCCAGAACCAGCGAGCCGAGCGGCAGGATGTTGTTGGAGACGAGGAAATCCCAAAAATCGAGCCACGCGGTCCCCTCCGCGAACGGCTGGAACTTGAAGACGCTGTAGCCCAGCGCCGTGGTGATGGCCAGCACAAAGATGCCGATACCGCACACAAGGCAGCCGAGCGGCCGCTTCCAGCCGGTCATCTCGCGGACCATGGCCAGAATGTTCTCGCAGACGGCCAGCACTGTGGACAGGGCTGCAAAGACCATGAACAGGAAGAACAGCGTCCCCCACCAGCGGCCGCCGGCCATGTGGGTAAAGACAGAGGCCATGGTGTCAAACAGCAGGCTGGGGCCGGCGTTGACCTCCAGACCGTAGGTGAAGCAGGCCGGGAACATGATGAGGCCCGCCACGATGGCGACAAACGTGTCAAGCAGGATGACATTGACCGACTCGCCGAGCATCGAGCGCTCCTTGCCGATGTAGCTGCCGAAGATCGCCATCGAACCCATGCCGACCGAGAGCGTGAAGAACGCCTGATTCATCGCGCCGACGATGACCGTGCCGGTGATCTTGGAGAAATCCGGGATCAGATAGAACTTCAGGCCCTCCGCCGCGCCGGAAAGCGTGGCGCTGTGGATGGCAAGCACCACCATCAGGACCATAAGAAGCGTCATCATATACTTTGTGATGCGCTCCAGACCGCCCTGCAGGTTGAAGCACAGAATGCCGAACGCCACAACGACGGTAACGGCCAGATAGGTCACGTTGAGGCCCGGATTCTGGATCATGGAAACAAAGCCCAGATCCTGCGTCTGGCCGGTCAGGAAGCGGACAAAGTAATAAACGATCCAGCCGGTGACGACGGTATAGAACGCCATCAGCGCGATATTGCCGAAGAAGGCGACATAGCCGTGGATGTGCCATTTCTGTCCCTTGCGCTCGAGCTTCTGATACATGTGGATGGGGCTGGCCTGTGCCGCGCGGCCGATGGCAAACTCCATCGTCATGACCGGCAGGCCCAAAATCAGCAGGCAGATGATATAAAGCAGGACGAATCCGCCGCCGCCGCCATACTGGCCGCACATCCACGGGAACTTCCACACGTTTCCGCAGCCGATCGCGCAGCCGGCCGACAGCAGGATAAATCCCAGCCGGGAACCCAGTCTTTCTCTTTCCATTTACAGCTCTCTTTTCTTTCGTATTAAAGTGATGCAGCATTAAATCATTGCATTTGCAAACAGCACTCTGATGTTATAACAGATGCAGACTGGAAAGTCAAGGGAATCTGCATTTTTCGCGTACAAATGATGCCGGTAAGCGGACAGTTTCCCGTGTGAAAGCGCTGCATTCCGCCCGTTTTCGTCAAAACGCCGACGCCGCTTGACAAGCGTCCGTGCCTGTGCTAAAAGTAAGATTCCCGGGGTCTTGAACCCGGGCAGGAAAAGAGGAATCATCAGCATGCAAACACGACCGCGCACCTCCCATCGCAGCGCACTTCTGTGCGGCATCCGCGACGGCATTCCCATCGGCCTCGGCTATCTGGCCGTTTCGTTCTCCCTCGGCATTGCCGCGCGCAGCGCGGGACTCAACGCCTTTCAGGGGTTTCTTATCAGCATTCTCAATAACGCCTCCGCCGGCGAATACGCCGCGTTTACCGTCATCGCCGCAGACAGCGGCCTTCTCGAGATGGCACTCATCACGCTTATCACAAACGCGCGCTATCTTCTCATGAGCTGCTCGCTCAGCCAGCGTTTTTCCCCGGATACGCCCATGCTGCATCGGCTGCTGGTCGGCTATGACGTGACGGACGAGCTGTTCGGCATCGCCATTGCCCGTCCGGGCTATCTTGATCCGTTCTACTCTTACGGCGCGTTCATCCCCGCCATCCCCGGTTGGGCCATCGGCACGGCGCTGGGCGTGACGGCGGGCAGCATCCTACCGGCGCGCGTGGTGAGCGCGCTTTCGGTTGCGCTGTTCGGCATGTTCCTTGCCATCATCGTGCCGCCGGCGAGAAAAAGTAAGGTCGTCTGTGCCTGCGTGCTTGTCAGCTTTGCGGCGAGCGGACTCTGCTCTGTCCTGCCGCTTGTCAGCACGCTCTCCGAGGGGACCCGCACCATCATTCTGACCGTCGTGATCGCGTCGGCCGCCGCGCTCGCCTTCCCGGTGAAGGACGATCCGGCGGAACCGGCAGAAAAGGAGGGGACCGGCCATGAGCAGTAAGATCTATCTTTATATTCTCGTCTGCGCGGGCGTGTCGCTGCTCATCCGCGAGCTTCCGCTGACGCTCATCCGCAAACCGATCAAAAACCGCTTCCTGCGCTCGTTTTTGTACTATGTCCCCTATGTCACGCTGGCCGTCATGACCTTCCCGGCCATCCTGCACGCGACCAGCTCGCCGGTCGCGGGACTGGCCGCCCTCGTGCTCGGCATCGTCGCCGCGTGGTTCGGCGCGAATCTGTTTCAGGTCGCCGTCGGCTGCTGCGCGATCGTGCTGATTCTGGAGTTTTTCCTTGTATAAATATAAAAACATCCTCTGCCGCGGCAGAGGATGTTTTTTTCATAGAATCCGATTACTTTGCAAATACTTTCTTCAGATTTGCGAACCGGGGCAGGCCGTTGACCTTCTCGAGCTTCGTCTCGCCCTGAATGAGGGGCATTGCATACTTGACGAACGCTTCGGTGACGTTGTTGCCCTCGGCGTTGATCCACTCGCGCGGGAACTTCTTCTCGAAGTTCGCAACGTCGGAGAGGTTAAAGAGCTTGGCCTTGCAGGTGTAGCCGTTCGTGCGGTCGCACTCGAAGCCGACCATCTTGTCGGTCACGCCGGCGATCATTTCCTCGACGGCCGTCTTGCCGGACATATAGGCCTCGTCAATGTCGGTGCCGGACGCGCAGTGCGCGGCGCAGCGCTGCAGAAGGCTCAGTTCGATGCCGCGGACCTTGGCGCCGGTGCGCTCTTTCATGACGCTGGCCAGCATGGAGGCCAGACCGCCCAGCTGGGCATGACCGAAACCGTCGGTCGCCTCGGTCTTTGCTTCGGAAACGAAGCGGCCGTCGGCGTAGTGGACGCCCTCGGAGACGGCGACGATGCAGTTCTTCTTCTCTTCATAGCGCTTGGAGACGTCGGCGACGAACTTGTCCATGTCGAAATCGACCTCGGGCAGGTACACGAAATCGCAGCACGGCTCGACCTCGTTGGCCAGCGCGGCGGCGGCGGTCAGCCAGCCCGCATGACGGCCCATGCACTCGATGATGGTGATCATGCCGGTGTCATAGACGTGCGCGTCGCGGGAGACCTCCATGATGGACGTCGCGATATACTTGGCCGCGGACGCATAGCCCGGGCAGTGGTCGGTGCCGAAGAGGTCGTTGTCGATGGTCTTGGGGATGCCCATGACGCGGCATTCGTAGCCGACCTTCTTCATATACTTGGAGATCTTGTTGCAGGTATCCATGGAGTCGTTGCCGCCGTTGTAGCAGAAATAGCGGACGTCGTACTTCTTGAAGATCTCGAGGATACGCTTGTAATCGCTGTCGTCCTCATCGGGATCCTTGATCTTGTAGCGGCAGGAGCCGAGGGCGGAAGACGGAGTATAAGGCAGACGGTCCAGCTCTGCACGGTCCTCTTCATCCATGCACAGCAGCTCGTCGTTCAGAACGCCCTTGATGCCGTGGTATGCGCCGTAGACCTTGGTGATGCAGTCGGCGTCGAGCGCGGTACGGATCGCGCCGTATGCGCTGGAGTTGATAACGGAAGAAGGACCGCCGGACTGACCGATGATCAGTGCGCCTTTCAGGGGAGCAGACATAGTAATTACCTCCACATAAACAGTTTCTCACTTACGTGATCATTATGAACAAAGAGAATATACCACATTTTTTTGAAATTGTAAATTCGTCTATTGCAAATATTACTGAAATTTGCTAGAATCTTTTATGGAATTTGAATAAAACAAGGAGATGTCATTATGCCTCTGGTAACTACAACCGAAATGTTCAAGAAG
This sequence comes from uncultured Oscillospiraceae bacterium, assembly GCA_934613505.1. GTDB lineage: Bacteria > Bacillota > Clostridia > Oscillospirales > Oscillospiraceae > CAG-170. The sequence goes on along the minus strand of CAKTTB010000001.1, from coordinate 169,305 downwards.
GCTTACGACGGCGGCTACGCCATCGGCGCTTTCAACGTCAACAACATGGAAATCGTTCAGGGCATCACCGAGGCCTGCCAGGAAGAGCACGCTCCTGTCATTCTGCAGGTATCCAAGGGCGCCCGCGCCTACGCCAACCACAACTATCTGGTCAAGCTGGTCGAGGCTGCCGTTCTCTGCTGCCCCGATATCCCCATCGCGCTGCATCTGGACCACGGCCCCGACTTCGAGACCTGCAAGTCCTGCATCGACGGCGGCTTCACCTCCGTTATGATTGACGCTTCCTCCAAGCCGTTCGCCGAGAACATCGAGATCACCCGCAAGGTCGTCGAGTACGCCCATGACCACGGTGTCGTCGTTGAAGCTGAGCTCGGCACGCTGGCCGGCATCGAGGACGAAGTCAAGGTCGCGGCGCACGCTGCCTCCTATACCCGTCCGGAAGAGGTCGAAGAGTTCGTCTCCAAGACCGGCTGCGACTCTCTGGCCATCGCCATCGGCACCAGCCACGGCGCATACAAGTTCACCGCTGCCCAGTGCACCCGCAACGAAAAGGGCATTCTGGTCCCGCCTCCCCTCCGCTTCGACGTGCTCGAAGAGGTCTCCAAGCGTCTGCCCGGCTTCCCGATCGTTCTGCACGGCTCTTCCTCCGTCCCGCAGGAATACGTCAAGATGATCAACGACAACGGCGGCAAGATGCCCGATGCAGTCGGTATCCCCGAAGAACAGCTGCGCCACGCCGCTGAGCTGTCCGTCTGCAAGATCAACATCGACTCCGACCTGCGTCTTGCCATGACCGGCACCATCCGTCAGTTCTTCAACGAGCATCCCGACAAGTTCGACCCGCGCGAGTATCTCAAGCCCGCCCGCGCCAACATCAAGGAGCTCGTCCGCCACAAGCTGCGTGACGTCCTCGGCTGCGCCGGCAAGGCCTAAGTATTAAATAAAATCTCCTCTGCTTTTCAGCAGAGGAGATTTTTTATCTATTCCGGCTCTGAGGCTTCATCCGCAGCTTCGCATGTCTTCCTTCCGGCAGCCGTGCAGCCTGCTTCAAATGCCGCCCGCGCCAGTGCGCGCAGGGCGGCGCTCGCCTCGTAAAACTCCGTTTCTTCCAGAAAGGCCGCAAAGGCCTCTTCCAGCTCATTGCCTTGCATACGCTCACCTCCCCGGCCAATATAGCCCGTTTGCGGGCAATTGTCAATTGCAGGGCATCCTAATACGATGGTTGTATTGTATTAGGGAGTGTTCTGTATGATCGTTTTTGACCGCTTGTGGGATACCATGAAAAAGAAAGGCGTCTCGCAGTACCGGCTGATCCAGGAGTATAAATTCAGCACCGGTCAGCTCGACCGGCTGCGGAAGAATGAAAATGTCAATACCTACACGCTGAACCAGCTCTGCCGGATCCTGGGCTGCGGTCTGGACGAGATCGCGGAATACAGGCCGGACAAAGGATAAAACAGCACATATCTATATCACTTTCATGTTGTAGTCTTTTTGTGTTTTAATTGTAATATATCTTGCACCTTCTTGTCAATCTATAATCAACTACAGATTGAGAGGTGCCATGCAATGAAAAGTGAGCCTTTGAAGATCCAGAAGCGCGGCGAGGACGGCAGCCGCGTCATTACCGTCCGCATCCGGGAGGAAACGCTGGCCGAGCTGGATCGCCTTTCCGCGGAAACCAACCGTTCTCGAAATGAACTCATTAACCTGATTCTGGCGCACGGTGTTAAGAACATTGAAATAGAATAAACAAACGCTGCGAACCCACCATCCGGTTCGCAGCGTTTTTATTTTTAATTTCTATTACCGTTTCCCGTTCAGCAGGCGGTCCATCAGACCGGACTTGCGGAAGAAGAGCAGCAGCGGCACGCCGAGGGCATACAGGACAACTGCTTCACCCAGCAGCACCTCGCCGCCGTTGATCAGGAAGCCCTGCAGCAGCGCGCCGGGCGTCAGCACATAGGCCAGCATCGCGCCGACAAGGACTGCATTGGCCAGAATGACCGGCACCGGCACGAGCCAATCTTTTCGGACCTTCGCCGCAAGCAGGCAGCCCAGCAGCGTCCCGGCCGTGCCGATGACGATATCGAGCGCCGACACTGTCGAGAAGATATTGGCGATCAGGCAGCCCAGCGTCAGGCCGATCGTCAGAGACGGATCCAGCGCGACAAGCACGCACAGCGCGTCCGCGATTCGGAACTGGATGTTGCCGTAGGCGAAGGACGCGGTCAGGATGGTGATGGCCGCGTACAGGCCAGCGATCACGCCGTTCAGCGCGATCTGGCGGGTGGTGAGTTTTTTCATGGTTTGTTCCTCCTTCTGCAATTGCCGGAGGGATAAAAAAGATGGACGCAGTGCGCCCATCTTTTGCTTTTCAGCGTCCCTAGTTTTATTTTAAGACAGGATGGTCACGAACTGTCTGCGCCGGTATTATTTCTTTTCGGCGCTATGCAATTGCGGCTGTATTCTACAAAAGAACCGGCCGTTTGTCAACCGAGAATTTTCTCGCCCGCGACAAACTTCGCCGTGAGGTTCCGGTCGTCGGCCAGATAGGCCGCGCGTTCGAGCCGGGCGCGGACGGACAGCTCCTGCGGGTGATCGAGCGTCGTGTCGTCCAGCACGACGGCGTCAAATTCGTACCCCCCGAGGAACGAGCCGACCTTGCCGAAGAACGCGCCGCCGCCCATGGTGGCGAGATAGAACGCACGCTCAAAGGACAGGGGCTTCACGTCCTGATCATACAGCCGCCAGCGGAGCTTGGACGCCTGAATGGCGTGGGTCATGGCGCGGAGCATGCTCTCGTGGCTGCCGCCCGCGACATCCGTCGCAAGGCCGACGCGCAGGCCGTCGTCGAGGAATTTGTTGACCGGCGCGACGCCGGAGGCGAGATTCATGTTGGATTCCGGCGAATGCGCAATGAACACGCCGTTTTCCTTCATCAGCGCCTGTTCCTCTTCATTGGAATGTACGCAGTGCGCCATGATGCAAGGATACCGGCCGCCGAACAGGTCAAACTGGGCATAGGCGTCGCCGTAGTTCTTTGACCGCGGACACAGCTCGCGGATCCATGCGATCTCGGAGTAATTCTCCGACAGATGGCTCTGCACCGGAAGATCGTATTTTTCGCGCAGCCGCGCAAGGCCGTACATAAGGTCATCCGTGCACGACGGGATGAAGCGCGGCGTCAGGATGGGCTTTACGTGCGCATAGCGCTCCTTCGTCTCGCAGATCCACCGCTCGGTGTCGCGCAGGGCCTGATTGGTCGAGATCTCGCGCAGGTATGCGGGCGAATTGCGGTTCATATTGACCTTGCCGACATAGCAGCCCAGCCCCGCATCCTCCAGCTTCTGCATGAGAAGCTCCGTGGCCGGGACGTGGATGGTGGCGAAGATGGCCGCGCGCGTGGTCGTGCTGTGCAGCAGATGGCTTACAAAGCTGCCGTAGGCGCGCTCGGCATAGTCCAGCTCTTTATATTTGGATTCTTCAGGGAAGGTATACGTGTTCAGCCACTCCAGCAGCTCCATATCCATGCCGAGCCCGCGGAAGGAAAACTGCGGTGCATGTACATGCAGGTCGGTCATGCCCGGCAGGATCAGCCGATCGCCGTAATCCAGGACCGGCAGCGCGGCATACCGCTCCGGCAGCGTATGGAATACGCCCGTGACGCGGCCATTCTCAATGACGGCGCAGGCATTTTCCTCGCAGACCAGCTCGTCCATGCTGCGGCTGTAGCAGAAATTTCCCTTTACAATATAATTGTTCACGTTCTGTGTGCTCCTTTTCGGCGGGCGCTCTCATGGCCCGTTCAGAAATATCATATCATAATGGCCCGCAGAATTTCCACTTATGTTCTTGGTCGTTCTTCACGAAATCCTCCGCCCGCATTGCTACAAATATAACAAAGCCCCCAAAAACCTAAAAATTTTTCAGGTATTCGTTCCGTTTTTTCATAATCTTGTACAGAAATATCTAAAAAACGGATTGCATTTTGCGGCAGAATCGAGTAAAATACAGGCATCCGTTTTGTTGTGCGAACTTTCCGCACGGCATTGCTGTGACGTTTGTCACAATTTTTTTTAGGAGGAACGAATACATGAAAAAGATCATCGCTCTGCTTCTTGCGCTCGTCATGGTCTTCGCTCTGGCAGCCTGCGCTTCCAGCACGAAGGACGCGACCCCCGCAGCTGACGAGACCACCACTCCCGCAGCCACCGAGGACACCGCAGAGGCTCCCGCCGACGAGACCCCGGCGGACGAGACTGCTGAGCCTGCCGGCGACGCTGTCGGCACCGACATCAAGATCGGCGTTGTCCTGATCGGCGACGAGAATGAGGGCTATACCTATTCTCACATCAAGGGCATCCAGGAAGCCGCCAAGGCTCTGGGCATCAGCGAGAGCAACATCGTCTGGAAATACTCCATCGGCGAAGACGAAGCCTGCTATGACGCCTGCGTCGACTGCGTCGATCAGGGCTGCCAGATCGTCATTACCAACTCCTATGGCCATCAGTCCTTCTGCCGTCAGGCTGCTGAGGAATATCCCGACGTGCAGTTCGTCGCTATGACCGGCGACACCGCCAGAGCTGACAATCTCGACAACTTCCACAACGCTTTCACCGGCATCTATGAAGCCCGCTACGTCGGCGGCGTTGTCGCCGGCATGAAGCTGCAGCAGCTCATCGACGAAGGCAAGGTCGAAGACAAGAACAAGGATGCTGACGGCAAGATCAAGATCGGCTACGTCGGCGCTTATCCGTACGCAGAAGTCGTTTCCGGCTACACCGCGTTCTTCCTTGGCGTGCAGAGCATCGTTCCCGATGTCGCCATGCAGGTTCAGTACACGAACTCCTGGTTCAACATCACCGCTGAAAACGAAGCTGCCAAGGCTCTGATCGCTGACGGCTGCATCATCATCAGCCAGCACGCTGACTCCACCGGTGCTCCGTCCGCCTGCGAAGAAGCTCTGGCCGCCGGCACCACCGTCTACTGCGTCGGCTACAACGTCGACATGCTCGCAGTTGCTCCGAACTCCGCTCTGACCTCTCCGACCAATGTTTGGGAAGTCTTCTATGAGTACGCATTCAATGCTGTCATGAACGGCGAGTCCTTCGATCAGAACTGGTGCCAGGGCTACGAGGCTGACGCTGTCACCCTCACTCCGCTTGGCCCGTCCTGCGCGCCCGGCACGCAGGAGAAGGTCGACGAAGTCATCGCTGCCATCAAGGACGGCAGCCTGCACGTCTTTGATACCAGCAAGTTCACCGTTGGCGGTGAGACCGTCACCAGCGCATTCGCAACTGACACGGACGGCGACTTCACGCCCGATGCAGACGAAGCGATCATCGACGGTTACTACCACGAGTCCTACTTCCAGTCCGCTCCGTCCTTCCAGCTGCGGATCGACGGCATCACCGAGCTGAACTAAGACACAACAATCACATAAAAAAGCGGCTGCTCCGGCAGCCGCTTTTTTGTATTCTTTATTAAGCTTTGCGGGGTCGTCCGCCCCTACAGGCTTTTTCAATTCTCAGTAGTTCTCTTCCCGCAGCTCAAAGTAGCTCTGCGGATAATTGCAGACCGGGCAGACCTCCGGCGCCTTTGTGCCGACGACGATGTGACCGCAGTTGCGGCACTCCCAGACCCTGACCTCGCTCTTTTCAAAGACCTGCGCCGTCTCCAGATTGTGCAGCAGCGCACGGTAGCGCTCTTCGTGGTGCTTTTCGATCTCGGCAACGAGACGGAAGCGGTGCGCCAGCTCCGGGAAGCCCTCTTCCTCGGCGGTTTTGGCAAAGTCCTGATACATATCCGTCCACTCGTAGTTCTCGCCTGCGGCGGCTGCGGCCAGATTGGCCTTTGTGTCGCCGATCCCGGCCAGCTCCTTGAGCCAGAGCTTTGCGTGTTCCTTCTCGTTCTCCGCCGTCTTCAGAAACAGCGCCGCCATCTGCTCATAGCCCTCTTTTTTGGCGACGGAGGCAAAGAAGGTATATTGGTTCCTCGCCTGCGATTCGCCGGCAAAGGCCGCGCGCAGATTATTTTCCGTTTTCGTGCCTGCATATTTGTTGTTCATGTTCATGCTCCTTTGATCATAGTTTGTCTTGTTTTTGGTCTTGTTTTTTATATTCTATTCTACCATAGATATTCCAATAATGAGTGTCATTATTATTTTATTTTTCTGGACTTTCCTATTCCTGCCGTTTATACTGTTTCTCAAAGGAGGCGGTTTTATGCAGACACTCAGACAGGACGCACAGGCCATCATTGACAAAGCGCTGGCCGATGCGCTGCCGGACGCCGCGGTGCGCCGCGCGCTGGCGCAGTTCCATGCACCGGAGGGCCGGCTGGTCCTCATTGCCGCCGGCAAGGCCGCATGGCAGATGGCGCACGCAGCCAGTGTCGCACTGGGCGAAGAGGTAGCGGGCGGCGCCGTCATCACGAAATACGGCCACAGTCAGGGGCCGATCGGCTCGCTCGAGATCTATGAGGCCGGACATCCTGTCCCCGATGAAAATTCCTGCCGGGCGACGGCCCGCGCGCTGGCGCTGGTGAGCGGCCTGCGGGCGGAGGATACCGTGCTGTTCCTCCTTTCCGGCGGCGGTTCGGCGCTGTTTGAAAGTCCGCTCGTCCCGGCGGACGAAATGGCTGACGTCACCAGGCAGCTGCTGGCCTGCGGCGCGGATATCGTGGAGATGAACACCCTGCGCAAGCGCCTGTCCGCCGTCAAGGGCGGCCGGTTCGCCGAGCGCTGCCTGCCTGCGAAGGTCTTTTCCATCGTCCTGTCCGATATTCTGGGCGATCCGCTGGATATGATCGCCTCCGGCCCCGCCTGTCCGGACAGCTCCACCTGCGCGCAGGCGCTGGCGATCGTGAAAAAATATAGCCTGCGCCTCTCCGACCGGGCGCTTGCGCTTCTGACGCGGGAAACGCCGAAAGCGCTCCCCAACATCGAGACCCACATCACCGGCAGCGTGCGCCAGCTCTGCGCCTCCGCAGAAGCGGCCGCCCGCAGACTCGGCTATACGCCCGTCGTGCTGACAAGCTGCCTGCGCTGCACCGCGCGCGACGCAGGCAGCTTCCTCGCCTCCATCGCGCAATCCCATCAGGACTGCACGTCCTCGCTGGCCTTCATCGCCGGCGGCGAGACCGTCGTGCAGCTGACCGGCGCCGGCCTTGGCGGGCGCAATCAGGAGCTGGCGCTCGCCGCTGCGCAGGAGATCGCCGGGTGCAAAGACACCGCCGTCTTCTCCTTCGGCTCCGACGGCACGGACGGCCCGACGGATGCCGCCGGCGGCTACTGTGACGGCGGGACCCGCGCCGCGCTGGCTGCGAAGGGCATTTCGATCCCGGACGTCCTGCGGCAGAACGATTCCTATCACGCATTGCAGGCCTGCGGCGGACTGATCGTGACCGGCCCCACCGGCACGAACGTCAACGACCTGTCCGTGCTTCTTATCCGGAGATGAATCGGACCCAATGCAGGCCGGAGCCATGCGCGGACGCAAACTTATCGCAAAAGTATCGCAAAATTATGTAAATTCTCATTGCACTGCTCCACACTTTGTGATACGATAAGGTTATCTTGCCGGGCATGTGTGCCATGTGTCTGCACGCTCACATTTCAGCATGGCAAACCGCCCGCGGTTTGGAACTCTACAGGCGGGAGGCAGCTCCCGCAGGCTTCTGATCGTTCAATATTTTTAGGAGGATACATATGAAAAAGAGGGTTTTTAGTCTGCTCACCGCACTGATCCTGCTGGTGACATCGCTCCAGATCACCGCATTTGCGGCTCCGGTCAGCGATGACATTCATCCGCAGTATACTTACAGCAACAATGGCTACACGCTGGAGAAGGTCTCGCACGCGGACGTAGCGCCCCGCCAGACCGACGGCTTCGTGGACTACTATCAGTACACGGATCCCACCGGCAAGATCTGCACCGGTGTGATCGAGCACATGTATGTAAAGGGCGCTGATACGCCCACTGCCGATACGGCTGCCGAACTGGCCGAGCTGGAAAGCCGGCTGAAGGCGAAGTATCCCACTGCTTCTCCCGAGCAGATCGCCAGCATGATGGCCGAGATCACGCAGAGCCTGACCGGTGATGCCTGCCAGTCCTACGCTTTCTCTGCGCTGGGCTATAAAGATTGGGTCTACATCGGCACAATGTACGGCGGCACCGGCATTACAAAAAACAACGCGAAAACGATGCTCCAGTCCCTTGGCCTGCTGAAGGACGAGAAGAACGAAGACGACACGCTCAATCAGGAGGCCGTGGCGTACAACCAGAAGATGATTGACAGCGTTGTCGGCCTGCTCTACGGCGATAACTATTACACCGAGCATCCTGTACCCACGCAGGGTATCCTGTTCAAAATGAACATCAAGACCGGTGAAAGCAAGATCCTGATGGCCGGTTCTGTCAACGGCAATCAGGTCACGCTGCGCAACGCCGTTGCATACAATGGCCGCTTCTATTTCATCGGCACGCAGGTCGGCACAGAGGCTGTGGCGGACGCCGCCACCGGCATCCCCTCCATCTTTGAGGTCAACCCCGAGGACGATTCCTTCCGCACCGTCTATCAGGCTGTGACGCTGGAAGAGTACCGCCAGATGCAGGCCGCCTATGTCTTCCCCATTCCCCGCGCTATTGCGGTCTACAAGGGCTCTCTGATCGCCTCCGTCACGCAGAAGGACGGCGCACACATCATTGCTTACACCCCTGACGCTGACGATTTTAACGACGACAGCAGCTTCAAGGGCATCAAGGTCGAGGGCAGCAGCGCGCTGCGCAACCCCGAGTTCACCGAGATCGCCGAGCAGAGCAAGGAGCTCCTCAACTATCCCGCCTATCATATGTATGACGCCAACTACGGCGGCACGGTCTATCAGATGATCGAGTACAACGGCAAGCTGTACATGGCCATCAACGCCGGTCAGAAGGCGCTGCACTCCACGCTGAATCCCACCGAGGGCGTTTACACCGCCGTCGATCCCGACACGAAGGAGGAGACCAAGTGCTTCGCGGGCTATGCCATTCTGGAAGGCACGCTGAAGGACGGCGCTTCTCCCTCTGACCGCGATGCATGGACCTGGACGCCGATCATCGGCAACACGGCGGGCGACCAGTGGGATGACACCCTCAACCATGCCGATAAGGCCCCTGCCATGTACACCTTCAATATTGATCCCTACCGCTTCGCGGCCGCGATCTGCACCATGGAGGTCTATAACGGCTACCTCTACATCGGCGACTACAACGACGTCACACAGGCGACATTTCCCATGCTGCAGATGGACTTTATCCATCTGGCAACGACTCTGTCCCAGTCTGTGAACCTTTACCGCATGGACGGTAAGTACAACATTGAGCTTGTCGTGGGTGACGCCACCAAGACCTTCCCGGACGGCTCCCTTTCCGGCTTGGAGAGCGGCTATACTGGCAAAAACGGCTATGGCAGCCGCATCAATCAGTACACCTCCATGACCCAGATCTGGGATACGGATAAAACCGACAACAACGACGGCGTGATGCTGCTGGGTACATTGGACGATGGCTCCCTTCTCCGTCCATTGGTGCAGATCACAAATGGCGATGTGCTCAAGATGGATAAGGAGGAATGGGTTGAGAAGATCAACTACCTCAAGGTTCTTATTCAGTTACTGCTGGAAAGAGATCTCACATCCAGCGGCAGCCATACAACTTCCGCTGCCCTTAACGAAGACGCGGATGCAGCAAGCAGCGCCGTGGCCGCTCCCAATGCATTGACGGAAGAAGCGCTTGTCCAGCAGGCACTCAGCGCCGCAAATACTTACGAACAGGTGTCCGGTGCGGAAGCCGCCTCCGTCTTCGAGGAAAATAGCGCTGGCAGCGTACCAAGCACCTCTGAGACGGTTACGCTCACAGCTGAACAGACTGCCTCTTTGATTGCAGACATCAAGAATGGCACAATTCAGCCGCACTCCATGCCCTCGGAACACGCTACAGAAGTCCTCTCTCTGCCCTATGGCATGGGTGAACTCACAGATCTGGTGGACGCCAATGGTCAGGAAAAGATTGACGAGTTCTCCGCTCTTTATAAAGAGATTGTCGAGTATTACCTGGCGCTCAAGGAGCAGGGCGATGTCGTCTTCCCGGAACCTCTCCAGAAGGTGCTTGATCAGCTCCTTACCGAGGAAAACGCCAGACAGCTCAAGGCGCTTTTGACCTGCCTGAATGCTGTGAAGGACTCCGTCATCGGCTGTGATACCTATGCGATCACCACTGCCGCTGACGGCAGCAACATCAAGATCGATACCATTACGCTTGATGGTCTCGGCGATGATTCCAACCAGACGATGCGCAATTTCGCCCTCACGGATGATTATGTCGTCTTCATTCCCGGCAATGCCATCCGCGGCGGTTCCGTTTACCGTCTGGCAGACTGGCCCGGCAAGACGGATCCCACGCCCGATCCCGAACCTGACAAATACGAGGTCACGCTCCGCAATGCAGGCGACGGCGCGACCGGCGCAGGCGAATATGCCGCGAACGAAACGGTAATGATCACCGCCGGCACCAGACCCGGCTATGTCTTCCGCGGCTGGACCTCCGACGATGTCCAGATCTCCGACGCCAGAAGCGAGACTGCCAGCTTCACCATGCCCGCACAGGCCGTGACCGTTCAGGCCAACTGGGCCCGCAGAAGCTCCGGCGGAAGCAGCAGCTCCACGCTTTACAACGTCATTGTGAAGGACAGCAAAAACGGCGAAGTGACTTCCAGCCACAAGCAGGCCGCCAGCGGCGCCACCGTCACGCTGACCGTGAAGCCGGATCAGGGCTATGTGCTTGGCACGCTGACCGTGCTGGACAGCCGGAACAAGGAAGTCAAGCTGACCGCCAAGGCGGACGGGACCTATACCTTCACCATGCCGTCCAGCGACGTCACGGTCCAGGCCGTGTTCAGGGCGAGAGTCCACTTCCGCGACGTTCCCAGCGGCGCCTACTATGAGGATGCCGTAAACTGGGCCGTGGCAAACGGCATCACAAATGGCATGACCGCAGATCTCTTTGATCCCAACGGCATCTGCACACGCGCGCAGGCCGTGACCTTCCTGTGGCGCGCCGCAGGAAGCCCCGCGCCCAAGACCAGCGCAATGCCCTTTACCGACGTCCCAGCCGGCAGCTACTTCTATAATGCTGTCCTGTGGGCCGTCGAGAACGGCATCACAAAGGGCACCAGCGATACAACCTTCAGCCCCAGCGCGACCTGCTCCCGCGCGCAGATCGTCACGTTCCTGTGGCGCAGCCAGAGTTCCCCGGCTGCAGGCAGCGCGAATCCCTTCACGGATGTTTCCGCAAGCGCCTATTATGCAGACGCTGTCCTGTGGGCTGTGAAGGAGAACATCACCAAGGGCACGAGCAGCACCACGTTCAGCCCCGCTGACAACTGCACCCGCGCCCAGATCGTGACTTTCATCTGGAGAACGATGGCGTAAAACGCGCACACTGAACCAGCGTCTGTCCATCCTCCCATGGCGGACAGACCTCCAGCGAAACAGCACAGCCCGGACGCACCGCCGTCCGGGCTGTTTCTCCCCACACCGCCCCACCCTCTGAGGCTTTTGAAAGGATCCGCAGCAATGACAAAAATCTTATTCGTTTGCCACGGCAATATCTGCCGCAGCCCGATGGCGGAGTTTATCATGAAGGATCTTGTGCGGAAGGCGGGGCTTTCGGCACAGGTTCAGATCGATTCGGCCGCTACCAGCCGGGAGGAGATCGGCAACCCCATCTATCCGCCGGCGCAGCGGCAGCTGCGCGCGCACGGCGTTGCGTTTGACGATCACCGCGCGCGGCAGATGACGCGGCAGGACTACGCGGACTATGATCTTTTGATCGGCATGGACACGCAGAACCTGCGGAACATGCAGCGCATCTGCGGCGGCGATCCGGACGGCAAGCTCCGGCTCCTGCTGGCATACACCGGCCAGACGCGCAGCGTGGCGGATCCGTGGTACACCGATGATTTTGACGCCGCATGGCAGGATATCGCCTTTGGCTGCCGCGCGCTGCTGGAGGCGCTTACCCTGTCCCCGCAATAAGCAAAACCGGAGAAGCGTTCGCTTCTCCGGCTATTTCTTATGCTTCCAGCAGGTAGCTCAGCCCAAGCAGGATATACAGGGGGCCAAAGCAGAAGGCCATGAACAGCTCCTTATGCGGCACCTTCCGGCTCAGGCCGTCGGTGATGACCAGAATCTCTGCGAAGTATGCGCCCGCGCCGCAGAAATAGGCGATGGCACGCAGCGTCTTATGGATCTCCGGCAGCAAAAACGACGCCAGAAACAGGGCAGCCGCCGCGCCGGCGGCAATATTGCGCGCAATGAGCATGACATGCTCCATCCACGACGCTTCGGGCTTCTTCTCCTCCGCAATGGTATATACAGCTTTCTCTTCTTTCATGCAGTTCCTCCCCCGGCTTTTGCTGACAGTATACCAGATGATCGCTCTCCCGCCTAGTCTTTTTGAAAAAAAACCGTCTGCCGGGAGCAGATCTCCATCCGTTTTCCCGTCATGGGGTGGTCAAAGACCAGCTTTGCCGCGCATAGCTGCTGCGTTTCAAGCCCAAGCGCGTCCGAATACCGCTTTGCCGCTTCCGTCGTGTACTGCGGGTCGCCCAGAATGGGAAAGCCGGAGGCCAGACAATGCAGCCGCAACTGGTGCGTCCGCCCCGTATGTGGGCGCAGCTGCACAAGCGCCGTCTGCGCCGCGCATGCCAGCACGCGATACCCGGTCACAGCCTTCTGCCCGCGTGCGTCCACGATCCGGAGGAGGCTCCCGCCGCCGATCTTATAGACCGGCAGGTCGATCGTCCCCTCGTCCTGCGCCGGCGCGCCGAACACGGAGGCGAGATACGTCTTTTCCAGCTGCCGGGCCTGGAGCATCTGGCGGAACTGCTCATGTACATTCGCGGTCTTCGCCAGCAGAACAACGCCGAAGGTGTCCCGGTCGAGCCGCGTCACGGGATGGATCCCGGCGGCTTCGCCCTGCTGCCGCAGGTAATACAGAACGCCGTTCGCCAGCGTCCCGCTGTTTCGCTGCGGTGACGGATGGACCAGCAGACCGGCGGGCTTGTCCACGGCGAGGATCGCCTCGTCCTCATACAGGATGGAAAGGTCCATCGGCTCCGGCAAAAATCCCTCCTGCTCCTCCTCGATCACGACGCGCACCCGGTCGCCGGGGAAGACCCGGCAGTTCGTATGCGCCGGCGCGTCATTCACAAACAGGGCATTCTGCCACTTGAGCCGCTTGACCAGCCCCGCCGACAGATCAAACTCCCGCCGCAGAATCGACAGAAGCTCCGCCTGCCGTCCGGCCGTTTTTTCAAGGATCATCGTCCCGCCCCCTTTTCCTCCGGGACTATTATAGAGAATTATCCGTCCGTCTGCAAGCCAGAATGATCCCAGATCTGCTTGAGGAGCATCGCGGAGATCGGGAACACGATCATCCCCGCCACGCCCAGCAGCCGGTAGCCCGCGTACAGGGCCAGCAGCGTCAGAACCGGGTTCAGCCCCACCTGCCGCCCGACCAGCCGCGGCTCGAGCGCCTGCCGGCTGAGCGCCGCCGTGCCGTAAAGAATGACAAGTCCAATGCCCTTTTTCGTCTCGCCGCGCAGGAACATGACGATCGCCCACGGGATCAGAATCGTCCCCGTCCCAAAGACCGGCAGGGCGTCAACGATCGTGATGAGCAGGGCGTCCAGCACCGGATACTGCACCCGCAGCAGCATCAGCCCCACGTTCAGGATCAGAAACGTGACGCCCATCAGCTTCAGCTGCGCCCGGAGCCAGCCGCCGAACGTCGTGCGGACATGGCTGCGAAGCGAGAGCGCCTTCTGCCGCCATTCGGGGCGGATGACGCGCGAAAGCCAGCTGCGGATCGCAGGCAGTTCGCCGGAAAGCATGAAGCTGGATAAAATCGCGGTCACGGTAAAAAGCACCGCATCCGGAAGCTTCCCGATCACGCCGGAGGCCCACGAGAAGAGCGTCTCATAGAGCTTCGTCCCCAGTCCCGCGCCGCTTTTGAAAAACGACTCCACGCCGGCGCGAAGGCCGCTCCCAAGGCCGTCCGGGAACCGCTCCGCCATGGCGATGAGCCACGTCTTGACGCGGCTGACCGGCGCCTGCAGGCCCTGCGCCAGCGCCGGAAGCTCCCGCACCAGTCCGGCCGCTTCCCCGCACAGAAGCCTGCACAAAAGAAACAGTCCGCCAAACAATGCCGCGAACAGCCCCAGCACGCACACGCCCGACGCCAGCCAGCGCGGCATATGCGCGCGCGTCTGCAGAAGCTTCACCGGCCTTTCCGCGATCTGGCTCACGGCAAGCCCGATCAGAAACGGCAGCAGGACCGGCAGCAGCAGCGCGCCGAACACCCAGACGCCGGCCAAAACCCCCAGTATCAGCAATGCGGTCCTCCAGATTTTGCGGCTTTTCATGTTTTCCGGCCCTCCTGTATTTTTTATGCTTGCATTTTGCAGCTGTGTGGTGTATATTGAAGTCTGCCTATAGACATTTGCTTTTCTGTTGCGGACAAATATGAGGTGAACAAAATGGAACAAAGTCCCAAATATTACATTGTTGAGGCTTCCGCCTTACCGGAAATTTTCCAGAAGGTCGCCGAGGCCAAGCGGATGCTCGAGACCGGCGAAACGGACAAGGTCAACGTCGCCGCACAGGCCGTCGGCATCAGCCGCAGCGCCTTTTATAAGTACCGCGATTCCATCGCGCCGTTTCAGAACCTGATGGCCGGCCGCATCATCACCTTCCAGATGATGCTCAAGGACAAGGCCGGTGTCCTGTCCGAGATATTAGCTATTTTTGCCAACTGCGGCGCGAATATACTGACCATCAACCAGTCCATCCCGACCGGCGGCCGCGCCATGGTCACCATTTCGGCAGAGACCAGCAATCTCAGCTGCACCATCGAAGCGCTGACCCAGAAAATCGCAGAAAGGAAGGGCGTGGTCAAGGCTGACTGCGTCGCAGGGTGATCCACTATGCATGCATTCCAATATTACGTACCGACCGAGATCGTATTCGGCGCAGGCAGCGTCGACAAGCTGCCCGGTCTTCTCTCCAAGCGCAATATCTCCCGCGTTCTTGTCGTCTACGGCGGCTCGAGCGCGAGAAAGAGCGGCCTGCTTGACCGCATCTTTGCCATGCTCTCTTCCGCGGACGTCAGCTATCAGACGCTCGGCGGCGTGCAGCCCAATCCACGCGTCGCGCTCGCGCGCGAGGGCGTCCGGCTGGCCATCGAATCGGAAGCGCAGCTGATCCTCGCCGTCGGCGGCGGCAGCGTTATCGATACCTGCAAGGCCATCGCGCACGGCGCAGCCAACCCCGGCACGGATATCTGGGAGTTCTGGAAAAAACGTGCCGTTGTCACGCGCTCCCTGCCGGTCGGCGCCGTGCTGACCATTCCGGCTGCCGGCAGCGAGACGAGCGACTCCGCCGTCCTCACAAACGCGGAATGCGGCGAAAAGCGCGGTCTCAACACCGACTTCAACCGGCCGGCCTTCGCCATTCTCGACCCCACGCTGGCCGCGACGCTTCCGACGCATCAGGTCGCGTGCGGCGTGAGCGATATCCTCATGCACACGCTCGACCGGTACTTTAACCCCTTCACCGACAACGACATCACCGACGAGATCGCCGAGGCGCTTCTGCGCGTCGTCCTCCGCAACGGTCCGGCGGCCGTGCGTGACCCGCACAACGAAAAGGCCATGAGCGAAATCATGTGGTGCGGCTCTCTGTCGCACAACGGTCTGACGGGCCTTGGCGGCAGCAAGGACTTTGCGCCGCACCAGCTCGGTCACGCGCTGAGCGAAAAATTTGACGTCTTTCACGGCGACAGTCTGACCGCCGTCTGGTCCAGCTGGGCGCGCTATGTCCTCGACACCAACGTCTCGCGCTTCGCCCGGTTCGCCCGGAATGTCTGGGGCGTGACGCTGACCGACGACCGGGAAGCCGCCCTCGAAGGCATTGCGAAGCAGGAATCGTTCTTCCGCTCCATCGACATGCCGGTACGCCTGTACGAGCTGTCCTGCGGCAAGCAGGACGAGGACGGCCTTGCCGAGCTGGCTAGCCGCTGCAGCTATGGCAAAACCCGCACCGTCGGCACGTTCCGCACGCTGGGCTACGAGGATATGCTCGCCATCTATCACAAGGCAAACGAAGAATAAGGAGACCGAATCATGAAAAAGCTTGCAATTCTGGGAGCCGGCACCGTCGGCGGCAGCTGCGCGGAAATTTTGCTGCGCGACGCGGCTGTTCTTGAAAAGAACGCCGGAGAGGCGCTTGAACTGGCCTATGTCGTCGATCTGCGCGACATGCCGGACGCTCCCTTCCATGATAAAATGGTCAAGGACTTCACCGTGGTCGAGCAGGACCCCGAGGTTTTCCTCGTCATTGAGGCCATCGGCGGCTGCGGCGCGGCGCTGAGCTTTGTCCGGCGCTCGCTGGCGGCCGGCAAGCACGTCGTGACCTCCAACAAGCAGCTGGTCGCCGAGCATGGCACGGAGCTGCTGGCGCTTGCCAAGGCGCATGGCGTGAGCTTCCTGTTTGAAGCCTCCGTCGGCGGCGGCATTCCCGTCCTGCACCCGCTGAGTCAGTGCCTCGGCGCCAATGAGATCCTCGAGGTCCGCGGCATTCTCAACGGCACGACGAACTTCATCCTCACCCAGATGCTCGAATGCGGCCAGAGCTATGACGCGGCGCTGCGCGACGCGCAGGCCCGCGGCTATGCCGAGCAGAACCCGGCCGCAGACGTCGACGGCATCGACGCCGGCCGCAAGATCTGCATTCTGGCCGATATGATGTTCGGCAAAAATGTCGATCCGTCCCGCATCTCCATGACCGGCATCTCCACCATCACGACGGAGGACGCTGCCTTTGCCGAGGCCGCCGGCATGAAGCTGAAGCTGCTCGGCCGCGCCGTGCGGCAGGGCGGGAAGATCGCCGTGTTCGTCTCTCCGCATGTTGTCTCCGGCTCGCAGCCGCTGGCCCCTGTGTCCGGCGTTCTGAACGCGATCGAGGTGCTGGGCAATAACATCGGCGACGCCATGTTCTTCGGCCCCGGCGCCGGCGGCCCGGCGACGGCCAGCGCCGTACTCGGCGATGTGGTCGATATCGTCCGCAATCCCGGCCGCAAGCAGCCGGTCGACTGGTCCGACGCACCCGCCGATCTGACCGACCCGGACGAATTTGAAGCCTCGTTCTTTATCCGCACGAAGCAGGACAAGGCCGCCTGCGAGGCGGCGCTGGGCGAGATCCGCTGGCTGCCCGATCAGGCAGGCTTCCACGGCGGCTTTACCGGCAGGACCTGCAGAAAGGCCATCGCGGCCGCCGGTCTCGCGCTGGACGCCGTCTGGCCGGTGCTGGCGTAAGTTCGGTTCTGAATCCATTCCCCCCTGTCATAGGCTATGACAGGGGGGATCTTTTATGAAACGCAGATGGCTGTTTGTCTTTTTTCTGACTGCCGCGGCAGGGGCCGCGCTCCACTTTCTGTATGATCTGTGGCCGAACGCGCTGACGGCGATACTTGCGCCGGTCAACGAAAGCGTCTGGGAGCATCTGAAGCTCCTCTACTGGCCGTTTCTCGCCGCGGCATTTTATCTTACGCGCGGCGCGGAGGACGGCAGACAAGGTTGGTGCGCGCTGCTGATTGGCGTGCTGGCCGCGCCGGTTTTACTGCTGGGCGCATATTATCCGCTCGCGTACGGGTTTTCGCTGCATGGGCTGGTGCTGGATATCCTTTTGTATCTTCTTTCGCTGGCGGGCGGATTTTTTCTGGCGTACCGGCTGCAGCCGCGCTGGCTCCCGGGCTCTGTCTGCGGGATATTCGTGATCGCGGCCGGGCTTTACGGCGCAGCGCTGGCGCTTTTCTCCTTTGCGCCGCCGGAGCTGCCCATTTTCCTGCCGCCCGTTTGAATTTTTCTGCATTTATGTGTTGACAAGCCGTGTTTTCTCCGCTATAATATGCCGGAGAAAACAAAGAAGGAGCGGCAAGCACCGCAACTCACCTCAAGCATTGCGAAGAGGTTCATAATTTCCTCCGCCTTACGGCGGGAGTGTGGATGTTATGTGCGGGTGCTTTGCGGCATCCGCACTTTGCATTTGGAGGTGCTTTACAATCGGTAAATTAGAACATCAGATCAACGAGGAGATCCGCGACAAGGAGCTTCGCGTGATCGGAGCTGACGGCAGCCAGCTTGGTATTATGACCTCGTCCGACGCCCTGGCGCTTGCCGAGGAGAAGGACCTTGACCTTGTCAAGATCGCGCCGAACGCGGTTCCGCCGGTCTGCAAGATCATGGACTACGGAAAGTTCCGCTTCGAACAGCTGAAGAAGGAAAAGGAAGCCAAGAAAAACCAGAAGGTTGTCGAGATCAAGGAGATCCGCATGTCCCCCAGCATCGATACCAACGACTTCAATACCAAGGTCAAAAGCGCTGTCAAGTTCCTGAACGATGGCAACCGGGTTAAAGTCACCGTACGTTTCCGCGGCCGTGAAATGGCGCATACGTCGCTCGGACAGGAGCTGCTGAAGAAGTTCGGCGCCGACTGCAGCGAGATCGCCACGATCGCCAAAGACGCCAAGCTCGAGGGACGCAACATGTCCATGTTCCTCAGTCCCAAAAATTCCAAATAAAATACAATAGCAATTACACGGAAGGAGAACCACTATGCCTAAGCTGAAATCCCATAGCGGCGCCAAAAAAAGATTCAACCTGACCAAGAACGGTAAGGTCAAGAGAGCGCACGCATTCAAGAGCCATATCCTCACCAAGAAGACCACCAAGCGTACCCGCAACCTGCGCAAGAACGGCTACGCCGACGTGACCGTGGAAGATATCGTGAAGAAGATGATTCCTTACAAATAATCGGTAAGGATTGACGACACATAGGAGGATAATATAATGGCAAGAGTAAAAGGCGCAATGATGACGCGCAAAAGAAGAAATAAGACCCTGAAGCTCGCGAAGTCCTACTGGGGTTCCAAGTCCCGCCACTTTAAGATGGCCAAGCAGGCCGTCGCCAAGTCCGGCGTGTACGCATATGTCAGCCGCAAGCGCAAGAAGAGAGATTTCCGCCAGCTGTGGATCGCCCGCATCTCCGCGGCAGTCGCTCCCTACGGCATCAACTACAGCCGCTTCATGTACGGTCTGAAGAAGGCCGGCATCGAGATGAACCGCAAGGCTCTGAGCGAGCTGGCCATCGCCGACGCTGAGGCATTCAAGGCTCTCGTTGAGACCGCAAAGAAGGCTCTGTAAGCAAGCTTTTTCTGGCCGCCATATTTTTTATGGCGGCCATTTTTCTGTCACGAAGGAGGATACAATGCGCTGGAAAGCAGTTTTATTTGATATGGACGGCGTTCTGATCGAATCGGAGGCGCTCATGGCCAAGACCGGTGTGAAGGCTCTGAAAAAGTTTGGCATCGAGGCAAAGGAATCCGATTTTGCCGACTTTGTCGGCTGCGGAGAGACGCGCTACATCGGCGGCGTGGCCGAGAAATACGGCGTGCCGTACCGGCCGGAAATGAAGGAATACCTCTATGCCTGCTATGACGAGCTGGTCCGGCAGGAAGCCGTCATCCCTGACGGCGTTCTGGACGTTCTGCACACGCTGCGCGAAAAAGGCTACCGCCTGGCCATCTGCTCGTCCGCCGACCGCTGCAAGGTCCTGATGAACCTCTCCGCCATCGGCGCGGCGGAAACGCTTTTCGACGCGCTCATCACCGGCACGGATATCCGGAACCCGAAGCCCGACCCCGAGATCTACCGGACCGGCGCGGCCAGTCTTGGCCTCAGTCCCGCGGCGTGCATCGTCGTGGAGGATGCCCCCAGCGGCATCACCGCCGCCCACGCCGCCGGCATCGAGACCATCGCCCTCGCCACGAGCTTCCCCGCCGACTATCTCCGCGCCCAGTCCAGCCCGGAATACCTGCTGCCGGATCTCAAATCGATCCTGACGATCCTGTAAAATAACGTCCTTACCTCTCCCTTTGGCGAAGCGAGGCCGGAGAGGGTATACTGGCCCGTCAAAGCCCTCTCAGTCGCCTGCGGTGACAGCTCTCCCGGAGGGAGAGCCAAGAAAGTCATATTAGCATGAGAAATGGAGCGTATCGGTACCGATACGCTCCATAAGCTTTTATGACCGCCCGCCAAACCGGGCGGGCGTTTTTTATTCCGCGTGATACTGCGTATACCGCACGATGTGGTCCAGAAGGTAGGTCTGGAACGTGCGGCACTGCTGCGGGGTGACGGGGCGGTTGGCCATGATGACAAGCGGCAGGATGGGGCCGCCGCCCTGAAACGGCAGCTGTACATGTGCATACGGCTGCGCCTGCAGGCCGTGCCGCTCATAAAACCGCTTGCGGCGGCAGGTCAGCGGATCCTCCGGCGGCTCGATCTCCAGAAGAAACAGCTGCTGCGTGTCAAGGAGCTGCTCCAGAATTTTTCCGCCGGTTCCATGGCTGCGCAGCTCCGGCTGGACGGCAAAATGCTCCAGATAGACGAAGCCGTCCGTTTTCCACAAGAATATATCGGCCAGCAGCCGTCCGTCCTCCACCGCGCCCAGCGGCACAAAGTCCGCGTCCTGCAGCGCGCGCAGATGATCGTCCCGCGTGCGCCGCTCGTTGGGCGGGAAGCTCGTCTCATACAGGGTAAGCGACGCGTCGAAGAGCGGATGAGCTGCGTCGATTCGTTCAAATTTCATTTCTGATAAAAATCCGCGACCAGCTGCCGGTCATACAGCACACGCGCACGAAGCGCCTCGACGCTTTCAAAGCGCATCTCGCCGCGCAGATGCGCCTGCAGCCAGATCGCAAGCTCCTTTCCGTAAAGGTCGCCGGAGAAGCCGATCAGATTGGCCTCCAGCACAGGCCGCGCCAGCGCGCCGACCGTCGGATGGACGCCGAGATTGACGCAGGCCGGATACCGCTGTCCGTCCACCTCCGCTTCCGCGCGGTAGACGCCGAAGGCCGGGACAAGCACGCCGTCTGCAAGCGGCAGATTGGCCGTCGGGAAGCCGAGGCCTGCTCCGCGGCCCGCGCCGCGGCAGACCGTTCCCGTCACGAGCTGACCGTGGCCGAGGCAGCGCACCGCCGCTTCACACGCGCCCTGCTGCAGAAGCGTCCGGATCTCCGTCGAGCTGACGCACCGGCCGTCCAGCCGGATCTCGGGAATGACGTCGCAGCCGATACCGAGGCTGCGGCATTTTTCGCGCAGTCGGTCCGGGTTCCCCTGCCCGCGGTCGCCGAAGTGAAAATCGTGGCCGCAGACCACATGGCAGGCATGCAGCTGCCCGACAAGATAGTCCTCAACGAATGCCTCCCACGGCATGTGCATCATAGCCGCGTCAAAATGGGCAAAAATGACCTCTTCGATGCCGCACAGGCGGCGCATGAGAAATTCCCGCTCCGCCATGGTATTGAGCAGCGGCACCGGCGTGCCGAAGACGAGCGTATCCGGGTGCGTATCAAAGCTCATGGCCGCCGCCGTGACGCCGAGTTCCTTTGCCCGCTCGCAGGTTTTATTCAATAGCGCGGCGTGGCCCAGATGAATGCCGTCAAAAAAACCGAGGGCCAGTACGCGGTTATGTTCCAAGTGTGTTCACCTCGAAAAAGCTCTTGATGGTGGTCAGGACCCCGTTCTCCACGCGGCCAAGCAGCAGAAACTCGCCGTCCTCCGCGTAGACGCGGTATGTCCCGGGCGCAAACTGCCAGTCTTTGATCTGTGCGCCGTTTTTGAGCTTCGCCGCCTGTCCCATCGTCACGATGAGCGGCAGAGATTCGGCAAAAAGCGCGTCCGCGGGCATGAGAAGCTGCTGCGGGTCATGCGCTTCGGCGAACTCCAGCACCTGCTGCATGGTGAGCGCCTGCTCCAGGGTAAAGCTCCCGGCTCTTGTCCTGCGCAGCGACGACATGCAGCCGCCGCAGCCCAGCGCCGCACCAAGATCATGGCAGAGCGTGCGCACATACGTCCCCTTGGAGCAGCGCACGCGCAGAACATAGTCCGCGCCGCCGCCCTCGAGCAGCTCCAGCTCGTGAATGGTGATACTGCGGGGCTTGCGCGCGACCTCCTTGCCCTTGCGGGCCAGCTCATAGAGTTTCTGGCCGTTTATTTTGATCGCGGAGTACATGGGCGGGATCTGCTCGATGGGGCCGAGGAAGCGCTGCAGCGCCGCCTGGACCTCTTCCCGCGTGACGCTGACCGGATGTTCTTCCAATGCTTCCCCCGTCGTGTCCTGCGTGTTCGTCACAAGACCGAGGCGAAGACCGGCGATGTATTCCTTTTCCGCGGATTCTGCGAACTCCGCCGCTCTTGTCGCGCGGCCGATAAAAATGGGAAGCACGCCGGTCGCCATCGGGTCGAGCGTGCCGCCATGGCCGACGCGGCGCTCATGAAATACACCACGCAGCTTGGCCGCCACGTCCTGACTCGTCCATCCGGCGGGCTTGTCGATCACAAGGATTCCGTTTGCCATAGGGTCTCCTTCAAAGCTTGACGCCGCTGTCCTGCAGCACCTGTAAGATTGCCGCCTTCGCGCCCTCGATGCCGCCGGGGACACTGGCACCCGCAGCCGCGGCATGGCCGCCGCCGCCAAGACGCTGGCAGATGGCCGACGCGTCATAGGGCGCTTCGGTGCGCAGGCTGATCTTGCCGAGACCGTCCTCGACCTCACGGATCATGATGCCGATCCGGACGCCCTCGATGCTGCGGGCAAAGCCCGAGATCGAATCAAGATCGTCCTCCGTGACGGTAAATTCCGCCAGCAGGCTTTTCGGCATCATACACACGCCGACGGCTCCGCCGGCGTAAAACTCCATCGTGTCCGTCAGCTTCGCCTCCAGCCGCAGCCGGGCAAAGCTCTTGGTGTCGAAAAAGAGCTTGTTGATGGGATAGACATCCGCACCGGCGGCGATGAGCGCCGCGGCCGTGCGGTGGGTATTCGCCGTGGTGTTGGAAAATTTGAAGCAGCCCGTGTCGGTGGAGATCGCCGTATAGAGACACTCGGCGATCTGCTTCGTTACAGTGACGCCAAGCTCCGTCAAAACCGCGTAGACGATCTCGCCGCAGGCAGCCTTGTCCGCCTCGACGAGCTTCGGGCAGGCAAGCGAGTTGCTTCCGTGATGGTCGACGGCGCAGACAGGCATCAGCTGCAGCCGCACCGCGTCAAAGGACAAAAGCCCCTCGGACGCGATATCCGCCGAAATGACCGTCGCGCCTGCGGGCAGCGCATCGCAGGTAAGCCCGTCCAGAAACGGCTGGAAGCGCGGTGTAAACTGCTCGTTCGTCAGGACGAACGCCGTCTTGCCCAGCTGGCGCAGGCCGCGGCACAGCGCAGCGGCCGAGCCGATGGTGTCGCCGTCCGGGCGGCGGTGGGTCAGGATGACAAAGTTGTCATGGCCGCGCAGAAACGCGCAGAACTCAGTTCTCGTCATCAGACTTTTCCGCCTCCCGCGAAGCCTCCTGCCGCTCGAGCTTCTCGAGAAGGTCGAACATGCGCGCGCCATACTTGAGCGAATCATCCAGTTCAAACACCAGCTCCGGCGTATAGCGCAGCTGCAGACGGCTGCCAAGCTCGCGCCGCAGCCAGCCGCCCGCGGACTTCAGCCCGCGCACGGCCTCCTTCGCGCGTGCGTCCTCGAGGACGCTGACATAGATCTTACTGTAGCGCAGATCGGGCGTGGTATCCACGCGCGTGATGGAGATCATGGTCTGCACCCGCGGGTCCTTAAGCGAGCGGATCAGCTCCGCCAGCTCCCGCTGGATCTCCTCATTGATCCGACCGATTCGATTGGAAGCCATAGGCCCTCCTTACAAAAAACCAGGCAGGTCAGCGCCGCAGGGCGCTGACCGTACCGCTGTTATTCTTTGATCTGTTCCATGACGAAGCATTCGAAAATGTCGCCTTCCTTGATGTCGTTGAACTTCTCGATCGACATGCCGCATTCGTAGCCGGCAGCGACCTCCTTGACAGCGTCCTTGAAGCGCTGCAGAGAGCCGAGCTTGCCCTCATGGATGACGATATTGTCGCGCAGAACGCGGACAGACGCGTCGCGCGTGATCTTGCCGTCCTTGACATAGCAGCCCGCGATCGTGCCGATGGCGGAAACCTTGTAGGTCTGACGGACCTCGGCGTGGCCGATGATGGCCTCGCGGAACTTGGGCGCGAGCATGCCCTTCATAGCGTCGGTAATCTCGTTGATGGCGTCGTAGATGACGCGGTACATGCGCATATCGACCTTATCGCGCTTCGCGGCGGCCTGCGCCAGCTCGTTCGGGCGGACGTTAAAGCCGATGACGATGGCGTTGGACGTGGAAGCGAGCAGGATATCGGATTCGTTGATCGCGCCGACGCCCGCGTGGATGACGCGCACGCGCACCTCTTCGTTCGACAGCTTCTCCAAAGACGCCTTGACGGCCTCGGCAGAACCCTGCACGTCGGCCTTGACGATGAGGTTCAGCTCCTTCATTTCGCCCTCCTGCAGCTTGGAGAAGAGGCTCTCGAGCGTGACCTTCTGGTTGAGCTTGTTGGCGTCGTCCTTGATCTTCTGCTTGCGCTGCTCGACGAGCTGGCGCGCCATGCGTTCGTCGGAGACGACGCTGAATTCGTCGCCGGGCGCGGGGACCTCGGCAAGGCCGGTGATCTCGACCGGGACGGACGGGCCCGCTTCCTTGACCTGCGCGCCCTTGTCGTTCGTCATGACGCGCACGCGGCCGACGGCCGTGCCCGCGATGATGAGGTCAGACTGCCGCAGCGTGCCGTTCTGGACGAGCAGTGTGGCGATCGGGCCGCGGTTCTTGTCGAGCCGCGCTTCGAGGACACAGCCCTTGCCCGCGCGGTTCGGGTTGGCCTTGAGCTCCTCCATCTCGGCCGTCAGAATGACGGTCTCGAGCAGCTCGTCGATGCCCATGCCGGTCTTCGCGGAGATCTTGCAGACTTCCGTCTCGCCGCCCCATTCGGCCGGGGTCAGACCATGCTCGGTCAGCTGGGTCAGGATGCGGTCGGGGTTCGCGCCGTGCTTATCCATTTTGTTGACGGCCACGATGATGGGGATCTGGGCCGCCTTGGCATGGTTGATGGCCTCGATGGTCTGCGGCATGATGCCGTCGTCCGCGGCGACGACGAGAATGGCGATATCGGTACACATAGCGCCGCGCGCACGCATCTCGGTGAAGGCCGCGTGGCCCGGGGTGTCGAGGAAGGTGATGGGCTGGCCATTGATCTCAACGGTATAGGCGCCGATGTGCTGCGTGATGCCGCCGGCTTCGCCTGCGGCGACCTTTGCATGGCGGATATAGTCGAGAAGGCTCGTCTTGCCGTGGTCGACGTGGCCCATGACGACCACGACCGGGGGCCGGGTGACCAGCTCGTCGGCGGTGTCCTGATGATCGTCAAACAGACGCTCTTCGATGGTGACGATGACCTCATGCTCGACCTTGCAGCCAAGCTCGGTCGCGACAAACTCTGCGGTGTCAAAGTCGATGGTCTGGTTGACCGTAGCCATGACGCCGTTTTTGAGCAGGCACTTAATGACCTCGGCCGCCGTCTTCTTCATGCGGGAGGCCAGCTCGCCGACGGTGATCTCATCGGGGATCTTGACGACCAGCTGCGCCTTCTTGGCGATCTCGAGCTGCAGACGGCGCATCTTTTCCTGCTCCTCGGAACGGGACTTGGTGCCGAAGCGCTTGGCTTGCTGCTGCTTTTTGTTCTTGTTGCCGATCTTCTGCTTGCCGCTCTGGTAATTCTGCACGCGGTCGGAGACGAGAGAATCGACGCGGTCGTCATAGCGGTCGGCGTTGACTGTGACGGCGCTGGTATCGATAACGCGGCGCTCGCGCTTGCGCTCGGGCTGCGGCTGCTTGGCCTGCTGCTGGGCGGGCTGCTGCTGCGGACGCTGGGCGTTCTGGTTGTTCTGCTGCGCCGGGCGCTGGAAATTGTTCTGCTGCGGGCGCGGCTGGTTATTGGTATTCTGCTGCGGACGGCTCTGATTGCCGTTCGGCTGCGGCGCGGCGGGCTTCGCCGGCGCTGCGGGTGCGGGAGCCGGCGCGGGTGCAGGCTCCTGCTTCTTTGCCGCGGCCGCGGCAAAGACCTGCTCGATTGAATCGATCTGGTTCTGCTGGGTGATGTAGTCAAAAATCACATTCAGCTGGTCTTCCGTCAAATTCTGGGAGCTGCTTTTCGGTTTCTCATAGAACTTCCCAACGATCTCGATGAGGTTCTTTGCCGGCATCGCAAAATCGTCGGCGACTTCCTTAATCTTCTGTTTCACTTCAATGCTCAATACAGCCACCTCCAGTTTATTTCTTCCCCATTTTTACATTCTTCCTGTGCGCTTCCGCTTCCTGCCGGCGCTTCTGCATCCGCTGCGTCTGCATGGTCAGCTGGGTCAGGATCTCGTCGTGTCCTTCCTCACCCAGTGCCTCCAGAAACGATTTTGCAAACGCGGGATCGAGCAGGGCGCAAAGCGCGCACGCATTGCAGCCCAGCCCATCGCCCAGCTCATCCTTCGTGAACGGAACGCACACATACGGGCATTTGCTGCCCGAAACAAACGATCTTGCCCGGCGGAACGTATGGTCGCCGGCGTCCCTGGCTACGAGCAGCAGCCGGGCCTTGCCGCTGCGGCAGGCGATGCCGACCGGCTCCTCGCCGATCTCCAGCCGCCGCGCCTTGCGGGCAAGACCGAGAAGGCGCAGCGCCTTCTGCTGGTTATCCGTCATGGTCGCCCGCCTCCATTCTTGCAAGCAGCAGATCGTAGATCTCCTGCGGGATCTGGCAGTTCAGCCCCCGGTCGAGTGCCTTGGACTTGATCGCCTTTTTGAGGCAGTCCGTCTGCGGGCAAAGATACGCGCCGCGGCCGGGCGCCTTGCCGCGGAAATCGAGAGAGATCTCGCCCTCCGGGCTTCTGACCACGCGGACCAGTTCCTTTTTCGCTTTCATTTCCCTGCAGCCAACACACTGGCGCATCGGGATTTTCTTCTGCATACAGACGCCTCCTTTCCAGCCCTGCGCTTATTCCTGCGCCTCCTGCGCGGCCTCTTCCGTCTCAGGCTCGGCCTCAGCCGTCTGTGCCTCAGCCGCGTCCTGTTCGGCCAGCTCCTGCTCCTGCGAAGCGGGCTTGATGTCGATCTTATAACCGGTCAGGCGGGCGGCGAGGCGGGCGTTCTGGCCTTCCTTGCCAATGGCGAGCGAGAGCTGATCGTCCGGGACGATCACGCGGCAGGCCTTGGTGCTGCCGGGCAGGATGGTCACAGATTTGACATCCGCCGGCGACAGAGCCGACGCGACGAACTTGGCCGGATCCTCCGACCAGACGATGATGTCCATCTTCTCGCCGTGCAGCTCGTCGACGACCGCGCCGACTCTTGCCCCGCGCGTGCCGACGCACGCGCCGACCGGGTCGATGCCGTCCTGCGACGCATAGACCGCGAGCTTCGTGCGGGAACCGGCCTCACGGGCGATGGATTTGATCTCAACAAGACCGGATGCGATCTCGGGAACCTCGAGTTCAAACAAGCGCTTGACAAGGCCTGGATGCGTCCGGGAGACGATGACCTGCGGGCCTCTGGTCGAGCGGCGGACCTCCACGACGTAGACGCGGATGTGGTCGCCCTCGTGATAATACTCGGTGCGGACCTGCTCGGACGCGGAAAGCATGGCGTCGGTCCGGTCGTTGCCGCCGCCGACGCGGATGGTCATGTCGTTGGTGGCCGGCTCGATGCGGAGGACGGTGCCGGTCAGGATCTCATGCTCCTTCGAAGAGAAGGTATCGAAGACCATGCCGCGCTCGGCCTCGCGGATGCCCTGGATGATGACCTGCTTGGCCGTCTGGGCGGCAATGCGGCCGAAGTCCTTCGTCTGCACGTCGACGTTGACGAGATCGCCCAGCTGGGCGGTCTTGCTGATCTTGCGGGCAGCGTCGAGCGTGATCTCCGTTGCGGGGCTGATGACGTCGTCGACGACCTCTTTCTGCACGTACATGTGCATATCGTCGTCCTTGACCTCCACGAAGACATTGTCGGTGTAGCCTTCCTTGTCCTTCTTGTAGGCGGCGACGAGTGCCTGCGTGATCTTTTCGATCATGTAGCTCTGCGGGATCCCGCGTTCTTTTTCAAGCTGCGCAAGCGCTGCAAAAATTTCGGCATTCATTTTTCCAAATTCCTCCCTTAAAACTCGACGCGAAGCCGCACCTGCGCGACCTCATTTTTCTGGAATGTATATGTGGTTCCGGCCGCCTCGATGGTTACAGCGCCATCGTTGTAGCCGGTCAGCGTCCCTGCGTATTCCTTGGCGCCATTCACAGCCTTGAAGAGCTTGACCGTGACGGCGCTGCCCATAAACTGCTCAAAATCAGACGGCCGCTTCAGCTGCCGCTCCAGCCCAGCCGAGCAGACCTCGAAATTATAGCTGTCCGGGATGGGATCCTTTTCGTCGAGGATCGGATCGACCGCGCGGGAAATGGCCTCGCAGTCGGAGATATCCACGCCGCCGTCCTTGTCAATGTACAATCGCAGGAACCACTCGCCGCCCTCGCGGACATATTCCACGTCCCAGAGCGTGCAGCCGTGCGCGCGCACGACAGGTTCGGCGAACTGCGCCACCTGTTCGGTTACCTTCAAGAAAAAACCCCCTTACCAGCAAGAAAGAGTGGGGAAGCATTCCCCACTCTCAAGTAAACATACTATCAAGATGGATTTATTATAGCATCTTCCTCTGCGGATTGCAAGGAGAAAAACCGGTTTTTGGCCGAAGTTTCAAGGATTTTTTCCGGTTTTTTCGGCCATTTCCGGCACAGAAGGCGCGCAGCGCGAAAAAATCGCAAAATTCTGCGCGGCAGGGTGTCTTTTTCATGAATTTGTGCTATACTGTATAAAAGTAATTTGTTCGCTGGGGGTATGGGTATGAGAAAGAAAAACGGGCTGGCCGGCGTGATGTACACAGCCATTTTATCCGCCATCGCCGGCTACTTTTTCAGGACCGCACAGCTCACCGGCGGCAGCGCCGTCCCGCTGACGGCGTTCAGCATCCTGATGGTGCTGATCTTCCTGCTCGCGGCGGTCACGCTGGAAAAGGAAGCCACGTTCGCCGGTGTGTTCCGCCCATCCGGGCAGGAGCTGGCCTTTTCCCTGCTTGGCGCGCTCGGATTAATCGCCGGATGCGTACTGTCCTTTTCCGGCTCCATCTTCCAGATGCTCGTCAGTCTTCTCGGCATTCTGGGCGGCGCGGGGCTTGGCGCGGCGGCCGTCCTCCGCTTTCAGGGGAAAAAGCCGTCCGTGGCGTTCTATATCTTCGCCGTTCTGTTTTATGTGGCGAAGCTCTTCCGGGATTTCCGCCACTGGATGATCGATCCGGCCATTCTCGACTACTGCTTCTCGCTGCTGGCACTCATCTCGTTCATGCTGGCAAGCTATCACGCAGGTGCGTTCAGCTTTGACCGCGGCGCAAGACGAAGACTGGCATTTTTCTCGCTGACCGGCATCCTCTTTGGCGCGGTGAGCCTTGCCGGCGCGGCGCTGCCCGCCATGCTGATCTATGCCGGCAGCATCTTCTGGATGCTCGCCTGCGCGCAGCAGATGATGAAAAAATAAATATGATCAATGAAGCCCGCCGCATGAATGAGCAGGCCGCATAAGACAGTTCACAGGCACAGCAGAATGATCTGCTGTGCCTGTTTCTGTATCACTGTATCATTTGATTTCGTACAAGCACCCCCTTGCCTCTCCCCTTGGAAGAGGTGGCCGAGCGCAGCGAGGACGGGCAGCGCCAAGACCCTCTCAGTCGCCTGCGGCGACAGCTCTCCCAGAGGGTGAGCCAAGGTCCGGCAAGCATGCAGTAGGCGCTTTTTACTCTGTCAGGCTGCGTCCGCATTCCGCGCCGCCCCATTCCACGACGGTGAAGCCCGTGCGTTCCGGGGCCGTGAGCGTCTGCGGCGCAATTTCCACAGCGCGTTCCAGCGGCTGATAGGCCATGAACACGCGGAGGACCGTATCCGGCTCCGGCGTGATGGTCAGGCGGGCGCTTTCAGTGTAGGCTTCCTGCTGGAACGCGATCAGATTATAGGCGTTCTCCTGCATCCGCGGCAGCCAGTAGACGATAAACTCGTTCGCTTCCGTACGGTTCAGACCGAGCCTGTCCAGCGCATCCTCCAGAAACGCCGCCGTGTTGCTGCCCGCCACGCAGAAGCCGGCGGAAAAGTCATACGCCGTATCTGTTATGCCCTCCCAGTAGAGATAGCGGTACGTCTGGCCGTTCCGGTCCGTCAGCGTGCCGTCGGGCTGCGCAAGAACAGTCCAGCCATCGTCATAGGCAGGATAGGTGCAGGTCAGTTCTCCGTCATAGTCCAGCCGGACGGTCACCTCTGTGGCCGCTTCCGGCTGAAGATAAACAACGGGCTTCGCATCCGATTCCGGATAGAGATAAATGACAGGCTTCGCCGACACCGCACCCGGATCATCGTCCTCGCACGGCACGCAGGCGGCCAGCATCAGCAGCAGGCTCAGCGCCAACGGGAGCATGGACAGTTTTTTCATGGGGATCTCCTCCTGTTTTTTATTCTATACAATACAGACCGGAAATCGGCATGATGGTTGCATATTATTTGGACTGCATAGCGTCGCTTGACAAGGGCACACATGGTTTTCCCGGGCCTGAACGACGCCTGATTTCGTTATTCTCGTTGATGGGCGGCAGCCCATCTGCCTCGTCTGCCTTGTCAGCCGTCGTCCATGCTCCGGGAAAACTCGCAGATCCGCCGGGCGTTCTGGCGCGTTTTTCGCAAGGCAGAGGACGCAGGCATACCGGCGTATGTCAAGGACGATAACGCCGCGAAAGACGTGTCAGAACGTCCTGCGGGCATGTGTGCCCTTGTCAAACGACGCTATCCTTCGGCAGCTGTTTTTCGTTTTCGATCATGACGACGGAAATACCGAGCGCGATAACAAGAACAACGACCGCGATCAGATAAAACGGCTGATTGGCCAGATCCGCAATCGAATAGCCGTTGTCCGTATCCGAAATAGCATAGCCGAGAATCAGCAGCACCATTGTCACCGCGAACAGCACCACGCGGATGATGTTCAGCACCTTGTTCCGGCCCAGCAGGAAGCCGTAGAACGCATCGGCGCTTTCAAACTGGTCTCCGGCCTTCCACGGCGCAAACAGGCGGCAGAAAAAGTCTTTCATGGGCAAACGCTCCCTTCCTTGATACCAGAAAGTATACCAGATCCGCCCCAAAAAAGCAATTGCCGGGCGGTTTCCCGCCCGGCAAAATTGGTTTTTATCCGGAGCAGCGGCTGCATCCGCAGCCGCTGCAAGAGCCGGAATTGCTTGCGCCGCCCACGCTGCCGCACGCGCCGCACGAGCCGCAGCCGCACCGGCGGCAGCAGCCACAGCCGCACCCGCAGGAACTGCCGCAATTGCTGCTGTTATTGCTGCCGTTTCCGGTCGACGTGCCGCCGACCGTACCGCCGGACGGCGTGCAGGTACAGGTACACGTGCAGCTCGGCTTGCTCGTGGACGTCCCGCCGACGGAGCCGGTCGTCTGCTTGCAGCAGGGGTTGCAGCAGCGCTGCTGGACAAAGTCCGGGAACGTCATCGTCCCGAGTACGTTTCCGCAGCTGTTGCACGAAGAACACATATGCAATACCTCCATAAAAAAATGTCCGGGAGCGGTTGCTCCCGGAGCATTCTATGCCGCATGTGCGCGGCTTGTGTCAGGTTTTGTCGTTCTTCGCCTGCACGGGCGGGACTGGCGCGTCGCACAGCTCCTGCGGCTTTGCGTCCGGCGTCTGCGGTTTTTTCATGGTATCACCCCGCAGATAGCTTCTGCCGGGCGCGCGGATTTATTCAGGGCGTTCCAGCTTCTGCATGCGTTTGACGATCTCCGCAAAGCGGGCGATCACGCGGTCATAATTCTCCTTCCGGTGCGGGAACATGCAGTTCACGCAGTTTTTGATCCCGGATTCTGTATAGCAGAAGTTCCCGCCGCAGTCGCGCCCGAGCGCGTACAGCGGGCAATAGCAGAACAGGCAGTTGAAGCTCTCCGGATGCGCCGTTTTATGGCAGGGAAAATACTCGCAGTCCCGGTTCTGAAAAAACGCGTAATGCCGCTCCTCCATCATGCCTTCTCCTTCAGCTTTTCACACAGGGCCGCGTCCGGCGTGACGACGGCGGTCTGGTATGTCGTATAGATGACCATGCCGGGCTTTGCTCCGGCGGGCTTCTTGACGAATTTCACCGGCGTATAGTCGACCGGTACGTTCTGCCCCTCGCGCGCCTGCGAATAATAGGCGGCGAGCATCATGGCCTCGGTCACCGTCGTATCCGGCGGCGTCTGGCCGTGCGTCTCGATGATGACGTGGCTGCCGTGGATCTTCTGCACGTGCAGCCAGAGGTCGGTCTTCGCCGCGAGCTTCGTCGTCAGCTCGTCGTTCTGCCGGTTGTTGCGGCCGACGAGGATCCGGAAACCGTCGGACGAACAGAACGCCATCGGCTTGCTCGGCGGCAGCTTCATGCGCTTTTTCCGGTCCGTCTCGCGCACATAGCCGCCAGCGGCCAGCTCCGCCCGGATCTCCTGCACGTCGCGGGCCGATTCCGCCCGCGAAAGCTCTTCCAGCACACTCGACAGATACTGCAGCTCCTGTTCGCCGCGGGCGATCTGCTCGGTCAGGATCTTCTCGGCGGTCTTCGCCTTCTGGTAGTCCTTATAGAATTTTGCCGCGTTCTGCTGCGGCGAGATGGCCGGGTTCAGCGGAATTTCGATCTCCCGCATGTCCGGGTCGTAGAAATCGGCGGCGCGCAGCTTTGTCTGGCCGCGCTTGACGGCGTAGAGGTTGGCCGTCAGGATATCGCCCAGGCGGCGCAGGCGCTCGCGGTCATGGGTCGCCGTCAGCTCCCTGCGCTGGTTCTCGAGCTTGCGCGTCGTGCGGGAGACGAGGTTCGTCAGCGTCTTGCGCATGGCCTGCGAGGACTGCCGGATCGCCTCCGACCGGTCGCGCGCGGCATAGAACCGGTCGAGAAGGGCAGAAAACGAGTCCAGCTGCTCCGCGCGGACAAAATCCCCGTACTGCCGGATCGGCAGACAGGTGAAGTCCCACGGCCGCTCCTCCTTATAAAGAAGCACCGGCGGCAGCGTGTCCGTCCGCAGGACGCCGATCGCGTCTGCGAGCCTGTCCGCAAGCGCTGCCTTTTCCTCCTCCGGCAACTGCGACAGATCTGTGTCCAGATCGCCCGCCGCGCGGAAGGCCAGCTCCCGGCACACCAGCGGCGAAAAGCCGCCGAAGGTATCAAGGAGCCATTTATCCAGCAGCTTCGGCGAGGTCTGCGCGCACAAAAGCGCCTGCAGCGTCTCGCGTGGGGTCGAGAACGGGTCGAGCTTGCCCTGTGTGGGCGGCAGATGATAATAAAGCCCCGGCAGGACCTGCCGCTGCTCGCTCATCTCAAAATCGACCCGCCGCAGGCAGTCGACGATCCGCCCATCCTCGGCAGTTAAAATCAGATTGGAATTGCGCCCCATGATCTCGAGGATCAGGTGCTTCTGCGCGGGGCTGCCCATCTCGTCGGTGCAGTCGAAGGTAAGGTCCAGCAGGCGCTCCATCTCCGGCTGCTGCATCCCGACCAGACGGCCGCCCGTCAGGTGCTTGCGCAGCAGCATGCAGAACATCGGCGGCTGCGCCGGATTTTCCGTCGGCTCCTGCGTCAGATGGACGCGCGGATGATTGGGCGAGGCCGTCAGCAAAAGCCGTCCGCCGCCATTTGCGCCGCGCATGGACAGAATCAGCGTATCGCGCTGCGGCTGCTGCACCTTGTCCACGCGGCAGCCGAGCAGCTTCTGCTCCAGCTCCTGCCGGACGGCAGTCAGAAATAAAGCGTCAAAGGGCATGGGGTTCCTCCATGGTTACAGTAAAAAGTTCATTCAGCCGATCCAGCCGGCCCTCAAGATATAATGCGCCGAACAGGCACTCCAGCCCCGTGGCCTTGGCATACTGCTCGTGCGTGGCGTTTTTCGGGATCTGATGGACGTTGGCGTTCCGCCCGCGCTTGTAAAGGGCCAGCTCCTGCTCAGTTAACATCGGGAGCATCCGGTCGGCTCTGGCCGCCTGCGCAGGCGCGCAGACCATGTCCACGGTCGCGCGGTGCAGGTTCTTGATGGCCGCCTTGCCGGACGCGCAGAGATAGCTGCGCACCAGAAGCTCAAATACGGCGTCGCCGCAGTGCGCAAGGCCGAGCGCGCTGATCTGGTTGATCGCGCGGCGGTCCATCGACAGCTGAAAATAGTTTTCCAATCCGGATCCCCCCGTTTCTTCGCCGATAGTATACCATACCTGCCCTGTATTTTTCCAGTCCGGTGAAAAAATCTCTGTGCGGCACTTGACTTGATAGTTACAATCTGTTACAATTTGAATGATTTCTTATACGAAAGGGAGCATCCGCATGCGCAATCTGTTCCGGCGGCTTCTGGCTGCCGTTCTTTGTCTGTCGCTTCTTGCCGTCCCCGCGCTGGCCGCGGAAGCGACGCTCCATGCCGATTATGTCGAGATCGTCGGCGAGGGCTTTGTGGCCGACACGTTCTGCGGCGTCGACGCGCTTTATAACGAGACCGGCAATACGCTGTTCTGCAACGAGCTGATCGAGCGGTTCTACAGCCGGGTCTACGGCGTCACCATGTACACAAATAACGGCAGCATGACCGTGACCAGCCCGGCCGGATACTGGTTCGAGCGCACAACGGAGCCGCAGCCCGGTGACATCGCCTACGCCTCCGCCGAGGCGCGTGAGCGCTATGGCAATCACTATGCCATCGTCAAATCTGTCGACGCCGCTGGCGGCACCGTGACGCTCTTTGAGCAGAACTGGATCTGGGACGGCAAGGCAGGCGTGAACCGCACGATCCCCTACGACGGCGGCTGCTACAGCTTCTACACGATGATGTCCGCCTCCGGCCGCGCGGATGCAGTGCAGGGCGGCATGTCCCTGCCGGCCGCCGAACCGGAAACCGGCAGCAGCTATGACTTCAGCGATACATATTATTACGGCGTCAGCAACATCACCGGCGCGCCGTCCTCCTGGGCAAAGAGCTATATGGACTCTGCCGACGCGCTCAGCATCACCATGCTGGCCGACGGGACGTATCAGTCCTCGCTCACCCGGAAGACGCTCGCGCGGCTCGCCGCCAACACGGCCCGCACGCTTGGTCTTGTGCAGGATGTGAGCGACCCGGTCGCCGTCGTACAGCAGCTGGGGCTGATGCTCCCGAACGCGGACGGCAGCTTCGACACCACCTCTACCGTCACGCGGCAGATGGCCGCAACGGTGCTGCTGCGCCTGCTGCGGCAGTCCAGTACGGTCTTTGACGCCGACATGTCCGTCCTCAGCCGCTATTCCGACAGCGCTTCCATCTCCGGCTGGGCCAGAGAAGCCGTCGCCATGATGACGCAGTATGAGCTGATGAACGGCACGACGAAGGGCTTCGAGCCGAAAAAGGAAATGACACTCGAGCAGTGCATCACCCTTCTCGTCCGCATCTGCGAGTTCTGAACGCTTTTATACGTACCAGCAGCCGCTTCCAGTACGGAGGCGGCTGCTTTTTATGTCGTATTCTGTTTATTTTTCTTTGTATGCAGCGCAAAACAACAAAATCGGAATGTAAACATCACAAATAAGCATTTCCCATTTCCCCATCGCTGTGATACGCTGAAAGAAAACAGCAGGAGGAAACAAGCTATGCAGCAGTTTGATCTGATCATCATCGGCGGCGGGCCGGGCGGCTATCTGTGTGCGGAGCGCGCCGGAAAGGCCGGGCTGAAGCCGGCACTCATCGAAAAGAATACCCTCGGCGGCACCTGCCTGAACGAGGGCTGCATCCCCACGAAAAGTCTTTTATACTGCGCCAAGCAGTACCAGTCCGCGCTGCACGGCGCAGACTATGGCGTGACGGCGGAGAACGTCTCCTTTGACCACGCGAAGGCCGTTCTGCGCAAGGACGGCGTCGTCAAAACGCTCGTCCGCGGGGTGGGTTCGGCAATGAAAACGCACGGCGTGACGGTATTTCCCGCCGAAGGCCGGATCCTCTCCAAGACGGGCGAGCAGTTCACGGTCGCGGCAGGCGGCGAGATCCTCTGCGCGCCGCGGCTCGTGCTGGCAACCGGCTCCAGCGCCGTCGTGCCGCTGATCCCGGGCGTGCAGGAGGGTCTGGCGTCCGGCTTTGTGATGACGAACCGGGAGCTTCTTTCCCTGCTGGAGCAGCCTGCTTCCCTCGTCTGCATCGGCGGCGGCGTCATCGGGCTGGAAATGGCCTGCTATTATGCCTCGATCGGCACAAAGGTCACAGTGGTCGAGCTGATGCCTAAAATTGCAGGCAATACCGATCCGGAGATCTGCGAGCTTCTCATGCGCACCTACCGTCGGCAGGGCATGGACTTCTGCCTGAATGCGAAGGTGGAAGCCATCACAGAGACCGGTGTCATCTATTCCGACGCCGCCGGGCGGCACGAGCTGACCTGTGACCGCGTGCTTCTTTCCGCGGGGCGCCGCGCAGATGTGACCGGATTGCAGACGGAAGCCATCGGGCTTGCGCTCTCGCGCGGCGCAGTCGTTACAGACGCGCAGATGCGGACGAACGTCCCCGGTGTCTGGGCCATCGGCGACTGCAACGGCAAGCTGATGCTGGCGCACACGGCCTACCGTGAGGCGGAGGTTGCCGTCAACGACATGCTCGGCAAAAAGGATAAAGTTGACTACTCCATCATTCCCTCCGTCATTTATACGACGCCGGAGGTCGCCTGTGTCGGGGAAACAGAGCAGAGTGCGCGGGAAAAGGGACTGGACGTGCAGGTCGTCAAAGCGCCGATGGCGCTCTCGGGCCGGTATCTGGCCGAAAACCCGAAGGGTACCGGCTTCTGCAAGCTGCTCTACGACCGGAAAAACCGCTGTGTCGTCGGCGTCCATATGGTCGGCTCCTATGCTTCCGAGATCATCTACGGCGCCGCCATGATGATCCACTCCAGACTCCCCGTCCAGCACCTCGACAAGATCGTCTTCCCGCACCCTACCGTCGGCGAGGTCGTACGCGAAGCGCTGTTTATGCTGTGATACGCCTTTTCAGATTAAATTAGCCGCTTCCAGTCTGGAAGCGGCTGATTTTTGGTTATTCTTCGAAGCTGTGCGCGTCCTTGAGGACCATGTCCTTGACCTTCATCAGGCGGACCTTGGTCGCACGGTCGTTTTCCTCGAGCTTCATGGAGATATACTTGATGTTCTTCTCCATCTCCGGGATCATGACATATTCCAGCGCGTTGACGCGGCGGCGGGTCTTTTCGATCTCGGAAGCCAGCAGCTGCGTCTTTTTTTCCGCCTGCGCCAGCTCCAGCATGTCCTGGAATACGGACGCCAGCGCGCCCAGCGCATCGTCCAGTTCGCCGGAGGTCTGCGCAAAGCCGTAGGGATAGATCGACGATTCGTCCTCGTTTTTCGTGTGGAAGGCATAGACAGGCACGTTGACCGACATGATGTTCTTGAACGTCATATCCAGCGTCGCCGACTGCTTGGGATACAGCAGCGCCTGCTGCAGCATCTCGGGCGACATGACGCTCGACGCGACGCCCATCGCGCGGTTGGCCTCTTCGAGGCCCTTTTCCACCTTCATGCGCAGCTCTTTGTTCTCGCGCACAACGACGAAAAACTGACGCATCAGTTCATCCCGATTATCCTTGAGTAACCGATGCCCGCGTACGGCGGTGCGAAGCCTGCCTTTGAGCCTCGTCAGCTCCATGCGGGTCGGATTGATCGTTTTACTGGCCATGGGCGCACCGCCTTACGCCTGCTTTTTCGGCAGGTACTTTTCGATGAACTCCGGCTTGATGCGCTTCAGCTCCGTCTCTGGCAGGATTGACAGCAGCTCCCAGCCGATGTTCAACGTTTCCTCGATGGAGCGGTTCTCCTCGTAGCCCTGGCTGACATAGCGCTGCTCAAATTCCTCGGCGAACTTCGCGTACAGCCGGTCCGTGGGCGAAAGCGCGCTCTCGCCGAGGATGGTCGCAAGCTCCTTGGCGTCCTTGCCGGCGGAATAGGCGGCGAAGAGCTGGTTCATGGTGCCTGCGTGATCCTCGCGCGTCTTGCCGGGGCCAATGCCCTTGTCCTTCAGACGGGACAAACTCGGCAGCACGTCGACGGGAGGAATGACGCCCTTGCGGTACAGGTCGCGGCTCA
The DNA here is from genome assembly GCA_934613505.1 of uncultured Oscillospiraceae bacterium. Classification (GTDB taxonomy): domain Bacteria; phylum Bacillota; class Clostridia; order Oscillospirales; family Oscillospiraceae; genus CAG-170. The sequence continues at coordinate 131,054 of CAKTTB010000001.1, read as the reverse complement.
GGATGATCTGGCCCTCGGTGATGTAGCCGGTCAGGTCGGGGATGGGGTGCGTCTTGTCGTCTTCCGGCATGGTCAGGATCGGGATGAGGGTAATGGAACCCTTTTTGCCGATGCGGCGGCCGGCACGTTCATAGAGCGTGGCAAGGTCGGTATAGAGGTAGCCGGGGTAGCCGCGGCGGCCCGGGACTTCCTTACGCGCGGCGGAGACCTCACGCAGCGCTTCGGCGTAGTTCGTGATATCGGTCATGATGACCAGCACGTGCATGCCGCACTCGAACGCCAGATATTCGGCAGCCGTCAGCGCCATACGCGGCGTTGCGATACGCTCGACCGCCGGGTCGTTGGCGAGGTTCGAGAAGACGACCGTGCGGTCGATCGCGCCCGTGCGCCGGAACTCCTGAATGAAGAACTCCGATTCTTCAAACGTAATGCCGATGGCGGCGAAGACGACGGCGAAGTTCGAAGCATCGTCGCCCAGCACCTTTGCCTGACGGGCGATCTGGGCGGCCAGCTGCGCGTGCGGCAGGCCGGAGCCGGAGAAGATCGGCAGCTTCTGGCCGCGGACGAGGGTGTTCAGGCCGTCGATCGTGGAGATGCCGGTCTGGATGAACTCATTAGGGTAATCGCGGGCGGCGGGGTTCATGGGCAGGCCGTTGATGTCCTTCATCTCGGCTGCCAGCACCTCGGGGCCGCCGTCCTTGGGATGGCCCATGCCGTCGAAGACGCGGCCGAGCATATCCTCGGACACGGCCAACTCCAGCGGGTGTCCAAGGAAGCGGATCCTGCTGTCCTTGAGGTTGATGCCGGCGGAGTTTTCAAACAGCTGGACGACGGCGGTATCGCCGTTGCACTCGAGGACCTTGCAGTGCCGGACTTCGCCGTTCGGCAGCTCCAGCTCGGCAAGCTCGTCATAGGTAACGCCCTCGACATTTTTGACGATCATCAGAGGCCCGGAGACCTCACGGATGGTACGGTATTCGCGGATCATTCAGCCTCAGCCTCCTTTGCCACTTCTTCGATCTGCTGTTCCATGTCGGTCACGATCTTTGCATAGACGTCCTGATACGAATCCGCCGGGACGGTCTTCGCGCGGCCGATGGCGGCGCGGGCCGCGATGGAATAGAGCTTCCAGATATCCGCGCCGCGCTCGATCGCGCCGTCGCAGAGATCCTTATACCGCAGGATCAGTTCAAGGAGCCTTGCCTGCCGGTCGAACGACGAATACTGATCGTTCTCAAGGAAGGCGTTCTGCTGCAAAAAGTCCTCGCGGATCATCTTGGCCGATTCGAGCGTCAGGTTATCCGCCGGGGAAAGGGCGTCCTGACCGACCAGCTTGACGATCTCCTGCAGCTCTGCTTCCTTCTGCAGAAGCGCCATGGCGCGGCCGCGGTTCTGCATGAACGAGCGGCCGAGATTTTCATCGCACCAGTCCTTGAGCGTGTCGAGATACAGCGAGTAGCTCGTCAGCCAGTTGATCGCCGGGAAATGGCGCGCATAGGCCAGCGACGCATCCAGGCCCCAGAAGACCTTGACGATACGCATGGTCGCCTGCGAGACAGGCTCGGAGATATCGCCGCCCGGAGGGGAGACCGCGCCGATCGCGGTCAGCGATCCGCGGCGCTCGTCCGCGCCGAGGCATTCGACGCAGCCTGCGCGCTCGTAGAACTGCGCGAGGCGGGATGCCAGATACGCGGGGTAGCCCTCTTCGCCTGGCATTTCTTCCAGACGACCGGACATTTCGCGCAGGGCTTCCGCCCAGCGGGAGGTGGAGTCGGCGATGACGGCGACGTCATAGCCCATGTCGCGGAAATATTCCGCGATGGTGATGCCGGTGTAGATGGACGCTTCGCGCGCCGCGACCGGCATATCGGAGGTGTTGGCGATCAGGACGGTCCGCTTCATCAGCGGCTCGCCGGTATTGGGGTCGTGCAGCTCCGGGAACTCCATCAGAACGTCGGTCATCTCGTTGCCGCGCTCGCCGCAGCCGATGTAGACGACGATATCGACGTCCGACCACTTTGCCAGCTGGTGCTGCACAACGGTCTTGCCCGAGCCGAAGGGGCCGGGAACGGCGGCCGTGCCGCCCTTGGCCAGCGGGAACATGGTGTCGATGATGCGCTGGCCGGTCATGAGCGGCGTGGACGGGGTGAATTTTCTGTCATACGGGCGCGCCACGCGCACGGGCCACTTCTGCATGAGGGTCAGATTCTCGTCGCCCCTGGCCGTCTCGAGTACGCAGACCGTGTCGGTCACGGTGAACGCGCCGGATCTGATTTCCTTGACAGTGCCTGCCATTTTGGGCGGCACCATGATCTTGTGCAGGACGGCGCTCGTCTCCTGCACGGTGCCGATGACGTCGCCGCCGGAGAGCTTGTCGCCCTTCTTGACCGTGGGTGTAAAGTCCCATTTCTTTTCGCGGTTCAGAGCCGGGACCTGCACGCCGCGGGCGATGGTCTCGCCGCAGAGCTTGCGGATCTCGGTCAGCGGGCGCTGGATGCCGTCATAAATGCCCTCCAGCATGCCCGGGCCAAGCTCCACGGAAAGAGGCATGCCGGTCGTCGTGACCTCAGCGCCCGGGCCAAGGCCGCTCGTTTCCTCGTAGACCTGAATAGAGGCCGAGCCGCCCGTCATATTCAGGATCTCGCCGATCAGCTGCTGTTTGCCGACGCGGACGACGTCAGCCATGTTGGCGTCTTCCATGCCCTCGGCCACGACCAGCGGACCGGATACCTTTACAATTCTACCTGACATTTCATCGAATCCTTTCTTTATAAGGACTTTATCACTGGAACTTCTTACAGAATATTGGAGCCGACCGCACGCTCGACTGCGGAATTGAGGGCGCTCATGCCGAGACCCTGCGAGCCGTTCGCCCCGGGGATCAGAATGACCGCCGGCGTGACGCTCGTCTCATATTTCGCGATCTGCGGTGCAAGCGCGGCGGCATACGTCTCGGTGACGTAGATGATGGCGTACTGATCGGACTGCTTTGCAATGCGGTGGAACAGCTCCGCCGCTTCGTCGGCAGATTCCGCGGGAAACACGCTCAGGCCGAGGGCGGCAAAGCCCATGACGCTCTCGCGCTCCCCCAAAACTGCGATCTTATACATAGGACACCTCGCTTAAAAATACAGTTCGCGCAGACGCGTGCGGATGGTGTCGGCCGGAAGCCCCAGCTGCAGGCCGTTTACGATCATGCGCGCCGCCGAAAGCTCGTTTTCCAGCGCGCAGAGATAGCCGATCAGCACCTGCTCGCCGAAAACCACCGACTTTGCCTTTGCAAAGTATGCGGTGAGCGTATCATCGCACAGCCGCTCGAACGCGGTCAAAGAGCCTGTCTGCGATTCATCGCCCGACTGCGCCGCGGCGGCAAGCGCCGTCATGGCGAACAGCGGGGCAAACGGCTCGTCCTGCTGCAGCGCCTGGCAAATATCTTCCTGCGCCACGCGCCCGCCGGGGACGAGCACCTGCTGCAGAAACCCCGCGTCCTTGTGCATGCGCCGCGCGCGCACAGCCGCGCGCAGATTCGCGCTGTCGGCCTGCAGTCCGGCGTAGCCCATGAGGAAGCTGCTGCCGACCTGCTCCGCCGCGTGCAGGTATTCTTCGTAATACGCACGGTCGAGGATCAGATCCGCCAGCTGCGGGTCGGAGGTGCGGGAAAGCACATCCCGCGCCTGCCGCATGGCCGTCAGAACTGCCTGCGGCACTGTGCCGTCCTCGCCGGATTCATAGGCGGTCTTGAGCGCCTGCTTGTCGGCGCGGCCGGCGTCCAGAAGAATGGACATCGGGTCCTGGCCCATGGCCTCCGCCTTGACGATCGCCTTGGCGTTATGATAATCGTAGCGCATGCGGAACAGCGGCACGATGCCGTCCTTCGGCGCAAGCTGTTCGATCTCGTCAAACGCGGCGGTCCGGCGCTCGTTGATCGCCCGGTCCAGCCCGGCGGTCAGAACGTCCTGATAGCCGCAGCCCTCCAGGATCCGCGCGGCCTCCTGCACGGAGGAAGCGAGCATGCGCTCGGCCTTTTCCCGGCTGAGGAGCTGCGGCTCCCGCGCGCGAAGGAACGCAGAGATAAACAGGTAATCCGTATCCTTACAGGTTTTTACTTTCTTTTTTTGTTCCGTCACGTCGGCCTCCCGGCTTTCTCAGCCAAACAGGCGGCCCGCAACTTTTCCGGAAAGCTCCGGCCGCAGGCCGTCGACCAGCGTTCCGATGGAGCAGTTGGTCTCCACAAGGCCGTTTTTCAGCACCACGCCGCCGCGCATGGGACGCGTCTCGGCGCTGAGCGTCAGCTTGGCCGGTCTGCCCGCCTTCTCCAGCTGCTCATTGGCAAGCTGCACGGCGGCCTCGCCCACGCGGGCGCGGTCCGCCTCGGAGAAGATGAGCGTCTCGCTGCCCGTCACGCTGGCCTGTGCGGCCAGCTGCGCGCAGAGCCGGGTATAGTCCGCCTCCGGCAGGGAGAGCAGCTGCTGCTCCGCTGTGCGGAACGCCTTGTCGACGAGCATCTGCTTTTTCTCGAGTACCTGACGGCGCGCGGCCATTCTGGCTGCGCCCTGCCCGCGCTCGAGCTGCTTCTGCGCCTCGTTCTGCGCTTCAAGCGTCAGACGCTGCTGCTCATCCTCGAGTTTCCGGTCATACTCTGCCCGGATCTGCGCCGCCTTTTCCTCGGCCTGCGCGCGGATCGCGGCGGCCTCGGCTTCGGCGTCGGCAAGGATGCGGGCGGAAATTTTCTCAATTCCGTTCATCGTTTCGCCCTCTTTTACGGGGTTACTTGCTGATATTGATGATCATCAGCATGGAAGCCAGCAGGGAAAGGATCGCATAGAACTCGACCGTGACGCACAGCACCATGCCCTTGGACCAGTGGTCGGGCTTCTTGGCCAGCAGATTGATGGACGCGCAGGCCACGCGGCCCTGTGCAAACGCGGAGATCATGCCGCCCAGCGCCATCGGCAGGCAGGCGACAAAGTACTGCAGGCCCTGCGTAACGGTCAGCTCGGGCAGCGAGCCGGACAGAAGTCCCATGCGGAAGATGGCAAAGAACCACACGACGAGGCCGTACAGGCCCTGCGTGCCGGGGATGACCTGCAGGATCAGGACCTTGCCGAACTTGGCCGGATCCTCGCACAGCAGACCTGCGCCCGCCTCACCGGTCATGCCGGTGCCCTTTGCCGAACCGATGGCGCACAGCGCCGCCGCGAGACCTGCGCCCAGAAGCGCCAGAGCCAGACCGCCGAATGCATCAAAAAAAGCTTGCATGATGATGTCCTCCTTAAGATTGAATATCTACGTATTTGGTGTTGATCGCGAGGGGTTCAAACGGCTTTCCGCCGTCTTTATAGAATTTTCCGAAGTATTCCAGGCACTGCAAGCGCAGGTCGTGGACGTAGCAGCTGAGCAGGTTCAGCGCGAAGTTCAGGCCGTTGCCCAGCGCGGACACGATGAGGAAGAACACGACGTTCCCCGGGATCGCGCCGAGCGTATTGAAGACCGAGGCGATGACGGAGCCCGCCAGCATCAGGGTCATCAGACGCGAATAGGAGAGAATATCGCCGAAGTAGCCCGTCACGTGGTTATAGACCGAGCCGAAGATCGCCGTCACCTTGCCGAAGCCCTTCGCGCTCCAGCCGGAGCCGACCACGACCATGCCGAGACCGACGTACAGAACGATGTTCGTGACGCCCAGCGCCATACACGCGATGCCGGCAAACACGATCCACCACGTGAGTTCTTCCCAGACCGCATCCATGATTTCTCCCTTTTTGAGCTTCTCGACGAAGCTCACGGCCATGCCGGTCACGATCTGGATAAAGCCGAGCACCATCGCGCCGAGCAGGATGCTGATGGTGTCATCCAGCGGCGTAAAGAGCGACGGCAGCGCCTTGAACGTGGTATCGGGATTGATGATGCCGACGAGCTGCGGCAGGAAATCTCCGAAGAAGCCGCCTGTCAGCGCGCCCATGATGAACGTGCTGATGCCGCAGGAGAACATGAGGCCGAACATGTGTCCGCTCGTTCCCTTGGGGTGGGACTTCTTTGTAATAATGATGGACGCGAGGATCATCAAAATCCCGTAGCCCATATCTGCCATCATAATGCCGTAGAACAAGATGAAAAACGGTGCCATGAGGGGGTTCGGATCCACGCCGTCATAGGCCGGGAGCGAATACATCTCCGTGACCATGTTCAAAGGATCCGTCAGCTTGTTGTTTTTGAGCTTGACCGGCACGTCGGGATATTCCTCCGGCGCGGGGTCGGTCAGCTCCCACGCGCAGCAGTGCTTCTGCAGAAGCGCCTCCAGCTTCCCGGCGGCCTCCGCCGGCACCCAGCCGTCCAGGCAAAATGTCTTTTCCGAGTGCGCCAGCCGGTCGGCGGCCTGCGCCTTGGCGATCTCCTGCGTGCAGCGGTCGCAGGCCAGCTGAAGCTCCGCTTTCTTTGCGCAGAGCGCGCCGAGCGTGTCGCAGAGGCCCGCATCCTCCTTCTCGCACGCCGCGAGTTTCTCGTCCGTCATCCGGATCTGCTCTGCCGCAGTGCCGTGCGCGCCTTCAAAGCTCAGCTGGGCGAAGCCCGCCTCGCGCAAAACCGCGCCGACGGCGTCCATTGCGCTGCGGTGCGCGATGACGAGCAGATACTGGCTCTGCTGGTCGGCACCGATCTTTTCCAGCTGCACCTCATCCGCCGCTTCATAGACGGCGGTGCAGAGCGCGTCAAAAGACGTCTGCGCAGGCACGGTGCCGAGCAGCACGCGCGTGTGCTGCGTGCCAGCCGTCTCGAGGGGAAGCGGCAGCGCCTGCCACGGCACAAAGCTCTCGCGCGCAGCGATGAGGCGGCTCTTTTCCGCAGCCAGCCGACTGCGCGCGTCCTGCGCGTCCAGGATCTGCTGCGCCGCCTGCAGGGCATCGTGGTACGCGCCGTCGTCAAACAGCTCCTGCACCGTCTTGCCGGGGCGGGCGGCGAAGAGGCCTCCCTTTGCGGTATCATATTTTTTGAGGGTTTCCAGTGCGGATGTCAGCCGGGCGGCAGTCCGGACAAGCTCGTCCGTTTGGCCGCTGTCCGCGGCGTGAAACACGGCTTCGCCGTCCGTATCCGTCAGCTGCTGCGGCTCGCCGATCTCGACACAGCCCAGCAGCTGCAGCTCCCGGATCAGCTGCGTCTGTTCCTCTGCGGCGCCGTACAGCCGCAGTTTTTTCATTTTTACGATTGCCATTCGCTGTTCCAGATCCTCTCTACGATCATTGACACAGCCGCATCTGCATGCTGCTCTGCCGCCTGTTCAAGCGCTTTGCACTGCTCTGCGGTCTGCTTGTTCAGTTCCGTTTCGAATGCCTCTGCCTGCTCGTCCGCCTGCTGTCTGGCTGCGCGCAGCTGCTGCTGCGCCGTCTCTGACAGCCCGGCGAGGCGCGCCGCGCCATCCTTTTCCGCCTGTGCGCTCAGCTCCGCGGCCTGCACCTTTGCCTGCTCGCAGATGGCCCGCGCCTGCTTTTCAGCGGCGGCGATGGCGTCAATTTCCTGCATTGCCAACTCCTTCACCTCCCGAATAGCACCTGCCGCGCAGCCTGTTTTCAGCAGACCGCGCAGCACTTTTGTGTAAACTGTCCAAATTTTACGTCTTTTGATGCATGATATACTTATTTTATTAATTTTAACACGGGTGTTAAGAAATCGCAATAGATATTCTTTCAATTTTATCCGTGTTTTTTGAGATATTGACCCGCATATTTCATATGGCACTTTCCGCCGCGTGCCTGTATAATAAAAGGAATACAGAAAGAAGAGGTATCCTTATGGAAACAGTCCTGAGCGGCTATTGCCGCACCATTGACGGCTCGCGCATGGTCCTGATCGAGGACGGCGAAGCCGATTGTGATTTTGATACCTGCGCCTACCGCGACGTCTGTCAGATCGGACAGCAGATCGCCCGGCTGCAGGAGGAAACGGAGGGAACGCTATGAATATCTGCCTGTACGGCGCGTCCAGCAATACGCTTGACCGCGTCTATCTGGACGCGGCCTATGATTTTGGCGCGCGTCTTGCCAAAAACGGCCATACGCTCGTCTACGGCGGCGGCGCGCAGGGCGTCATGGGCGGCGCCGCACGCGGCGTGTCGGACAATGGCGGCAGGATCATCGGCATTGCGCCGACCTTTTTTCAGGTCGACGGCATTCTCTTTGACCGTTGCACGGAGTTCATCCCGACCGAGACCATGGCCGAGCGCAAGCAGCTCATGATGGCGCATGCCGATGCGTTCGTCATGGCCCCGGGCGGCTTTGGGACGCTTGAGGAGTTTTTTGAAGTCCTGACGCTCAAGCAGCTCGGCCGGCACAACCCGGCCATCGCCGTCCTCAACACGAACGGCTATTATAATAAGCTGCAGGCCTTTGTACACGAGGCCGTCGGGCAGAACTTCGTCCGGGAAGCGTGTCTGCAGCTCTATACGCTCTGCGATACGCCGGAGCAGGCGCTCGCCTGTCTGGAGAGCTTCCGTCCGGACGCACTGGACGTGCGGCATCTGAAAAATATCTGAAGCTTCCACCGCCCGGCTCGCCGCGCCGGGCGTTTGGCGCAAGATTCGGCGATTCCGAACACATTTCCGGCGCTTCCGCTTGACACGGACGGCCGCCGGGTGATACGTTAAGAACGTATCGTAACGCATAACAACGTATTTTGGAGTACTGCATGAAATCCAAAAACCATTCCGGGCTTTGCTTTCTGTTTCTCATTTTGCTGCTCGCGGCGGTCTTTTTCGTCTCGTTTCTGATCGGCCGCTATCCGGTCTCCGCCGGGCAGACGCTCCGGCTGCTGCTGGACCGGTTCGTGCGCGGCATTTCGTTTGGCCGCTGCTCGCTCGATCCCACGTGGAGCGCGCAGGAGGCGTCCGCCATCATCCAGATCCGCCTGCCGCGCATCTGCGCTGCGGCGCTCATCGGCGCGGCACTCTCGGCGGCCGGCGCTTCGTATCAGGCCATGTTCCGCAACCCGATGGTCTCGCCCGACCTTCTCGGCGCATCCACCGGCGCGTGCTTCGGCGCGGCGCTCGCGATCCTTCTGGGGCTGGGCTACGCCGTGACGACGACAAGCTCGTTTCTGTTCGGCCTCATCGCCGTCGGGCTGACGTATCTTGTCGGGCGGCTCAGCCGCATCCGGTCGCCGCTGGCGATGGTGCTGACCGGTGTGATGGTCAGCTCGCTCTTTTCCGCCGGCACATCCTTTATCAAGCTCGTCGCCGATACCAACGAACAGCTGCCCGCCATCACCTACTGGCTGATGGGCGCTCTGACCTCTGCTCGCTTAGACGATCTGCACTTCGCAATGGTTCCCATCTTGTTGGGCCTTATCCCGCTTTTTTTTCTCCGCTGGCGGCTGAACCTTCTGACCGTCAGTGAGGCGGAGGCGCGCAGCATGGGCGTCAACACCCGGCTTCTGCGCTTTGTCATCATTATCTGCGCCACGCTGGCCACGGCGGCCAGCGTCTCCATCAGCGGTATGATCGGCTGGGTCGGGCTTGTGATCCCGCATATCTGCCGCCTGCTCGTCGGGCAGGACACGAAAAAGCTGCTGCCGGCTTCGATGCTGCTGGGCGCGAGCTTTCTCATGCTGGTCGACGATCTGGCGCGCTGCCTCACCACGAGCGAGATCCCGCTCGGCATTCTGACGGCCTTCGTCGGCGCGCCGATGTTCCTTTATCTCATCATCAAGGGGGGCATGCAGCGTGCAGATTGAAGTATCCGGCCTCGTTTTCTCCTATGGCGGCGCTGACGTTCTGAAAGACGTCAGCTTCTGCGCGGACGGCGGCGAGCGCATCGCGGTGCTTGGCCCGAACGGCGTCGGCAAGAGTACGCTCTTCCGGTGCCTGCTCGGCTTTCTGGAGCCGCAGAGCGGCAGCGTAACGGTCTCCGGACGCGATGTGCGTTCGTATTCCCGCCGCGCGCTGGCCGCGGAGCTGGCCTACATCCCCCAGTCCTACAGTCCCGCGTTCGACCACACGGTCCTGGACAGCGTCCTCATGGGTCTGAGCGCCCAGCTCGGCACCCTCGAACAGCCCGGCCCCGTGCAGACGCGGGCAGCCATGCAGATCCTCACAGAGCTTGGCATTGACGGCCTTGCCGGCCGCGGCAGCATGCACATCTCCGGCGGCGAGCGGCAGCTGATGCTGCTCGCGCGCGCCCTCATCCAGAACGCGCGCACACTGATCATGGACGAGCCGACGGCAAGCCTTGACTATGGCAACAGCTTCCGCGTCATGCAGCGTATCGAAACGCTGTCGCGAAGCGGCTATACCGTGATCTTTTCCACCCACGAGCCGAATCAGGCCTTCCGCTACGCGACGAAGGTCCTCGCCCTCAAGGACGGGCGCGTGCTTTCCTTCGGGCGGCCCGAAGACGTGCTGACGCCGGCGCTTTTGCAGACGCTCTACGGCGTGCCGGTCGCCGTCACGCAGGTGCAGGCCGGGAGCCGGATGGTGTGTGTCTGCACGCCGTATGCGGAGGACAATTGATGTTTACATGGACACCGGACATGATCCGGTTCATGCACGCTGCAAATGAAACGGGTACCTACCATCAGCAGCTGGCCGATATTCTCGCGCCGAAGCTTACCGGCTGCCGCACGGTCTGCGACGCGGGCTGCGGGCTTGGCGCGCTGTCCGCCGCACTGAGCAGCCGTTTTGACGCCATTACGGCCGCTGACGTCTCGGACGAAGCGCTGGACGTGCTGCGGCAGACGATCCGCGCGCGCGGCCTTATGAATGTCACACCGCTGCACTGCGATCTGTTATCCGACGCGCTGACGGAGCAGTATGACGGCATGATCTTCTGCTTTTTCGGCAGTCTGGAGGAGATCCTGCCTGTCGCGCGGCGGCAGTGCCGGAAGACGCTCATCATCATCAAAAAAAATTACGCCCTGCACCGCTTTTCCCTGACCGCGCAGCCCCTGCGCGGCGAGACGGCGCAGGACGCATGCGAAACGCTCCGCGCGATGGGCGTCCCGTTCTCGTTTGACGCGCGTGAGCTGGAACACGGGCAACCGTTTGCTTCTATTGACGACGCCGTCCGCTTCTTCCGCATCTACAGTAAGGACGAAGCGCCGGATACGATCACGCCGGAGGCTGTCCTGCCCCGGCTGCAGGAAACGGACGATCCGCGTTATCCCTATTACCTGCCGCAGATCAAGCGGCTTGGCACTCTGCGCATACAAATGGAGGATCTGTTATGAAAGCGCTGTTTACATCCATGCTGCAGGCGCTCTCGCGCGGCGAGGGCGTTGTGCTGTGCAGCATTCTCGCCTCCTCCGGCTCCACACCGCGCGGAGCCGGCGCACGCATGGCCGTGTTCGCCGACGGCCATACGGAAGGCACCATCGGCGGCGGCGCAGTCGAGCTGCGCGCGGGTGAAAAGGCGATGGAGGCCCTGAAGGCCAAGCAGTCGCTCGTGCAGGGCTACTGCCTGTGCCCCAATCAGGTCGCGGACATCGGCATGATCTGCGGCGGCAATGTGACCGTGTATTTTCAGTATTTTGACCCTGCGGACGCGCACGGCGAAGCGCTGCTGCGCGGCATCCTGGAGCTTCTGAACGGCAACCAGAACAGCTGGCTCGTCTGCCGGATGGACGGCGGCTGCGTCAGCGCCATGGGAACCTATGACGAAGCGCACGGCCTGCGCTTTACCGACTGCATCTCCGAAGAAGCGCTCCGCCCGATGCTCCTTTCCAACGCCTTTGTCAAAAAGGGCGACCCCTCCTATTACGTCGAGCCGCTCACGCAGGCGGGCTTCGCGTATATCTTCGGCGGCGGACACGTCGGCGCGGCGCTGGCGCCGGTGCTGGCGTCGGTCGATTTCCGCGTCATGGTCTATGACAACCGGCCGGATTTCGCAAAGCCGGAAAAATTCCCGCAGGCCGAGCGCGTGATCCTCGGCGATTATCTCGATATCGGCGCGCATTTGACGCTGACGGAAAACGACTACGTCTGCATCATGACGCCGGGCCATCAGGCCGACCGCGAGGTTTTGCTGCAGGCCCTGCGTTCGCCCGCTACCTACATCGGCTGCATCGGCAGCCGCCATAAGATTGCAAGCACCAACGCATACCTTATGTCCAACGGCATCCCCGAGGCGGAGCTTTCGCGCGTGCACGCGCCCATCGGGCTGGAGCTGTTCGGCCAGACACCGCCGGAGATCGCCGTGTCGATCGCGGCAGAAATGATCCGCCACCGGGCACTGCGCGCAGGCAGCGACAAAAAACCGTCAAAGGAGTAACGACCGACATGCACGTATTTCTGACCGGCCCCGTTCAGATCGGGAAAAGCACGCTGATCGCCGCCGCGCTGGATCAGCTCCAGCCAGAGCGGCTCGGCGGATTCCGCACCATATCCGACGCGCCCGCTGCCGACGGCAGCCGGAGCGTCCACCTGTTCCGCGCGTCCGAGCATCCGCAGGATCATATCTGCACGTCTGCCAACCGCGTCGGCATCCGCCGTCCGGGGCTTGGCATCGCATCCTTCCCCGCCGTGTTTGACGCCGTGGGCATCGGCGCGCTGGATGGCGCAGAGGACTGCGATCTCATCCTCATGGACGAGATCGGCCGTATGGAGCGCCGGGCAGACGTGTATTCCGCGCGCGTTCTGCGGCTGCTTGACGGCGGCGTGCCGATCCTCGGCGTCGTGCAGAAAAAAGCCGATACCCCGCTGGCCAACGCCCTCCGGTCGCACCCGGGCGTCCGCCTGATCGAGGTATCGGAGGAAAACCGCAATGACCTGCTCCCGGAGATCCTGCACACCCTGCACGCCTGAGCGCACAGCTCTGCCCACGGTCCGTGTAGGGGCAGACGACTCTGCCCGCTCCTACAGGCGCTGCGCTTGCTTTGTACTACTCTGCAAACAAGAGACGTTTTCTACAGACTGAAAATAGCCGCCTGTCCGGAAATCCCCGGACAGGCGGCTTGGTTTTATGCCCAGACGAACCAGCAGTAGAGATAGCCGCTCAGGACGGCGAGAAGCGTGAACGGTACACCGATCTTGAGGAAGTCGGAGGCCTTGACCTCGTAGCCCTCCTTCTGCAGAATGCCGATGGCCGCAATGTTGGCGGACGCGCCGATGGGCGTCAGGTTGCCGCCGAGCGTCGCACCGACGAGCAGTCCGAAATACAATACATGCGCGTCGCAGCCCATCATGGCCGCGATGCCCTGCACGACGGGAAGCATCGTGGCGACATACGGGATATTGTCAATGAAGGCCGAGATGATGACGGAACCCCAGACAATGATCGAATACATGCCGAACAGGCTCTTGCCGCCGAGCTTTACAAACAGGGTGCTGATGTCCTCGATGACGCCCGTCTCGGTCAGCGTGCCGATAACGACGAACAGGCTCATCAGGAGCAGAAGCGTTTCAAAATCAATCTCGCCCAGCGCGTACTTGACGGGGCCGAAGTGCTTTTTCTGGAGAATGGAGCGCACAAGGCCGATGAGGAACAGCGTCATGCAGATCAGGCCGTTCGTGATGGCCGGTCTGCCCGGGATAAACGAAGCTGCGATCAGCAGCACCACGGTGCCGACCAGCAGATACGTCGGGAACAGATCCTCGACCACGGTCGGCGCACCGACGGTGACCTTGCCCTTTTCCCTGCGGAAGATGAACATGATGACCGGGACAGTCACGAGAGCGCCCAGCTCGACCGCAAAGAAGATGGAGCACTTGCCGTCCATCACGATGAAGTCCAGAAAGTCCATGTTGGCATAGCCGCCCAGCATGATGGACGTCGTATCGCCGACGAGCGTTGCCGCGCCCTGCAGATTGGACGAGACGGCGATGCAGATGAGAAGCGCGACCGGGGACATCTTCAGCTTCTTGGCGATCGACAGCGCGACCGGCGCGATCATAAGAACGGTCGCCACGTTATCCACGAACGCGGACACGACGCCCGCGAACAGCGACAGCGCGACCGCCACCCACATGACATTGGGCGTCTTCCGCAGAAGAAGATCTGCCATGCGCTCCGGCATTTTGGACTCGATGAACAGCGCCACCGTCCCCATCGTGCCGGCCAGCATCAGAAGGACGTTCCAGTCCACCGCCGTAAAGACGGACGAGAGCGGCATCGCGCCGGAGACGACGAAAATGACCGCGGAGATCAGCGCGACATACGGCCGTTTCTTCGGCAGGGCGATCATGAGGATATAGGTGACGGCAAATAAAATGATGGTAAACAGCTTCATGGGCAGGGCTCCTTATGTAATATAACAAGGTAGTATTATACCGGTTTTTACTGCATTTGCAAGCGGTATCCGCCTGCCGGAGAAAAAAACACAGCCGCCCGCTTCCGGGCAGCTGTGCCTTGGGCTGTCAGTCCGCGCAGAATGTGATCTTTCCGCTGCTGATAACAGTAACGAGATCGGCAATCGTGCATACGCAGGTCACAATGCCTGCGATGATGGAAAGCACCTTGGGCAGCTCCACAAAGGACAGGAGCGACAGCACATACGCCGCCGCCATGATCCAGCCGACAACGCGCGCGCCGGTCGTCTTGCCCGCCGCGCGGTACAGGCCGCCCACCAGACCGTCCACAAAGATCACCAGGATCAGCAGCAGCCACTTCGGCAGCTGGTCGATCCCGTTTCTCAGCTTTTCCAATGTTTCCATATCTATTGCGCTCCTTTTTGTCTGTGCGTTTTCTTATTTTGACGCACGCAGACGGTGCCGGTTCCCGGTTCCGGGAAATTTTTTACGCCATGCGCTGCCCGTTGATGACGAGGGCAAAGTGAAGCCCCAGCTTTTCCGCCGCGCGGCGGCACAGGAGCATGCGGTCCATGAAAATTTCAAAATACTCGATGACCGCGCAGATCTCGGTGTCAATTACGAGCGTCAGACAGATCTCGCCCTCCGTCAGTGTGACCTCGTGCTTTTTGACGGAGAAATTCACGCGGTCGTGGATGTCGAATGCGGCGCGGGCCTTTTCCCGCACGCGGTTGGCGCGCACGTCCATTTTATCGGCCAGAATGAGCGCTGCCGCCACGGGGTTGACCGGGAAGGCTGTCTTTTCGTCGTGGTTGCCGATGGCGGTGATGATGGTCGCCGTCTCGCCGGGGCTGGCGCCCATTTTATCGAGGATACGGAAGGCCATGACCGCGCCGGACTGGGCATGGTCGATGCGGTTGATGACATTTCCGATATCGTGCAGCCAGCCCGCGATGGCCGCCAGCTCGCACGTGCGGTCATCATAGCCCAGCGTCTTCAGGATCGCGCTCGCCTGCGCCGAGACCAGCCCCACATGGGCAAAGCTGTGTTCCGTAAAGCCCAGCGCCGACAGCGACTCGTCCGCCCGGCGGATGTAGCTTGTAATCTCCTCGCTCTTTTTGACCTGCTCCAGCGTAATTGCCATTCTGTTTCCCTCTTTAACTATAAATTCAAAGATTTGCTAACGTTGTTCCGTTCAGCCAGCGCAGAAGCTCCTCCGGCGTGGCCGGCTTGCCGACCGTGAGAAATTCTGTCCGGCCCGGGATCATCTGCGTGTCGTCGTCGCTCTCGGCCCAGGTGACGCGCTGCAGCACGCGCGTATGACTCATGCGCAGATCCTGCTCCTCCGGCGGCACCTGCCGGTGCTGGATGAGGATGGTCACGCCGTAGTTATCCGATGTCCAGCGGCCGAAATTCGTCGTCGGCTTGCGCCATTTCCAGCGGCAGCGCGCGCCGTCATCCTCCTTTTTCAGGAGCTTCAGATAGCCGTTTTCCACGTCCTGCACGCAGCGCATCAGCCAGACGACGTGATAGCCCGCCTTCTGCAGAAACTCGCACACATCAAAAAAGTGCGACTTCATGAGAAGCCCGTCCTGCAGCATGACGACGAACTGGTTGCACTGGATATAGGCGATCATCGTCCGGCCGCCGACCGTGACCGGCACATTGCGGCACTGCTCCGGCACGAGCGACTGCCACCGCTCCCGCCAGCGCTCGGTATCCTCCGCCTTCTGCCGGTGCTTCCGGCTTAAAAATTCAAACAGCATGGGCCGCTCCTTCCTGTCCCGCTTGGATCTTTCCGGTTCGATTCTAACCGGAGCAGGACGGCCTTGTCAAGTTTTATCGGCATCCGGCCGCATCAGTTGACGGATTCCTCCTGAACCGTTAAAATATAGGAAACGACACCTTCCGCAACAGGAGGCCCCGGTATGAGCCAGTATCCGCATCTCAACAGCACCTATATCTCTCCGCGCCTGCAGTCGGCGCTCTGCCAGATCGGCTCGCACGCCATCACCACGATCATCGCGCCCATGGGCTACGGCAAATCGACCGCCGTCAAATGGTGGCAGCAGCACGAGGCGCGGCAGATCCCCGACGCCTGCATCCTGCGCCAGCTCGTCGCCACGGACAGCAAGGCCGATTTCTGGGACGGCTTCTGCCGCACGCTGCGGCGCTGGCCGACGCTTGCCGCGCAGCTGCGCGCGCTGGGCTATCCGGAGGGGCCGCATGCGCGGTTTCTACTGTGCGAGCTGCTGCAGGACGCGCTGGCCGCCTTTGACGGCCCGGTCTACTTTATTCTCGACGACGTGTACCTGCTGCAGAGCGGCGATCTGCCGGGCGTTCTGTCGTTTCTGGCCGAGCGGCTGCCGCCGGGCGTCCATATGATCCTTGTGTCGCGGAACCATATCTTCTCCGAATCCGCCCGGCTGCGGCTGGGAAGCAGCCTTCTGGAGATCGTGGCGGACGATCTGCGGCTGACGCAGCCGGAGCTGGAGCTGTACGCCGCCTGCTGCGGGCTTCCCTTGCCGCAGACGCAGGCACGGACGCTCTGCGCCGTGAGCGAGGGCTGGATCGCCATGATCTACCTGTGCTTCCGCGCCTACGTGCAGACGCACGAATGGCGGTTCGACACGCACAACATCTACACCCTCATCGAGCAGGTCATGTTCGACCCGCTCGACGAGCGCCGCAGGCGCTTTCTTTTATACAACTGCGTCACCGAGGAATTTACGCGCGCGCAGGCCGCTTTTGTCTGGCAGGAGGCGGACGCGGACGTGCTGCTGCACGATCTGACGCACAACAACGCCTTTATCGTCTCCGGCGCGGGCGGCGTCTACCGCTACCACCACATGCTGCGGCAGCTGCTGCGCCGGAAATTCGAGCTGCTTGACCCGGCGGTGCAGAACCGGGTGCTTGCCCGGGTCGGGCTGTGGTTTTTGCAGGCAAAAGATTATCTGCCGGCGGCGGAGTTTTTCCGCCGTGCGGGCGAGTGGCCGGGCGTGCTGCGCGCCGCGGCGCTCGACTGCGGCAAATCGCTCGGCGGCGAACACCGGCAGATGCTCCTCGACTGGTGCCGGAACTGCCCGCCGGAGATCCTGCAGCAGAACCCGGACGCTGTCTGCGTGCTGATGCGCAAGCTGTTCTCCTTCGGCCAGATCCCAGAGATGCTGCGCCTGCGGGGTCTGCTTCTGGAGGGGCTGCAGAACGAAGCGGCCTACACGCCGCAGCAGCGGGACAATTATCTCGGCGAATGCGATCTTGTGATGAGCTTTCTGGCCTATAACGACATCGGCGCCATGAGCGCCCTGCACCGCAGCGCCAGCGCGCGCATGACGCGCACGACGCGCTGCATCGATCTTGACGGCACATGGACGTTCGGCTCGCCGTCGATCCTCATGATGTTCCACCGCACGTCCGGCGGCGCGGACGCGGAAAACGCGCAGATGCGCGAGTGCATGCCCCATTACTACCGGATCACCGACGGCCATGGCAGCGGCGCGGAATACAGCATGCAGGCCGAGACGGAGCTTCTGCGCGGCCAGCTGACCGACGCGGAGATCAGCTGCCATCTGGCCGCTGACGCGGCCGCGTCCCGCGGGCAGTACAGCATTCTCCTGACCGTCGAATTTGTGCGCATGCGCATGGCGCTTCTGCGCGCAGATCAGGCTGCCGCAGAGGACATGCTCTGCGCGCTGCGCAGGACGCTGAAGCAGCAGCGGCAATTTATCGTCCTGCGCTCTCTGGAGCTGTGTCAGGCGTGGCTGGACGCGCAGTCCGGCTGCGGCGACCCGTCTGGCCGCTGGTTCATGACGCCGGAGGCCGACGCGTCGTTCCTCGGCCCGATGCTCCCCATGCTGCGCACGGTGCAGAACGAAGTTCTGCTCGCATCCGGGGCCTGGACAAAGCTTCTTTCCCGCGCTGATCAATGCGCCGCGATCAATGCGCAGCTGCACGCTTTGCTGGCCGATAGTTACCTCCATATCCACCTTGCCTGCGCCAACGCGCGGCTCGGCCGGACGGAGGACGCCTGGCAGGAGCTGGACACGGCGCTCTCGCTCGCGCTGCCGGATGCGTTCTATCTGCCGTTCGCCGAGCATGCGGACGATCTCGGCGCGCTGCTCCCGGAGGCGCTGCAGTCTCGCGGCGAGACAGCCGCCGCAGACGCGGTCGCGCGCCTGTGCGCCATCAAGACCGCCGCGCCCGCGCCGCAGGACTACGGTCTGACCAGCCGTGAGCTTGAGATCGCGCGGCTCGCCGCCGCACGCAGGACGAACACCGAGATCGCGCAGGCACTCCATCTGTCGGAATCCACGGTCAAGAATCACCTCAAACGCATCTTCGATAAACTGGGCCTTGACGGCGGCGCGCGGGGCAAGCGCGTGCTGCTCGCGTCCCTCCTTCCGCCTAAAGATAGCCCCTGAGGGGCCTATACAACCCACCTGCTCCACGGTAAACTGGTATCAGACCATTTATCGTGGAGTTTTTTTGCAAATTGAATTGGGAGGATCATCATGAAAAAAACCAGAAATCTGCTTCTTGTGCTGCTGGCTGCCATGCTGTGCCTGCTGCTTCTGACCGGCTGCGGGGAAAAGGACGTGACCGTGTCCGTGACGCTTGCCAATCACAGCGGCCGCGATATCTCATCCATCAGCATCACCCCCTCGACCAGCTCCGACTGGGATACCGAATTTGTCGACGGCACGTTCTCCGACGGCGAGACGATCGAGGCCAATCTCGGCACCTACAAGGAATCCGAGGTGCCCGGTACCTATAACATCCTTGTCTACAACGACGAAAATTACATCCTGTACGATACCAGCGTCGACGAGCTGGACTTTGCGATCCAGGACGGCGACACCATCGTCTTCCTGCCGCCCGAGGGTGAAGTCCCCATCGAGATCACCCACGACTATGACCCCTCCGCCTATGAGATGGCTGCCGAACCGACCGGCTACACCGAGGAAGAGCTGAGCGGCGGCGATCTGAGCGGCTATACCGGCTGCTGGAAGCTGGAGGGCGAGCCGTTCTACTTCGTGATCAACGAGGATTTTGAGTGGATCGCCATCAACCTCTATGCCGAGCAGGTCGGCCCCGGCTATGTTGTGGACGAAGGCGAGAACATCACGCTCTGCATGGAGGACGGCACGGAGCTCGTCTCCCTCTGGCAGACGGCCTACGGCGACTTAAGCGACGCCAACGGCAACACGCTCACCCCCATGGACTACATCATGCTCCTGCCGACGCCGGAGGACGATCTCAACCAGACCGCCAGCTTCCCCGGCGGCTTCACGAACGTCACGATCGACTATCCCATCCAGATGGAGGCGCACGAGCAGCCGAACGTCTCGAACGCCCTGAGCTTCAACGCCGTCATGGAGGATGGCACGGACGATTATTACTCCAACATCATGATCGCCTTCCAGCCCATCGAGGGCTTCGACCCCTACATGGAAAAGGGCGCGGCCACCGCGAAAACGTACATGATGAAGATGCTCGAGGATTTCATGAAGAGCATGTACGGCAGCTACCTCATCAAGTCCTTCGGCTCGGACTTCAAGGACAACGGCGACTATTACAGCCTGACCGGCTATATGTGGCTGGACGGCGACGTCTTCTCCGGCGATCTGCCCCAGCCGGTGCGCGGCTGCATGGAGGTCCGGTACTATGGCCCGACGGGCTATGCCCTTGTCGCAACGACCATCGCGCTCGAAGGCCGCATCCGCAACTACTTTGATATCTGCAACAACATGCTCACGACGCTCTCCTACACCGCCGGCTGGAGTACCTCGCCCAAGCCCGTGCCTGCGCAGCCCGCGTATTCCGGCGATTCCGGCGACTACGGCACGCCGTATTACTGGTACGACGAGGACGGCGATATCTGGTACTGGAACGGCTACGAGAACGAGTTCATCGGCTACGGCGCCGACGGCTACATCGACACCGACAGCGGCGAATACATGGAATCCAACGACGCGGGTTGGGACTACAGCGATGAATACTACGACGACTACGATCCGTGGTCCGATCCCGGCGACGGCTGGGGCGACTACGCTGACGATGAAGATGGCTGGGGCGATTACTTTGATTAAGCCCCACGGGAAACCGGAGGTACAGCTATGACGGCGGCACTGGCACTGGTTCTGTTTCTCCTGACGCTTGGCGGCGGGATCGCGCTTCTGTGCCTGCGCCGCAGGCGTAAAAGTGGACTTCTGCTTGCAGGCGGGATCGTCCTGCTGGTGCTGGCACTGCTGCTGGCCGGGTATCTGGCCGCGTGCGCGCTGCTGCTCCTGTCCATCCGGTAAGGCTCCGGGACAAAAGGAGAAAATGAAAAAACTTTTTTCGGATTTCACAGATATTTAATAACTGACCCCTAAGTTTTTTAATACCAGACTGATATTCTATACTTGCAAGAAGCAAAACGTCTTTTTCATTTTTCTCCTTTTCTCCATATTTTAAGAAGAACCGCATAAGCAAGCTGGTCACTTGCTTGTGCGGTTTCTTTTTCGCGAAAACCTCGTAGAGTTTGCGCCCGCAGGCGCAAAGCAATGTAAATAGATTTTTTCCGGGAGCCCCCGCTCTCGGAAAAAATACATTACGCCGGCAAACGTGAATTTTGTGTGCCTGCGGCGCACAAAACTTTGCGATGCAGCCGGCGCACCTGTCCCTTTTGTCAAAAAAGCCGCAGCTTTTTTGACAGCGGCAGCCGCATAAGCAAGCTGGTCACTTGCTTATGCGGTTTCTTTTGTGCTATATTTAAGCAGAATATCTGCAAATCACGCCGAACGGAGGCAGCACAATGATCTATACCGTTACCCTCAATCCCGCGCTGGACAAGACTGTTCAGATCCCGAATTTCCGCCCCGGCGAGGTCAACCGCATCGCCGCCCTGCGCACCGATCCCGGCGGGAAGGGCATCAATGTTTCCAAAGTCCTGCACGCGCTCGCAGAGCCGAGCGTCGCAGCCGCCATCCTCGGCGGCGCCGCCGGGCAGCGCATCGCAGACGCCCTGCAGGCGATCGGCGTGGAGGGACTGTTTCTTTTTACGCAGCACGAAACGCGCACCAACCTCAAGCTCATCGACCCGGTGCAGCATACCAATACCGACATCAACGAACCGGGCGCGCCGGTCCCGCCCGGGACGGCGGACGCGCTTCTTGAAAAGCTGACCGCCCGGCTGGCGGACGGCGATCTGGTCGTACTCTCCGGCAGCGTCCCGGCGGGACTGCCGGAGACGGTCTACCGCGACTGGACGCTCGCCTGCAAAAAGGCCGGTGCGGCCGTTTTTCTGGACGCGGACGGCGCGCTGCTCCGGCACGGGCTGGAAGCGCAGCCCGCGCTCATCAAGCCGAATCTTGCGGAGCTGTCCGGCGTGACCGGCAGGCCGCTTCAGACGGCGGAGGACGCCGCGCAGGCTGCGCGGGCGCTTCTTGACCGTGGCGTCGGGTGCGTCGCTGTGACGCTTGGGGCAGACGGGGCGCTTTTCTGCTGGCCGGACTGCATGTTCCGGGCCGAGTGCCCGCGCGTACCGGTCGGCAGCACCGTCGGCGCGGGCGACAGCGTCGTCGCCGCGCTGGCCTATGCCCGGCAGCACGGCCTCGCCCGCGAGGCCGCCGCCCGACTTGCCATGGCCGCAGGCACGGCGAACGTCATGTGCTCCGGCACGCAGGCTGCACCGTATCAGGACGTCGCGCAGCTTCTGCCGCAGATCCGGCTTACGCAGTTATGAGCATCTCTCTTGCCTCTCCCGTTGGGAGAGGTGGCTGAGCGAAGCGAGGTCGGAGAGGGTAAACCGTGACTGCCAAGCACCCTCTCAGTCACCTGCGGCGACAGCTCTCCCGGAGGGATATCCAAGTGAGAAATGGCGCGTATCGATACCGATACGCGCCATGAATTGTTTTACGCCCACCCGTCAAACCGGGCGGTCCGCTTTTTTACCTGTAGCACAGCACGGAGAACCACGTGACGAGATTGCCGTTATAAAATTCGATCCCGTTCTTTTCGGCAAGATCGGTCGCCACGATGCCGTAGCTCTCCACGCACGGGAACATCCGGTCCGGGTGGCGGCAGGGCGCGTTGGGATACGTGCAGTGCTCGCAGATCGCGCAGGCCTCGGTGGAGAGCGTCAGCACGTCGTGGGAATACTGCCGCAGGATATCGCGCACCTGCCGCGTGATTTTTTCATGCGGCGCGCGGGTCGCAAGCGTCGCCTCCAGATCGGCAATGTCCTCCACCTCCGTCAGCGTGGTAAAGACCAGCCCCGCGGGATACGACAGCACTTTTTCGCGGCAGGCTTCCACCGTGCCGACCGCGGGCGGGCAGGCCCAGCTCTTGCCGTACATGGTGCATTCATGCTCGCACACGTAACGGATCCGTTCAGAAAATTCGATCTGCCGCGGATCGATCCACGCGTACTGACTGATCGGCAGCTCACACAGCTGCGCCTCGACGGCCTGTCTGTCCATAAAAAATGCTCCTTCTGCGCTGTTTTTCATTCCTTATTGTATCCGGCGGGCCTCAAAAGGTCAAGGCACAGAAAAACCGCACCCGGCACGGTGTGTGTGATGCCGGGTGCGGATCGTGCAGCGCACAGAATTTGCACGTTGCACAGGATGAAAAAAAGTGGTATACTGTGTTGGTATATGGCCAGAGGAAAACGGTCTGCCGTTTCTTCTGTCCTTGCCCGCATTGTATCACACCGCCGCCGCCGATTGCACCCTACGGGCGCTTCCCGCGGCGATACCCATGGGAGAACGGCACTCTACCGGCAGTAGAATCTCCTGTATTTTCAGTACTTTCGGGGGAAAGGGGTCTTCTTATGATTCAGGACGAACAGACGCTGCGGCGGACTGTCGCAAAAAATATCGCCGCCTACCGCAAGTCCCATAAGGACACCCAGCTGGACCTTGCGCGCAAGCTCAACTACTCCGACAAATCCGTCTCCAAGTGGGAGCGCGGCGATGGTCTGCCTGACGTGTATATCCTTGCGCAGATCGCGCAGCTGTACGGCGTCACCGTCAGCAATCTGATCGGTGAGGAAGAGCCGCCGAAAAAGTCCAACCCGCATTTCCACATCTATGTGGTGCTGCTGTCGGTGGCGCTGGTGTTCGTGATCGCGGCGATTTTGTTCACGGCCTTTACGATCGCGGCCGTGCCGTTCCCGTCATGGCTGTTTTTCCTGTATGCCGTGCCGGTGTCGAGTATCGTGTGCATCGTGTTCACGTCTCTCTGGTGGGGCATTCTGATGCAGGGACTTTCCATCACGGCACTCATCTGGTCGGCGGGGCTGTGCATCTGTCTCTCGATCCCGTCGATCCCGTATCTGAAGCTCATCTTTGTCGTCTGCGCAGCCGTGCAGGTGCTGATCACGCTCTGGGAACTGTTCCGGTACTCCAGGACGAGGACGGGGTTTTAAGCACCGCCCAAAAAGAGCTTGCGCCGCCTGCAGGCGCAAACTCTACGAGGTTATAGTCCCCGCACGCAGCTGCGTGCGGGGCTGCTTTTTAATAGTTGAAGATGCTGCCGCCAACAAATTCGCGGACAATGGAGTCGCGCGGGACATAGGGCGTGTCGAGGGGCGGCAGGCTCTTGACCACGTCCATGAGGACCGTCAGGCCCTGCTCGGCGATGAACGCGTCGTCCAGATCCTCGGCAAACTGCGGGATCTGACGCAGATATTTGGCCAGAATGCAAAGCTCATAGTCGTGGAAGGAATCGATGTGGATGGACGCGTTCGGCTTGTTGGGCAGGATATACTGCTGCTCACCGCGGTTGACCGACTGCGCGCGCAGGATCGTCTCCCGCAGAGAGTTGCCGCGGCCCTGATAATTGCGGATCATGCGGCGTGCCACGCGCACCTGCTCCGGATGGATGATGCGGTCGCCCGGCGTAATGATACGCGTTCTGGGCGCGACATAGATGCCGGTGGCCTTGCCGCGGATGGGGTCAAAGAGCAGGGGGTTCAGCATGTGGATGCCCTCGGCGATGATGACGGCCTCGCGGCTGCCCTCCATCGGCGTGTAGCCGCCGGTACGGTTGTTCGGGAAGTCGTACCACGGCACCTGTACGGTCTCGCCGTTTGAGAGCTTCTCGATGGTATCGAGCAGCAGCTCGCGGTTGACGCACAGGGGCGATTCCCAGTCGGTCAGATCCTTCGGCCGCTCGGCCAGCGGCAGGAAAAAGTTATCCATGCTCAGCAGGCACACCTTCACGCCCAGATTCTCCAGATACGCCTTCAGCCGCATGGCCGTCGTCGTCTTGCCGGAGCCGGAAGGGCCGGTCAGGCAGACATAGGGCTTGCGCGGCTGCGCGGAAAGGATTGCGGCGGCCGCCGCGCTGATCTTGTCGTGGAACACCTCTTCGCAGCGCAGAACGAACTGCGTCTGGTTCCGCATGGCTAAAACAACATCTTCAATATCAATGACCCGCATGATTTTCCTCCTGATACGCCGCCCACCGCTTCATCATGGAGCGGTAGATCAGCACAAAGCACAAAATATGAACGGCTGCCGTAATGACCCAGCTGATGGGATACGACAGATACAAAATCCCCAGCGTGTGCTGCGCGCGGAAGACCGTATAGATCCAGATGATCCGCAGCACGCACGCGCCGAAGACCGACACGACCATCGGCAGCCAGCTGCGGCCAAGCCCACGCACCATGCCGCAGCACGTCTCCATGACGCCGCAGGTAAAATACGTTGCGCCCATATACGTCACGCGCACCATGCCGCTGGCGATGACGGCGTCATACGCCGGATCCGATCTTGCGACATAGATCCCCAGCAGCTGCGGTCCCAGCAGATACAGAAGCGCCGACAGCGGCACGCCGATGAGCAGAACCGTCAGAATACAGTCACGGTACACCGGGCGGATGCGGTCGGGCTTGCCCGCGCCGAGATTCTGGCTCGTGAAGGTCATGGCCGCATGGTAGACCGAGTTGCAGGCCGTATAGACGAATGCGTCCAGATTCGCCGCCGCCGTGTTGGCTGCGATGACGTTCGCGCCGAACGAGTTGATCGAGGACTGGATCATGACGTTGGAGATGTTGAAGATGACCGACTGCAGCCCGGCAGGCAGGCCGATCTGGATCATGCGGAGCGCCTCGTCCGGGTAAAAATGCAGCTTTTTCAGCTCCAGCCGCGCGCAGCCCTCCAGCCGCAGCAGGCAGATGAGCACCAGCGCCAGCGCGATATACTGCGAGACCACCGTCGCGATCGCGACGCCTGCCACGCCGAGATGGCAGACGATGACGAAAAACAGGTTCAAAAGCACATTGACCGTGCCGGAGATCGACAGGAAATAGAACGGCTTTTTCGTATCGCCGAACGCCCGCAGCACCGCCGCGCAGAAGTTATACAGAAGCGAGGCCGGCACTCCGATAAAATAGATCTGCAGATACCGGTCCGACAGCGGGAGCACATCGTCCGGCGTGTCCATCAGCTCAAGCAGCGGCCGCGCCAGAAAAAAGCCCAGCAGAAACACGACCACGCCCAGCCCCACGCCGAGGAGCACCGCCGTATGCACCGTCCGCGACACCCGCTCCTCATCGCGGCAGCCGAGATAGCGCGCCACAAGAATGTTGACGCCGACGGAAATGCCGATGAACGCGCCGATCAGTAGATTGATAAGCGACGTCGTTGCACCGACGGCGGCCAGCGCCGTGCTGCTGTCAAATTTTCCGACGACGATGACGTCTGCCGCGTTGAACAGCAGCTGCAAAATGCCCGTCAGCGCAAGCGGTACCGCAAACCGGATGACCTGCGGCAGCGGCCGCCCCTCGGTCATCACGATGGTATTGGTCTTCGTAGAAGCCATTTCTCTCTCCTTTACAGTCTATGTAGCTGTTCCGAAAAATCCTCCCACGGCGCGCCGTCCGGCGGCAGGGCAGAAAATTCCATCCGTTCGCCCGTCTGCGGATGGGAAAATGCGATCCGGTATGACCAGAGGGCAATATCGCCGTCGGTCTTCGTGCCGTATTTCCGGTCGCCGCAGAGCGGATACCCGCGGGAAGAGAACTGCGCCCGGATCTGGTGCGTCCGCCCGGTCAGCAGCTGCACGCGGACAAGGCTCCGCCCGTTTTTCTCCGCCAGCACCGCATATTTCAGCGCGGCAGGCCGCGTCTCCGGGCCGGGTTGGGAAACGGCGATGGTCTTCCGCGTACGCCGGTCGCGCAGAAGCCAATCCTCCAGCAGGCCGGTTTTCTCCGGCAGGATGCCTTCGATCACCGCGAGATATTCCTTTTCAAATTCCCGCCGCTGCACCTGCCCGGACAGGAGCCTGTCCGCCACGCGCGAGCGCGCAAAGACCATCACGCCGCCGACCGGCCGGTCGAGCCGGTGTACCACGCGCACGCAGCCGTCTGTCCCCTCGCCGAGCGCCTGCCGCAGAAGCTCCGGCATGCCGCCCGGCTCGTCCGTCGACAGAACGCCCGCCGGTTTACAGCAGACGACGATCCGGCTGTCCATATATAAAAGCTCCACCGCGCCGCCTCCTGCAATTAAAGTTCAGATAATAGTATAGCATAATTTCCGTTTTTCGTCACGCTCTTTTCATGCACGGCTGTATAAATGTCTTAAAAATTCTTAATTCCTCCCGATTCCCGGAAAAATGTGATACAATAGGCGCAGTCAAAGGAGGGCATGCGCATGGAAGAAAAAATTGCGATCCTTGTTGTGGACGACGAACCGGATATCCGGCGGATCTGCCGGATCCTGCTGGAAAACGGCGGCTACTGCGTGTACGAGGCCGCGACCGGGCTGGAAGCGGTCACGCTTGTCCGGCAGCACCCGGAGATCGATCTCATTTTAATGGATATCATGATGCCGGATCTCAACGGCTATGACGCCTGCAGCCGCATCCGCGCCTGCTCCACCGCGCCGGTGCTGTTTTTGACGGCGAAAACGCAGGAGCATGACAAGCGGCAGGCCTATGACGCCGGCGGCGACGATTTTCTCGCCAAGCCCTTCTCGCACGCGGAGCTGATGATGAAGGTGGAGTCTCTGCTCCGGCGCTACCGCGTCTATAAGAGCAAATCCAGCGGCCGCACGCTGCGCCCCGGCATCGTTCTGGACGAGGAAAACCGCCGGGTGCTTCTGAACGGCGAGCCGCTGGAGCTGACGGAGACGGAGTTTTCCATCCTGCACTGTCTGGCGGAGAACCGCGGCCGCGTCGTTCCCGTCCGCACCATCTATGAGACCGTCTGGCACGAGACGTATATGCCGGCCTCCAACAATACCGTCATGGTCCACATCGTGAACCTCCGCAAAAAGCTGGAGGAGGATCCGGCCAATCCGCGTCTCATCCGCACCGTATGGGGAAAGGGCTATCAGGTTGACTGAAAAGAAAAAACGCTTCGTTTCGCTGAGCTTCAAGCCGCTGTTCGTGCTGCTGCTGGGGCTGATCCTTGCCGCGGGCGTCTATGCCGCGGCGAGCTTCGCGGGCAACCAGCTCATCGAGCGCTGCTATCTCAGCGAATCCGCCGTATTAAAGCGCACCGGCAAGGCCGCGACCGAGCTGCAGCGCTATGTCCGGCAGAACGGCATCTCCACGCGCGACACCAATTCGCTCGCGCAGTGGGGCAAGAGCCAGAAGGATCTGTATATCTCGCTCTACCGCGACCAGCGGCTCGTGCTGGAGATCGGCTGGTGGGGCGCTGACAGCGGCCCGACCGACGCCTATACGTTCAAGGCGCAGAGCGCGTCCGTCGTCTACCCCATCGTCTTCCGCGACGGGACGTTCTACGCCGTCATCTCCGACAATTCCGATGCCGCGCTCTACGATCTGGTCTGGATCGTCTCGCTGATGCTGGCCTGTGCGGTGCTGGCGCTGGCGCTTCTCATCTACAACCGGAAGATCACGAAAAAGATCGTCGCCGTCGCTCACGAGGTGCAGTCCATAGGCGAGGGTAATCTCTACCTCCAGCTGACGCCGGAGGGCAACGACGAGCTGACGCAGCTGACAGCCAGCGTCGAGCAGATGCGATTATCGCTTCTGCGCAAGACCAGCGAGGAGCAGCGCGCCCTGCAGCAGAACAGCGACCTCATCACCGCCATGTCGCATGACATCCGCAACCCGCTCACGGCCCTGCTCGGCTATCTCGATCTGGCCAAAAGCGGGCAGTATCACTCCCCGGAGGAGCTGCAGAGCTATCTGACCGCCGCCTACAGTAAGGCCGAGCAGCTCAAGACCCTGACGGACGAGCTGTTCCGCTATTCCCTGCTCTTCGGCTGCAAGGAGCTGCCATTACAGCTCGAGCGGTTCGATGCGGCGCTGGTCCTCGAGCAGCTGCTCGGCGAGAGCCGCGTACAGCTGCAGCAGCAGGGCTTTACCGTCCAGCTGCTCCTGCCGCAGACGCAGGCCGACATTGAGATCGACGTCACCTATTTTAAGCGCGTGCTGGATAATCTCTTCGACAACATCCGCAAATACGCCGATCCCACCAAGCCCGTCGCCATCGCCGTTCTGCAGGAGGAAAAGACGCTCCATATCTGCCTGTCCAACAGCGTCAACACCGCTTCGACCCGCATTGAATCGAACAAGATCGGCCTTCGCACCTGCGCGAAGATCATGTCGCAGATGGCGGGCGGCTTTACGCGGTATACGGAAAACGGAAAATTCACCGCCGAGGTCATCCTGCCCATCGTGGAGGGCGAAGCCAGTTCTTAAAAATATCTGAATTTTGCAACGCGGAGCTTTTTTTTGCGTCTTTGTTCTGGTATGATACAGAGGACGAAATAGGTTGTCTGTGCCATGCTGTCGACACAAGATATAGAAAGCATCATCGATTCTGGACATGAAAAGGAGTATCACATGAAAATCAAACGTATCACCGCCCTTCTGCTGGCAGCACTGCTCATGCTTGGGCTGTTCGCCGGCTGCTCGAAGGACGGCTCGAAGGACACGAACAAGCCCGATTCCAGCGGTTCTCTCATCGACCAGACCCAGCGCGCCGACACCAGCGCCAAATACAGCTATCTGGCCGACTATCTCGACCTGACCATGCCGGTCGAGCTGCAGTACGTCAACTACATGTGCGCAGCCGGCACCACGCTCTATCTGACCGCTGGCAAACAAGGCGAAGAGCACACCTATACCGACCCCGATTCCGGCAGCAGCTGGTCGTATTACGACACGGAGCTGACCATCCTGTCCATTGACCCCGATACCGGCGTGTGCGCGGAGCTTCCGAACCTGCAGCTGCCCACGGTCCCCGAGGACTGCGAGGGCAGCGTCGACTGCTACAGCATGGCAGGTGCAGAGGACGGCACGCTCTGGATGCTCATCAATGTCTACGCGACGAAGTTTGACCTCCCCGAGGATTTTGACCCCGAGACGGATGACAAGTGGAACTATCCCTCGACGGACATCCCCGGCTCGTATCTCATGCACATTGCCGCCGACGGCAGCACGCTCGCCAACATCGATCTGCTGGCTGCGGATGACAGTGCCCTCAAAGAGGACGGCATGAGCAGCAACATCTCCTCCTTCGCGGTCGACGCCGCCGGCAATCTCTATGCCAGCGATTACACGAATGTTTATGTGCTGGACGCCGAAGGCAAGCTGCTCTTCAAGCTCGACGGCAGCGAATACAGCGGCAGTCTCTGCCAGCTGAAAGCCGATCAGGTCGGCATTCTGTGGTATAACTACGTCGACGACACTGCCGCCAATGCCGGCAGCGACGAAGGCGGTCAGTATTTTATCCCCGTCGATCTCGAGACAAAGGCGTGGGGCGAAAAGCAGAAGATGCCCGTTAACACGTGGACGGTCTATCCCGGCGACGACACCTATGACTTCTATTACGACAATAACAGCAACATCTACGGCTATTCCTTCGCCACCGACAGCAAGGATAAGCTGGTCGACTGGATGGCCTGCGATGTGGACACGAACAACATGTATAACACCGCCATTCTCTCCGACGGCCGCGTCGCGGGCATAACACAGGAGTATACCGACGATACCACGACCTATCAGCTCATCGTCCTGCACCGCGTCGACGCATCCGAGATCAAGGAAAAGACCGTCCTGACGCTCGCGTGCATGGGCCTTGACTGGAACCTGCGCAGCCAGATCGTTGAATACAACAAGTCGAACGACCAGTACCGCATCAACGTCATCGACTACAGCGAATACGCCACCGACGACGACTATAACGCAGGCGTCACCAAGCTCACCACCGAGATCATCAGCGGCAGCATCCCGGATCTCTTCCTCACCAGCAGCCTGCCCGTCGACAAATACGCCGCCAAGGGCGTCATCGCCGACCTCTATACCTTCATGGATCAGGACAGCACCATGACCCGCGACTACTTTGTCCCGCAGGTCCTGAAGGCGCTGGAGAAGGACGGTAAGCTCTATGAGCTGCCCAACGGCTTCTCCGTGCAGACGGCCTTTGCCCTGTCCTCCATCGCGGAGCAGTATGACATCTGGAACGTCGCGGCCGTGCAGGACGCCATGACGCAGCTGCAGGACGGCGCGACCGTTTTCTCCGACGGCTGGACAAAGACGCAGGTGCTCAATAACTGCCTGTCCCGCAACCTCAGTGCGTTCGTCGACTGGACGACGGGCAAGTGCTCGTTCGATTCCGAAGCGTTCCAGCAGCTGCTGGCCTTCTGCAACTCCTTCCCGGACGAAACCAGCAGTGATGACGCAATTGCCTATGGTTCCGCAGATACCCCTGTCGCCATCGACGCGGGCGAATGGGAATCCGATGCCGCCCGCATCGCCAGCGGCAAGCAGCTGATGGCCGTCACCTCCATCTATGACTTCTCGGATTACATCTATAACACCTACTCCCTCAACGGCAAGATCACCTTCACCGGCTATCCCACCGAGGACGGCAAGTCCGGCAATTCGTTCTATATCAACTGCCCGCTCGCCATCTCCTCCACGACCAAGTATCCGGACGCGGCATGGGACTTCGTCAAGGCCATGATCCAGAAGTCCAACGAGGAAGCCGAGTACATGTACGCCTTCCCTATCAGCCAGGCCAAATTCGACGAAAAGCTGACCGCCGCCATGACGGAGGAATATCAGCTCGACGAGAACGGCGAGCAGGTCGACTGGGACGGCGATGGCCAGCCCGATCTCGTCTCCAAGGGCGGCTATGAAGTCCTCGGCGGCGACCCCAACGATTACAACTGGCAGCCGGTCTACGCCCTGACGCAGGCCGACATCGACCAGATCCTCGCGCTCATCAACGCAACCACCGGCGTCTATGACTACGACACGGAGATCCTCGACATCGTCTCCCAGGAGGTCAGCGCCTACTTCGCCGGCGACAAGGACGTCAAGGCCACCGCCGACATGATCCAGAGCCGCGTCAACCTGTACGTACAGGAGCAGCGGTAAACAGAATACCTCCAGCCGGGATGGGCAAAGCTGCTCATCCCGGCATGGATGGTTTTTCGTATTGTTGTAGGGGCGGACGCCCCTACAGGGTTTCCAACAGCCTTTCTCAAAACTGAAAATGCCGATAAAGCCGGACTATGGATCGCCATGGCCGGGTTTTATGAGCATTTTCCAACGCAAAGGAGACACAAACACCGTGCAGAAGCTTTCTTCTCTCCGATCGCGCGGGAAATATGAGACGCAGCCGCCGAAAAAAAGCCTTTGGACGCGGATGAACAACAAGGTGCGCGATTTTCTCGCGTCCCTGTGCTTCTCCGGGCCGAGCTTTCTCGGCATGCTGGCGTTTTATATCATCCCGTTTCTGATCGTTGTCTATTATTCCTTCACCGTCGGCCTGACCGACCACAGCTTCGCGGGGCTGAAAAACTATATCAACGTCCTGCAGAACGGCGCGTTCCGGATCGCGGTCAAAAACACGTTCGTGTTCACGGGCCTGTCCGTGCCGCTGGCGGTCGTGCTGTCGCTCGGGCTGGCTCTGATGCTCGAAGCGCGCATCCCGCTCAAAAGTGAGTTCCGGACGTTCTTCTTGAGCCCCATGATGGTGCCAATCGCGTCCATCATCCTCATCTGGCAGGTGCTGTTCCACTATAACGGCGTCATCAATGAGTTTCTGCAGGTGTTCGGCGCGGACAAGATCGACTGGCTGAAATCCGACTACTGCATGGTCGTCGTCGTGGTGCTGTTTCTGTGGAAAAACCTCGGCTATAACATGATCCTGTTCATGGCCGCGCTCAGCAATATCCCGCGCGAGCTGCTCGAGGTCGCCGAGGTCGAGGGCGCGTCCGCGTCCTACCAGTTCTTCCACATCAAGCTCCGCTATCTCTCGCCGACCGTCCTGTTTGTGACGATCCTGTCCATCATCAACTCGTTCAAGGTCTTCCGCGAAATCTACTTGCTCACCGGCAATTATCCCTACGACGGGCTTTACATGATGCAGCATTTCATGAACAACATGTTCAACTCCACCGACTACCAGCGGCTCTCCGCCGCGGCGGTGCTGCTGGCGATCGTGATCATCATTCTCATCGCCATCCTTTTCCTGATCGAGAACGTCTTCGGAAAGGATGTGGAAGGATGAAGAAAAAACGGTATTTTTCCCGCACGGTCTGCTTTATCCTCTGCGCCGTGTTCGCGCTTCTGTTCCTGCTGCCGACGGTTCTGACCATCACGAACTCGTTCATGACGCAGAGCGAGATCACCGCCAACTATGGCCAGGTCTTCGGCAGCAACGGCGGCTATATCTCCAAGACCATCAACCTCAAGTTCATCCCGGACAAGGTCACGTTCGCGCAGTATTTTACGGTCCTGCTCAAAAGTCCGGATTACCTGATCAAATTCTGGAACTCCGTCATTCTGACGGTTCCCATCGTGCTTGCGCAGCTGATGGTCGCGTCGGTCGCGGCCTACGGCTTTACGCGCTGGCGCGGCAAGATCCGCGACAGTCTGTTCTTCTTCTATGTGATCCTGATGCTCATGCCGTATCAGGTCACGCTGGTGCCGAACTATCTGGTCAGCGACTGGCTGGGTCTGCTCGATACCCGGTGGGCAATCCTGCTGCCCGGCGCGTTTGCGCCGTTCTCGGTGTTTCTGCTCACCAAATTCATGCGCCGCATCCCCATGGCCGTCATTGAATCGGCCAAGATCGACGGCGCGAACGAGTGGCATATCTTCTGGAACATCTGCCTGCCGCAGTGCCGCAGCGCCCTGTATTCCATTGCGATCCTTGTGTTCATCGACAACTGGAATATGGTCGAGCAGCCGCTCATTCTGCTCAAGGACGTGGAAAAGCAGCCGCTGTCCATGTTCCTGTCCACCATCAACGCCGGCGAGATCGGCATCGCCTTTGCCGCCGCCGTGATCTATATGATCCCCGGCCTGCTGCTGTTTTTGCACGGCGAAGCATATCTGGTCGAGGGAATTGCACATTCCGGCTCTGTGAAAGGATAAAAGGAAACGAGAAATGGAAAACAGTGTTAGAAAACGCGAATGGGTCAAAACCGCCGCCATCATCTTTCTGGCGGTGCTGCTGGTGCTGACCTTCTTCTCCAAGACGATTATGAACGCCTCCCTGCCCGAGGTCGCCGCCCAGCAGGCCGCCTCCGGCGCCATCAACGCCCGCATCCGCGGCACCGGCACCGTCGAGGCCAGCGAGGTCTATAACGTCACGATCAAGCAGACCCGCAAGGTCGCAAGCGTTCTGGTCAAGACCGGCCAGGCCGTCAACGTCGGCGATACACTCTTTGTGCTGGAAGCAGAGGATTCGGACGAGCTGAAGCAGGCGGAATCGGATCTCGATTCCCTCCAGCAGAGCTATGACAAGAGCCTGATCGACGCCGGCAACAGCGCCGCACAGGAAAACTACGACGTGCAGAAGGCCAAGGACGCGTATAACGAAGCGCTGGCCATCTACCGGCAGTACAGCACCATGGACGCCAGCCAGCTGGCCAGCCAGAAAGCCGCCGCCGACGCCAGGCTGAAAGACCTCCAGACGGAGAAAACCTCTCTGGACAACCAGTTGACGAAGCTGAAAGCAGAAAAGGAATACGCCGATGCACAGGCCATCGTGACTGAGCATGAGACAACGATAAAGTCATTGGAAGCGGAGAAAGAGAAGCTTCTTTCCTCACTGAAGGTCTCCAATACCAGTGTTACCGGTGCAAGCAGCATTCAGGCTGAAATTGACGTAATCAAAGGTCTGAAAGAGTACATCACAAATATTACGCTCTACGAAAGTACATTCAGTACCTTCTGCTCGATTTGTGATAACGACACCTCCATCATGCAGGAGTGCCGTAAAAGTGAAGCTGCCATGATTGCACGAATCAGAAGTGGTGGCTCTTCCAAGCCCAGTTCTCCCAGCCAAGGCAGCACCGAAGATGGATATGCCCTCAACACTTACGCAGACGACGATCTTTCACAGCAGGTGCAGGAATACTGGACTGCGTATGATGCGCTGTATCCCTTCTACTATGGAGGCCTGTCCAATAACGGATATCGGGTAACTACCGGTCTGGTTGAACTGGAAAACAACCTGCAGGTTGCCACTGTCAACGACAAGATTGCAGCTGCCAACAGCGAAATGAGCAGCGCCAAGACGATTGTCGGCAATTACGAGCGTTCCATTAAAAGTCTCGATCAGCAGATCTCTTCTCTTAACGCACAGATCACCGACCAGCAGGCCGCTGTCGATAAGCTCTCCAATGCGTCCAGCGCAGCAGAGACCGTAAAATCCACCAAGCAGGCGCTCGAGGATCTTGTGTTCAAGCAGAATCTCGGCGATTCCTCATCCGTCGATATGGCCGCCTCGAAGAAGGCCATCGAGAAAAAGCAGGAGGAAGTCGCCAAGCTCCGCGAGAATGCCGATGAGGTCGAGGTCAAGGCCAACGTCAGCGGCACCATCGAATCGGTCAATGCTTCCGCGGGTAAGTCCATCGGCGGCGACGAGCAGCCGCTCGCCACCATCAGCGTGACGGACCGCGGCTTCACCGTCAAGATCGACGTCACCGGCGAGCAGGCCAAGAAGGTCAAGGTCGGCGACACGGCGGAGCTGGTCAACTTCTGGGGCGGCGACGCCGTCGCGACGCTCGACCAGATCACAAACTCCCAGACCTCCGGCAATCGCACGCTCGTCTTCACGCTCACGGGCGACGTGCAGGCTGGTCAGAACATCACGCTCTCCATCGGCCAGAAGAGCGCCAACTATGACGCCCTCGTCCCGCTGTCCGGCCTGCGCGAGGATTCGAACGGCAAGTTCGTCTACGTGCTCGAATCGAAGAACTCGCCGCTCGGCAGCCGCTATATCGCCACCCGCGTCACCGTGCAGGAGCTGGCGCGCGACGACAAGTCCGCCGCCGTCTCCGGTATCAGCGCCGGCGATTTCATCATCACCACCAGCAACAAGCCCGTAGAAGCCGGCAAGCAGGTCCGGCTCGCCGATAACGGATGAGACGGCGCGGGCGGTTTGAACGGCAGCACCGGCTGCCGAGATTACATGGATACCGGCTGGTTCTGCTGATCGCGTGCCTCATTCAGGCGGCGCTGTCCGGCTTCTGCTGGGTCATGCTCGCAAGGACCTGCGATACGCTCCCGACGCAGGCGGCTGCCGATGTCTGGCGCGGAGACAGCGACGAGCGCTTCGCGCAGGTGTCCGCGTTCCTGCCGGTCGACGGCAAGCTGACGCTGGACTCTGTCCGCTCGTTCCGCATGACGCTCGAAGAACAGTTCGTCCAGAACTCCATGGAAGCGCCCGAGGGCGGCAAGCTCTACACCGACGCCTACAGCGGCCGCACCAGCCTGTCCGCCTCCGGCACGTCCCCCGGCAAGCTGACGGTCACGGCCATTGGCGTGGGCGGCGACTTCTTCCTGTTCCACCCGCTGCCGCTGCTGTCCGGCAGCTATCTGACGGCCGAGGATTACATGGCGGATCGCGTCGTCCTCGACGCGCAGACGGCCTTTACCCTCTTCGGCAGCAGCGATGTGGCCGGGATGGAGGTCACCATCGGCGGCAAGACGTTCCCCGTCGCAGGCGTCGTCGACCGGGAATCCGATTTTGCCAGCAACGCGGCGCTGGCCACGACGGCGGACGCTTCGTCCTCGTCCGGCAGCAGCGGCTCGCAGGCGATGATCTTCATGAGCTACGACGCGCTGAACGCCCTGTCGGAGCTGCCCATCGACTGCTATGAGATCGTGCTTCCCGATCCGGTCTCCGGCTTTGCCAAGGGCCTTGTCGCCAACAATTTCCCGATCGGCTCCGGCGCCGTCGTGCAGAACACAGGGCGCTTCTCGCTCACGAGCCTGATCTCCGTCATCGGCAGCTTCGGCAAGCGCGTGATGACGACGAGCGGCGTGGTCTATCCCTACTGGGAAAACGCCGCACGCATGCTGGAGAGCTATGCGGCTTTGTATCTGGCGCTGGCCGCGCTTCTCGCGCTCATGCCGGCCGTGTGCCTTGTCATCGTTCTGGTCCGGTTCGTGACCAGCCAGACGCGCAAGGCCGCGTACAAGGCCGCGCACGCCATCGAGACACGCGTGGAAGAAAAAAAGCAGGAGCATTATATCAAAGGCGGAATTTAACAAAAACAGGCACGCAGCTGCGTGCCTGTTTTTGTTAGGGTATATCTGAAAACTCCCAATGTGACCGGCAGTGAGAAATTTTTGCGCTGAGCAAGACATTTTTTCGCAGGAATACTGACGTATTTCAAGGAAAAATGACGCAGCGCACCGCAAAAAGCCCCGCTGTCCGGGTGCGTTGGGAGTTTTCAGATACACACTAAGTAAAAAGTAAGAGTGAAACGTGAATAAGTGCGGTGTGCCGCAGAGCGGCACACTTCAAATCGCTGGCAAAGCCAACACCACGCCTATTCACTCTTCACGATTACTTATTCCTTTCTCCTTCGTAAAAAAGCTCTGTCCATGGGAATCTCTCCGGCGGGTTAGCGGTGAAGGTCTCGGATTTTCCGCCGGGCAGGCAGAGCGTCAGCCGGTAGGACCAGAGCGCGCAGGTGCAGTGGTTGTCGCTGCCGCCGTATTTCCCGTCACCCAGCAGCGGGCAGCCGCGGGATGCAAACTGGACGCGGATCTGGTGCGTGCGGCCGGTCTCCAGCTGCACGCGGGCCAGGCTCAGACCGTCCCGCTCCGATACGATCTCATAGCGCAGCCGCGCATACTTCACGCCGCCGCGCGGCCGCTTTACCACATAGGTCTTGTTTTTCATGCGGTCGTGGTACAGAAGATCCTCCAGCACGCCCGCGCGCTCCGCCGGGCAATGGGTCAGCACGGCCAGATATGTCTTCTGCATGCCGCCCTGCCCCATCTGCTGCGTCAGGCGGGCAGCCTCCTGCGCCGTCTTCGCATAGACCATCACGCCGCCGACCGCCTGATCGAGCCGGTGGACCGGATAGACCGCGCAGCCCAGCTGCGCGGCAAGCAGCTGCGGCATGGCCCCTGCATCTTCGCCCTGCGACGCCGCGCCGACCGGCTTGACGCAGATGATGAGCCGATCCGTTTCCTTCAGAATCCCGATCATAATGCATCCCCTCGCTTTTCTCCTATTTTATCAGAAAAAGCCAGCCCGTGCAACGGCTTGCTTTTCTCCGGAACACCCGATATAATAGCACCAGAATAAAGAAACGGAGTATCTGTCATGACGACCGAACAGTACCGGAGCAAGTCCGGCTTTTCCATCTTCCTGTCCTTTTTCAAGCCGCACCGCGGCCTGTTTTTTCTGGATATGGTCTGTGCGCTCATCGTCGCGCTGGTCGATCTGGCCTATCCGATCCTCTCGCGCTACGCCATGCGGACGCTGCTGCCGCAGAATGCGTTCGGCACGTTCTTCCTGCTCATGGGGATCGTCCTCGCGGCCTACGTGCTGCGGTCGGTGCTGTATTACATCATTACCTACCTGGGTCACACATTCGGCATCCGCGTGGAAGCCGATATCCGCTCTGCCCTGTTCCGCCATATTCAGGATCTTGGCTTTGAGTTCTTTGACCGCAACCGCACCGGCCAGCTCATGAGCCGGATGACGACCGACCTGTTTGAGATCACCGAGCTTGCTCACCACGGCCCGGAGGACCTGTTCATCTCCGCCGTAACCATCGTCGGCGCGCTCATCGTCATGGCGACGATCGAATGGCGGCTGACACTCGTGGTTGCGCTGCTGCTGCCGGTGTTTATCGCCGTGGTCTTCTCCCGCCGCAAAGCCATGAGCGTTGCATCGGTCTGCGTCAAGAAAAAAGTCGGTGCCATCAACGCCGACATTGAATCTGCCCTGTCCGGCATGCGCACGGCCAAGGCCTTTGCAAACGAGTGGGTCGAGGAGGACAAATTCCGCCATTCCAACGATATCTACAAGACCTCCAAAAAGATGTTCTACAGGGAAATGGGCATTTTCATGGCCGTCATGGAGTTTTTCATGAGCGCGCTGTCGGTCGCGGTCGTGGCCGTGGGCGGTGCACTCATCATGGCCGGCCGGATGGACACCGTCGATCTTCTGACGTTCACGCTCTATATCACGTCCTTCGTGAACCCCATCCGGAAGCTCGCGAACTTCTCTGAGCTGTTTGCCAATGGCACGGCGGGCTTTGCCCGCTTTCTGGAGATCATGCGCACCGCGCCGCAGCTGCAGGACGCACCGGACGCGCAGCCGCTCACGCATGTGCGCGGCGAGATCACCATCCGCGACGTCAGCTTCTCCTATGAGGACGATCCGGAAGTCCTGCATGACGTGTCTTTGAGCGTCCCGGCGGGCAGGACCGTTGCCATCGTCGGCCCGTCCGGCGGCGGCAAGAGCACGCTCTGCCAGCTGATCCCGCGGTTTTACGACGTGACCGGCGGCAGCATCTGCATCGACGGCCACGACGTGCGCAGCGTCACGCAGACGAGCCTGCGCCGCTCGATCGGCATCGTGCAGCAGGATGTTTTCCTGTTCGCCGACTCTATTCTGGAAAACATCCGCTACGGCAAGCCGGATGCGACTATGGATGAGATCATCGACGCAGCAAAGCGCGCGGAAATTTACGACGACATCATGGCCATGCCCGACGGCTTTGACACCTATGTCGGCGAGCGCGGCACGCTTCTGTCCGGCGGACAGAAGCAGCGCATCTCCATCGCGCGCATTTTCCTCAAAAACCCGCCCATCCTCATTCTGGACGAGGCCACGAGCGCGCTGGACACGCTGACGGAGGCAAAAATTCAGCATGCATTCGACGAGCTGGCCAAAAACCGCACCACGCTCATCATCGCCCACCGCCTGTCCACCATCCGCGCAGCCGGTGAGATCCTTGTGATCGCCGACGGCCGCATTGCGGAGCATGGCACGAACGAGGAACTGCTCAAAAAGGGTGGTATTTACGCCGATCTCTGCCGCACGCAGAACCTGCTGGCCTGAGACTGCAAAAAATATCCCGGCGCGCTTAAAACCAGCGCGCCGGGGATTTTTTATATTTGCTTACTGCAGCTTCTGCTCCAGCGCGGCCAGACGCAGGCTGGTGCAGAAAATGTCCATCGCCTGCTCCAGCTCCTCGACGGGCGGCAGGGACGGGGCAATGCGGATGTTGGAATCCTGCGGATCGCGGCCATACGGGAACGTCGCGCCCGCGCCGGTCATGACCACGCCCGCCTCCTT
This sequence comes from uncultured Oscillospiraceae bacterium, assembly GCA_934613505.1. Lineage (GTDB taxonomy): Bacteria > Bacillota > Clostridia > Oscillospirales > Oscillospiraceae > CAG-170. The sequence goes on along the minus strand of CAKTTB010000001.1, from coordinate 91,290 downwards.
GCACAGCGCCAGTGTGCGCTTTGCAAGACCGGGGGCCGTATTGACCGAGACGAAATAGCCGCCCTTCGGCCGCTGCCACGACGCGATGTCGAGCGGCGCGATGGTCGTGTCCAGATGGCGCAGAACGCACTGGAACTTCGGGTTCAGGATCGCCGCGTGCTTCTTCATGAGCTCCAGCGTGTGCGCCTTATCCTTAAGATAGCGCACGTGGCGCAGGGCGTTGACCTTGTCATAGGAGATGGTCTGGATGCCGATGAGCTTCTGCAAATACGCCTGATTGTCCTCGCTCGTGACCATGACGGAGACGCCAGCGCCGGGCAGCGTGACCTTGGACGTGGAGGCAAACTCATAGACCATATCCGGGTTGCCTGCCTCGCGGCAGAGCGTCAGGATATCGTCGAACGGGACGAAATCGCCGTCAAACTCGTGGATGCAGTAGGCATTGTCCCACATCAGCGCAAAATCGGGCGCGGCGGGCTTCATGGCCGCGATGCGGCGGATGGTCTCATCCGAATAGACGATGCCGTCGGGGTTCGAATACTTTGGCACGCACCACATGCCCTTGACAGCCGGATCCTTGATGGCCTCTTCGACCTTGTCCATATCCGGGCCGGTCGGGGTCATGGGGATGGTGATGAGTTCGAAGCCGAAGGACTCGGTGATCTTGAAATGGCGGTCATAGCCCGGCGCGGGGCAGAGCCACTTGACCGTGTCGAGCTTGCACCACGGCTTTTCCGAGTGGCGCAGGCCGTGGGTATAGCCCTTGGAAACCAGATCGTACATGAGCGTCAGCGACGCGTTGCCGCCGATAAAGCATTCCTCCGGCTTGCAGCCGAGGATCTCGGCCCAGAACTTCTTGGCGGCCGGAAGACCGGACAGCTCGCCGTAGTTGCGGGCGTCAATGCCGTCCGAGACGCAGTCCTCGGGCTTGGAAAGGACTGTCAGGATATCGGAGACAAGATCCAGCTGTTCCTTGCCGGGCTTGCCGCGGGCCATATTGAGCTTCAGATTTTTTGCCTTCAGCGCATCAAACTGCGCCTTGACAGCCGCGTACTCCTCGTGAAGCTGTGCAGGGGTCAGATCCTGATATGCAGTACTCATTCTGATATGTTCCTTTCATCTTCTTATCGTCAGCTGACACGGGCAGAGGCCGCCTGCTGCAGCGTCGCTGTCAGCCTGATTTCAGTATACCGCGTTCCGGCATGAAAAGCAAGCAAACTCTGTCATTCACGTAAAAAAGCCCGCCTTGCGGCGGGCTTTTTCTGTGAAATACGTCTATTATTTCGTAGCCTTGACAGCCTTCTTGGCGGCCTTCTCGCGCTCGAGGCGGGAGATGAACAGGGTGCAGGTGGCGTCGCCGGTGATGTTCAGAGTCGTACGGCCCATGTCGAAGATCTTGTCGACGCCGGCAATGATGGCGATGCCTTCGACCGGCAGGCCGACCTGTGTCAGAACCATCGCCAGCATGATCATGCCCGCGCCGGAGACACCTGCGGTACCGATGGAAGCGAGCGTCGCGGTCAGAACGATCATGGCCATATCGCCGAGCGTCAGCTGAACGCCGTAGCAGCAGGCAATGAAGACTGCGCAGACCGCCTGATAGATGGCCGTGCCATCCATGTTGATCGTCGCGCCGAGGGGCAGGACGAAGGAGCTGATCTCAGGCTCCGCGCCCATCTTGTTGCAGCACTCGATGTTGACGGGGAGCGTTGCGTTGGAGGACGTGGTGGTGAAGGCAGTGATCATGGCGGGAGCCAGACCCTTGAAGAACTTGATCGGGCTCATCTTGGACAGGAACTTGACGGACAGGCCGTAGACGACCACGACGTGCACGATGTAGCCGAGGTACGCAACGCCGATGATGAGCGCCAGCTTACCGATGATGTCCGCACCGTTGACGGCGACGACGTTGGTCATCAGGCAGAAGACACCGATCGGGGTGAACTTGATGATCATCATCATGATCTTCATGATGACTTCTTCCATGCAGTTGATAAGCTCTGCGATCTTCTGGCCCTTCTCACCGGCGGCCAGGACGCCCGCGCCGAGGAAGATGGCGATGACGATGACCGGCAGCATGTCGGAGGAGACCATCGGCTGCAGCAGGTTGGACGGGAAGATGTTCACGATGACCTGCATAACGGACGGAGCTTCCTTGGCTTCATATTCCAGAGCGCCCAGATCTGCGGACGGCAGCGGGGTGAAGCTGCCCTTGAAGAGGTTGACGAGCACGAGGCCGATGACGACGGCCAGCGCGGTCGTGCACATATAGTACACAAACGTCTTGACGCCGACGGAGCCGACGCGCTTGAGGTCCTTCAGGCTGATGACGCCGTCAGCAATCGAGAACAGGACGACCGGGACGACCAGGAACTTCAGCAGGTTGACGTAGATCGTGCCGATGGGCTTGATCCACTCCGTCGTAAAATCGCCGAGACCGGCGAACGCGAAAATGAGGCCGAAGACAATACCGGCAAGCATACCGATAAATATCCACGCGGGCAGACTGAGTTTCTTCTTTTCTTTCATGCTTTTCCTTCTCCTATCCGAAATTGCCGATAAAATCGGTAAAATTATGATAGCATGTTGTGAAAAGTATGTAAAGGACTTTATGAAAATCGCAAGTTTTTTGTTAAGATTTGTTATATCCTACAAAATCCGGCCTCGATATTCTTGCAATATCACGCTTGACTTTTGCAGGAAAAGCATCATGCAGCGCAGAAAGCGGCGCGGCCATACCGCCGCGCCGGAGATTGCCGAAAAACATTCCTGCCCGTTTTAGCTGAAGATCTTCCGGTTTGTTTGTAGGGGACGATGCATACATCGTCCCGGCAGAACATGCCGTTTTTACGAAAGATTACGGCAAATTCGCAATCTTTCGTGGGCCGATGTGGGCATTGGCCCCTACACGGACGGTGCATATCTCGTACTGCTTCGCAAAAATCAAACTTTTTTGACTTGCCGTATCTGCAATTATTCCTTCACGTCATAGCCGCAGAAGCGGATGGCCGCTTTGGCAAGCTCCGCCGTCGGGTCGACGAACGGGCCTCCCTCCGGCAGCGTGTCCGCCACGATCGGCAGCTCTGTGCAGCCAAGGATGAAATAGTCGGCGCCGCGCGCGCGGAGGCCATCCAGCAGCTGCGCCCACGCGTCCTCCTCCGGCGCGAGCGGCTTCGACGCCTTCACGACGTCATAGATGAGGTGCATGAGCACGTCCTTTTCCGCGTCCTCCGGGATCATGGCCTTGACGCCCTGCGCGGCCAGCGCCTTTTCATACAGGCCGGTGGCCAGCGTGCCCTTCGTCGCGAGGACGGCGGCCGTTTTGCCGGGGTATTTTGCCGCGCAGGTCTTTGCCGTCGCCTCCAGCATGCTGATAAACGGGAGCTTCGTCATTTCCTGCAGGCGCGGGAGGAAATAGTGCGCCGTGTTGCACGGCATGATGACGCAGTCCGCCCCGCACGCCTCGAGCGAGCGCAGCGCCGACGCCATTTCCGGCACGGGATCCGTCCCGCCGGAGAGGATCGCCGCCGTGCGGTCCGGGATGCGCGCGTTGGAGTCGATATAGATGCGGATGTGGTCGTTGTCGCAGGACGCGTCCGTCAGGAGCGTGATTTTGCGGAACAGATCCGCCGTTGCCAGCGGCCCCATGCCGCCCAGGATACCGATGGTTTTTTTCATACCGCAGTCTCTCCTTATTATTTTATAGTCTCAGCCTGTGATCAGGCTCTGAATGACCTTTGCCGCCAGAAGGATCAGGACAATGATAATGGTCGGCCGGACGATCTTCGACCCGTTTTTGATCGCGAAGCCCGCGCCGGTGAAATGCCCCAGAATGCTCGACGCCGTGCCGATCAGGCCCAGCACCAGAAAGACCTTGCCGCTTGCAAGGCTCGTGACGAGCGCGCCGACGTTGGACGCCAGATTCACGAGCTTCACGTTGCCGCCCGCCGTGCGCACGTCGAGCTTGCCGAGATTGCAGAAGATGAGCAGCAGGAACGTGCCCGTGCCGGGTCCATAGAACCCGTCATACGCGCCGACGACCAGAGACGCCAGATACACGATCGCCATCTGCTTTTTCGGCTCGATCTGCCCGCGCTCCTCCGGCAGCTGCCGCTGCCGCAGCACGACGAACGCGACGACCGGCAGAACAAGGAGCAGCAGGTACTGCAGATAGATCTCGTCGACCGCCAGCTGCAGCTCGGTGCCGAAATGCGCGCCGATGAGCGCCAGCACGATCGACGGCACGCCGAGCTTCCAGTCGACATAGCCGCTCTTCACATACCGGCCCGTGGAAAACGCCGTGCCGATGGCGGAAGAAAATTTATTCGTTCCCAGCGCAAAATGCATGGGTAGACCCGCCAGAAGATATGTCGGCACCGAAATAATGCCGCCGCCGCCCGCGATCGCATCCATAAACGACGCGAGGAACACGCCGATGACGACAATGGCGACCATCTGGACTGTCAGATCCTGAACCCCCATCAAATCTCCCCCCGTACTGCCATTTCCAGGATATCCGCCACGCCGCCCTCTTCGTTGGAGGGGGCGATCCGGTCGGCGATCTTTTTGAGCTCCTCCTCGCCGTTGGCCATGGCCACGCCCACGCCGGCGTAAGCCAGCATCGCCGCGTCGTTGCTGCTGTCGCCGATGGCGAGGACCTCGCTCTGCGCGATGCCGAGCGTTTCGGCCAGCGCGCCCAGCGCAAGCCCCTTGTTCGTCGCGGGGTTCATGACCTCCAGATCGGCAAAGCCCGCGCCGGTCGCGTAATACGGGAGCTTCGCCGCAGCCGCTCTTGCGCGCACACTCTCTTCCTTGCTGCAGTAGGAGATATAGACCTTCTCGACCGGCTCTGTCCGCTCGGCGATCAGCCTGTCCATGTCGTCAACATAGGTATGCGAGTGTTCAAACAGCTCGCGCAGCTCCTCCGGATAATAGCGCCCGAACTGCGCCATCTGCGCGCGGGGATTATAGACCTTGCCGTCTGCAAAGAGGCTCCAGAGACCGTCATACTGCCGCAGCCGGTCATAGATGACCCGCAGATCGTCGGCCTGCAGCGGGCAGTGGTACAAAATCGCATCGGTCTGCAGATCCTGCACCATGGAGCCGGTATACGTGACCGCGTAGCGGATCTGCGGCAGCTGCTCAAGGACATACCAGCATTCCCCCGCCGAGCGCCCGGTACACAAAACCAGCTGGATCCCGTGATCGACCGCCAGCTGCACCGCGTCTTTGACGCGCGGCAGAACTCTCTGGTCTGCGGTGACGAGCGTACCGTCCACATCGACGGCAACAAGACGAATGGCCATGCAGGAACCTCCATACCGTTAAAATCATGCTCATTTTATCAGTATCATACGGGTAAATCAAGCCGCCGAAATTCACAATTTCTTCTTTTTTTACCCGGCTGTGTGTGGTATAATCTTTCATCAGAACATTCGATATCCGCGGCGGCCTCCGCCGGACGCGGAGAAAGGATTACATATGGGTCTTTTTACAAAATTATTCGGCACCCGCTCCGAGCGCGAGGTCAAAAAGCTGGACGCGCAGGTCGAGGCCGTCATGGCGCTCGAGGCGCCGTACAAAGCACTGACCGATCAGCAGCTGCGCGATAAGACGCAGGAATTTAAGGATCGTCTGGCACAGGGCAAAACGCTCGACGATCTGCTGCCCGAAGCGTTCGCCGTCTGCCGTGAAGCGGCAGACCGCGTGCTTGGCATGCGGCCGTACCGCGTGCAGGTCGTGGGCGGCATCGTGCTGCATCAGGGCCGCATCGCCGAAATGAAGACCGGCGAGGGCAAAACGCTCGTCGCCATTCTGCCCGCCTACCTCAACGCGCTGACCGGCAAGGGCGTACATATCGTCACCGTTAACGACTATCTGGCCAAGCGAGACTCCGAATGGATGGGCAAGGTCTACCGCTTCCTCGGGCTTTCCGTCGGCCTCATCATCCACGATCTGACCGCGGAGCAGCGCCGCGCGGCCTATGCCGCCGACATCACCTACGGCACCAACAACGAGCTGGGCTTCGATTACCTGCGTGACAACATGGCCATCTACAAGCAGGAGATGGTCCAGCGCGGGCATTCGTTCGCCATCGTCGACGAGGTCGACTCCATCCTGATCGATGAGGCGCGTACCCCGCTCATCATCTCCGGCAAGGGCGAGGAATCGTCCAAGCTCTATGAGATGGCGGACTATTTCGTCTCGCGGCTCAAAAAACAGGTCTTTTCCACCACGGACGACAAGGAGCTGCAGGATCAGTTCGACTGCGACTATATTGTAGATGAAAAGGACCGCACGGTCTCCCTCACGCAGAAGGGCATCGAAAAGGCGGAGCAGTTCTTCAACGTCGAGAACCTCGCCGACCCCGAAAACGCCACGCTCTCGCACCACATCAATCAGGCCATGAAGGCCCGTGGTCTCATGAAGCGCGACATTGACTACGTCGTCAAGGACGGACAGGTCATCATCGTCGACGAGTTCACCGGCCGACTCATGTACGGCCGCCGGTATAACGAGGGCCTCCATCAGGCCATTGAGGCCAAGGAGGGCGTCAAGGTCGCGAGCGAAAACAAGACGCTCGCCACCATCACATTCCAGAATTTCTTCCGCCTGTACGACAAGCTCTCCGGCATGACCGGCACGGCGCTGACCGAGGAGGAGGAGTTCTCCGGCATCTACAATCTGGACGTCGTAGAGATCCCGACAAACAAGCCCGTCATCCGTATCGACGACCCGGATGTCGTCTATAAGACCGAAGCCGGCAAATACCGCGCGGTCATCCGGCAGATCAAGGAATGCCACGAAAAGGGCCAGCCAGTGCTGGTCGGCACGATCTCGATTGAAAAGTCGGAGCTTCTGTCGCAGATGCTCAAGCGCGAGGGCATTCCCCACAACGTTCTGAACGCCAAGCACCACGAAAAGGAAGCCGAGATCGTCGCGCAGGCCGGCCATCTGGGCGCCGTCACCATCGCGACGAACATGGCGGGCCGCGGCACGGATATCATGCTGGGCGGCAACGCCGAATATATGGCCAAGAGCGAGCTGCGCAAGCAGGGGCTTTCCGACGAGCTGATCGCGGAATCCAACTCGTTCGCCGAGACGGACGATCCCGAGATCCTCGCCGCCCGCGCCGCCTATACCGAAGCCTATAAGCGCTTCAAGGTCGAGGCGGACAAGCAGGCGGAGCTGGTGCGGCAGGCAGGCGGCCTGTTCATCATCGGCACCGAGCGGCACGAGTCGCGCCGGATCGACAACCAGCTGCGCGGCCGTTCCGGCCGTCAGGGCGACCCCGGCGAGACGCGCTTCTATCTTTCCATGCAGGACGATATCATGCGCCTGTTCGGCTCCGAGCGCATCATGAACATGATGGAGACGCTCGGCATCGACGAGGACACGCCCATCGACGCCAAGATCCTCTCCGGCGCGATCGAAAACGCGCAGAAGTCCGTCGAGAGCCGCAACTATCAGTCCCGAAAGAACGTCCTCGAATACGACGACGTCATGAACGTGCAGCGTAAGATCATCTACGAGCAGCGCCGGCAGGTGCTTGACGGCGAAGATCTGCAGAAGAACATCCAGTCTATGATGAAGTTCTACGCCGACACGTATGTCGCCAGTGCTTTCGGCGAGCTGCCGAAGCTGGCGGACAAGCAGCACTTCTTTGAGATGATGACGCACTTTGAGCCGCTGTTCTTCCCCACCGGCACATGGCTCGTCACCGATGAGGAGCTGGAAAAGCTGACGCGCGAGGACGCGGAGGAGAAGATCCTCTCTCTCATGCAGCGCAGCTACGCCAAGAAGGAAGAGCAGTTCACGTCCCCCGTCATGCGTGAGGTCGAACGCGTCGTGACGCTGCGCGTGGTCGATGAGTTCTGGATGGATCACATCGACGCCATGGACGATCTGCGGCAGGGCATCCGCCTGCGTGCCTACGCACAGACCGACCCCGTCATTGAATATAAGCGTGAGGGCTTTGACATGTTCGAGGCCATGAACGACGCCATCAAGGAAGAGATCGTCCGCCGCGTCTTTGCCGTCCGCATCAAGACGAACGAGGAGATCAAGCGCCAGCGCGTCGCCAAGGTCACCGGCGAGGGCGCCGGCGGCGACAAGACCGTCAAGCGTCAGCCCGTCGTCAAGAAGATCAAGGTTGGCCCGAACGATCCCTGCCCCTGCGGAAGCGGAAAGAAATACAAAAAGTGCTGCCGCGACAAGGATCTTGCCGCGGAGCGCGGACAGAACGCAAATTAAGCCATGTTTCACACCATCAGACAGGGAACTCTTGAATATCTGACCGCCGACGCGCTGGAAGGCAGCATTCACTGCTTCTCCACGCGCCATGGCGGCGTGAGCGGGGGCGTGCTGTCCTCCCTCAATCTCGGTACGCACCGGGGAGACCTCCCCGAAAACGTACGCGAGAACTACCGCATTCTCGGCGCGGCCGCCGGCTTCACGCCGGAGGAGACCGTCTTTACCCGGCAGGAGCATACCGACTGCCTTGTCCGCGTCGGCAAAGCGGACCGCGGCACCGGTCTTGACCGGGAGCAGACGGTCGTCTGCGACGGTATTCTGACCGATGAACCGGATGTGGCGCTCGTCTGCTTCGGCGCGGACTGCACGACCATCCTCCTCTATGACCCGGTGCATCCGGCGATTGCCGCCGTCCACGCCGGCTGGCGCGGAACGGCACAGGGCATCGCGTATAAGGCCGTTCTTCGCATGCAGGCAGAATTTGGCTGCGCGCCGGGCAATATCCGCGCGGCCATCGGGCCCTGCATCGGCAGATGCTGCTTTGAGGTCGGGCCGGAGGTTCCGGCAGCCATGCGGGAAGCCCTCGGCATGGACGCGGAAGCTGCTATCGAGCCGCACGGAGAAAAGGCCCACGTCGATCTGAAGCTTCTTAACACCATCTGGCTGCAGAAAGCCGGGGTGCAGACGATCGATGTCAGCCCGGACTGCACCATGTGCAGTCCTGACCGCTTTTGGTCGCACCGCGTCGCCGGCGGTCGGCGCGGGAGTCAGGCTGCGATCATCAAGCTCGGGAAGGAGGCGGCGCAATGAAACGAAAGCTGCTTGCGCTGACGGCGCTTATTCTGGCGCTGGCGCTTCTTTGCGGCTGCTCATCGGTGAACGCGGGCGAACTCATGAAGCAGCTCTTCCCCGCCAAGGACGAGAGCGTCGCCAGCCAGCAGACCGGCGATATCAGCAGCATCTCCAATGAGCCGGAGGGAACGGCCGTCGTAACGGAAACGTACACGCAGATTGAGTCCTTCGGCCTCGCCTATCAGCCGGACTACGGCCTGCAGCCGTATAACTGCCAGAGTCTCAATAACCGCATCATTTTCTCGTTCCTGTACGAGCCGATGTTCGCCGTGACAAGCGATTATGAGGCCGTCCCCATCCTCGCGGAGGGCTATACCGTGACGGACGACGGCAAAACGACGACCATTACGCTCCGCACCGGCGTCACGTTCCACGACGGCAGCGCCATGACGGCGCAGGACGCTGCCTATTCTATTTCCTCCGCCGCAGGCTCCGACTATTACGGCTCACGCCTGCGCTTTATCACGGCCACCGACACGCCGGACGACCGGACGCTCGTCATCACCACGAGTGAATCCTATGAGTGTCTGCCGCTCCTGCTGGATATCCCCGTCATCAAGTCCGGCACGGCGGAGCAGCCCGTCCCGCCCGGCACCGGCCCGTATCAGTTCGCGCAGACGAAGCTGACGCGCTACGCCGGCTGGTGGCAGGAGGCCGCGCCGCTCGTCGATTTTGACGAGATCGCACTGACCGAGGCCTCCACCTCCGCCGATGTGCGCGACAATTTTGAATACCAGAAGGTCAACATGGTGCTGACCGACCCCAATTCCTCCGCCTTTGCCGGCTTCCACAACGACTATGAGCTTTGGAACGCGGACACGACCATCATGCAGTACATCGGCTACAACATGAACTCGACCGTCTTCTCCAACTATGGTCTGCGCGGCGCGATCACCTACGCCATCGACCGCGAGACGCTGGTCGAGCAGGTCTTCGGCGGCTTTGCCGCAGCGTCCACGCTGCCCTGCGCGCCCAATTCCCGGTATTACGACGTCAAGCTCGCCAACAGCTTTGCCTATGACCCCGGCGCGTATTATGACCAGCTGGCCAGCGCATCGGTCGAGGACGCGACCGGCGACGGCATTCTGGATCTCTATGTCCCCTCCAAGGGCTATTCTGTCCCGGTCGAGGGTACGATGATCGTCTGCTCCTCGAGCTACATCCGCGTGCAGGCTGCCAACGAGGTCGCCAGGATGCTCAACTCGCTCGGCTTCAATATCACGGTCAAATCCATGGAGTATTCCGAGTATAAGCAGGCGCTGCTGCTGGGGAACTTCGATCTTTACTACGGCGAGGTCCGGCTGTCACCGAACTTTGACCTCTCGCCGTTCTTCGGCGCGACCGGCACGCTCAACTACGGAAGCCTGTCCGACAGCACGATGATGAACCTGTGCAGCATGGCGCTGGTCAACAGCGGCAACACCTACAGTCTCTACAAGCGCGTCTGCGAGCGCGGCTATCTCACGCCGATCCTCTTCAAAAGCTACGCGCTCTACACCACGCGCGGCGCCGTCACCGAACCGACGCACTACATCGACTGGTTCCTGCCGGTCACAGATCCATCCTGACAAGCAGGCCCTCCGGGATACCGGAGGGCTTTTCATTATGTCAAAATGCCCGTTTTGCGAAGCGGTATGAAATAAGCACCGTCCGTGTAGGGGACGATACCGGACACAGTCGTTCGCGACGAAGGAGCGTTACGGATGTGGGCCTGCCGCTTGCCTGTACACATCGTCCCACTGTAACGGTTACGAATTTGCCGTAGCCCTTCCGTAAAACCGGCCTGTCCTGCCGGGTCGATGTGGGCATCGACCCCTACAGCCAAACCGGATAGTCTTTTGTCAGGTATGGACGGCAGTGTATTTTGCCAGTCTCCAAGCCTTATGGTATCCTGGATGGCTTTTTTCCTACTTTTCCGCGCATGCCGCTTGCAAGCGTTGGGAAACTATTGTATAATATTGTGTAAATTTTTGAATTTCCATCGAAAGTGAGGCGTCCCCATGAGCAAGGTCTTCATCCCGCAGGGCTACCGTGCGCCGCTGTCCGTGTATGAGCTGCAGCGCGCCATCGAATTTATCAAAAGCAATTTCCAGACGAATCTGTCGAACGCGCTCAATCTGCGCCGCGTCTCGGCTCCCCTGTTCGTGGAGGAGGCCTCCGGCCTGAACGACAATCTGAACGGCTATGAGCGGCCGGTCAGTTTTGATATCCCGGACGTCCATGCCGAGGCGCAGGTCGTGCATTCGCTGGCCAAGTGGAAGCGGCTGGCGCTGAAGCGCTACCAGTTCAATGTCGGCAAGGGTCTGTTCACCGACATGAACGCCATCCGGCGCGACGAAGAGGTCGATAATCTCCACTCCGTCTACGTCGACCAGTGGGACTGGGAAAAGGTCATCGCGCGGGAAGACCGCACGGTCGAGTATCTCAAGCGCACCGTGCGCGACATCGTCGGCGCGGTCTGCGAGACGAACGACGCGCTTGGCGTCGCGTTCCCGTGCCTGCACACCAAGCTTGACCGCAATGTGTTCTTCATCACCACGCAGGAGCTGGAGGATCTCTACCCCGACAAGACGCCCAAGGAGCGCGAAAACGAGATCGTCCGTCAGCACCATACGGTCTTCCTCATGCAGATCGGCGGCAAGCTGAAGTCCGGCAAGCCGCACGACGGCCGCGCGCCCGACTATGACGACTGGCAGCTCAATGGCGATATCCTCATGTGGAACGAGGTCCTCGGCTGCGCGTTTGAGATTTCCTCCATGGGCATCCGCGTGGACGAAGCGTCCCTCGACCGCCAGCTGACGCTCGCGGGCTGCGACGACCGCCGCGAGCTGCCCTTCCACAAAATGCTCCTGAACGGCGAGCTGCCCCTGACCATGGGCGGCGGCATCGGCCAGAGCCGCGTGTGCATGCTCATGATCGGCACGTGCCACATCGGCGAGGTGCAGTCGAGCATCTGGGACAAGGCCACCGCAGACGCCTGCCGCGACGCGGGCATTCTGCTTCTGTAAAATAATATCATCTATATACTATCACAGAGAGGATCGATTTATCATGGAACAGCTGATTTCCGTCCGTTCCCTTTTCAAAGAGACCGACGCCTACGCCGGCAAGCAGATCAACGTCGGCGGCTGGGTTCGCAATCTGCGCGCCAGCAAAAACTTCGGGTTCATCAACCTGTCCGACGGCACGTTCTTTTCGCAGGTGCAGGTCGTCTACGGCTCCGAGCTTGCCAACTTCACCGAGATCTCCAAGCTGAACATCGGCGCGGCCGTCATCGTGACCGGCACGCTGGTGCTGACGCCGGATGCCAAGCAGCCGTTTGAGCTGCAGGCAAGCGAGGTCTATGTCGAAGGCCCGTCCACGCCGGACTATCCCATCCAGCCGAAGCGGCACTCGATGGAATACCTGCGCACCGTGACGCATCTGCGCCCGCGCACGAACACGTTCCAGGCTGTCTTCCGCGTCCGCAGCCTCATTGCCTACGCCATCCACAAGTTCTTCCAGGAGCGCGACTTCGTCTACGTCCATACCCCGCTCATCACCGGCTCCGACTGCGAGGGCGCGGGCGAGATGTTCCAGGTCACGACGCTCGACCTGAGTAACCCGCCCAGGACCGAGGACGGCCAGATCGACTACAGCAAGGACTTCTTCGGCAAGGAGACAAACCTGACCGTCTCCGGCCAGCTCAACGGCGAAACGTTCGCGCAGGCCTTCCGCAACATCTATACCTTCGGCCCGACGTTCCGCGCCGAAAATTCCAACACGACGCGCCACGCGGCCGAGTTCTGGATGATCGAGCCGGAGATCGCGTTCGCCGATCTGTCCGACGACATGAAGCTCGCCGAGGACATGATCAAGTTCATCATCGCCTACGTTCTCGACCATGCCCCCGAGGAGATGGCGTTCTTCAACCAGTTCGTTGACAAGGGCCTGATCGAGCGCCTGCACCACGTCATGACCTCCGACTTCGGCCACGTCACCTATACCGACGCCGTCAAGATCCTCGAGGAGCATAATGACAAGTTTGACTACAAGGTCTTCTGGGGCTGCGATCTGCAGACTGAACATGAGCGCTATCTCACCGAGCAGATCTTCAAGCGCCCGGTCTTCGTCACCGATTACCCGAAGGAGATCAAGGCGTTCTATATGAAGCTCAACCCCGACGGCAAGACCGTCGCGGCCATGGACTGCCTCGTCCCCGGCATCGGCGAGATCATCGGCGGCAGCCAGCGTGAGGACGACTATGACACGCTCGTGCAGCGCATGCGCGAGTGCGGCCTGAAGGAAAAGGACTACCAGTTCTATCTCGACCTGCGCAAGTACGGCTCGACCCGCCACGCGGGCTTCGGCCTCGGCTTCGAGCGCTGCGTCATGTACCTGACCGGTATCTCCAACATCCGCGACGTGCTTCCGTTCCCGCGGACCGTCGGCAACTGCGAACTGTAAAAAAACATCCGCACCCCCGCGGCAGACGCGATCTGCCGCGGGGCTTTTTTTGCGTCCGCGCGCGGCCGACGCCGGTTTTGTGTAAGTTGCAAAAGACATCTGTCCGCTGTGCGCGAATTTTTTTGAAAACTCTGTCATTTTCTTCTTGCAATTTGCAGGTGAGGTCGCTATAATGTCTCCATAAGTTCACGCACAGATGTTTTTTTCTCGTGGACAGAAGGAGGAAAAATTCTATGAAAAAGATTCTTGCACTGCTTCTTGCCGCCGTCATGGTCCTGTGCCTGTTCACAGGCTGCGCGTCCAGCGGCTCCAAAGTGATCAAAATCGGCGTCTTCGAGCCGCAGTCCGGCGACAACGGTGCCGGCGGCAAACAGGAGGTCCTCGGCATCCAGTACGCCAACTCCGTCAAGCCGTCCGTGACCATCAATGGCACGGAATACAAGATCGAGCTTGATATTCAGGATAACCAGTCCTCGACCGACAAGGCCGTCTCCGCCGCGCAGCAGCTCGTCGCTGACAAGGTCTCCGTCGTCCTCGGATCCTACGGCTCCGGCGTCTCCATCGCGGCCGGCACCTACTTTGCCAACGCCAAGATCCCGGCCATCGGCTGCTCCTGCACCAACGCGGCCGTCACCGCCGGCAATGACTACTACTTCCGCGTCTGCTTCCTCGATCCGTTCCAGGGTTCCGTCATGGCATCCTTCGCCATGGAAGAGTTCGGTGCCAAGAAGGCCTATGTCCTGTCCATGCTCGGCGACGACTACACCGTCGGCCTCGCCAAGAATTTCGTCAAGGCCTTTGAGGCTGCCGGCGGCGAGATCGTTGGCGACGAGACCTTTGTCGAAGGCACGGCTGACTTCTCCGCATACCTCAACAACGCCAAGGCCGGCGGCGCAGACGTCATCTTCGCTCCGTCCGCCATCGCATATGCTCCGCAGATCATCGAGCAGGCTTCCGCCCTCGGTGTCAGCCTCCCCATCCTCGGCGGCGACACGTGGGAAAACTCTGCGATCTCCGACGCACAGAACGGCACCGACATGCAGGTCTTCGTCTCCACGTTCTTTGACGAGAATGACGAGTCCGGTCTGGCCAAGGAATTTGTCACCGGCTACAAGGCATGGCTGAACAGTGATTCCCAGAACCTGACCAACAACGGCGGCAACGACGTTGTCGCGGCCGTCTCCGCTCTCGGCTACGACGCCTACATGGCGGCAGTCGCAGCCATCGAAAAGGCGCAGTCCACCGATGGCACCGCCATCCGTGACGCGCTGGCCGGTCTGTCCGTCGATCTCGTTACCGGCTCTCTGAGCTTCGACGAAAACGGCGACGCGGTCAAGAGCACCGCCTACATCAAGCAGGCAATCGACGGCGCGTTCCAGTTCTACAAGGTCCAGTCCGCCGACTGATCCCCTGCCGCGCAATCCTGACCACAATGGTTTCCGGCCGGAGGAAATCCCTCCGGCCGGTGCATCATTTCATCCGGCAGCGATCGAACCCGCTGCCGGATGGATCCTATTCTTTTATCGACGCGTCCAAGCTGGTCTTGCTGGATAACCTATGCGGACGGTTCGCGGTTTGGACATGGCGATAACCAAATCAACAGGAGGTTCCCATGGATTTTATCAAGCAATGGCTGCCCTATATCCTGTCCGGCATTTCCGCAGGCGGCCAGTACGCGCTCATTGCCGTCGGCTATACCATGGTTTACGGCATTCTGCGTCTCATCAACTTCGCGCACGGCGATATCTTCATGGTCGCCGGTCTGATGATGGTCTATCTCTCGGCCACGATGCCGCTGTATGTTTCCATTCCCGTCGTCATTGTCCTGACGGTCGCCCTCGGCTTTGCTGTGGAGCGCTGCGCATATAAGCCCCTGCGGCAGGCGCCCCGCATGTCCGTCATGATCTCCGCCATCGGCGTGAGCTATCTGCTGCAGAACCTCGCCTATTACGTGACGGGCGGCGTCCCGAAGCAGTATCCTGAGTTGCCGTGGATCACCGACACGATCTCCATTCTCGGCGCGTCCACCAAGCGCGTGACCGTCATTACCCCGCTTCTGACGCTTGTGATCGTCGTGGCGCTCGTCGTCCTCATCAAGCGCACGAAGGTCGGCATGGCCATGCGCGCGGCGTCCAAGGACTTTGAGACGGCGCAGCTCATGGGAATCAAGATCAACTCCGTCATTTCCTTCACCTTTATCATTGGCTCCGCGCTGGCCGCAGTTGCGTCGCTCCTGTTCTTCTCGAACTACACGACCATTGCTCCGTCTTCCGGCGCCATGCCTGGCCTGAAGGCCTTCGTCGCGGCCGTCTTCGGCGGCATCGGTTCGATCCCGGGCGCTGTCATCGGAGCGTTCATCATCGGCATCTGCGAGAACCTTCTCAAAGGCCTGAAGCTGACGGCGTTCTCCGATGCGTTCACGTTTGCGCTGCTCATCGTCATTCTCGTCGTCAAGCCGACGGGTCTGTTCGGTGAAAAGCTGACTGAGAAAGTGTGAGGTGGCAGATATGAAACAGAAAAAAGGCCTCTCGCTGCAGTCCATCCTCACCATCGCGGGCATTGCGCTCATTTACCTTCTTGCGTTCCTGCTCGACCGCATCCCCGGCGTCCCCATCATGCTGACGACCGTTCTGCGCAAGGGCGCGATCTATTCCCTTGTCGCGGTCTCCATGAACCTGCTGAACGGCTTCACGGGCCTGTTCTCCCTCGGACAGGCGGGCTTCATGCTGGTCGGCGCATATGCCTTTGCCGCCATCAACATTGACAGCTCCATCCGCTCGACGGTCTATCAGTATTATGATCCGCTTCTCAAGTTCTCCCTGACCGAGACGCTCCAGAACGCCCTCGGCCAGACGGCAGGCACCGCGCTCGGCGTGTTTTTGTCCTTGCTGCTGGCGGGTCTTCTGGCCGCTGGTCTGGCATATCTCATCGGCCTGCCCGTCCTGAAGCTCAAGAGTGACTATCTCGCCATCGCCACGCTCGGCTTTGCCGAGATCATCCGCGCGCTCGTCCAGCTCGAGGCGTTCGCGCCCGTCACCAACGGCTCGCAGCTGCTGCGCGGCTTCCCGTATTTTACGGACACGTTTATGCCGTTTGTGATCGTCGGCATCTGCATCGCGGTCATCGTCCTGCTCATCAACTCGACCTACGGCCGTGCGTTCAAGGCCATCCGCGACGATGAGATCGCCGCCGAAGCCATGGGCATCGATCTTGCCCATCACAAGCGCATGGCGTTCGTGATCTCCTCGTTCTTCGCCGGGATCTCCGGCGCGCTGCTCGCCATGTACCAGACCACGGTGCAGGCCAACACATTCAAATCGGCCATGACCTATGAGATCCTGCTGATCGTCGTCATCGGCGGCATCGGCTCCATCTCCGGCAGCTGCATCGGCTCGTTTTTGTTCATCGCCTGCTCCGAGTGGTGGCTGCGGTTCCTCGACAACGAAACCTATGTCGGCGCGTTCAAGGTCCCGCTGCTGCGCACGGGCTTCCGCATGGTCGTGTTCTCGATCGTCATTATGATCGTCGTCCTCTTCTTCCGCAAGGGCATCATGGGTGACCGCGAGATCTCGCTCGCGGGCCTCGCCAAACGATTGACAAGGAAATCCGTGAAGGGAGGGAAACAGGCATGAGTACTCCCGTTCTTCACGTTGAGCATGTCACCATGCAGTTCGGTGGCGTCGTCGCCGTCAATGACCTTTCGATGGACGTCTATGACCGCGAGATCGTCGCGCTGATCGGCCCGAACGGCGCCGGCAAGACCACGGCCTTCAACTGCATCACCGGCGTCTATGAGCCGACCAACGGCCGCGTGGACTTTATGGGCGAGCCGATCGTCTGCAACCACCCGCGCGGCAAGATGAAAAAGATTTACGCTGGCGAGGGCGCGCAGGATTATCTGAACCAGCCCGTCGTCTCCCACACGCCCGACGTCATCACGAAGCGCGGCATTGCCCGTACCTTCCAGAATATCCGCCTGTTCAAGTCCATGACGGTATTCGAAAACGTTCTCACCGCCATGCACGTGCGCCGCACGTCCAACGTCTTCTCCGCCACCTTCCGCGGCAACCGCAAGGAGGAATCCGCCCAGCGCGAACGGGCACTGGAGCTTCTGAAGATCGTGGGTCTGGACGACGTCAAGGACGAGCTGGCAACCGCTCTGCCCTACGGCAAGCAGCGCCGGCTGGAGATCGCCCGCGCGCTGGCGACCGATCCGAAGCTCCTGCTTCTGGACGAGCCGGCCGCCGGCATGAACCCGCAGGAGACCATTGAGCTGACAAACTTTATCCGCAGCATCCGCGATACATTCGGTCTGACCATCTTCCTCATTGAGCATCACATGAACCTCGTCATGGACATCTCTGACCGGATCTACGTCATTGATTTTGGCCGCCAGATCGCCGCAGGCGTCCCGGCCGAGATCCAGAACGATCAGCGCGTCATCGACGCATATCTGGGGGTGGACGAAGATGAGTAACATTCTGGAGATCAAAAATCTGGTCGTCTCCTACGGCGGCATCGAGGCCGTCAAGGGCATCGACCTGAACGTCGAAGAGGGCAAGATCGTCACACTGATCGGCTCCAACGGCGCGGGCAAATCGACCACGCTGAAGGCCATCGCCGGACTGGTCAAGCCGAGATCGGGCGAAATTCTGTTAAACGGCGCAAATCTGATCGGCAAATCGACCGACCAGATCGTCTCGAGCGGCGTCACGCTCGTCCCGGAGGGGCGGCGCGTCTTCTCGAACCTGACCGTTGAGGAAAACCTCCGCATCGGCGCGTATCTGCGCAAGGATTCCCTTGCCGACGACCTTGCCCGCGTCTATGACCTGTTCCCGCGCCTCAAGGAGCGCGAATGGCAGCAGGCGGGTACGCTCTCGGGCGGTGAGCAGCAGATGCTGGCCGTCGGCCGCGCGCTCATGGCTAGGCCGAAGCTCATCATGATGGACGAGCCGTCGCTCGGCCTCGCGCCGATCGTCGTCAAGGGGATCTTTGAGATCATCCGGGAGATCAACCGCCAGGGCATCACGGTCTTGCTCATCGAGCAGAACGCGAACATGGCGCTGAAGATCGCCGACTGGGCCTATGTCATGCAGACCGGCTCCATCCTCATGGACGGCCCCGGCGAAGAGCTGGCCGCCAACGAAGAGGTCAAAGCCGCTTACCTCGGCACCGCAAAATAATCCGTTTCCGTATCCAAAACATGCCTCCTCAAGGCGTCTGCCATCCGGCAGACGGTCATCCCCACCGGTCTCATCCGCCGGCGGGGATTTCATCTGCCCCGGCACAACAAAACGCGCGCCCGCAAGATCGCGGACGCGCGTTATTTTCTTTTATTTGATCTCCTGCTCCAATGCATCAAATTCCGGCGTCGAGAAAAACTCTCCGAGCGTGATCTCGAAGCCGTCGCACAGCTTCTTGATCGTCACCGTACCGGGATTTTTGCTTTCACCATTCAGAATGCTTTTGATCGTTGCCTGCGGAACCGCAGAGGTCGTCGCCAGACCGTTCGGCGTGATCTGCCGCTGCCGGCACAGCTCCCTGATTCGTCGTGCAATGGCCTCTCTGGTGTCCATAGTGATGCCTCCATCCGTTTCGCTCTGCGACTTCAAGGCTCCAGATTTTCCTCGTCGAACAGCGGCGAATCGAAAAACTCTGGCAGCCCGATGGAAAGGCCCTGACACAGCTCATGCAGGACCCGCAGCTTTACAGAATCATACGCGCAGTGCATGATATTTCCGATCGATGATTTCGGCACGCCGCTTTTCATATACAGCTGGTACTGCGTCATGGAACGTGCCTGCATCAGCTCCGCCAGCCGCAGACTGACCGCCTGATTCAGTTTCATCCCATCACCGTCCCCTGCGCGTATTCCTTAACGATCACAGCGTGATCTCTTCCGCCTTCTGTGCGCCGGTGCCGGTCAGCTTGCGGCAGGCGGCGGTCAGGGCGGCTACCTGCTGCGGGCAGCGGCCAATGTAGCGCGACGGCTCCAGCTCGGCGCGGATCTCTTCGGCGGTCATGCCGAACTCCGGCCGGGCGGCCAGCTGGGCGACCAGATCCCAGCTCTCGCCGTTTTTCATCTTTGCGGTCGCTTCCATCGACGCCTCTCGGATGATCTCGTGCAGCTGCTGGCGGTCGCCGCCGCGCTTGACAGCGGCCATCATGAGATTTTCCGTCGCGATAAACGGCAGATAGTCCCGGACGAGCTTCTCCACGATCTTCTCATTCACATGCAGCCCCTTCGTGACGTTCTGCACGAGGCGCAGCACGCCGTCGGTCGCGAGGAACGCCTCCGGCAGGCTGATGCGGCGGTTGGCGGAATCGTCGAGCGTGCGCTCGAGCCACTGGGTCATGGCAGTCATGGGCGCATTCTGCGCGTCGGCGATCACATAGCGCGCGAGCGAGCAGATGCGCTCGCAGCGCATGGGGTTGCGCTTATACGGCATGGCGGACGAGCCGACCTGCTTTTCCTCGAACGGCTCTTCGACCTGCCGGTCGTGCTGCAGCAGGCGGATATCCGTCGCCATGCGGCACGCACTCTGGCAGATGGAGGACAGGACGTTCAGGATGCGGCTGTCGAGCTTTCTGGGGTAGGTCTGGCCGCAGACGGGATACAGGCGGTCAAAGCCGAACTCCGCCGCGATCTGCCGGTTCATCTCGTCGATCTTTTCGCCGTCGCCGTCAAACAGCTCGACGAAGCTCGCCTCGGTGCCGGTCGTTCCGCGGCAGCCGAGGAAACGGATGGCGCGCAGCGTATCCTGCAGCTCCTCAAGATCCAGCATCAGATCCTGCAGCCAGAGCGCCGCGCGCTTGCCGATGGTCGTCAGCTGCGCGGGCTGGTAGTGCGTATAGGCCAGCGCCGGCATGGAGGCATACTGATCTGCGAACGCGCAGAGGTTCTGCATGGCGGCCTTTAGCTCGTTTTCCAGATACCGCAGCGCTTCGCGGTAGATGATAAGGTCGGCGTTGTCCGTCACATAGCAGCTCGTCGCGCCCAGATGGATGATGCCCTTTGCGCCGGGTGCGTCCAGTCCGTAGGCGTAGATATGCGCCATGACGTCGTGCCGGATCTCCTTTTCGCGCTTTGCCACCACGTCATAGTCGATGGGACTGACGTGGGCGGCCAGCTCGTCCACCTGCTGCTGCGTGACCGGCAGGCCGAGATTATGCTCGGCCCGCGCCAGCGCCACCCAGAGCCTGCGCCATGTCTCGTAGCGCATGTCCGGGGAGAACAGGTGCAGCATGGTCTTCGACGCGTAGCGCGACGCCAGCGGGCTTTCATACGTCGATTTCATGGCGGCTCCTTTTAGCGGTAGATGATCTCGTCGCGGCCTGCGCCGACGGAGACATAGCTGATATGCACGCCGATGGCCTTTTCGACATATTCGACGTAATCGCGGGCAGCCTGCGGCAGATCCTCATACTTGCGGACGCCGGAGATATCGCAGCCCCAGCCGGGGACGGTCGTCAGGACGGGCTTGGCCTCGTCGATAACGGCGGTGAACGGGAAATCGTCGGTCTTCTCGCCGTTTACTTCATACTGCGTGCAGACGGGGATCTCCTTCATATAGGACAGGACGTCCAGCTTCGTGAGCGCGACCTCCGTTGCGCCCTGGATCTGGCAGCCGTAGCGGGTCGCGACCAGATCGATGGGGCCGACGCGGCGCGGACGGCCTGTGGAAGCGCCGTATTCGCCGCCGGCAACACGCAGCTGCTCCGCCTCTTCGCCGAACCATTCCGCCGTGAACGGGCCTTCGCCCACGCAGGTGGAATATGCCTTGACAATGCCGACCGTGCGGTCCACGTGGCTGCCCGGGATGCCCGCGCCGACGCAGGCATAGCCGGCATTGGAGGAAGAGGAGGAGGTATACGGGAAGATACCAAAGTCGATATCGCGCAGCGCGCCGAGCTGAGCCTCGAACATGATGTTCTTGCCGGCCTTCTGGGCGTCATAGAGATACTTGGTGGTGTCGCAGATATAGGGGGCGAGCTTGGAGCCAAATTCATCGCACCAGGCCAGCATGTCCTCAAGCTTGTAGGGTTCGGCGCCGTAGACGTTCTGGATGGTCAGGTTCTTCCACTCGAGGATGGAGGCCAGACGCTTCTTCAGATACTCCGGATACAGCAGCTCGCCGACCATGATGGTCTTCTTCTGATACTTGTCGGAATAGACCGGGGCGATGCCGCGCAGGGTGGAGCCGTATTTCTTGTCCTTCAGACGCGCTTCCTCCAGACCGTCGAGCGCGCGGTGGTACGGGAAGACGATGGTCGCGCGCTGGGAGATCTTGAAGTTCTCCGGCGTGACCGGCACGCCGGCCTTCTGCAGGGTCTCGATCTCGCCCCAAAGGCTCTCGAGGTCGATGACGACGCCGTTGCCGAGGACGTTCACGACGCCCGGCAGGCAGATGCCGGAGGGGATGAGGTGCAGGGCAAATTTGCCGTATTCATTGACGATGGTATGACCGGCGTTGTTGCCGCCCTGATACCGGCAGACGATATCATAATCTCTCGCGATGAGGTCGACCATGCGGCCCTTGCCTTCGTCACCCCAGTTGATGCCTACGATTGCACAGTTGCTCATAGCTTTTTACTCCTTATTTTTCCGCAATTTGGCCTTATTTTTTCATTCCGGGCAGATTATATGCGATTTTTCCCGAAATGTAAATCACTGTTTGTTTATGTTCGCAATAAGCTTCGGTTATATGGCGGATTAGCGTTATCTATTTTACTTATTGACCTTTGCCCGTTATAATGGGAATGTTGACAACACCGGCTCTGCCGGTCATTTTGGAGGATATTATGCTCATCAGAACGCCCGAACAGGACATTGAACGCATCCTTTATACCGAAAAAGCCATTGCCGCCCGCGTCGAGCAGCTCGGCGCCGAACTGACCGCGAAGCTTGGGGACAAGCGCCCCGTGCTGGTCTGCGTTCTGAAGGGCGCGTCGTTTTTCTACATCGATCTCTGCCGCTGCATGAACTGCGCCATTGACATGGACTTCATCGCCGTCTCGAGCTACGGCGTCTCGGCCCAGTCGACCGGCGTCGTCCGCCTCATCAAGGATCTGGACAACAATATCACCGGCCGCCACGTCGTCATCGTCGAGGACATCATCGACTCCGGCCTGACCATGCAGTACCTGCGCCAGCTCTTCGGCGCGCGCAACCCCGCGTCCATCACGACCATTTCCTTCCTCGACAAAGCCACCCGCCATCCCGCAAGCTACAAGACCGACATGTGCGGCTTTGAGATCCCGGACGAGTTCGTCGTCGGCTACGGCCTCGACTACGCGAACTACTACCGCAATCTGCCGTACATCGGCGTCCTGAAGCCGGAGTGCTATCAATAAGCCCCTTTCCCGTGCCTGCCGCAGTTGTTATGCGGCAGGCTTTTTTATGCCCATCAGGCGGGCGTGTCCGGCGCCTCGGCTTCGTTTGCCTGCTGGATGGTGATATCTGAAGCGCCCGCATCCGTGAAGCTGAACTGGATGACCGCCTGCGGCATGTTGACCGAGCAGGACGCCGTCTTGCCCCGCTGCTCTGCCTGCCGGGACGCGATCGACAGCAGCTCCCCCAAAATCTCCCGGTTCAGCCCGCCGCCGCGCCAATGGAATACAAAGACCGGCTGCTTTTTGCGAAGCGCCTGCTGCAGCCGCTTTTCCAGCTCCTCGGGCCTGGTAAACGAGCAGCTGCGGTAATAAAAGCCCTTTGCGTCCGTGCAGGCCGGAATGGGCAGGACGAGCGGTTCATGGTCGCGGAAGATATGGCTATCGTCCAGATTCAGATAGTCATAGCGCGGCGCGCCGCGCTGCAAAGAGTTGTCAAACGTCGCGTCCACGTGATAATACTGCCCGCCCAGCCGCACGACGTTCCACGTGTGGCGGTAGCGGATGCCCTTTTCCGGGTTCGCCTCGCACAGCGCCACGATGCACCACAGGCCGAGTGCGTCGCAGAGCGCCTTGACAGTCTTCGCGATCCCCTCGCACACGCCGACACCCTGCGTCATGGGGCCGAGGATCTCGTGGGAATACGGCTTTTTGAGCTTGTCATAGCGCACGTTCTGCAAAATAAAATCATGCACGGCCAGCTCCTTTTCCGGCTCCGTCTTCCCGACCAGCGGCCGCGTCAGACGCGCGAGCCGCGCCTGCACCGCCTGCTGCTGTGTGCGGATGGTATTTTTGTCAAACAGATACTCCGGCAAAACCTCCATATGCGCTGCGCCCCGCGCGTACCGGAAGCGGTAGCCGCTCACGTAGAATACCAGCGGCTCATCGAGCTTCAGCCGCAGATACACGTCCGCCAGTTTCTCCGGCGCGAGCAGCGGCACCCGGATGGCGGGCGCGAGCGCGCAAAAGCCGCCCAGAAGCGCGTCATACACGCCCTGCAGCGGCCTGGATAGCTGTCCGTAATAATATCTCATCTGTTTTCCCTCAGAACTGCAGCTGCGCAGGCTGCAATTCGTCCAGATCGTGAAGTCTCGTCACCGGCGAAGCTCCGCGTGCGAGCAGCGCCTGCGTCCCCTCTGCGCCGTCGGCGTGGACGAAGACGGGGCTGTAGCCGCGGCGGAGGTTTTCGATCGCACCCTCCCACGTGCCGCCGGTGCAGCGCGTACACTGTGCCACGAGCGTTTTTTCTCCCATGGCGTGCAGATAGCGGTTGCGCGTCAGAGCGCGTGCAGGGGAAAACGGCGCGTCAAAGGCCTGCTCGGCCAGATACAGCGTCCGCGCCTGCGCCTGGCAGTC
The DNA here is from genome assembly GCA_934613505.1 of uncultured Oscillospiraceae bacterium. GTDB lineage: Bacteria > Bacillota > Clostridia > Oscillospirales > Oscillospiraceae > CAG-170. Next base: position 66,993 of record CAKTTB010000001.1, on the reverse strand, counting down.
GGTCAGCGGCCCGGCCGGGAAGATCACGGTGCTTCCGCCGTGCGCCAGACAGGCCTCCTGCGCCGCAAGATCCGCACCGATTGCCCCGCCGGAGCAAAGGGTCAGCCCGGCTTCGGCGATCAGCCGTCCGGCCGACACGGCGAACGCCCGCCCCTCCGCCGTCAGCTCGCGCGAGCCGACCACGGTGATGCAGCGCGCCGAGGCAAGCGCCGGATCGCCCTTGGCAAACAAAACCGCCGGGCAGCGCGTGCCGAGCGTCTGCCAAAGCCGCGCGGGATAGCCCTCCGACAGCCGCGTCACCGGGCGGATGCCCGCCCGCTCCGCCGCAGTCAGATACTGCCGCAGCTTCTCTCTGCGCGCCAGCAGCGTCAAGATCCGCGCGCACTGCGCTTCGTCATAGCCGAGACGCTGCAGCTCGCGCGCCGTAACCTCGCCCAGCGGATCTGCCGCACTGGAGCCGAGCAGCCGCACGCGGCGGCCAAGCTCCTCAAACTGCGGCAGCGTCAGAGGGCGCGCCGCATCCTCCGGGAGCGCGCAGCACAGAAGCAGCACGCCCTCCTCCACCGCTCTCAACGGAAGCGGCGGCGCGGCGGCGCCTTTTTGGGCTTCGGCGGCTCTTCCTCCACGAGGGCGCCGTCCTCGGCAAATTTGACCGGCTGGATGCTGTAGTGGGAATACTTCGCGATCTCCGCCAGCTTCGTCTGCTCCGGGAACGTGCCGAGGATGGACACGGCAATGCCCTTGCGCTTGGCGCGGCCGGTACGGCCGATGCGGTGGATATAATACTCGTTCTCCTCCGGCACGTCGTAGTTGATGACGCAGTCCACGTCGTCGACGTCGATGCCGCGGGAGGCGACGTCCGTCGCGATGAGGATGGGGAGCTTACCCTCCTTGAAGGTACGCATGGTCTTCTCGCGCTTCTGCTGCGGGATATCGCCGTGGATGCAGTCGGCGTCCAGCCCCATGCGGACCAGATCGTCCCGCAGGCGCTGGCACATGACCTTCGTGTTGCAGAAGACGATCGTGCGCTCGAGCCGGAGCGTGCGGATGAGCCGGCTGACCATGGCCACCTTTTCAAGAGGCGGGCAGGTGATGGAATACTGTGTGATATCCGGGCGGTTATCCACGTCCGCGGGGACGGTGATCTCCACCTCGTCGCGCTGGTACATCCACGAGACGGTCATGACCTCCTGCGAGATCGTCGCGGAGAACAGGCCAAGATTGCGGCGGTTTTTGACCTTTTCGATGATCTTTGTCACGTCGTCAAAGAAGCCCATGTCGAGCATGCGGTCCGCCTCGTCAAGCACGACGGTCTGCACCTTGTCGAGCGTGAGCGTGCGGCGCTTGTAGTGGTCCATGAGCCGGCCCGGCGTGGCGACGACGATCTGCGGATGGTTCTGCAGCTGCTTGATCTGGCCCTCGATCTTCGCGCCGCCGTAGACCACGGCCACGCGGATGTTCTTATAATAGGTCAGAAGCCCGCGCAGCTCATCGCAGATCTGGATGGCAAGCTCGCGCGTCGGCGCGAGGATCAGTCCCTGCAGGTCTTCGCTTTCCGCGTTGATATGCTCGATCATCGGGATGCCGAAGGCAAACGTCTTGCCCGTGCCGGTCGGTGCTTTGGCGATGACGTCCTTCCACTGCAGAAACTCCGGGATGGCCTCCGCCTGGATGCGGGTCGGATAGCCGTAGCCCTTTTTCTCCAGCGCCTGCAAAATTTCTTCCGACAGTCCAAGGTCGGCAAATGTCAGATTCTGTTCCATTCAGATTACTTCCTCGTTCAAAGTTCTGGCGAAAAATCGCAATTTTTTTAATCATAACACACTTTGGGAGTATTTCCAATCCCTTTCTGAGAAAAACACGCAAATACCACGCAAAAACCCCGGCATGCCTGCCGGGGCTGCAGCTGTTCGTTACTTTTCTATCCCCCACTGCGGCAGCGGGAGGCGCTGCATGGCGCCGAAGATCTTCGTCTTCACGTCCGGATACTGTGCCTGAAGGGACGCGAGCAGCTCCTTGACCTCCTGCCGCTTGGTGTGCTTGTCCGCGGGACAGACGTTGTGCACGACCGGCAGGGCCTGCTGCTGCGCGAAAGCTTCGATTGCCTTTTCGCCGATGTAGAGCATGGGCCGGATCTGCGTGACGCCGGTACGGCTGAGATACGTCACCGGCTCAAAGCAGCCGATGCGCCCCTCATAGAGAAGGCTCATGAGAAGCGTCTCGACCGCGTCGTCAAAGTGGTGGCCGAGAGCGATCTTGTTGCAGCCCTGCTCCAGCAGCACGTCACCCAGCGCGCCGCGGCGCATCTTCGCGCACATGGAGCAGGGGTTCTTTTCCTTCCGGTAGTCAAAGATGATCGGGCCGATCTCGGTTTTCTTTACGGTATAAGGTACGTCGATGGAGCGGCAGAAGTCCGCGACCGGCGAAAAATCCATCCCGTCCAGCCCCATGTCGATGGTGATGGCGCGGAGCGAAAACGCCTTCGGATAGAAGCTCCGCAGCCCGGCAAGCACCGCCAGAAGCGTCAGCGAGTCCTTTCCGCCCGACACGCCGACAGCGATGGAATCGCCCGCGTCGATCATATGATAATCGTCCACACACCGGCGGACGCGGCCCAACATATTCTGCATATCCGGTTCTCCATTTTTTCGAAATTTACGATTTGAGCATTCAAGAGCATTTGCGAGCATTTTGAAGCATTTGCGAGTTTGCGTTGTGCTGCGTTAAAAATCAGGAAAATCGTGCTTGACACGGATTTTCCCATATGATATAAAGAGTAAGCGCGCTTCCGAGGGTTATTCTATATGCGCGCCGAAAAATTGTCAAAACTTTTTATCATAAAAGAAAACATCGCGTTTTCAAACGGAGGAACAAACATGACCACTATGGCTAAGAAAGAGACCGTCCAGAGAAAATGGTACGTTCTCGACGCAGCTGGCAAGCCCCTGGGCCGCACCGCTGTTACCGCTGCCAAGCTTCTGCGCGGCAAGCACAAGGTTGACTTCACCCCGAACGTTGACTGCGGCGATTTCGTCATCATCGTGAATGTTGACAAGGCCGTTCTCACCGGCAAGAAGCTCGACAACAAGCACTACTATCATCACACCGGCTGGATCGGCAACCTCAAGGACGTCAAGTACCGCACGCTCATGGCTGAGCGTCCCGAGTTCGCCATGGAGCTGGCTGTCAAGGGCATGCTGCCCAAAAACAGCATCGGCCGCGCTGAGCTGACCCGCCTGAAGCTTTACAAGGGCGCCGAGCACAACAACGCTGCACAGAAGCCCGAAGCCTGGACTTTGGACTAATCAGGAGGTAACAGACTATGTACGAGAGCAAGAGACAGTATCAGTACGGCACCGGCCGTCGGAAATCCTCCGTTGCACGCGTCCGCGTCTATCAGGGCGGCACCGGCTCCATCACCATCAACGGCCGTGACATCGACGATTATTTCGGTCTGGACACCCTGAAGATGGTCGTCCGTCAGCCGCTGGCTGCGACCGATCTGGTCGGTAAGGTCGACATCATCTGCACCGTCGAGGGCGGCGGCGTTTCCGGTCAGGCCGGCGCCATCCGTCATGGCGTTGCCCGCGCTCTTCTGAGCGTCAACCCCGAGTTCCGCGCCACGCTGAAAGCCGCCGGCTTCCTGACCCGTGACCCGAGAATGAAGGAAAGAAAGAAATACGGTCTCAAAGCTGCGAGACGTGCTCCGCAGTTCTCGAAGCGCTGAGTTTTCAAGAAAAGCCAGAAACCGCAATGGTTTCTGGCTTTTTTCTTTTGATAAACTCTGATATAACCGAGCAAAGAAAAACATAAAAAATCGAGGTTCATTTGAGGTGCATGGCTCTTAAAATCAAGTTTTGTGGTTCATGTTGTGGTTCATTTTTTCCGCTTGCGGTGCTTCGCAGACTCGACAAATTGATCGCATTTTGCTCTGAGCTCTGGGTCATTCATCACATGCCGCGTTAGGTCAAGCGCCATCTCGGCAAGAGTGTCTCTTTGATGGGCCGGGATGGAGTCGTAATCAATTCTGAGATGCTCCGCGCGCTGATATGTCTTCCCATCATGCAGAATTGTATCATCCGGAACCTCCTGATTCCCGTTGAAATAGGCAAGGACAAATCCTTCGCCTGATTCACCGGTACATTGATATGCATACGATCTAACTTCCAAATCATCTTTAGGCATATTTCTTCCTCCTGCTCTATTGAGCCATGCACCCGCTCTTATTTTATCGTGATATAGCAAAAGCCGCTATGCTGGATTTCTCCACATAGCGGCTTTATTTTCTATAACGAAGTTCGTTATAACCTAACGATTCCATGCAAAATGAGAAAATACTTGTTATATTTTCTCGTAAAGGAGCATGGCTATGATTAGGATTTTACTGTCCACGCGCCTCGGCGAAAGGCGCTGGACGCAGGCTGATCTCGCTCGCGCAACTGGCATACGTCCGTCTACCATCAATGACTACTACCACGAATTCGCTGAGCGTGTCAACCTTGAGCATTTGGATTTGATATGCGAAGCGCTGGACTGCGATCTCGAAGATCTGATTATCCGCATACCGAATAGTGAGCCGCGGGTACGGACACGGACCGGCTTTGAATTACATACCAAACGCTGACTTGCTCCCCAAAGCCCGGACGCTTACCATACGTCCGGGCTTTCTCCTTTTGCGGGAATCGTATAGACCTCTATGGCGTTCAGAACGTTGCCGGGCTGGCATTGAAGCTGGTGACACAGGATCTGGATCGTCTCAAAGGGAACGTTCTGATGCCGCGCTCCATGATTTCGTCGTAGTTCATTGATACCTCCTAAGTCTCTGCTTCATCCGTCAAATCAGCATTTGAAATGGTAATCCGTTCTCCATTTGGCAGTATAAACGCCAGCTTACAGCCGCAATACTCAGCTATCTTTACAAGATCTTCGGCAGACCATCGTTCATTCGAAAACTTGTTGCTTAGGCTCTGCTTACTACTCATACCTAAGACTTCCATCAAATCCGACTGCTTCTTTTCGCGCTCCAGCAGCAGGGCTTTGACCTTTTTTGAAACCGACACCTTGCGCCACCTCCTTCTAGTACGAATATACACTATTTCCGTTTATACGTCAATAAAAAAGTTTTACGAATCCACGAAAATATTTAACTTTTCTATTGACAAGTACACGAAAATGGTGTAATATAAGCATGTAAGGCAAAGCCGAACAGCTTTTTGAAAGGAGCGAGGTGAATGAACGACGTGAACGTCACCGAGGCGCTGCTGAAAGCGATCCTCGAACTCATCGAGAAGTGCGAAACGCTCGAAGAACTCCGCGAAAGCGTCAAGCGCATCATGGATGAGTAAATAAAAAGAGTAGCGGCCCCTTCCACAGACCCGCTACTCAAACACCCCAAAAGGTGAGCCGGGAGCCTTACCCCGGCCACCTTGATTATAACCGAGTAAGGCAAAAATATCAAGGAGGAAAAAGCAATGACGATTCAGGAAAAACGCTGGATGGATATGGACAATCTCCGGGCGCTGTGCATCAGGCACGGTTGGTTCACGCGGGGCGATTGCAAGGCATACGACAAGTTTTTGAATATGCCGTACGATGCCAAAGGCACCCAGCGGAACATCACTACTAAGCTGCTGTATAGCATGGCGCGGACAATCATGCAGTACAGCGATCCGGAAACCTACGACATTATCGAGGTCGCTGGAATCATGTACAGCCTCGGTCAGATTTGCGACACCACGTTTTACGTTTCCGAAGTGTGAGGAGGGGCATCATGGAAAAGCTGATTTATTCCACTTTCCGCGAAGGCTACGGTATCGACCAGATCAATCGAACGATGACCGCTGGCGAGCTGATAAACTTCCTCGCACAGTACGATGAAGATACGCCAATCTATCTGAGCTTCGACAACGGCTACACCTACGGCGGCATCACCGAAGGCCGCTTTGAAGAAAACTACGGGGAGGATAACGACGATGAATAAAATCCGCCGCAAGAATTTGCAGGCCATCATCGACCAGTTGGAGGAGCTGAAATGCAGCCTCGAAGACCTTCAGGCTGAAGAAGAAGAATACCGGGACAATATCCCGGAGAATATGCAGGAAAGCGAACGCTACGAAAAAGCCGACGAAGCCTGTGACAATCTTTCCAGTGCTGTGGACAGTTTGGAAGAAGCTATCAGCAGCATCGAAGCTGCTATCGAGTGAAAGGAGAAAGCCTTATGACGATCAAAACGTTGGAATACATTCACGCACTCTTGATTGAGGATGAGCGTAAGCGCAAAGAAGTCTACGAGAACTCCAGACGGCTTCAACGCGAATACGAAGAAAACGGTGCAGATGAGGAACTGATAAATCGGCAGGACGAAGATGCGGGCAAATTTATGCGCGAACACTTTGCCGCGCTGAATGCGCTGGAAGACTTTGAGGGGCAAGAGTGGTAAGGAGGCTCAGAGCATGGGACTGATGATCGATAAGCCGGCAAAGACATTGATCGAACGCTTTGCCAAAAAGCAGCCGGGTGGACACTTCGCGTGTCCCCGCTGCGGGAAGATGACGATGGACGCAGAGAGCGTCACACACAACGCCCTCAGCCGCCGCATTGGCTGCTACATCTGCGACACCTGCGGAACGGTTGAAGCTCTCGAAGATTTTGCGCATAAGCAGAATTCACTCAACGTGTGGGCAATCACAAAAGAACCGGAGTTGTGGCGTATGCTGAGCTGGAATAGCGACGGCATCGAGATCGCCGGTCACGAGGGAACGTGGTATGTCATTGACGAGGGCGATTTTCAGATTACCCCGGACGTGGACGGCAAACCGGAAACGCTCACCGCGCACCTGTTCCTGCTTGAAAGTGAGCTTTACGGCGAGGATGCTGCAGGTCTCATCGTGAACGATGAAAAGCAGATCGTCATGGAGGACGTCTGGAACGGCTTCGACGATCTGGAAGACGCCGGGTGGGAGAAAGCGCGGAAGATCGAATGCCCTGTCTGCAAGGGTGAGTTTCTGCGAGAGGACATGACTTTTACACGAGACTGCCACGGCATTACTTACCGGTTGGTCTGCTTCGATTGCTACGACAAGGTTATGGGAAAAGGCTACGACGGAGAATACTACACCGAAGCGGACGAATGTATTGAGGAGGATTATTGAGCATGAAAAAAATTACCGTCCTCGACTTCTGTAATCAGATTGGAGCGGCCAGTGATGAGATTCCGGTTGTGGTGAAAGCCGGACCATTGACGATCGGGCATTTTGCCAGCCTGTATATGCTGCCAGCCGCGTCCATGCCGGGAACGCTCGAAGCGAAGATAAATTTCGTGACATTGAAACGTGACGAGATTGTGATTCAGATAACACCGAAAGCGTATAGCACGAAGTAAGCGCCTCTGTCGCGTCGCTGCTGGACTTGCAAGTTTAGGCAGCGCAAAGCGACGAGAGAATCAATGGGCAGATATAAAAACGGCGTAGCGAGCCGCCAGAGCCGCGCAAAAAAGAAAACCCCTCACATGACACTTCTGCCATGCGAGGGGTTTGTTCGTGTGTTCAGATAAAGGCGCTGTCCACGTTGTCCGGTGCGTCCTGCTCCTGAAAGCCGTTTGCCTTGGCGGCTTCAAACGTGATGCCGCCACGCTTGTGGTCGGACTTGACCAGCTCAAAATAGCACTTGCCGCCCGTGATGATGATAACCTGCGCCAGACTGAGCGCGGCTGTCAACCAAGCGGCAGAAGCCATATAGTTGGACTTGATGCACAGGCGCATCAGGTAAATACATTCCTGCGTGATAAGCAAGCCAGACCCGACCAGCAGGAAGCAGACGAGTTTGCTCGTGTCCAGCTTCTTTCTCCTGCGCTTTTTCTGAGCCATCAGATCATGCCGAGCTTCTGCGCGAAGCGGTAAAGAACCGTGACGAGCTGCTCGCGCGTCATCATGTCCTGCCACATGAAGTTCGCGGAGCCGTCGGGCAGCGGTGCGCCGCCCTGCACGATGCCGTTGTTGACTGCCCACTGGCGAGCAGCTTCGCTCCAATCGCTGCAGTCATTGTCCTGAAGATCTTTCCGCATTTCGCGGAAAAGCTCTGTGAAGGTTGCTTTGTCCATATCGTCGTCCTCCTTTTCTCCGTTTTCCAACACCATGACCGTATGCCCGGACGATACCAGAATATCGCCCCGGCGCAGGTAGGCGTCAGATGTCAGGTACTTCCGGTCAGTCAGCAATTCAAATTCTCCCGTAGCAGGGAAGCAGTGCATCATGCAGTAGGTCGTGCAGGAATTGCCCTGCTTGCGGTAGGTTTCTTTCAGGGCGTCGACGCCAGCGGAAATTGCGCAGAGCATCATAAACGCGCTGCAGTCCGTTTCTACGGGCTTTGCGATCTTGCTCAGAATGAAGTCTACCGCTTCCGCAGCGACGTAGGCCGTGTTGCGACCGTCCTGATCGTACCCGATGTTCTTGTTGCCGACACCAGCTTCGCACGCCTGCGCGGCTAGCTCGGCTTTCCTGCGGTCCTTGAACCGGAGAACACCGAGCCAGCTTCCAGAGTACCAATACGCGAAGTTTAATTCGCGACCGGTCTGATTGCCGGGTTTCTGCCCATGCGCGCCAGTTTCGCCGAGCGACGCCTGCCCGATGCGTACGCTCATGTTTCGTCGCCCCCGGAGGTCGAAAGCTCACCGACAGCCAAAACGCCGCTTTTCAATTCATAAACGGCGGACTCGATCATAGCGTCCAGTTTGGCTTCGTCAACCGTAATGCCGCGCTGCCTGAGCCATTCCAAGACATACGCTTTCTTCTCAGGACCGCGACCGGAGCCGTTGTAAATCTGCTCTGCGGCAGATACGGCAATCTTCACCCATGCGTTGATTTCTGCCTGCTGCTGGGCTGTGGTCTTGCTCTTGATGTACGGAATGACAATGACGGTAATGACTGCTGCGATCAGCGCAAATACCGCCTGAATGATGGTGGTAATGTTGTATTCCATGAATCGTGTTCCTCCTTAGTCATACAGGGCGTGAATGCCCTGCTTTGTCAAAAAATCCTTCTGCTTATGCTTGATGTTGGCTGCGTAGTTCAGAGCATCGTGCATATCGCCGTTGCAGTTCGCGTCTGGAATGCGCTGTACCGCCTTGGCGGTTGCTTCGCCGAGCGCGATTGCTGCGCCTGTACTCTGCACCATGAGCAGAAAGAAGTCTTTCTGCGCTTCATCCTGCTCTTCGGCGCGCTTATCACGCGCCGCAATTTTCCGTTCCAGTTTCCAGACGATAAAGCCCATGATGGCGGACGGAATCCCCATAGCCGCGACAAACGCGATCAGAAACTCACCAGCGTTGATTGTCATAATCACTTTCACCTCTACTTGCAAAATGCAGGAGAGGCAGACCGTGCCGCCCCTCCTGCTGCGTGTCAGATCTCTACTTCGAGATCCTTCAGGATTTCCTCGACCTGCGGCTTGATGAGAGCCGGCACCTGGTCGAGCGTCTTTTTGCCCTTGACGATCAACGTCGCATACACGATTGCCATATCAGCGACCTCCTTTCCACACAGAATAGTCAAAAGAAAAAGTCGAAGGCGCTTCATACGCCCTCGACCTCATCTTCTTCAAGGATACGCCGGACTTCCTCGCGCAGTCGTTCCGGCACATCATCAAGTGTTTTCAGCCCCTTTCGAATCAGCTCGGCATACACTTTCGCCATATCCATCAACCTCCGATCACAAGCTCATAGACGTCACAGAGCGCAAGCTGCGCCTGCGTGATCTGTGCGGACAGTCCTTCATTGACGCTTTGCAGGTCGCTTACCTGCTGTTTCAGCTTCGGAATGGTCTCCTTTTCGGCTTCGGCCAGCTTCGCCTGCGCGAAATAGCCGTCGAAGCTGCCGAGAATATCATCATAGATCCCGTCATAGAACGGAAGCTCCAGATGGTATTCGTCGTACTCGAAGCCGGAGATCGTCAGCTCGCCCTGCGTTTCCGAGAACGGAGCTACGTTCTCATAGAACCGCACAAGGCAGTAGCCGGGTTTGTCAGGCTGCTCCTCCAGCGAAAACGCATTTGCCGGCGCATTGTCGCCTCTTACTTTCATTTCGCACAACCTCCTTCAAGATTCGTACCCCGATGGGGTCAACATACTTTTTCCGCGCCGCAGCGGAATTGCAATGCTTGAGCTGGCCGATCCGGCTCAAAAGCCCCGATGCCGTCCGATACGCGATCCGCTGGTGACGCTCGATCTTCTTGCGCACTTTGCGGCATTGGCGCGTAAAGCGCAGGAAGTTTTTTCGGCGCATGGTAGTATAATCGCGGTAAAAGCGATACCCGACGTAATCCAGCGGCCGTGCTTTTAAGGGGAACACCTGCCAGTTACCTTTCATCTGCAGCCGCAGCCGCTTTTGCAGATACTCGGCAATCGCTTTCCGCGCACGGTGCAGCTTCTTTTTGTTCGGGCCAAAGAGGACAATATCATCCATGTATCGCACGCTGTACTTCACACCGTCGAGCGTCGTGATGTAACGGTCGAGCGATTCCAGATAGAAGTTTGCAAGCCACTGGCAGATGAAAAAGCCAATGGCCAGCCCCTGTTCGCAGGTTTGCAGGATCTCCCACGTCAGCTTTAGATACTTCTTGTCCTTGATCTTGTGCGCCAGCATCCAGATCAGCTTGCGGCGGTCGACAGAATGGTAGAAGTGGTGAACGTCCATTTTGCAGACGTACCGGCTTCCTTTTTTGCCGTGGTGAATGACACGCTTGCAGCGCCGAAGCGCGTGCTTTCCGCCGCGTCCCGGTACTGATGCGCAGCACCAGTAATTCATCCCGCGCAGGAAGACCGGCGCCGCCGCCAAGACCATCAACGTGTGGACAATGCCGTCGGGGAAGAACGGAACGTATTCGATCTCTCTCCACTTTCGGCTGCTGTTGTCGAAGATCTTGCGCTTCTTCGGCTGGGCTGGGGCGAAAGTCTGCGTCTGCAGAAGATCATAGACGCGGTCCGTGAAGCCGTCCACGTCGGCCAGCACCCGTCTTACGTCGCGCCGATCGTGTTTGTCTTTCGCGCCAAACACAATGGCTTCGCGGATGTGTTCTTTGTCACACATCCATTCATACAGGAATCCTTTTCTTTTTGGCATATGCCTCGCTCCTTGTTTGCCATCGGGGTCTTTCCAGATACCTTTCGGCCGTACTAGAGCCCGTCCTGTAGCGGCAATATTTCCACCAAGCGGTGAGGGAGAATCTGCGCAAAGAAATGGAGCATACAAACAAGTAGGCGGGCGCCGATGTTCGAGTTCGCGTTGGACGAATTGTAGTTGCCATTGAAGAAGAACAGGCCGCAATTCGCAGCGGAATTGTTAAAGTAGCCGCCGACGGCAGGCAGACGCCAGCCGGTGTTCGAATACACGGGCGAACCAGAAGCCATCGCACAAGCTGCGCAGATAATCCCGTCAAAATTATACTGTCTATGCGTCGGGAAGATCCGAAAACGGGAGAAAATAACGAAATACGTTATTTTGAAAAAATATACGCGCCGCGCTTCGCGCGGATATATAGGGAATGGCGCTGCCGCGCCAGAGCGTAAGACGATCCGCTCTGAAAACGAAAGCCCGCGGGGGCTGCGGCCCCCGGTCCCCCATTAGGGGACGTAAAGGAGGCGGGCGCCGATGTACGAGTACGCGTAGGACGAATAGTAGTAGCCATAGAAGAAGAACAGGCCGCAATACGCAGCGGAATAGTAAAAGTAGCCGCCGACGGCAGGCAGACGCCAGCCGGTGCTCGAATACACGGGCGAACCAGAAGCCATCGCACAAGCTGCGCAGATAATCCCGTCAAAATTATACTGTCTATGCGTCGGGAAGATCCGAAAACGGGAGAAAATAACGAAATACGTTATTTTGAAAAAATATACGCGCCGCGCTTCGCGCGGATATATAGGGAATGGCGCTGCCGCGCCAGAGCGTAAGACGATCCGCTCTGAAAACGAAAGCCCGCGGGGGCTGCGGCCCCCGGTCCCCCATTAGGGGACGTAAAGGAGGCGGGCGCCGATGTTCGAGCTCGCGTCGGACGAATTGCAGTAGCCACCGAAGAAGAACAGGCCGCAACCCGCAGCGGAATAGCTAAAGGAGCCGCCGACGGCAGGCAGACGCCAGCCGGTGTACGAATACACGTAGTCGGGGACGTAGGTTGTCTGGCTTCCTCCGGTTCCGGTCGGAATGAACGCCCACGGGAGCGCCGTGCAGTTACCAAGCGTCTTGATATAGCCGTCACTGCTCGGCAGGCTGAGCCCTGCCGATGTATAGTTGGTGGACGTATCATCCGCATACTTCGACGGATCGGTGCAGATATAAGCCGCGCGGTTGTTGAAGTTGATGCCGTCGAGCCAGTCGTAGACATTGCCCCACGGATTTTCAATGCCGCGATACTGCACACCACCCGCGCTTGTTCTGGACGAAGCTGCCGTGCCCGTATGGTAGGTCATGCTGTCTGTCGTGCCTGTTTTGGAAACCGACGATGCGCCGACAATACCGTTGCCGATCTTGCTCTGGCTGTCCCAGTTTGCATACTCGACGAGATAGAGCAGCCAGACCGCGCACCACGACGCATAATCGTACTGCTGCCACTTGCTGCCCTTGTTCCGTGAGTTTGTGCGGGCTGTGGCGCGTGTGATGTTCGTCAACGGATTCGCGCCAGACTTAGAGTAGTAGCTGGCAATCGTGTTGTAGCGACCAACATAGCGGCCAGAACCGGGGTGCTTGGAAAAGCCGGTGAACGGCGCGTTTGCAACGTAGTAATAGATCTTGCTCTGGCTGCTGTTATAGACGATCTTGTAGTAAAACTCAGGGATAAAGACCATCGTATCGTAGGACGTGCGGGAGAATCCGGACTGTCCCTTTTTGTACGACACCGCGCCGTTGATGATGTTGTATTCCTCCATGCCTTGCCACGGCATGAATGCGTCGAATGGAGAGCTGCCAGCGCCTGTGCCGATGGCAGCGCGCGGCTCCGAGGACACGGCGGCATTGACATAGCCGTTCGGGTCGTTGCTCGGCGTCAGGCGGGAAAGAGCCGGAGAGGAGTTGCTGTACGTCCAGCAGACGCCGAAGATTGTCACGAACACGCACGACACGGTGCAGGTCTTGCTTGCCGGCGCGTTGTAGTTCGTGTCGCTGGCAACGGAAACCGTGATCGTAACCGTGCCGGAGTTTTCATCGACGCTGTGGACGGTCACAATATTTCCCGAAATGGAAACACTGGCAATATCGGGGCGGTTGGACACGGCTGTGATTGTTCCTGTGCCAAGCCGTGTGACCGTGAAAGAATCTGTCAGCTTTCCGTCTTCCAGCTTGATCGAAGTCTTGCTGAGCATCAGTGAACCATCTGCCTTGCCGATCTTCCACGATACGGTTTTCGGCGCGGTCGAGCCGTCTGCCCACTGATAGAGGGCTGTGTCTTTCAGCGTAAACTTCGCGCTGTAATTGCCGGCGTTCGTGCCGCTGGTCGTGCCGCCGAGCGTCATTTTCGTCGTATCGTAGTTGTACCATGCCGGGCTTTGCGAGCTGCCTGAATAGGTCAGGCTTCCGCTCTGGCTCGGCACGGTCACATTCGTCTTGGTGACTGTGATCGCCTGTGTTGCGGTGCAGGATACGCCGCCCTCCGTGTATCGGATGGTGACGCTGGTGCGACCTGCTTCCAGACCGCCGCTCGGCTCGACCGAAGCGCCTGTTGCAATCAGCGTGGCGCCGTTGGAATACGTCGCCTTGACAACCATGCCAGCCGTCGAGAACTGCTCACCAGCCTTGTAGGCGGTCTTCGTAGGCGGCGTTGTGATCTCGATGGACGCGAGCTTGATGCCGCCACCGCTTCCGCCGATCATCTGAAATACCTTGCTCATTGTGCGACCTCCGCTCTGTAAATATTTACTGTGATTGCGCTTGCCGGCGTATCTGTGCAGGTAAACGGCATTTTGCCGTTCTCCGTAATGTCACCGACGCGGATTCCTGCGTCGCCCCACGCCGTGAGGCTGTCGGCCGTCGGCGTCACGATATAGGCATACTCGGCGTCGAGGAAGCGCGCATCTTCCAGCGTCTGTGCAAGGTTCGACCATCCTGCGACAGAAAGTGTGAGCGTGAACGCGATGCCCTTGCCGGCTTTTTTTGCAAACAGGTCAGCGTGGGCCTGCGCAGCGGTGTTGTGCGCGGTAACTGCGGACGAACCAGCGCCTTTCGATTCAAAGTTGCTGGAATCTTTGAACGCGGCTGTTCCGAGATCCGCAAGCCACTTCATAATGCGACCGAGAAGGACTTTCATTTCCAGACCGGATTCGAGCTGCGTTCGCGTCGCGGACTGCGTGAAGGTGGGTTTCAGCGTGCCGCCGTCGCCGTCCGTATTCAGTTTCGCATCGAACAGGGCTTTGTGTGCGGCCTCGGACTCGTTGTGATTCTTGACGGCGTCTTTCTCTTCCGCTCCGACCATCTCTGCGGTATAGTCGCCGTTTTCCGGAACAACTGCACCGGAGCGGTTATTGAACGAAGTTACACCGCCCGCGGGTCCGAGCAGGCTCACGGGCTCCGGATTCGGAAGACCGCCGTCGTTCGTCCAGCTCAGAATACCGGCTTCGGTCACGTGCGGCGTAAAGATTACGCCGGGTTCGCCCTGTGTGCCGCGCGATGGATACCCCGAATCGACGAACGCGCCCTGTGCGCCATCCCACACGTACCAGTTTTCATTTGTGCCGATATAACAGGCTCTGCCCGCAGCCGACACCAGCGCAGACGCAGCGGCGCTGATAAGCTCAACTTCGGCATCGGTGAGCGTTTCAGCAAGGGTGCTGATCGGAACACGGCGAACCTTGCCGCCAATCGATGCGAGGATAAAGTCGGCAATCGCCGCAGAAGCGGCAATCGGCTTGGAATTTACGTTTTCTACTGCCATACGATCACCCCTTACAATTCCGTGACGAGCGCCTGCGGCATGATCGCGGCGTTCTTTCGGTCTTCCGTGATGGCGTTGATCTCGCGCATGACGAGGTTCGTGAAAGAGAGATCCGCTGTGACGATGCCCATGTGCGACAGCAGCCGCAGGCAGTAGATGAACAGCGCATCTTTGACGCGCTGACAGCCGCAGCGTTCGTTCTGCTCGAAGATCGTTTTCACCCACGCGAGCTTTTCATCGGTCGACAGCGCCATCAGGGTTTTGCGCGTGAAGAACGCACCGACCGCCGCGGAGAAATAATCGTATGCGACCACGTTGGAAAGGCCGATGGCGGCGTATTCTGCCTTGACGCACTTTGCGGCTTTTTCAGGCGCAATCTCGCCAGCGTACATTCGCTTGTTGTAGCAGACGATAATCATGTTGAGCGCGTCGACGAGTTTGTCGATGCTGTTGCTGATTGCCGCTCGCAGCTCACTTCGCTGCTCAACGGAAACCGTGTCCGTCTGCAAAGCGATTGCGAGGTTCGCCGCAGCGATTTCGTATTTACTTGCAATTTCCAAAGGGCTACCTCCTTACTTCGATACGGCTGTGCAGTTTGTCCCGCAATAGCCGCAGGACGTCTGGCACGAGGTCGTGCAGCCGGCAGAGCAGAGACCAAGGCACGAGCCGACGCAGCCAGTGTTGCCGCAGGTCACTGTGCAGGACGATTTGCAGCCGCCAGAACAGCTGCTGGAACAGCCGCCAGAGCAGGAACCGGAGCAACCAGAGCAGCTACCATCACAGGAGCCAGAGCAGCCGCCCGTGCAGTTGCCGCCGCAGCCGTAACAGCCGCCAGAGCAGGAGCCTTCGCAGGTGTTCGCACAGCCGCTTCCGCAGCCTGTGCAGGAGCCTTGACATTCTCCGGAGCACGTCGTTTCGCAGCCGCCTGTGCAGTCTCCAGAACAGCCGGTGTAGCAAGCTCCCGTGCAGGACGTTTCACAGTCACCCCGCGTCTTGTCCGTCATGGGGCGTGTTTCAAAGAGCGTCAACGCCGCTTCAAACTCGGTGATGTCCTCGTCAAACACGATTCTGCGGCCGTCAAGGCTCGGCACTTTCTCGCTGTGGATCTTCGACAGCGGAAGCGCCAGCTTCTCATAATGCTCCACGTCGACGGTGTGATCTTCGGTGGGGCTGTTCGTGTATTCGTATTTTTCGCCGCCGTATTCCGCAACAGATCCGGTATGGCAGCGCCGCAGGCACTCGGCCTTGACACGCGCTTTCAGAGCCGCGAAGCGTTCAGCCTCGATATATGCCATAATCAGCCCTCCCTGGATAGAGATTTGAGCATTTCCAGCTCTGCATCTGAGATGATCTCAAGCGCCCAATCGTCGGGAATATCCAGCCGATACCGTGTCCTCTCGCCCTGCCTGCGGTGCAGCTTGTTCCAGTAGTAGGCGTTCGCCAGGACGCGGGCCTTGTGCATCGGGCAGATGTACGTCACGCGCTTATCCGGAGTCCCTGTGCATTGGTAGTTGTACGCGCTGCACCAAGAGCAGCCGGACGCGATCGGGCACGCAAAGCATTCGTCGGTGGACTGGCTGCGCCGCGTGACTGCGGCCATTTCTGCCACCCGCGCCCGATGTTCCGGAAGAACGTTGATGCCGTGTTCCAGATCGCCGATGGTATAGGGCCGTTGCTCATGGCCGAGGGAGGTTCCCATGTAGCGCAGGCACGGGAAGAACAGGCCATCGCAGTCAACCGCCAGCATAAGCCCCGTACCGCCGCACCAGTTCTGATTATCGTCCTCCGGAAGCGGATGGCCGATGCTTTCGCTGAAGATCGACAGATACGGCTGCTCGTCCGAGAGCAGGACGAAATCGGCGAGCCGTTTGAGCTGTGTGTAGAGTGTAGCCGCATGGTCGAGCGTCCAGCCCTTTTCGTAAACGCAGTTCAGATTGATCGCCCGATACCCCGCGTCCAGCAGACCGATTACTGCGTGGTACAGATAATCGACGTTGCCGGGAGCAATCGTCATCTTCGAGCCAAGGGCGTTTCCCTTGGTCATGTAATCCTTCGCGGCCGCGATAGCAAGATCATAGCTGCCAGAGCCGTCCGGGAAGACGCGGCAGGAATCGTGGAGCTGCTTATCTCCGTCAATGCTGATGGAGAGCGACAGGTGCTTTGCCCACTTATCCAAAAACCGCTGTACCTCCGGGCGGAAGTACAGCGTTCCGTTTGTGGACATCGACGCTTTCCAGCGCGTCGCCCATGGATGATGCAGGCGGAAGGTCTGCGCCACGAAGTAGTCGAGGATCTGGTCGATCAGCTCGACTTCCAGCAGCGGCTCACCGCCGATAAAGTCAAGAACGACCCCGGCAACCTCCGTGGACGTGATGTACTGATTTGTCCGCTCGTCTGCGGCGAGCAGCATATCGACGGCGACCTTGGCGGTTTCAAGCGACATCTTCCGGTGCGTCTTGCAGCCCTGATAGCAGTAGCTGCAGCGCAGGTTGCAGTCTTCCGTCACCTGAAATGTAATGCACTTGGAGTGCGGCGAGTTGATGCCAAGCTGGATACCCGGCATGGGGAAAAGCCGCGCCAGCATATCGGTGAAGGTTTCCTGTGGCCTAGTCATCGGTCTGCTCCCGCGGCGTCACCGTCACCGTGGCGGTCGAGAAATCAAGCACCCAGTCAACCGCTGCATTGCCGACGGCAGGAATGATAAACTCACGTTCCAGCGTCGCTTTTGCGATCTCGTATTCCTTGCTCTTGCCGAGGTAGTCCTTCATCCATGCGTTGTATGCGTCGGTGTCCTTCAAGCCCTGCTTTGACGCCATGAGCAGCAGCTCCTGAATGGAATTACGGTCATAATGCAGGGATTCGATGTAATTGGACAGTTCGGCTTCAATCTGAATTTTCATGCGAGAGTCCTCCTAAGATCAAGAATAAGCAACAGGAACGTGCTCCCAGTCGGTGCCGTTCCAATACTTCAAGCCGCCAGTAACAGGCGTCGGATCAATCCAGAAAAGATTCTTCTGCGTCGGCGGCGTGTTGCCGGTGACAAACAACGCCAGACTGGACAACTTCATAAAGACAGGGGCGGAATCAGGCCCCTGCGCCAGAAGCGAAACCTCCGATGGTGCCGAGACCTGCCCAAGCGATTTCTCACCGTCCGCGAAAACGATGCAGTTCTTCGTCCACTCGTTGCGGCCAGTACCACCGCGCTGCACAATGACCGTGCCATCGTTGATGTCATTTGCGTTGTGCGAGTGCGTCGACGCAGCGGCGCCAATATCGGCGGCTTTTACCTGATGCGGATTGTTGAAGTCGGAAAGGTGCGATTTCAGCAGTGACAGCGCCTTTGCAATCTTTCCGAGGATAGACCCCATCTTCTCGCCGGATGAAATATCCGACAGCTCCTTTGCTGTCGCAAAGGTGGGCGTTTGGTCGATCAGAGCCTTGTTTTCCACGTTTCCAAGCCCGATCTGCTCCTTGGTCACCTTGTGTGGATTGTTCTTGTCGTTTTTGTGATTGTTCAGTTCCGTAACGGTTGCGTAGACCAGCGTTTCACCAAGCGCCGCAGACACGTTTTTGGCCTCGCTGACGAACACCACAAAGTCGTACTGCGATGCAAGCAGGCGCTCGACGTTGGGGTTGATATAGTCGGCTTTCTCGACCTCTGTTTCCTCCCAGATGCAATAGCAGAGTTCCTTCGTGGAATCGTCGGGGTCCTCGACGTAAATGCCAATTTCGGTTGCCCAGAAGCCGGTGATCTCCAGCTCGACATTCTTGAACGACACAGACAGTGTGACGTACTTCTCGCTGCGCGTCGCAGAAGCAATTTTCAGAGAGAGCAACGGGTTCTTCAGATCGTTCGCGCCGTCACCCGGCGTACCGTTGCCGTATTTGATGCGTGTGAATTTGATCGCGTCGCCCATGAGCCCGCGAAGCATGACGTTGTACCCATCCGGGGTCAACCAGTGTGTCATACCGTTGCCTCCTTATCTATCATAATCAGACCGCCGTCCCAGTCGCACAGGGCGTTCCCGGCTTCGTCGCCCATGATGTCAATGTCCGTATTGACCTCGCCCGTGGTGAGCTTGAATTTCTTCGTGACGCTCATAACCGCGCCGAAGTACAGAATCAGCTCACGGACGGAAATTGCACGAATACTGTCCAGCACCGCGCTCTTACGGCTGACAACTTCGAGGATCTGCAGGAACGTGCGGATATTGTCGTTGACCTGTCTGATGTCAACGTCAAAGATGCGATAGTGATTCGGCTCGCCGCCATATTCAAACCATTCCTGCACCTTACCGGAGCCGAACGAAGTGGACAACGCCAGCTCGACGGCGTACTTCGTGCCGAGGTGACGGCGAACGTGCCAGGACTCGCGGAACGTGGCGCGCTTCTGCTCAATATCCCAGTCGTTGTCCCACCAGCTTACGCCGAAGTCGTGCGCAAGCTGGTCGAGAAGATCTTCTGGCAGAGTGTCGATGTGCTGATAGAGCATATTCTGCTCAATCTCGGTCGGCCGCGCCGTCAGGATCTCCGCGACGCCGGTTGCGAGCGCGAGCATTTTTTCATCCTGCCGCAGCACATCGGGGAGGACGTTCAGCAGGTTCTCAACCGTGAGGCCGTACTGCTCATTCATCCTCGTAGCCTCCGTTCACGATTGTTTTCGTTCCCAGCTTTGCAATCTGCGGCGCGGCGTTGTTTTTGCCGCCCTCCAGCACCTTGTAGGTCGGGGAGCGCAGCACGATCCGCTTGACACCCGTGTGGAACAGGAGGTCGCGCAGCTTATCCGGGTTAATATCGCGGCCGAGCTTGCCGGACTGCCAAGCGATGTATTCCTCGACGGCTGCGTCTACGGCTTCCTGAATCGCCGCACCGGAGAGCGTCGTGTCGGTGGGGACATAGTAGGTGAAGTCGATATTGTACGAAACGAGGCCGGGGTCTTTGACGCTGACATAATCGGCCAGCGGCCGCACCTTGCTTTCGTTACAGGCGGCAAGGACGGCGTTCTTGATCTCCGTCGTGGCAATCGTTCCGTCGTTCATCAGGACATAAATATCGACGTGCCCGGCACCGTCAAAGGTGAGCGACACGTCGATCTGGCTCGCGCTTGCCAGCGCGCCGTCTGCGGCGATTGCAACTTGCAGCAGACCGTTTTCGTAGGTGACGGTATAATCTGTGTCGGCGCTCGCAGCCGTGTTGCTGCCCTTGGCGTAGACCGCCAGAGAGGACAGGTCGATGGTGTCGCCGCCCCAAAAAGCGTACTTGACGCCGCCTTTCGTATAGAGATCAAGCGTCACTTTCTTTACGACAGCCGGGCGAACGGCCTGTACGTCAGCAATCTCCGTAGATACGGATTTCGCGTGGTAGATGTAGGAGCCAACCGCGCCGGCCGTCGAAAACGCGAACATGGATTCGCGCATCAGCTCGTAGAATTCTTCGTCGCTGGCGATCTCCGAACCGTCGTCGGAAGTCGTGATATTGGTGCAGGACGTGTAGTAGTCGAACACGTCAACGATCACGTTGAGCTGGCCGACGGCGTAGCCGTTGCCGACCGTGCCGTCCGTCTGGCACCGGATGGCGGTGTCGACGTAGGTATCGCCAGCGTTGATGTAGGCGTCGGCGACAGTTTCCCAAATCAGGGTGTTGCTGGCGTCTGTGACGCGCGTCCCCTTGGGGACGAGGATGGCGAACGTCTGCGCCTCGGAGATCGTAAACCGTTCCGTGCAGTAAGCAGGTTTTGCCTGTGGGCGCTGCTGCAGATAGTACAGTTCTGCCAGCGCGTCAAGGTTCTTGCCTTCGGCGCGGCTCGGAATATTCTGGTTTGCGGTGTAGTTGTTGTAGACCCGCTCCTGAATGATGACGCTGGCTACCCATTGCGCGAACAGCTTTTCCGGACTGGCCGGTCTGACGCTCACCCCGGTCAAGTTTTCATAAACGGTAATCAGAAAATTTGTGATTTCCGCAGCGTCGGTCGAAACAAACTGAAATTCGGTATTACGACTCATCGACGATTTCCACCTCCACGATAGGGCTTAGAACGCCCTGCATTTCTTCCTGCGTATCAAAATCGACGCTCTTGACGCGGACGCGCGGCTCATATTCCTCAATGGCCTCGCGGATTTGAGAGAAAAGCAGCACCTTTGCCGCAGGAATCGGGCGGTCGATCAAGGTAGCGTCAATACCGAAGCCGCGATACATCGGGCAGGAGCCTTTGATCGTCCGCAGGATGATGGACACGTTCTGCAGAATGGATTTTACAGGGTCGGTTTCGTTCAGGCTGATCGGCCCAATCTCCGACATGGTGATTTTGTAGCCCATAGTGTGCGCCCCTCATCGTAGATATTCCTGCAAGGAAATGCTCAGCGTCGCACTGATGATGTTTCCATGCCCGTCATAATGCTCCGCCTTGGTCTTATGGCTCAGGATCGTCCAGCGATAGCGGCCGTATCCATGATTGCCAATCGTAAGCGGCAGCGTCACGCCCTGCCGTTCCAGATCGAACAGCCGCCAAATCTCGGACATTGGGTCAACGCCGAGGGAAGCAAGAAGCTGAATGTCAAAGGTGATCTTCGCAAGGTCTGTGCCGGTGTATTCCGAAATGCTGTTGCCGGCATGGAGATCATGCGTGGCGTACCGCGCAGAACCGGACCATACGAAATTGCTGATCGTTTTCAGCGTGCGCGACGAAACTGAAAAAACAACGTCTCCAAGTGCCCCTACAATCATCCGATACCTCCCAGCACGAAGCCATCCCCGTTGAACACAGGCAGATAGAGCGTGAGGACGGTGTCGTTGACAAGCGGCATCCACGGCTTGATCGTGAGGTCGTGCTGATGCCCATCCTGCAACTCTGTCTTCTGCTGCGCAGGGTCATAAGCTGGAATGTGCGGGTGCGTGTCCAGCACATAGAGCCATCCGGACGTCATATTGCAGTCCTGAAACTTCACTCGCGCTTTTCGCTTGGCATTGTCGATGTCCGTCACAGTTCCGACGCGAACGAGCCGCTTTAACACTTTTTCTGCGTCCATCAATATCCCTCCAATACCATGCGCAGCGAGATCTGCGTTGTATAGCCGCCGCTGTCCAGCTTGTGGACAGCCTGCTTGATGATGTATTTTCCGTCGTAGCCGCCCCAGCCTTTGAGCGCGACATTGACGCCCGCAACGAGGTCGGTATCTCCCGGCAGCAGGAATTGTGCCTGGCGGCAGAATTTGTTGCGAAGACGGAGATTCTTTTCTGCAAGCTCCTTCGCTTCGTCCACTGTTCCAACCTTGGCGGTGATTTCAAGCTGCTGATTGTTCGGGTCTTCGGTGTATCCCTCGACCTTGGCGATGCCCTCAATACACTGTCCGGTTTCGGGGTTGACGTAGGACACCCGGCACGACGCATACTGCGCATCGGCTGCGCTGGTGCTGAGCTGGTACGTCTTATAGCTGTGGTCATAGCGTCTGATGGTGCGGACTTCTGGCTTCTGCTCATACTTGCGCTGATCGAACAGTACAAGGATCCGGTTTGTTGCCTTGAGAGAAATGCCGGCATCATGGCAAAGCTGCGACAGAAACTCAATGTCGCTCATGTCGATCTGCTCGACGCGCTCATAATATGGGTCGCTGTCCGATTCATACATGCAGGTCATACCGCCGCTCCCGGCGATTTCATTCGCAATGCCGCTAAGCGTGTAGCTTTCCCATGCCTTGCTCTTGCAGGTCTGCCGGAGCTGCGAAGAAAACGGAATCGAAGATCCTTTGATGCAGACTGTGTTCGGTGGCCCGCTGCAGGAGATGTTGTCAAGCTCAAATTCTCCGCACGGCAGCACAGCGTCGGAGCCGTCGCTGTTCCAGTTCTCACGGACAAACACAACGTCCATGGCGAGTCGTTCTTCTGCGCCGCCGCCATCGGAGGATGCACCCTGTTCGCCAGAGGAAGTAGAAGAGCCTGAGCCGCTGCTTTGCGTGCCTGCCTGTGCAGAGGCAGCAGAGCCGCTCTGCGTGGCGCCGCCGATTCTGCCCCAACTGATAATCCCAGCTCTGCGAGTGTTGATGTCTGTGATCTGGACGCACGAACCGGTCGCATTGACCATTTGCCCATTCCCCATGTAGATACCTACGTGGTCGACAACGCCCTGCGTGCCGAAGAAGATGAGATCGCCGGGCTGCGCTGTGGCTTCATTGACCGGTGTAGCCATATCCTTGTAGCCCTGCGCGGTTGTTCTGGGAACATTGATTCCAGCTTCGTTGAGCGCATAGTAGACAAGACCGGAGCAGTCAAAGCCGCTCGGACTGCTGCCGCCCCAAACATACGGCGTGCCGAGGTATTTGTTCGCTTCGCTGACAACGGCATCACCAGATGCGCTGCCACCGGAGGGCGATGCCCAGGACAGCTTTTCAGAGATCTCATCGAGCCACTGCGTGAGCCAGAGATCGTCGCGGTCTTGGATTTTGATTTGCAGATCGTCCGTTTCGTCTTCTTCGTTGTCCGTATAGGAGATCGACAAAAGATACGGCTGAATGGATTTTGTGATGTCGATGCCGCCAAAGGAAACCTCGGCTTTTGTGCGTCTCGCGAGATTTCGGCTGCTCATCGCTGCACCTGCTTCCACGGCGGCAGCGTAGATGCGCTGCGCTCCACCACATCAGGGATTGTCAGCATGACGCCTGCGGGAAAGGAGAAATAACTGAGCAGCGAGCTATTGGCGTTCATCAGATCGTCGGTATAGTCCACGCTGCCCATCTCCTTGTAGGCGATCATATCCCACATATCGCCCTGCACAGTCGTGTAGATTCTGCTCATCTGTACGCCCCCCGTTGCGCGTTGATATTGTCTTCTCGAATCACCGCGCGTACCTGTGCGGCAAATTCCTCGCCATAGGTTTCAAGGCGCTCCATAACGCCGTCATTGACATCGCCCTCGACGGTGATATTGACCTGCACTGGAACGGAGCTGTCCGAAGTGGAAGTCATAGCTTCGATGGCGCTGTGTGTGTCGGCCGCGTTCAAGACCGCTTCGCCGCCGTGCATCATCACAAACTCCGGGCCTTCTTCGCCGACGAGGGCAAGACCGGTCTCGGCAGAGGTTGTGCCGCTGGCATATCGGGAGAACCCGCTCATGCGACGGCTCGAAGCAACAGAATTATTGTTCTGCACGTTTCGGCTGAGAGCAGCGAGGGCGGCGTATCCGAGCTGGGAATACGCCGATTGCACGGTCGGCAGCATTCCGGTTGCACCATCAATGAAGCCCTGAATGGTCGCACGACCGGCTTCTGCAGCTTCCGTGCCAAGATCCATGTCGTCAATGGTGGCTTCGAGGTCTCCACTGATCGCGTCCATAGTTTCAGAGAAGCCGGTGCGGAAGTCTGCGATGTCCTCGGCGGCTTTATTCTGTTCCTCGCGCAGCTTATTCCAGCTTTCGACCATCGCGGCCAATTCTTCATCGCTGGCCGCAGCCATGCCGGCAACCGCATTCACGCTGTCGGAGCTGCCGTCTGCGAAAGAACCGATCATTTCGGTCAGGCCCTCA
This sequence comes from uncultured Oscillospiraceae bacterium, assembly GCA_934613505.1. Taxonomy (GTDB): domain Bacteria; phylum Bacillota; class Clostridia; order Oscillospirales; family Oscillospiraceae; genus CAG-170. The sequence continues at coordinate 42,571 of CAKTTB010000001.1, read as the reverse complement.
ATATCACCAGCCCTGTCACGCAGGCTGGCCAGATTATCGTTGTAGGTCTGCCAATGCGTGATCTGGCCTTGGAGATTACTGTTGATGCTGGACGCAGAGGTCGCAACGATGCTGTCTGCCTGCTGCCAAAGTGCATATTGGCCCTGAACGCTTTCTGCGGCAGCTTTATAGGCTTCCTGATACGCCTGCTGGAGAGCCTCGACACGTTCCTTGACGCTGCTGATCTCGGTGTTCAGCTCCGTCTGTCCGCGCGAAGCATTTTCGGTTGCTTCGGTCGAATCATCCGTTGCTTCCGTGAGGCTTTCGTATGCGTCCGTTACGGCCTGAATTTCTTCATCCGCCGCACTGAGCGCATTGTTGTCTTCCTCAATCGCTTCTTTCAGGTTTGTAACGTGCGTCGCGGCCTCAATCCACGCAATGTTGGCGTCTGTGACCTCATCGTTGACGGCGTTGATTTCGTCACCAAGGAAGTATTCGGCATCACGGAGAACGCCGGTTTCTTCGTAATAGGCATCAGCCTTTTTCTGCGCTTCGGCGTAAAGCGCATTTTGCTTGGCAAGCGCGTCATTATAGGCCTGAGTAGCTTCATGCGCGGCTTCCTCTGCATCCGTCAGCTCTGCCCGGCGCTTTGCCCGCTCGATTTCAACATCGGCATACTTCGCATAGATCTCGGAAAGCTCGTTTTGGTATGCCTGTGCGCGGGCATTTTCTACCCATGCGTCCGTATTTGCTTTGAGCGCAGCCGTGCCGCCGTCGATGGAGTCGTTTTCAAGGTCAATATAGCTGGATAGCTCCGGAATGGTCTCAACCAGCTTCATGAGGATTCCGTGATATTCCTGCTGCTGGGCAGTCGTTTTTTCACCAACAGAATCCAGCTCTTTCAGCCGGTCAATGTACTGCTCCGCAACTGTGGCCGTTGCCATTGTGCTGCCGACAGAATCATCGAAGCCAGACTTTGCGTCGGTAAGCGCCTCGTTCATGTCACGCGCAGCTTCTGTCAATTCCTTTACGGACGGAGCCGCACGGTCTTCGGCTGCATCAGCCATTGCCACGATTCCGCCAGCCAGCGCGGCCACGGCGGTCACACCCAACATGATCGGCCCGGCCATTCCACCGAACATCGTAGCCATGTCGAGCGCTTTAATGACTTTGGAAATTGCGGCGTATGCCGTCAATGCGACCGTTGCACCGCCGACTACGCCCGTGAATGTTGCAACACCCTTGACGAGCGCAGGATTCTCCTGCACAAACTCGCCGAGGACGTTCAGCACGTCCGTACCGGCGTCGTAGGCATCGCGCAGCGCCGGGGTAAAAGCATCGCCTACGGCAACCTTGAGGTTGTTGTAGGCGTTCTGCATCATATCCAGCTTGGATTGCGTGGTGGCGTATCGCTTGTTGGCTTCGTTCGTCAGAGCGATATTCTCATCCCACGCGGTATTTGCCGTCTGTACGGCGCTGTCCATCTGGTCTGCTGCCAGAGCGAGGGATTTTAGCATATTGCTCTGGCGAATGCCGGTAAGGCCGAGGTCTTCCAGCACCAGAACAGCGCTTTCGCCCTGTTCGTCCAGATTGCCAAGCCCGCGGATAAACGCTGTCAGAGCGCCCAGCGCGTCCGTATTCCACATTTCCGCGAACGAATCCGCAGACATTCCCGCGACATCTGCGAAGCTCTGTAAGGAATCCTCGCCGGTTGCAACAGCCTTTTCGATGGCGTTGAGCGTCTGCGTCATGGCCGTACCGCCAGCTTCGGCCTCGATGCCGACGGAGGACATTGCTGCGGCGAGCGCCATGATCTGCGGCTCTGTCAATCCGGCCAGCTTGCCGCCAGAGGCAAGGCGCGTACCCATCTGCGTGATCTCAGATTCGGTCGTTGCAAAGTTATTGCCAAGATCAACGATCACGGCGCCGAGACGATCATAATTGTCTGCGGACATGCCTGTAATGTTCGCGAACCGCGCGAGGGCGGTTGCGGCATCTTCGGCTGTCATGTTCGTCGCTGTGCCGAGCATTGTCATAACGCGCGTAAAATCGAGCAGCGCGTCTTTCTGAATGCCAAGCTGGCCAGCAGCTTCAGCGACGGCGGCGATCTCGGTCGTAGATGCCGGGATCTCCGTGGACATGGCTTTAATTGCGTCCGACATATCTGCCAGTTCTTCGTCTGTCAGGTCTGTCGTCTTGGCGACGCCGGTGATGGCAGACTCGAAATCCATCGACGCCTGCACACACTCGTCAAAGCCTTCCTTTATTTCTTTAAGCGCAGCGGAGATACCAGCCGCAGCAAGAACGCTCGACACCGCGTCCACGGCCTGTGTCGCGCGGCTGCCGAAAGATTCTGCACTATCGGCCGTGTCGCCGAGCTCGCCGCGGGCCTTTGCAAAGGTCGTGCGAAACTCGCGGCCAAGCTGCGCTTCAAGCGCAAATAGCATCTCATATTCTTTCCGCGATGCCAATATCTCCGCCTCACTTTCACTTGCGTTTTTGTTTTCGCTTCTCCATTTCCTCGGCAATCAGCGCATTAGAGGCTTTCACCCATTGCGAAAATTCGCCGAGACGTAGAGATAACCAGAAATCTACCGGAGTGTTGTTCGTCCGGGCCATGGCGAGGCATTGCCTGCGAAGCCATACGCCGCCATCTCCGACGATCACTCCTTGCGCGATAAAAAACCTCTTACGGTGTTCCGCAGACGGTTGAAATCGCGGATGCTGAGCTTGCCAAGCGCGTCAAGACCAAGTTTCTCGGTGCACGCCTTGACGCAAACACGGATAAGGTACTCGCTGTCAAAGTTCGCAACGATCACCGTATGCCCGAGCATTTGCAGCTCCCGCTCAATCGCAAGGGAGTCATTTCCGCTGAGATCTTCAAAGTTGAAGGTCAGCTCCGTGTAGGTTTTTTCATCATGAACGAGCGGCCTTGCAAGCTGCATCACAAATGCCGCATAGTCGATTGCGGCGTTTTTCTTATCCTGATCTTCCGCAACAGCGAAGATGTCACTGCTTTCCTCTGCGGTCGTTTTCTGAATATTCTTGTTTTCCATGATTCATAGCTCCTTTCAAGAGTGGTGGGGCGACGCATCGCGCGCCGCCCCAAAGATTTACGATTTGCCGAGGGCCTTGCGGGTGTCGGAAAGATAGTCGACACCGTTCACCTCGCAGATGTAGTTGTACGGGTCAAGCTCCATGACCTTCGCGTCATCGATGTACGTCACCCAGCGGCGCACGGCGTAGCTGCCAGAGCCGTCCGTGGGAGACGCCGGGGCGATATTGCCGTTCGACAGCGTCTTCGGAACAAGCACGAGGACGTGCTTGACGGACTGCGTCTTGTAAACGCCCGCAATCGGGTCGTACACCTGCTGCGGCGCGCGCAGGTCGATGTTGTGTTCGCGCGGCTCCAGCAGCTTCAGGCTCTCAGCGCTGAAGGTGCGGAATTTGAGCTGCGCGGTCATGGCGTTCATATGGCCGATGATCGGCGCCTCCACGTTGCCGGCAATGCCAGCACCGGAGACGGTCGCAACAATGAAATCAACATCGGGCAGCGTCACGGAAGCCAGACCGAGGAAGTCTTTGGCGTCTTCGTAGCAGGCAAAGTTGATTACGGCCTGATCTACCATTCCCATTGTTCAGTCCTCCTTCGTCACGCCAACGCGCTCTGCACGTAATCGGTGTCGTATTCGAGTACGAAGTCGATCTCCTGTGCAGGGCTGGGCGGCGTCATGTAGATGTGGATTCTCACGATACCGGCCATGAGGTCCGTCATGGGATTCTCGGAGTCGAGGATCTCAACGCGGGCGCCGAGCAGATACTCGCTGCCCACAAGACCTGCGAGCCAGTTGTTCGCGGAATCCTTGATGTTGTCCAGCAGGCGCCGGTTCATGGGGCTGTCCGTCTTCGACCAGAACGTCTTGATGAGGGAGTTGCCGACCCACTTGAACATTCTGCTGATCGGGATGAAATAGTCCTTGATGTCGGTGTTGCTGGGGTAGCAGGCGGTGTAGTTGCCCCACGCCACGAAGCCATTCATAAACTTGAGCGCCGTGCAAATGCCGTTGGCGTTCAGAATGTTCGCCTGCTCCAGCGTGAGGGTGACGTCTGTGCCGTCTTCCAGGCAAGCGCCGTCGCACTGGAGGGCCTTATTAGAGGGCGATTCATACGGCACACCGTCGTTGCCGCTGTCCACCTTCGCCATCAGGCCCGCGAGCTGGGTGGAGAGATGGAACTGCTTGCTGCCGAGCTTCACCTGCGGCCAGACTCCAATCTGAGCCGGGTCGATCAGGTTCGTCGCGGACTTCTTCGCGGCGACGGCGTCATAGCTGCGCGCGCCGCTGGCGGAGCAGTCAATATCGCAGATGGACTTTGCGCCGAGAATGCCGTTGATGACTTCGGCCTTCGCCGCCATGACGGCCTGCACCGTGCTGGTATGCGACCATCCGGGCGCGATGATGAGGTCGGGCGTGATGCTGACGGTTGCCATGCAGAGGTCAATCGCCTCGATGCCCTTGACAATATCATCGTCGCCGATTTCAGTCGTCTTGACCTTGTCGTAGCTGATAAAGAGCTTGGTCGCGTCCTTGGCTGCACCGCCCTCGATCGTCTCAACGATGAGACTGCCATCCGAGTAGTACGCGGCATAGTCCGTGTCCTTGACAAGCGGCGATTCAGACGAAGACGCCGACTTAACAACGAGGCTGGACAGGATCGCGTCGAACGGCAGCTTTGCCTGCTTGCCGGAAAGGGTGACTTCCGCGCCCGCGACGGCCTCCTTGTTGGTGCTCGGATCAAGCACGTTGCAGAAGATGATTGGCTGACGCTGGAACAGCTTGAAATGCGAGTACATGGCTTCGCAGATCGTGTAGGTCTTCCAGTCGTCGGAATAGCCCAGCTTCTTTACCGCGTCTTCCCAGTCGGTGCAAAGCACCGGGGTAAAGAGCGCGGCCGGGGATTCTGCGGAGTGAACCGGTGCTGTGCCGACAACAAACGGCACACCGGATTCAGCGACAACGGGCGTCGAAACGCTCGTTTTCTGCTCCCGCACATATACGCCATGCTTCAATGGTTACTCCTCCTTCTTTCTCCGGTCTGCCAGCTTGTGATAATTCACATAGAGCAGATTACCGGGTGTTTTGACTTTGATTCTTGCCTCGGATACCTGATCGCCGGGGATAACCAGCGTGGCAATCAGCGGATATTTCTCAACCGCTGCCGAGATCTGCGCGAGCGCGTCCTGCTTGTCACCGTACAGAATACGCGCCTGCTGGATCGTGCCGACGATGCTCGGCCCGATGTACATACAAAAGCCGGCGCTTTTCGCACCGGCCTTGCCTTTGGCTTTTACCATGCAAATGCCTCCCTGTTGACACTGGGGATTTTCCATACCGACACCAGCTCCGCGCAGAAGTACGGTGCGGTGTTGTCGGTGTAGTAGAGTGTGGACAGCTTCTGTGAAAGATCCAGCGCAAACTGCTTGGCGATTACGCCGTGCATCAGAAGCTCTTGACGGAAATGCTCGACCGTCGTAAGCAGCCGCAGCGCACCTTCCTGATCGTCTTCACCGTACACGCAGAAAAGAGAGCGGACCTCAACGCTGCTGTCCGTCGGCTCGCCGGGCTTCTGCTCATCTTCGCCAGTGACGATCTGATGCAGAATGTACGGCGCTTTCGAGGTCGCGGATTTGACATCGGGCAGACGCTGGCGGTAGACCAGCGGCGGGCGCTCGGCAGGTTCTTCCTCGTCGCCCTTCTGCCGCCGCACGGGAAGAAGAATTTCGCGCATGACCTCATTCGTGAAACTCATAAGCGCGTCCAGTAAATTCAGTCGTGTCATACAGACACCCATCCTTTCACTATCGCATCCACCTCATGCATCAGTCGCTCCTCGAACTTGCTCATCGCCTGTTCACCGAGGCGCTCTTTCACCTCATCGCCACCGAGCATCTGCGGAACAGAAGAACCCATGATCTCCTTGATCTCGGCATCGCCTGTGGCAGTTCTGCCGCCGGTGCGCTCGAAGATGCCGATGTGACCAGACTGCATCTGCGCGACAAATGCGCGGGAGAACGTAGTCGGCGCGGTCGAAAGAAACTGATGGCCGGTCGCGGCAATGCCCGGATGAACCGGGCGCAGATTGCCGTTGACGATTGCCATGACGGTCTTTTCCGTGTTGACGGTCGGTTTGCTGGGAGATGAGCCGCCATAACGCCAAAGCGGAATCTTTTTGCCGCGAAAGGAAATTTTCGCTTCAACCCCGTTGAAATACCGATAGCTTGTCGTAATGTTCTGCTCAGCGCGAATATCCTTTCTGGCTATATCGTACCGCTTACGGATTTCTCTGGTGCTTTGCGTCCGAAGGTGCGCTGTCGCGCGGTTCATTGCTCGCTTCATCGCAATTTCAATGCCACCCGGAATATCTGCAAGTTGCTGTTCTGCATTGTGAAGTAGCTCTGGAGAAACAATTTCAACGCGCGCCTGGAAACTTGCTGTGTACGGAGCAAATCCCTTATTCATTCGTCAAACGCCTCCAGTTCTACGCGAAGCAGGCCCAGCTCGCAGACCGACGAGGCGACGTAGAAGCGTCGGAAGAAGGTAGCGTCATCGGGATCGCTGATCTCCATGCGCGTCCCTTTTTCCGGTTGGTTGCCGCCGAGATCCTGAATCCTGCAATGCAGCACGGACGAAACGAGGAACAGCCCCTGAATATGATCGCTCATAAGCTGGCGGCGGTCTTTCTCTTTCAGTCCGGACAGCACAATCGGAATGCCAGCGTGATCCTCGCCGTCGTATGTCACGCCGTCGTAGACCACGATCCGCTTCTCTGCAAACTCGTCGAGGTTCATAAAGGTCCGCGCATTGTCACGCGCGACCATGTCCTTGAATTTGCTCATACCACCGGCGCGGCGGCGCTCAGATCAGGAAGATCATCCTCACTGATTTCCTCGCCCGGCTCGACGGGCACGGCAACGATTGCCGCAATCAGGTCATCTTTCTTGCGGAGCTTCGCCGTTTCAATGCCAAGCTCGGCGGCAAGCTCTTTGAGCTGTGCCACCGTCATTTCCTGTAGCTGCTCCGCGTCGAGATGGGCCTCTACGCCGCTCTCTGCGCCGTTTTCTTCGCTGGGCATATCGGCGCAGGGGGTGTCGCCGCTTTCGACCGTGCTGCCGCTTGCAACAGGCGCTTCGTCTGCTTCGTGGACGATCGCTGCGACGCCGAGCGCGACGAGACGCCTTGCTTCGGCTTCGTCTACCTCGCAGATGCCGCCGCGCTCAACGAGCTTCGGCATGGCGTCCTTGGTCTTACGCCAGCCGTAGGAACCGCTGATAATTTCAATTTTCATGCCGTACTCCTTTCACGCGCCGATCAGGCCACGACGTTTGCCGCGTAGATGTACGGGCAGTAGTTTTTCGGCGCAGCCAGCGGACGGGCAGCCAAGCGCAGCTTACGTCTGTCGTTGGGCTGGTCGAGAACAAACTTCGGGACGCGCTTCGCAACGTAGGTGGAGAAGTCGGTCGAGCCGTAATCAATCTGCGTGATCTGGCCGTACATCATGTGACCGCAGTCGGGAGCTGTGACCATTGCAGAGGTCGCGGGGAAGTACCGCTGCTCCGCACCGCTGTCATCGACATAGGTTTCGTCCACGCAAATCACGTTGAGGCGGAAACCGCCGAAGTTCAGCGTACCCATATAGGTAACGCCGTCATAGGGGCTGAGCTGCTGATCAATCGTGCCGATGATGATGCCGCTGTTGCGGTCGAGCAGGGACTTGACGTCCGTGAGAGCGAGGATCGCGTCTGCAACGTCGGAGCCGATCACGAGGTCTGCTGCCCGGAGGCCACGCTTGGACAGCTTGCGGCACATATTCTTCACGTCGGAGAAGAACGCCGCACCCTTTTCGTCAGTTGCGTTCCACTTGGTGCTGACGGTGTAGGCGTGATCGCTCGTCGTGTCATAAAACTGCACATACAGCTTTTCACCTTCGGTCTTATCGTCGATGTACGACTGCATCGTGCAGGAGTTGTTGATCATGGTCTGGACGGCCATCCACTCTTCACGACGGGTGATGCGAATGTCCATATCGGAAAGATCGTCACGCTGCAGGCGGGCGGCGCGCTGGGCCGGGGTGCTGTTAGCATAGATGGCTTCGCCGAAGCCGCGCTTGCGCAGATCGTCCTGCGTCAGCAGACGAGAAGGCGCGATGAACGCGGGCTGGTATTCGTGAATCTCAAAGCCCCGGCGTTCCATCGGAATATCACCGGCGCGGGAAGACACGAACGCCGCCATCTTGCGGTCGCCCTTGCGGTACTCGGTCAGCACCTTGTCGGAAGCGAAGATGTCGTCATCGCCCGTCGGGAAGTAGCGATCCTTGAAGAACGTCTGCTTGGGCACGATTTCCTCAACAATCGCCATCAGGATATAGGTATCAAAGAAGTTCAGTTCTGCACTCATAGTTGACTCCCTCCTTAGTCGGCAGCAGCGGCGTCCTTGAAGACGATACCGCGCATACGCAGATTGTCTTTGTCGGTTTCGGTGATGCTGTAGCTGGCAGCGACGCTCACCTTGTCGGGGTCGAAGCAGCCAGCCGTGTAGACTGCGACCTTTTCGTCGGCGTCGGTGCCAACCTCAACGTCATCGCAGAGGACGCAGTCCGGCGTCAGCGTTTCGTTGTTTGCAGCAGTGGAGCCGAGGATCACCAGCTTGCCATCACCGGCTGTGCCATAGGATTTGGCAAGGATCGTGCCGCGCTTGAGCGTGACCGCAGAAGTGGTCTGCTTGCGGATGATGCCGCCGCGTACCTGCACGGCAGGCACAACGTCTGTGAACAGACCGTCGAAATTCATCTCACCGAGTTTCTTGCTCAGGTTCGTCATAGCTTAGCCCTCCTTCTTGCCGAACAGCGCAGAAACCTTGGCCCTTGCATCGGCCAGCCGCGCTTCCGGGGTCTTCTTCGCGTCATCGTCTTCTTCCGCTTCCTCAGCAGGGGGAGGCGTTGCGCCAACGTCTTCGGCGTTGGACTCGTCGGCATCGTCCTTGAGGTCGGACAGGAATTTCTTGCCCTGCTTTGCGCGCTTCTTCGCGTCAGCCATCACCAGATCGGCGGCGGTGCAAGGCTTTTCGCCGTACTTGGCTTCGCGCACGTCGGCAGGATCGAGCAGGCTGGCGACTTCGTCAATTTCCTGCATCCGTTCCCGTTCGGCCTGAACCGCCGCATTGACCGCTTCGGTGTGATCGACAGCGGCCCGTGCAGCAGCTTCAGCCTGAGCAATTTCGTCCGGGTATTTTGCCCGGAGCTCTTCCAGTGTCATAGAGTTTCCTCCTTCTTCGCCGGGATTCTCCGGCTTATTTTTATTCGCCTCAACCGGGGCCGCTGCCTCGGAATCGACCGTAGGAATGTTGTCCGGGGCAAACATGCCCGGAGCGAGGTGAAACTGCTTGCCGCGCACGAACAGGCTGCGCCCATCCGCGCTGGCGGCGATACCGACAGGCTCGGCATCTTCAATCAGTTCATCCGCGAAGCCCTTTTCGATGGCCTCACGACCTGTCATGTAGGTTGTATCTGCCATCATGTGCATGATGACTGTTTCGGAAAGCCCGGTTTTTCGCTTGTAGACCTCGGACTGCATCTTATCCCATGCGTCCTGCTGCGTAGCCTGCTCCCGCAGCTCATCGGCGTTATAGCCGCCGAAAAGAAACTGCCAGCACTTGTGAATCATAATGATGCTGGACGGATTGACCTTGACCGTATCGCAGGCGCACATGATGATGCTGCCGCCCGACATGGCTACGCCGTCCACAATACAGGTGAGCTTTGCGCCGCTCCGGGAAAGCTCCCGCAGGCGGTTATGAATCATATTTGAGGCTCCGGCGTCGCCACCGTAGCTGTTCATGCGGATTGTGATGTTCTTGCAGGAAGAAATCTGCTTGAGGTCCTCCAAAAACTCACTGAGCAGAATGTACTGCCCCTCGATGGGTTCGCCCCACCAGTTTGTCGGCTGCTGCTCATAGATGTCGCCATACATGGTGATCTCGGCCGAGCTGCCAGATTCATCCGTAGTGGCCATGGTATAGACCTTTTTGCTGATCGAAATAGCCGGCGCATTTTTCATTTTCATGCCCGATTCCTCCTTCACTCTTCACCGCTCGCAGGCGGTGTGTTTTCTGCTGGCTGCTGTACGCTCCCGATGGCTGCGAGCAATTCATTTTCACGCGCAAGCTGATCGACATTTTCTTCCCAGTCGCCGCCAGACATTTCGCGCGTGACCTGATCGTTCGTCTTGATGGCGCGGTTGGTCAGCATCAGAGCGGCCTCGGCCTCCTTCTTTGGGTCGAGGGAACCCTGAACGGGGCCAATCCAGCGAGCGCCGCACCACGCCTCGCGCAAGAGCGGATCTGTGTGGAAGCCCGGAGCATTGATGCGTCCGAGCGCAACAGCTTCGGCCATGAACAGCTCGTAGATCGGCTGGCAGAAGTCGTTCACGAACCAAGACCGGCGCATTTTGAACGCTTCCCATGCTTCCAGCAGCGCACCGCGGCTTGCAGAGTAGGAGCTGTTGAATTCCTTGATGAGTACGTCATAAGGCAGTTCCAGCGCCGAGCCGACCAAGCGGCAAATTGTCTTCACGAACGTCTCAAACCCTGCGGTCGGGATGTTCGGACTGCCAAAGTCGACTTTCTCGCCGGGAGCAAGGTGCGTTACCGTACCCGGCCCCATTTCGTACTCGTTGGGATCGTCGGAGATATTGCTTGCACCAGCACCATCCGGGCTGGCAGTCGGAACGCCGGCAATGTCTCCTGTGCCGACTTCATTGAATGGCGTACCGGACGGATCGGTTTCCGTTTCAATCCATGCCGTAAAGAAACTCTGCACCAGCGCCGCCATCAGCTCCGATTCCGTGTAGCGGCGAAGCTGCAGCAGCGGCTCAATAACCTGTGCCAGATACGGAACGCCGCGGTACTGATCGGGGCGCTCGCTGTCCATGATGTGCAGGATATTCGGCAGGCCGGTGCGCTCGCCGTAGGCCGGAACGCGCGTCCATTCCTGTTTCTCGGTCGTGATCTGGTGCGGATAGGTGTTGCTGATGTAATAGGCAACGACGCGGCCGTTTTTGTCGACCTCCACGCCGTCGAAAACGCGGTGACCGGCGCCGGGCTTCCCATCCGGAACGACGGCATCCATGAAGCCGCCGTAGGTGTAGCCTCCGCTGAAGTTGGTAGGTGTGGAAACGCGGTCTGCTTCAATGACGTGCAACCGCATAGAATAGGGATTCAGCGGCGCCGCCGGGTAACGCTTCACCAGGACAAACACGTCTCCGGACATGAGCCACGATTTGAGCGCGAGCTGCTGCAGCGCCATGAAGTTGTTCAGGCCGAGCGCGTCGCAGTTCTGCTTTTTACCGCCCCAGAGCCGAAATTCCATCTCGGCTTTGTGCTGCCACTCTTTTGCCGCCTCCGGAGAAAGCCCCAGCAGGTCGCGGTCGACGGTCGCTTTCAGCGTCAAGCCTGTGCCGACAACCTTTGTGCGGTTGGTGTTGATGGCGCTCGTGGCCACGGGCGACGCCATATAAAGCATTCTCGACCGCTGGCGCAGCGTGGTGTTGTTGCGGTTAATGTCTTCATTTGGCGAACCGCTGTCTGGGGTGAACCCTTTGAGCGCGCGCCGGGTGACGCTCGCACCAGCTTCGCTATAGCCCTTGGCATACGGAGCAGAGCTCCGGCTGTGATTTCTCTTGCTCAATGCTTTCGCCTCCTGTGAAATAGAAAACGGACACTCTGGCGGCGAAAGGAGAAAACTCCGCCAGAGCGCCCGTGCAAAAGCCCTTTCGGGCGAATTGCTGTATTTATCATTTTCGTGACCTCACGAAAATGCTCACCAATCGCGGGGGATGACGCCGAATGCCTTGCGGCGCTTGCTGCCGTTCAGCTCCGAGGTCAGTTGATCGATCTCATTCTCCATCTGCTTAATTTCTTCCGACAGCGCCGGGAGATCAAAACGGGTGAGCTGCCGGTCATCGATCATGTAGGATTTCACGCCGCCGTCGACCAGCGCCGTGTATGCGTCATAGAGCTTTTCAAGCGCCGCTTCGCGGAATGCGAGCCGCTTTTCGATGATGATTCTGCTTGCCATAAAACACGCTCCTTACCAATCGTCGTAGTATTTCTGCCTGCTGCGCTGCGCCGGGCGGCGCTTCGGCGGCGTAATGTTCGCCGAGGGCGGAGCAGGTACGCGAACACCGGAAGCGGCCTTGATCTGGCGGTCGATCTCATCGAGATTCTTCGGCAACGCCTTAAATGCGGCAAGCGCGTAGTTGCGGCAGTCCAGAGGCTCGTTACGCTCGTGTCCGGGAATCTTCTTCCACGACCACGGCTGCTTCTTGTTCGGATCATAAACCTTCGTTTCCGACAGCAGACCCGCAAAATAGGCGCTGCCGTAATCGTCGCGCTTCGGGAAATGGCAATATTTCTGTCCGGGCGTCTGTACGCGCAGATTGTCCATGATGATTTCCTTTCCGGAATCGACGCCGAGCTGATATTGCCAGCAGGTGCCGACCGCAATCTGATTGACGAAGATCTTCTGTTTTTTCGGCGGTGAGATATAAGGCTTATCCTGTCCGGGCATACCTTTGATGCAGAATACTTTCTTGCTGATTCTGGCGTTGCATTGTGCGCGAACGCTCTGCGTGAAGTGACCGCCCTCATCCACGAAGGACATAGACACCCGCAGGCCGACGCCGTTCTCAAAACGCATCACACGGTCGAACACAACTTCATTGAGTTTGTTCCATGTGGCGTCATCATCCGGGCGCCCCATGACGATTCCTTTTTCAATGCCCCATGTTTCGCCGAAGAACCCGTGCCCGACGATCTCATACTCCATGCGGTCATCCTGCGTATCAACGCCAGCCGTCAAAACGAGGACGCCCGGCGGCAGCTCGACCGGCTCGCCGTTTTTGTCCTTGCCGTAGTCCTCGCGGCGAGCGAGCAGCGAATCCTCATCCTCAATGTCGCCGCGGTCTTCCCACGGCTCACCGAAGCAGGTGTTGAAAACGACCTGCATCTTTTTCGTGCTGCCAAGTGCATTGAGATATTTCAGGACGATAGATTCCCACGAAGCCCACTGGCTGACGAAAGCGTTCAGCCAGAAAGAACGGGTTCCTTGGCCGTAGGCTTCCGGATTCTCGGCAATCCATTTTGCCGGGGCGCGTTTCATCTCCGCTTCCGTGGAAATGCAGCCGCAGCCAGGGCAGGTGTAGTACACCTTCTTGACCTTGTAGGTCTTCTTGTGAGAGACGATGATTTCGTCGTACTCAAAGCGAATATCAGACCAGCGGATTTCGTGGTACTCGCCGCAATGCGGGCATTTGGAGTTCCACCGCTCCATCGTGCCTGTGTAGTAGGCAGCTTCGATGGCGCTGGCATTTTTGATCGTCGTAGTTGATACTTCGACGGCCTTCGCATTATAGAACGTGGTCTGCCTGGCCATTGCCAGATCCCACGGATCGCCCTCATTGCCGGCGCTCGTTGCCCATCGGTCGCGTTCGTCGCCGAACACATAGCGGATAGGCTTTGATGCCAGCGCGTGTGCCTCGGTCGAGCCGCACATCGTAAGGATGCCGCCCGGATAGGCCTTTTGGAGAATCGTATTGTGAGAGTCGCGGCTTTTCGGCGCGGCGATCTTCTGCCGCAGAGCCGGACTGTCGCGCAGCATCGGCGCGATACGGAGCTTGGAATACTCCTGCGCGTCAATGGTTGTGGGATGAATGAATAGAATAGAGCCGGGGTCCTCGTCAATGATGTAGCCGATGCAGTTATTCAGAAACTCGGACTTGCCGACCTGCGATGCGGCCACCATGACGATGTGCCGAACCTTTGGGTCCGTAAAAGCGTCCATCGGCTCGCGCAGATAGGGCGTGCGCTCTGTACGCCACGGGCCGGGTTCGGCTGCGCTCTCAGCAGAGAGGCGGCGTTTGGCTTCTGCCCATTGGGTGACGGTAAGGTCATCAGGCGGCGTCATGCCAGCCAGCGCCTTGCGCATGGCCTTGTTCAGACGTGCCGCGCCGCGACGTTTGGCTTGGCGTTCGGCTTCGGCTTTTTTCAGCGCATCGGCCGCTGCCTCATTCTTCGTCATAGCTGCGCCCCGCATTGCTCCAGTCGCGCCGCTCGTTTACTTTCTCGGCGTATTTCTCAGGATCGTAGTGATGCGCAGCCAGCTCGCGCATGACCTTATGGACTTCCTTGCGGATGATCTCGGCAGCCTCAGCCGGGCTTTGCGCGGCGGTGACGTCAACCGACAGCCGCCCCGGAAGCGACAGCAGCGCAGCGCGGATGGTGTAAATTAGATCTTCCGTGAAGCCCTCCACATCTTCCGAGCGGTGCAGCTTGCCTTTCAGCTCCTCGACCTCCATCTTCGCAAGCTGAGCTTTGGAGAGCTTGAGCTGCGCTTCGGACTGCCGCTTCGCTGTTTCCAGCTTCTGCTCGGCCTCGCTGATCTGCGGTTTGGAAAGGAAATTGATATATCGCTGAACCGCGTCGCCGAGCTGGAAGTAGCCGCGTCGCACCGGAACGATTGTTCCGTCCTGCGCCATCTGCTGCACACGCCGCGCCGTCACGCCGAGGATCGCGGCCAGCTCTGTCGTGCTGATTTCAGCTTCGGCATCAATCTTGAGTCTCGTTTCAGCCATATAGCAAGCTCCTTTCGTTTTTTTCGAGGGGGCTCAGCGGAATTTCACCGCAGCACCCGTGCTGCACGGGCGTGACCCTTACCCCGATGTGGTCATATGAACTTAGGAGGTCAGCGCGGTATGCCTCACCCGCGCTGTGGTATGAAAAATGCGCGGTATCTGCGTCGATACCTGCGCACATTCCAGCGGTAATCGTAACGAAATTACCAGAAAAACAGGAAACTAACTAGGCGAAAAATGGGGTCGTCGAGCCCGCAACAGATGCCGCCCCCTCCCGACAGTACCTTTTCAGCGGCCGAATCGATCACGACGCATGATACCCTGCCACCCAGAAAACTTATCGCGCGTGACAACGTCCTTCTCGCAGGGCTTCTTGCAGCCTTTGCGCCCTCGATGGCAGATGCACACCGTCTTTCCATTGACGATCTGCACCCAGACAGGAATCTTCTCTTGTTCTTGCATCGTTTATCGCCTCACATCTGTACGGATTTGACAGGGGATTGGCTGCATACCCACCCAGCCCTTACGAATAATTACCGGGGCTACGATTGTTCGGTGGAGAAAAGTGCATCGCCCTCCTTGATGAACATGACGTGGCCGCAATGCTCACAAACGACCTTGGCATACTTGGGCGGCTTCTCGGCTACGCTCAGAGCGGACGCTTTGGCGCGGTCTACTTGCTCCTGCGTGGTGATTGCAACATTCTGTGCTTCTTCCTTTGCGGCGCTATCCAGATAGGCTTGGTATCTGGCACGGCGGTCCTCTTCGGATTCACCGACCACCCCATCATCGAAAAGGGCGTCGGCATCAAAGTCATCGCTGGGAGCTGGGAAACCAAGGGACTCAAGGTCAAAATCAAAGTCAAGGTTGAGCATGTCGATCTCGTGGAGCAGTTCATCGTTGATCCACTCCGAGAACTCAGAAATACGGTTGTCTGCCAGGCGGTCGAGCTTGATCGTTTCTTCGTCGGCGTCTGTTACGACGCAGGGTATTTCCTCCATGCCGAGCCGAATGGCGGCAGCATAACGGGCATGACCTTTAACGATGATACCGTTGCGGTCGATGACCAGCGGCACGTTGAAGCCAACCTTCGGAATGATCTCGACAAGCAGGTTGACCGTCTTATCGTTTTTCCGGGGATTGCGGACATAGGGCTTGACCTCGGAAATCTTCTTCATCACGATCTGATTAACAATCTCCATCAGTGCCAGCCTCCTTTCGATACTTCTGAAGCTGACGCGCCTGATTCTCGGAGATCGCAGCGCGTGTGAATGAATTGTTTTCGTAGAGCTTCGCATATCCGGTGATGTGCTTGAGGCGCACCAGCTCTTCCGGCTCTAAGCCAAGCTCATTGCAGACCTGCAGGTCGGTCGCGCCGTTCATCAGCATTTCCATGACGATATTGGACATACCGTTAATGGAGTGCTTGCCTCTGGCGCGGTTGTGCCGAACGGTCGAGGCCATGAGATCATTCATGGTCTTGCCGTGAAGCACAACACAGGGCAGCTTCCCCTCGCATGAAGCGTAGATGTCTTTGAATCTGCGCATGATGCTGTATCGGTGGAAGCCGTCGACGATAACATACCGGTCTTTCTTTTCGTCGTAGATGGTAACGACGGGCTGCGTGTAGCCGTCCGCTTTGACGGAGCGATAAAGCAGCTTCATCTCCTGCGTGGCGACACTGTTGGGGTTGTAGTCGTTTGCGTGGACCTTTTCAATGGGTATCCACTCGACCTGATGAATGGGCTGATCTGAAATCATTTCTTGCTGCCCATATATTGCTCAAACTGCGCGGCGTCGCGTTTGCGATAGGTGGGAGCCTTTTCCCGGATGCGGAAACGGGAGCGGGCATTTGCGTTGTTCGTGCCATCAATATCATTCAGGACGATCTCTTTGACATGGACACGATACCATTCGTCTCCGGTCTGATTCTTCCAGCGGTTTCGGAACAGCTCGTGGTATTCGGGCTTCACGATATTGACAAGCAGATAGTCGCGGTATTCCTGCCACGAACGGAATGCAAAGGGGAGCTGGCGCGGGATGATGTCGCCGCTGTCAAAGGTATGGGCGAATGTACCGACGCCAGATACGCGACGGATGAACTTGTTGTAGGTGTCCGGCTCAAACTCCTGCAGCATTTCAATCGAGTGCCAGGCGGTTTCGTGGATGAGCGCCGAAACACGCATTGCCTCCTTCGCCAAGCCCCACTGGTATTGCAGATCATAGACGCGATTGTATCCCCAGTGATTCTTGGCAATGGCTGTCCAGATGTCATCGTTGGTGAAATCGTAGATCGGCCAGAACACCTGACACCTGCCAACTTTCTTCTTGCACCACGTCACGCCTTTGTATCGGGCTTCATGCTGCGTGATAGCAACGCGCCGGTTCAGGCTTTCCGTCATGCGCATACCCACCAGCACGGCACAATTCTCAGAATCGGTGCAGTAGGGCGGGAGGACGTTGACAAGCTCATGGAATCGTTTTTCGCTGCTGGGGTTTTCCTTGATGGAGAGCGGGTGCTGCGGGTGAATCCAGATCGCTTTGTCCTCCGGATTCCAAACACTGATGAAATTCTTCTCTGGGGAGAGCGTGTTTGTGAATTCAAAGGGGATCTGATACCAGTACGGCGTGACTTCGGGCAGCTCCATGATGTGCTGCATATAGTCCACCGTCGCTTGCCACTCAGCTTCCTGATCAAGCCAGAATACCTTGAGCGGCAGACGCCCGCGCTCCTGCGCAACCATAAGCGCCATGCGGAAAAGAACTGTACTGTCCTTGCCGCCGGACATGCTGACGATCACATCGTCGTGGCCGTCGAAGATCATCCGCAGCCGTTCCAATGCTTCATCGAATACGTTGTTTTGCAAGTAGATCATTGCTGCTGACCCCGCGCCGCTCATGTGAGCAACATAGGGTTTCCTCCTTTTTTCGATGTACCCGCAGCCGGCAGCGTTGGCGATACGCCGCAGGTTCGAGCCATCCTCCACGCAAGGAGCATCGTGGAGGCAAGTCCTCCTTCCGAATAAAATGAGCAGCGCCCCCGATCAGGAGCGCCGCCCGGCTTGATTTGGAATTTTACAGTTTACATGAAATCACATCTTAGGGGTGATTGCAAGCGTCACAGCGCGTCAGCGCGCGTCATGGCGGGGCAAGTTCCGAGGAAGCGATAACATATGGACTTGACGCCATCCTCGGAATTTCGCCCGCCAAGCACACTTGCAACTACCTTCCACGGCATACCTCGGATGAAACGCAGCCGGAATACAAGGCGTGTGGTGTTGTCCTCGATTCCGGCGATCCAGACAGCAATCGTTTCCTCACTTCTGGCAATCTGTTCTTTCAGCGCGTCGCGCTGCGTCTCCATGTCCGCGATCTCCGCGCCGAGGACGCCGACCTTGTCATTGACGCCGGAGGCGTGCGGCATTCCATCCAGCTTCTGCGCCCCGGGAACGGCAGCATTCCACAAGCCCTGAAGCAGTTCTTCCGTTTTCTGAAGCTGCTGGACAAGATCAAGATGCCCATTCAGTTCCGCCAGAGTCATGTGTGCCGCCCCTTTCCATCGTTATTTCGTCTTCTTCCACGCGCGGATCGCAGTCTTCTTCGTACCTTTCGGCTTGCCCACTCTATTGCAATTATAACACCTGACGCAAAACATGGGCGGTGTTCTTGGACGCAGATATACTTCCTCGACTTTGCAGCGGCTGTCCGCGCCGCAAAATCGGCAGGTCAATTCATCGGTTCTCGGCATAGCGTCACCTCCCAGTCAAAGACTTGCCAAAAGAGAAAAGAGCTTTGGCGAGAACGTCCGCAGAAGCACCATAATTGTAAAAGCAGCTTGAGAGCCGGTCAAATGCATCGCAGATTCTCTCACAACGCAGATATGCGTTATATGCTTGGAAATTGCTGTCGCCGGGTGCCTTGTTCCGCATAAGTCCGTTTGCATGATTTCGGCTATACCCGCGAGCCATCAGCAGCTTAACTGCGCGTTTTCTTGTCATGTGTCTCTTTCCTTCCTGATAAATTTCACGCCACAGTTCCAGCAGAAATTATCGCGAAAACCGTTGACTTTGCTTCTGCAAATCGGGCAGCGGTGCGCTGATATAATTTCTCCCTTGAGGGCAGGCTCGTTGGAATCGCCAGTGTAAATATTGCAAGGGTAACGTACCAGACGGACACCCTCACCATAGGGAAGTCCGAGCAACCTTGACACTGGAATGCTTAATGCTTCTGCGAATCGTTCAATCGTGACTGGCTTTGGATTTCGCGCGTAGCTGGATGTGCTTTCATACTGTGCGATCATTGAGCCAGAAACGCCAATCCTCGCACCAAGTTCAGCTTGTGTCAATCCAGCTTCCTCACGTGCAGCACGGAGCCGTGCAGCAAACTGAGTATCATTCATTGCTCCTCACAGCCTCCTTTTCACGTTCCATACGTTTCTGTTCCATACGTTCCAGCCGATCATCGCTTGCGACAGTCCATTTCCGACGTTCTGCCGCTTTCGGGCGGCGCAGGAAATCAGCTCTGGCATTCGAGGTGTAGGCGGCTGGGATACCCAGCTTTTTCGGCTTAGACATTTTTCTGTTCCTCCAAAGCCCGCTCGGCTTCTTCTAAGCTGAGAAACATGGTTTTGCCAAGCTCGCTTGCCAAAAAGCCATTCGTCTCGCCCCGGTAGTTTTTTGCGGATATGATTATGGTGCGAAGTGTATCTTGGAGGTAAAAAGCTATCAGGGTAATGGTTTTTGGATAGATCTTTCCATTTTCAAGGCAGTACAGCGTATCGCCGTATTTGCAGGGAGGCAGCATCACAACGCGCCCCTCATCATCAGCCGCCATTAGCTTTCTGATTCGCTCGGCTTTCGACGTATCATCCGCGAAAGCGGATTCTATAATGGTTTTGGCTTTCACCACCTGCTCCGGTGTCAGCCCCGTAGCTTCGTAAGAAGCCAGACGAGCCAACGCAACCTCATATCCGCGGCGGCACATAATCCGTCCGTCATTGTTGTACCATGTGAGCTTATCCATTCTGCTTCCTCCTGAACTGTCTAGCATAGGGGCAGGTTGCCCAATGCGGCACATAGCCCACACCGGTTGCCTTGGATGGGTCTTCCGTGTATTCGCACGAAAGCACTTGCCCGTTTGGGGTGACAATTTTCTTGCTGCCGACGCGCGGCTTTTCGATGTAGTAGCGCGGGGTAGCATCGCAGGGGACGGATTTCCCGGCTGGCGTCGTAATCCAGACGAGCGCAGCCATGCACGCTTTACAAGCGGCCATTGTTTTCATCCTCCATTTCGTATTGTTCGATATGAGCATCAGGTGATCTTGGCGAAACGATGATGTTGCCAAACTCATCGGCACCACAGAAAAGCGCCCATTTCGGCAGGCCGGTTTCCCGGCTAACCGCGTCCGAAAGATCTTCTAGCTTCTGCTTGCCCTCTGGCGTATCGAGAAAACGCATAACCTTTTTCATCCGCAATTCGAAAATAAGCTCCCGAATCCCTATGTAGGTGAAGATAAGCAGAAGCGCAAGAGTCAAGCCAAGTCCTATAGCTCCGATTCCCAACAGAAGCGTCTTAATCATAGAACACACTCCATGTGCCTTTTACGCTCCAATGCCCGCCGTCCTTCAACGTCGGCTTCGAGCGATACCATTTGCGCCAGCGCCAGAACAGAATCTTCGGCGGCTCGTTGTGCTGCCAGCGTCGGAGTTCCAGCGCGTATTCCCGGCGACGCTCGCGGCGCTTCCGTTTTTCACGTCTCTGGCTCATGCTGACCTCCTTTTAGCGCCTGTGTCTGCAAATTTTGAGAAACGCACTTGAATCTTAGTCCGTCTGTACCGTCCGTCAGAGGAAGCGCCCGGCGGTGCTCGATCTCGGCCCGGTAATTGCCGCAATGCTTACAGGCATCCGTGATGGCGCGATGGGCGGCACAGCCGCCCAAGACGCACATTTCGGTCAAAACATCACTCATCATCGGAATCCTCCGTAGTTTTGTCCGGCTGCGCACCGTATGTGTCAAAGAGCCGGTGCGTACCTTCGGCCATTTCTTCTTCATCGTCTGACTTTTCATAGCCGAGCGTTTCGAGGATTTCATAGATGTGATCTAAGTCCGAATTTTCGCAAAGCTCATATTCGTAGTGGTTCATGTTCCACACGCGCCGGTAGTAGCTCATGTCTTCGTCATCGAGGGCAGAATAGCAGCAGCAGAAAATCAGCTTTTCCGGCTGGGCTTCCGCCGCGCTGTGGACAAAGCCCATGTCGCAAAAATCTTCGTTTTCATCGTCTGGCGAAAGTCTCATGCCGAGGAGCTGGGCGCAGAGCCGAGGGTTGATGGAATTGCAGTAGCCACCGTCGATTGACTCTGTCGTTGCCACGCAGAACAAGGCGATTTCCTTCATGTTCTGTTTGAATACGCTGTTCGGAAGCTCTTTGATGAAATCCTTGCGCAGTTCAAAATGGGCCTCCGCGGCTTCCGCAAATTCATTTTCGGCCTGTTCGTCTCTGCGGCGCCGTTCCTCGCGGGCTTCGGCTTCGGGGTCTGGCTGCTGCGATTGCTGGCGCTCCTTGTAGAGCGTGATTCCGGACGAATCTGTCCTGTAGAAGTAACGAACGTCGTTAGCATCCTCCGGCACGGTCATTTCTCTTTTCAAATCCCAGCGGAGATACCCGTCGCAATAGACCATACCGACGTTTTGACCGTTGAACTCGCCGGTTCTTTCAATCTGATATGCAAACTTGTCTGCAATTTCAGTCCATTCAGCAAATTTCTTTCGGATTTCCTGCTCTGAAATCAGGCTTTTCAGAACGCTGTTGAAGTTTGCCGTGCCAATAGCGTCAAGTGCTTTGTTCTTATCCTCCGGGCTGTCCAGCTTGTCAAGCTCCAGATAATCGTTGAGCGTCGCACCGCGGGATTCAGCTTTCTGGAATTTCTGCCGGTCGAGGTCAAGCAGTTTTACACGGCGGCGAATGGTGGTCTGAGAGAAGCCGGATTTTTCGGCGATTTCAGCTACGGAATCGCCCATGTTGAGCATCATCTGGAAGCCTTGCGCCTGCTCATAGACGGTCAGATCGCTGCGCTGCATATTCTCAACAAGCATGGTCTGAAGCTGCTCGCGCTCGGACATTTCGACCACCACGCACGGCAGCTCTGTCAGGCCCGCGATCTTCGCGGCGGCATAACGGCGGTGACCGATGATGATGGTAAAGTCCGTATTGGAGTTGTCCGGCTCATCCGGAACGACCGTCAGGTTCTGCAGGATGCCGCTGGCTTTGATGCTTGCAGCAAGCTCCGACAGATCACCGAGATCCTTGCGCGGGTTGTCAGCGTGAGGGAAAAGACGGTCGATTGCGATGTTTACAATTTGAGGCATTTGCGAATCTCCTTTCATTCAGGAGCGCGTCTGCGCTCCATTCACGCGGCACCAATGGCGCTGCGCTTGTTTCTTCCGCGCCAGCCGGCAGGCCGGGCAGAAGGTATTTTCTTTGCGCTCGATAAAAGAACGGCCGCACCGGGCGCAATGCTGTGGTGGGATTCTGCGGAACTCGGTGCATTCGTCGCAGTTGGCACAGAGATTGCAACCCTTGACTTCATCCCAGTTTGCGCACATGAGCCGCTGCCAGTAGGGATTATCGTCAATGTCGTTGATGCGCTTGCGGAGCACTGAGCAGAGCATTTCAAGTGTTTGCAGGGTTTCTGTTCGCGTTCTGGACAGGTGTACCGCCTGCTTTACGGTCGGGTCTGGCGCGCCATAACCCCAAGGCTGATCTTTGAGCATGGCGCGTACTTTGTCCTGATTCTCGGTCAGATAGACGAAATAAACTTTCCCACGCACGGCTTTTTCGGATTTGCCGAGTGCCTTGCCAATGGCGGTGTAGCTGTTGCCTTTTCGGATTCCGTCTGCCAGCACATCGAAGTCGGTCTGTGTCCAAGCTGCGGATGAACCATGATTGTCGGCCTTGACAGGACGCTCTTTTATACCGAGGTCGTTGCACCGGCGCTGGATCGCGCCTGCGGACCGACGCAGTATATCAGAAAGCTCAGCGTATCCGTACCGATGCTGCTGAAGCAGCATTTTCAGCCGCGCGTCTTCATCGGGTGTCCATGGGTCTTTCCGCTGGATGGCAAATGCCTGAAAGTCCTTCTTGCGCTGCTCGGCTACCCATGCAGGCTCCTCGCCCAGCGCCAACGGCTCCATTTTGGAAAAATCAATGAACGAGCGGTGCTGTTCTGCCCATTTCCAAAACTCATTGAGCCGAATGACACGAAAACTGTTTTGATTGACGCGCTTTGTGTGAATCGGGAGGCCGCGGTTTTCAACCCAGCTTTTCAGCTTGTAGTTCCCACCGGCATTGGTGCCGCAAACGGCGATTATAAGCTGATTCATGGATATGTAGTCGCCACCGAATAGAACCGGGCCAAGCCCCAGCCTGTTTTTTCGCACGATGACAGCCTCAACGGAGCGGTTAAGACGCTTCGCAATCGCGGGGATTGACATGACACCCCATTGATCTTGGAGGAATTGTTCTTCTGCTTTTGTCCATCCTGCGTGATAGCTTTGCAGTCCGAGCGAACGCCTCTTTTGTCGTACAGACCCTTCCGTCCGGCCAAGCGCTGCGGCAATAGCCGCTGCCGGCTGTGAGCGACTATGCTCGCGGAGATATTGAAGTTGATCGTCCGTCCATTTTCCCATGTGTCAGGCGATTCCTCCTTTCTGTCAGAATAGTGTGAGCTGCCCGGTTTTCGTTTCCTGCAAGGGCAAGGGCGGCAGCGCGGCAGACGATTTTAACTTGCCGGTAACTTGCTCGGCGGGTTTTTCGTCTGTCTGAAGCAGTAAATCCATCTGCGCCCAAATGCGGCGGTAGTGCCAGATGTCGCGGAAATAAAACGGGGTGTACCATATGTTCTGGTCTGGCCGGGGGATAAGCCCCCGGCGGTCAAGTGCTGTTGAGGGATGAAGAAGCGTGTCGCCAATCACGACGTACCCGGCGCAGCCCATGAGCGATAGCTGCAGGTAGCACATCAGACCAACGATGTAGTCAATGTCCTGTGCTACAAAAAGCACAGAGGTCTGATAGTTGATTTTCTGCCGCGTACAGACGTTTGCAAACGCCACCAGCAACGCTCCTGCACCGCAGGCACAATCGTTGACGGAGATCCAGCCGTCCCGCTCTACACGCGCTTGGAGGTCTGTGCCGGTGATCTCGGCCATCATACGGCAGACATTATAGGGCGTGAAAAACTGTCCAGCGTGGTCATTGCCCAGATCAAGCGCCATGTAAAGCTCACCGAGAAAGTCCTGGTCCGGGTTAAAATCCATACCAATCACGACCTCTTGGAGCATCTGCGAGAATTTGAGCATTTCTTCGGGCTTGTACTTTCCGGCAATCGTCATGTACGTCTTTTCGCGCTCAGCGGCTTGACTCCGGTCAACGGTATTTGAGATCGCGATTGCGGCGAGTGTTATGAAATCTTGCCAGATTTCCCAGCGTCCATATCGGCCGCAGAGGGAGTTGAAGATCTTTACAAACTCCGTCTGATGGGTGCTTTTCAGATTGTGCGGCACACTTCTTCCCATGGCTTATTCCTCCGTCTGCGCCGGTTCAGGCGGTACGATGGAACGCTTGGTGACCTTGCCTTTGGTGGACTCGACACCAGCATCGAAGCCGCGCCGGTAGATGCGATAGAGGTATTTCGTCAGGTCTTCACGGTTCATGTGCTTGATGGTTTTGTAATCATCCCGTTTGAGCAGAGGCGGGTTCTGATTATTCATCGTCTGAGCCCTCCACATCGTCCGGCTCGTCGGCAGGAAGGACTTCGCGCGGATTCGAGCCAGCGAACGGTCCGACAATGCCGTTTTCCTCCAGCAGCTCCATGATGCGGGCGGCGCGTGCATAGCCGACGTTCAGGCGGCGCTGCAGGAGAGAAACCGTCGCCTTGTTCTCCATGCGGACAACGCTGACAGCCTGATCGTAGAGATCCTCGTCCGTGGCATCGGAGCTGTCGGCGGTGTCGCCGAGATCATCGTCCGCGTCATCCTCTGCGTCATCGCCGTCGAGCATTTCAGGGGCCTCGGCGTCATCAGGATCTTCCGGATCTTCCTCGTAGGCATCATCATCTTCGACTTCGTCCTCGTTGATGACAGGCATCATGCCGTCTTTGAGGCTGCGCTTTTCCATGACGTCGCGGAAGAAATACTGCATCCAGTACGTCAGCATCTTCATCAGGACGGATTCGATCTTTGTCCGCAGCGTCTTCGTAATTGTAAAGGTGCCGCCGGTGACCTTGGTTTCCAGCGAACCGTCCTTGAAGATCCACGTCATTTTGGCTTCGGGGCTGATATACCCGGCTTCCTCGACGTTCTCCAGCATGGAGAGCTGGGCGTCCATGCCCTGAATCGGGGAGATTGTGAATGTGGGCGGATAGGTGTCTTTCTGGAAGCGATACGTCAGGTCGTGTTCTTCGCATAAACCTTCCATCTTCTTTTTCTGCGCTTCATACATCGAAATTTCACTCATGGTAGTAACTCCTTTCAGTCATCAGTCGAGCAAAAACAGCGTTCCATTCCAAGCTGTCTTCACTCTGTAATTTTGTAGATCGGTTTCTTTTACGTACTTTCGGCCGAACATCTCTTTCATGCGCCGCCAGTCATCCCAAGGGATTTTGTAGACTTCGCCGGTCGAGAAACCGGCAACGACGAAGCAGCGAGCGCCGAGCTGCTGGTGTCTGTCCATGTAGGCCGCCTGAATATCCAGAACGCGATCCTGCGTCAGACGGTCCGTGGACGTGAATTTGGCTTCAATCAGGATTGTCCTGCCGCCCTTGAGCGTGCCTTTGTAGTCAACCTGCGCTTTCTTGGTGTAACAGGCCAAGAATCGGCCGCTGCCCTCCGGTTTGATAACCTTCATCGGTTCAGGCGTTTTTTCGATCACGGCATAGCCGCGGTCACGGTAGTAATCGAAGGAGCCGTCAAGCCGCTGCTCGAAATATTGGCCCTTCTGGCGGGCGATTTTGCCGAGAAGCTGTCTTTTCGGGTCTTTTGCCATAGCTGCCTCCTAACCTTTGCAGTACCACATACCGCATTGCTCGCAGTAGATTCGGCTGTCCGGGTCGTTGCCTTGCGGAAACTCTGCCTGGAAGATGTAACCCTTGCCCCAGAGATCGCTGTGATTTCCGGAAAGAACATCTTCCGCTACAGCCCATGCCCGCGCAACGGCGTGGGCCTCGCCGGGCTCAGATGCACGAGCTGGCCAGACAACGCCAGTTTCCGAAAAGGTGCCGTACTGCTTCGGCTGCGTCAGAACACCTTCGAGCGTGTCGGGATAGCGCGGGTCAGCTCTGCGCATAAGGGGAACGTCGCATACGCGATAGCGGCACAGGTCGCAGCAGTTGTCGCCGCCGGCTTCCGTATAACAGGTGATGGCAAGGAGCTCCAAGTCACGTTTGTCCTGTGCGTCTACGAAGCCGCCCTTTCCGCAAGGCTCGCTGTCTACCTCTTGGGGAGGCTCTGGCAGGTCATATGTACGGGGAATATCGGCGGTTTCGTATTCAGCCGGCGCGTAAGCCTCGATCACCAAGCGGCTCTGGTAGGCGGCTTCGTCAAATTTCTGCGGGATTGCAGAGGAAGTCAGAGCCGGTTCTGCTTCCTGCTGCGGCATTGCGATTGCAAGAACCAGCGCGGCGAGCAGAACCAGCGCCGCCAGAAGAACAATCGTAGGCAGGTTGCGCCTTGCCCATCTTTTCATATCCTCATCCTCCATTCTCATTTCCATCACCGAGCGCGAACTGCTGCGCGACACCGGCAATCATCTGTTTTATGTCTGACGGGAGCGCCATGTACTCCCGATCGTTCTTGATGCGCACCGTGTAGGAGCGCTGAAAGTTGGAAGCGACCACGCTTTGCACTGTTTCGGCGTTCATCATGCCCCATTCCCGAAGCTGCTGCGGCGAACCGACAAGCCGCTGAATCGTAGGTGGCAGACGGTCGTATTCTTCTTTCGCGTTGTAGCCGCTGTTTGCAATCGCCCGATAGACCAGCGTCCACGCTTCGGCAGCAGTCATTTCCTTTGGCATGCGCATTTTCGTGATCTGCTCTTTGACTTCGCCGATGTTCGGTGGAAACGTGTTTGTCCGTGAGGCGATCATGGCTTTTACTGCAACGGCAACGACCATGACGGGCTCATCCTTGAACATCTCAGCCCAGAGATCGACGATCTTGTTTGCCTCCTTGGGGCTGAGGCCGTTATAGAACTGCGGGTAGGCCGCTTTCAGAACCGCCAGAATATCAGCCGTTTCAAGCCTGTCCATTTCTCATGCCCTCCGCGATGTCGGTAAAGACGTTGCTGCTGGAGCTACCACCCTGATAACGATACTGCCCGCCCTTGTCCTGCTCCTTGGAAAGCCAAGCATTGATGAACCGGCGGATTCCCGATTTCGTCTTGCGCCGCTTGGGATTGTCGGTGCTCCAGCTTGACATCTTCCTGAGTTCCTGCATGACGTTGACAGCGGGGTACAGCTCGCACCAGCGGTTGTAATCCTCCGGAGACACATCGAAGAACGACTTGTCATTCAGAATGATGCTGATGATCGGCGGCGCGGAGACGGTTACCGGCTCTGCGCAAGAATCTTCCGTATCCTCTATATCTGTATCTAAGCTCTTATCTCTAATCTCTTTATCTCTAATCTCTTTATCTCTAATCTCTTTATCTCTATCTCTATTCTCTATCTCTATGGGGAAATTTTCCCCACCACTTTCCCCGGCAGTTCCATCGGAAAGCTCCGGATTCTGACCAGCTTTTGCCTTATTCAGGCGTTTCTTCTCGGCCCAGTCTGTTTCACTCCCAACAAGGCTGTTGTGGTCCGCAAGAACCAGAACACCGTCAACGTCTTCATAAACAAGACCGAAAGATTTATAGAGATTGAG
Source organism: uncultured Oscillospiraceae bacterium (assembly GCA_934613505.1). Taxonomy (GTDB): domain Bacteria; phylum Bacillota; class Clostridia; order Oscillospirales; family Oscillospiraceae; genus CAG-170. The sequence continues at coordinate 14,992 of CAKTTB010000001.1, read as the reverse complement.
AGCCACGCGGATTGTGTCCGCGGAGAACCATTTGAGATCGCGCTGGATTTTCGGAATGTCGTATTTGATAACGACCTCACCAATCTGTCGAGATAAGCGACCATCGGTGTTGATGGTCTTGAGACAAAGCATCTGATAGAGAACAACGTAGTTTGCACCGTCTGGCTGTGACATAAAGTAGTCAATGGTGTCGGAGGTCATAAAGCTCTCCTTGAGCTTCATCCAGTAGAATCTTTTGCCTGTTGCCATGAGAGACCTCCTTAGAACGGCAATTCGCTGTCATCGTCCGCGAGCTGCGAGAAGCCGCCGGTCGGGTCGTAGGTCGGCTCGCCCTTGGGTTTGCCGCCGTCACCGTCGCGCTTAGAATCGCCAAAGTAAACGCTGTCGGCAAGAATCTCGGCCGAGCGGCGCTTGTTGCCTTCCTTGTCCTGCCAGTTGCGGATTTGAAGCCGACCGCCCACGACGATCATGCGCCCCTTGCTGAAATACTTCTCTACGAACTCAGCCGTACCGCGCCACGCAACAATGTCGATAAAATCCGTTTCCCGCTCCGCGCCCTGCGCCGCGTAATCGCGGTCGCAGGCGACGGAGAAGGAGACAACCGCCGTGCCGCTCTGCGTTCGGCGAAGCTCTGGGTCGCGCGTCAGACGTCCCATGAGAACAATGCGGTTCAGCATGTCTTCTCCTCCTGCGAAGACACTGCATCTGCTTCGGGCGCGTCATCATTCGGAATCACAATAGCGCGGGGCATTCCCAAAATGGCTTCGAGTGCGTCGCGCTGGTTTTTGCTGTGAAGAATTGCTTCACAGACCCGCAGCCGCTCGGATTCGCGAATCATCTGCTCCAAGTCGACGTCCATGATGATGCCGGCGCCGGGCGATTCGTCAAACGGATAAACGTGAGCGTCTTTTTTATTGAAATTGAGCATTTTTGAAATCTCCTTTTTCGATGATTTTGATAACTTCTTGGCACTGCGGAATGTCAAACATTCCGATATGCGTCTTCTCGATCGGAAGCCCCATCTGCTCGGCGAGCCATCCGTAGGCGGCTTTGCGCCGCCCGCGGAAAGGACCGGTTTTCCAGAGAGGGTCGAATGATGCGTGTGCTGCCATCTTCCATTTGCGGAGTGCGGCATCTGCAAGGCGCCCGAGCGGTTTATCCGTTCTGCCATGGCAGCCTACATACGCGCCGCAGTTTCTGCAGAGGTAGGCGGTGTGTCCAAAGCTGCGTCCGTAGATTTCGGAATCATCGACCAGCGCAGCTTTGTGACCGCAGTAATCGCAGTAAACGGTCAAGGTTTCTTTGCCTCCTTTGATCTATCCGGCGAGTCCGTCTTGATGCCCAGTTCTTCACACTCGGAAATGATTCCGTCGAGGAAAACAGCCATCTCCGCGCTGGTGTATTCGCTGGTGCCTTTGAGTGCGCGGTAGTGGATGAACTTCTTTCCCTCGATATAGCCAGTGCCAATCTCGGCATAATGCCGAGCCACGAGCCGGGGCGGTACGCCGTCGCGCAGGGAAAACAGCACCTTGCACTCGTTTCCGGCTTCGTCGATGTAGCTTTCACCAACGCCGTAGCGCCGAATCATTTCTTCGTAGACAGATTCCTTGTCGGTTTTCAGCCTGGCGGCGAGCTGCTCAATGAGCGCCCATGCGTAGCTGTTGGCGCGAAGCCCGCGAGGATCGGCTTTTTTCGTGATGGTAAACGTGATCGGGCGTTCGCCGAAGTTCTTCCAAATATCCTTGCAGCTTTCCCGCGTGTAGATCGACAGGATATATTCGCCGCTCCGGGCATAGGTGATGTCTTTCAGAAAGCCGTTCATGCCTGTTCCTCCTCGACGTGACCGTGCAGGTAAACGTACTCGCCAGCAGGTCCGATGTTCTGGTAAATGAAATCGTCACACTTGGCTTTGGAAAGGTGTGTTCCGAGTACGCGCCGCTCATAGACGAATTCGCCGTTTGCCTTTTTCTCACTGATTCTGGCTTGGATTTCTTCGTCCTCGTAATTCGCTTCCAGCAGGTAGAGGTCGAAGTTCGGCGCTGAGATCCCGTTCAGGTTGTTTGTGTCAGTGGCGTAGAGGACCTTTCCAGCCGGAAGCAGCAGCTTGTAGCCGCAGTTCGGAACGTCATGCACCAGTGGCACAGGCTCGACCGTAAAATCACCGTAGCTATATCGGTGGTCAAAATCGTACAGGTCGATGTTTGCGGGCTTGACGCCAGCTTCCACCAGAGGCCGCACCAGCCATCGGCAGCAGCCGAAACGGAGCGCCGGTCGGTCCGCTGCGAGGGCGTGGAGCGTGCTTTTCCGGAAATGATCTCCGTGCCAGTGTGTCAGCAGAACAAGCCTGAGAGCTTTTGCAACTGGCTTCACGACCTTGTACGGAACGCCGCAGTCGACGAGAATCTGCCCGTCGATCACAACGGCGTTGCCGGTAGAGCCGGTTGCAAGGACTTCGTACGGAACACTCATTACAGCGAATTGAGGTCAATCTGCTCCGGTTCACCGGCGTTCTCCTGAAGTTGCGCCGGGGCGCTGCCCTCAACGGCCGGCTGCGGGGCGTCGGTCGTAAGCTCCAGCTCGTCGGAATGGTCGGTAATGATTTCACCAGTCCTCGGGTCAACAGTCAGGACAGATCCGTCATCAATAAACGCCTGCTGTATTTCTGTGGACATGATGCCCCACTTGCTGATAAGCTGGCGAAGCAGCGTTTTTTGAGCCATGCTGTCAAAGTCCTTGTACCAGAACGAGGAGTACTTCCACATATCCTTGTCGGCGATCTGGCCGTTCTGAATCTTGTCGTAGGCCTCCTTGCTGAACGCCTGAGAATATGTATCCGCATGGTTGAGAACCTTTTCACGCGACCAGTAGATGCGCTTCCGGAAACCATTCAGGTACTCGAAGTGCGCCATGTAGCCAACGATCGGAAGCCTTTCACGCAGATCGTCGTCCTCAATGAACCTGAATCGCGGCTCTGCCGTTTCGGGATCTTTCCCCAAATATTCGCCTTGCCGAATCTCCATGCAGCCCAGTTTCCGATACTGGCCGCTGCGAAGCGCAAGCTGGATATATCCCTTGTAACCAAGGACAAACTGTGCCTTGAAGCACTCGGGCGAAAGCAGATGCCCTTCGCGGTCATACTTGGCCTTCTGCTTGAACGGCACAAGGTAATACTGCCCAAGCTGCGGCGAGGGGGAGAGGTTTAAGCCCTCTCCCAGCAGACCGCCAGAGAGGATAGATTTGGGGTCGCAGGTCTGAAGCGCCGGGGTGGCGGCGACAGCGGACGTGATCGCTGCGATGAAGCGGTTTGCGCGTCCCGGTTCTTTCAGTGTGTTGTTGATAAGATTCTTATAATTTTCTGTGGTGATAGCGACGGAAAAGGTCATTTTCTTTGCAGGGGCGTTAGAACTGTTCATAGCTGTAACCTCCATTTACGAGAAATTCTTTGAGTGCTTTCAGCTTGTCAATGCCGCCGCGGACGCGGAACGAAACCTGATAGATCTTTTCAGCAGGCACCTCGGTGGGAATGGGCTGCTCGACGGGTGCAGAAACGGGGGCAGGCGGTTCTTCGTTCAGAACCTCTTCGATTTTGGCCTGCGCGGCCTCCTGAACATCCTGCGCAGATTTCATAGCTGCGCGGCGGCGAGCGGCTTCTTCCATCTCTTTGTGACGCCGGTCAACGATCAGTGCCGCTTCTGGCGCGGAAAGCGATTTACGGTACTCAACCAAGACCTCATCCTTGTGCTCCAGCGTTTCGATCATCCGCAAATCGTTTGAAACGTTCTGCAAGAACAAGGAAGCCTGTCCTTGCAGCTTTTTCAAAGAATCGGACATCGTGATATTGATGCCGCAGCGGTCAAACGACGCAATGTCTTCGGGGATATTCAAGCTCGCGCGGTATTCGTTGTAGAACGCGACAATTTCCTCGCGCTTGGCACCTTTGATGCCGTTCTCAACGGAAGCGATTTTGGCTTTCAGCTCAGCGTCTGCCTTGGTAAAAGCGTCGGCCGCACATTCCTTGTAGAGCTTTTCAAAAGCCTCATACGGGGCAAGGATGGCTTTCTTGACCTCACGGCGGCGGGCTTCCAAGTCCTGAAATTCCTTGTTCAGTTCGGCACGGGCTTTCTTGACGTCCTTGTAGGTTTCCTCGGTGCAAGCCAGCGCCAGCGCCTGTGCAACGCGAGCATCGACAGAAGCTTTGACCTGCCGCAGTTGGTCTTCGATAATCGGCAACTGCTTGACAACGATCAGATTATTTTCCATCGGTCGGCGCCTCCTGCGTGATTTCTTTCAGGAGCGGCAAGATCCGCTCGTCGATTCGGCTTTCCGGCACGTTGATCTCGCAGATCACCGCGCGTGCTTCGCGTTTGGCGGTGGGGGCGATAACTTCCATGCCGACGTGGACGTTCGGAATGCTGCAGCGGTAGCTGTATGGGCGTCCGGCGCGGACACTGCCGGTTTCTTCGTCGCGATAGTAGACATTTACGATCATGTAGATTCTCCTTTCAAATTTTCAAAATCAACCGGCTCATCCGGGTCACATGGCTCGACCGTGAAGCTGATACGCTCATGGCAGAACTTACGGAAGTTTCCGTCAGGACCCGCCATGCAGCTTCCCAGAAACGATTCTTCGGTGTATGCGCTGCTGCAATTCAGAATGCCGGGCTCCTTGTCGGGGTGGACAGCGCGGAACGCCGCGCAAGCCAGATTGACGGTTGGTGCTTCAACCTCTGTCCAGCCGCCTACGAACGGCTGTCCATCCGTGCCGTATGTGAAGTAGTATTTCATTCGCGATCTCCTTTGCTGATATATCCGCGCACAACATCGGTGAGCCAGTCCTGCACAGTGTCGTAGCCGTCGGCTGCAAGGTGCGCTTTGAGCTGGGCAGCTTCGTCGGCGGTGATTCTGGCGTGCAGCTTGTCCTTGAGCCTGTGCTGATCGGCGGTGCGAAGATGCTTGCGGACATTGCCATCCGGGTCATACTTGGCATAGAGCGCTTTCATCGCTTTCTGTGTCAGGCAGATCCCGTATGCGTCCGTGTTCTCACATTTGCTTTGGGTGGTATTGTCGTACTTGGGATAAATCTCCCGCACAACGGCAACCATCTCTTTTGCTGGAATCTGTTTTTTCAGCCGCAGCTCTTTCAGGCTGTTCGGCATTTCGATACCTCCATTCCGCGCTTGACTGCGCGATTTTCTGCTGTTATGATCGAAATGGGTATTTGTGCCTGGGGTCGTTTCCGTGCCAGCGGAGCGGCCCCCTTTCTTTTTTCGCTACTCATGCAGACCTCTTTTCCTGAATTTCTTCGATGGCCGCAAATACCGCAGCCAGTTCTGACAATGAACTGAACTTCTGCTTGAACGCATCAAGTTCGCGCAGCGCCAGCGATAAAAGCTGATCTCGGCTTTCCGAATTTTGCATAATGGCAGTAACTGATCTGTACTCTGCTGTTTTGCATTCGATGTTGAAAAAGCTTCTTGTTGGCGATGCCGATTCATGTACCGTAACCAAGCAGTTGATGATGTGCCGCGCTTGATTTTCGCGATACTTTTCAGCGGCAATTCCATCGTTCCACTCAAACTCGTCATGGAGCGGCGAACCCTCGGCTCGGCTTTCATCCAAAAGAGCCTTTGCTGTTAGCCTCCCCTCGGTTTCCAATTTCGAGCAGAGGATTCCTGCCTGTTGTGCGTCCGCTTTGATACGCGCACCCTGCTTCCACTGAAAAACCATTTCTTTCCCTCCTTTCCTCCTGAAATAGATGAAGTTTCTGCTTTCCTAGCCAATGCTAGCCTTGCCACGGCTTGCCATACCATACCGTGCCTGCCATGCAGAACCCCAACTCGCCTAGCCCTCCTTGCCTATCCGCGCCTGCCGTTCCTGACCTCGCTTTGCCAGTCCATGCCTTACCTGACCATGCCTGCCAGACCATACCACGCCAGTCCGTTCCCCAACTGACCTAACCTCGCCTGCCGTGCCATTCCCTGCCTGACCCTGCCGTGCCATAGCTCGCCTAACCTGCCGCGCCTCGCCGGGACACACCAGAACGTGCCGGAGCTTGCCCCGCCAGCCAGTTACTTCGTAGCTACATGGAACATTCCATACTGACCATCTCGTTCAGGACGCCATTCGCCAATGCCGCAGGCATAACCGCCGGCGTTGATGATGTTCACAATCTGCTCAAGCGAATACATCCCGTTGGCGTTGTAACTCACAACCAAGTCGGCATACCAATTTCGGAACTCGCCGCGATAGCGAATGTCTGCCGTTCCCATGCCGACCTTGACCATGTCTTCCCGCATCACCGGGGCGTCACTGTGAATCTCAACCATCTGGTTGTCATCGCCGTCAATGAAGAACGCGCCGCGCATGGACATCTTGTCTTTTGCCCACCCCATGCGAAATGCGGCGCTGATTGCCGCCTGCTTAATTGCTGTAACGGGGAAACAGAACTGTGCGCCCTCCAAAATCGCTTTTTCAAAGCCATCCTGCGACATTTCTGTTGGCATCGGTGTCTTCCAGTACATCGAACGGATAAAATCTTCAATCGGATTCTTGGCGTCTTTCGCCTTTGCTTTTGCGGTTTTCATCTGCTTTTCCAACATTTCACGCTTTGCCTTTTCGGACCATGCGTGCATGATAAGCGGGGTATCGCCAACGATCCGTACTGCGGCGCGCTTGACCTCAATGGGTCTAATTTCAATAACCTCAACATTTTTGCTCGTTGCCATTTTGTTCATCCTTTCCGTATTTCAAATTCGAGTAGCAAGTGACTTCACGCGCCGCAGTTCCGGTCGTGCCGGGTGGGTTGCGCGGGCAAGGTATTCAGCGATTGCTTCTTCGGTAATCCAGACCTTGCCGCCGGGTTTTCGCTGAATGTAAGCCAGATGCCCGCTGCTGCGCTCTGCATCCAGCGTCATAACGGTTATGCCAAGTCTGGCGGCTGCCTCCTTTCGGGTAAGTAGCGTACTCACGCTATATGCTCCTTTCTGTTTCTTGCCCATTCACGGCTCCCTGTGCTAAAATTCTCATAGAAGGGAGGTGAGATAATGGACTTCAAAATTGAACTTGTTTGTAACAAATGCAAATGTGCCTTTGAGCTGCGTCCAACAGACTTCAGAGAGCGCACGTCCATGGAATGCCCGAATTGCGGTCAGACGTTCCCATCTGGCATCTATAGCAAGCTAAAATCTGGCATCGTGCTTCTCGGTGAAATTCCTGAGGTAATCAAGGAAGATGAAGATTACCCGCTTGCCGATACGCTTTTTACTGCTCATGTAAAGAGCTTTGATGCCCTCCATGACCTATTCGGCGGTTCGTAAATCAAATTTTGACTCGGCGCAAACGACCTTTCGCTACTTCGAGCAGCATCTCTGCTTGTTGAAACGAAAGGTCGTTGTTCATAAGCAGCTTGCAAATCTCATTCGGAAGGAGCTCACGCTTTTCACGCGGGATTCCAGCCCAAATCTTTTCCGGGTTCTCGTCGTTTACCGCTGCTACAACCTTTTGCAATGCCTCGTTCATAGATGTCTCCTTTCTTGTGTAGATAGATTATCTACATTCAGTGTAAAAAAATATGGCCTCCTTCTCCCCCGTGTCGATGCGCAGAAGATCGCAAAGCCCCTGAATCTCATTTGCCTTAAATTCAGAGTCATTGTTCAGCTTCTTTAAGAACCCCTGATATGTAAGCCCAATCTTATTTGCAATAAAAACAAGCTTGTACCCGGATTCTTTAATCTTTTCACGCAAAGCAATCGTATCGGTCATTCGCCCACCTCCTTTCAATTTCGATGTAGATGAAATATCTACATTCAGGAGATTACCACAGCGTAGACAAAATGTCAACAACTTTTTAGAAAAAACTTAAAATCAGTTGATTTACAATCTACATCATGTTACAATGATTTCTGTCAGGAGGCGATCGTAATGACCATCGGTGAACGTATTAAATTCAAAAGAGAAGAACTCAACATATCTCAGGATGAGCTGGCTCGTCGGCTTGGATATAAATCCAGATCCTCTATCAACAAAATTGAGCTTGGGCTTCAGAATTTGAACCAGTCGAAAATTAAAGCGATTGCGGACGCGCTTCAAACAACACCGTCATTCATAATGGGGTGGACAGAAGATAAAAAAGAGCCCACCCCCGAAAACGAGGATGGGCTAACAGAGAACCAGCAGTATCTAATAGACGCAATTCGCAATATGTCTCCGGAGAACGCAAAGAAACTGCGTGTTATTGTGGAACAAGTAATTGACGAGCGCGATCGATGACCTTTTCGACCTCCTCTGGGGTAAGCGTCCTGACAAGGTCAATCAGTTCTTCCTTTTCCTTTTCAATGTTTCCATGGGCTACGCATATAACGGACGTGTTCATAGAAACCGTTCCTTTCGTATTTTGCTGCCGGCGCAATTATGATTATACCACACGATCAGGAAATCGGTCTATTTCGAAAGAATATAACATTCTCTTGATTTCGACAAGGGGGGGATTCCGTGGCTCGACCGAAGAAACCAACATATGAGTTTATCCCCAGCCGAAATGAATACCGGAAGCGCATCAAGGGGCCAGATGGCAAATACATTGCCCTTTACGCGCAGACACCTGATGAGCTGACGGAGAAAGTCGCTCTTGCCCAGCGCCAGATCGAAGAAGCTGTGTATCGGCGCGAGAATCCCACAGTCCGGGAGTATGCAGAAAAGTGGCTTACCATGCAGGCTTCGAGCGTTCGGGTAACTACGCTGGCAGACTATACCTCAAAGGTCAAAATCTATATCATCGAGCCGCTGGGCGACCGTTATATGCAGGAGATCACGCCCGATGATGTGAAGATGGCGATTACCAAGGCTGCGTCGAAATCAGCGTCGATCTACCGCAGCGTCCAGATGCTGTACAAGCTGATTTTCACATCGGCAGAGCAAAGCAAAATCATTGACGAATCGCCGTGCAAGAATCTGAATCCAAAAGGCGGCAAAGCGCCGAAAGAGAAGACGGCACTCACCACAGAGCAGGTGCAGACCCTCTTAGACGCAGTGCGCGGTCTGCCGCCATATCCGTTTATTATGCTCTGCCTGTATGCGGGCCTGCGCAGAGAAGAAGCCCTCGCTCTGCAATGGGATAGCGTATTCTTGGATGGATCTGCCCCGCACATCGTCGTTTGCCGTGCCTGGCACATCGAACACAACCGCCCGGTCGTGACAACCGAGTTGAAAACGAAAGCGGCAAAGCGGACAATCCCAATTCCTCCGCAGCTCGTCGATTGTCTGAAAGAAGTGAAAGAATCTTCGATTTCGGATTATGTCATTGCCAGCAGTGAGGGGCAGCCGTTGTCTGGCACGCAATGGGGACGGCTCTGGAAGTATGTCACTGTCCGCAGCACCAAGGAGCGCACCTACACCCGGTATGTGAATGGGCAAAAGATCAAGCACACCGTCACGCCGGTTTTGGGTCAAAAGGCAGCGCACAATGCAAGTGTTGTATATAGCATGGACTTTCAGGTAACGCCACACCAGCTTCGGCATACATACATCACAAACCTTCTGCTGGCAGGAGTAGATGTCAAGACCGTGCAGGTTCTTGCCGGTCACGAACACGCGAAAATAACGCTGGACATCTACGCACATCTGACCTATAATCAGCCGAAAGACCTGATTTCAAAGGTCAATGGTGCATTTGCAAATAATCCAAAATGAGATTCATTTTGAGGTGCATAGAAATTAGAAAGTCGAAAAGTCATTGAAAATAGGGGGCTTTTCACGCGAGGATTTCAGAAATACGGCTTGAAGGCTGCTCGCCGCGCGCCGCAGTTCAGCAAGCGTTGAATCTCTTTCAGGTTTTTACTGCTTACAAATCCCGGACAGCTCAGCTCGTCCGGGATTTCTTTCTGCTTGCTTCCTGCGGCCGTCCTCGGCGGCACAGCCGCCTGCGGTCGACGCTGAAAACGTGCCGCAGGCACGTTTTCTGAGACTATCGAAAAACATTGTTACCCGTTCTTGCTGAAAACCTACAGGCTTATTTTACGGAAGTCTACGGCAAATTCGCAACATTTTCCGAGCCGATGTGGGCATCGGCCCCTACACGGACAGCACGTGTTTCGTACTGCTTCGCAAAAAAGCAGACTTTTTCGACACGCTGTTTTTTACGCGCTGGCAGCTTCAGCAAGCGCTGAGTTTCTTTCAAATTCTTACTGCTTACAGTTCCCGGATGGCTTCTGTCCCTCCGGGCGTTTTCTGTCCCGGCGGCGGCTGTGAAATAACAGTAGCTTTTTTGTAACTTTTCGCATATAATGGAATTGATCGCAGAACTGAGAAAGGAGGATCATGGCTTTCGGCCATCAGAAGCGCCATGTGCCTGTCGGAGGGTTCCGGCAGGATAACGAGGGGAAACGTGATCGAAGATTCGGCGGATGCGTTTCCGTGCATGCTCCGTGCGCGTAACGAAGTCAGAAAATATGCGGGCGACCGCAAAACAAAGCGGCTTTGAACGGAGGATCAGGCAAATATCTGCGAGTTTGTCCTGTAACATTTTTATTACAGGAGGAACAATTTCATATGTGTGGTATCGTTGGATACGTAGGAAAGCAGCAGGCGGCTCCGATCCTGCTGGAGGGTCTGTCGCGCCTGGAATACCGCGGATACGATTCCGCCGGCATCTGCGTGGAACAGGACGGCCGTCTGGAGATCGAAAAGGCCAAGGGCCGTCTGCAGAACCTCATTGCAAAAACGGATAACGGTGCTTCCCTGCCCGGCACGCTCGGCATCGGCCATACCCGCTGGGCGACCCACGGCGAGCCGAATGACATCAACTCCCACCCGCAGGTCTCTCAGAACGGCCGCATCGCCGTAGTCCATAACGGCATCATTGAAAACTATCTGGAGATCCGCGAATTTCTCGAGGAAAAAGGCGTCGTCTTTACCTCGCAGACCGACACCGAGGTCGTTGCGCAGCTGATGGAGTACTGCATGCAGCTGCCGGAGGTGCAGACGGTCTCGGACGCACTGTACATGGTCCTGCATCGGATCGAGGGCGCTTACGCGCTCGGCATTCTTTCCGCCGACGACCCGGCGCATATCTATGCCGCGCGCAAGGACGCGCCGCTGCTGCTGGGCTTCGGCGAGGGTGAGAATTTCATCGCCTCCGACGTGACGGCACTTGTCAAATACACCCGTGACATCGTGTACATGGACGACGGCGAGGTTGCCGTCCTCGGCTGCGACGGCATTCAGGTCTACAATGCGATGGAGCTGCCCATTGAAAAGGAGCATCACCACATCGACTGGGAGATCTCGGCCGCGGAAAAGGGCGGATACGAACACTTCATGCTCAAGGAGATCATGGAGGAGCCGGAGGCGCTGCGCCGCGCCATCCTGCCCCGTATCAAGGACGGCAAGGTCGTTTTTGAGGGCCTGCAGCTGGATATCCGCCAGTATCACTCCATCAAGATCATCGCCTGCGGCTCTTCGTCGCACGTGGGCATGGTCGGCAAATATAACCTTGAAAAGCTGACGCGGATCCCGACCGAGGTCGTGCTGGCCTCCGAGTTCCGCTACTGCGACCCCATCATCGACGACAAGACGCTCGTCATCGTCATCAGCCAGTCCGGCGAAACGCTTGACACCATGGCCGCCCTGCGCGAGGCCAAGGCGCTCGGCGCGCGGAGCCTGTCCATCGTCAACGTCGTCGGCAGCTCCATCGCCCGCGAGTCGGACGACGTCCTGTACACTTGGGCTGGTCCGGAGATCGCCGTGGCGACGACCAAGGCCTTTGTCACGCAGATGGCAATCATCGATCTGTTCGCCGTCTGGCTGGCCGCACAGCTGGGACGGCTGAGCGAGGAAGAGGAAGCCCGCCTCACGGCAGCCATTGCCGCCCTGCCCGCACAGGTCGAGCAGATCCTCTCCAGCCGCGAGCGGATCCAGTATTACGCGTCGCAGTATTTTAACCACGATTCCGTATTCTTCATCGGCCGGAATCTGGACTACGCGCTCGGCATGGAGGGCTCTTTGAAGCTCAAGGAGATCTCCTACATCCACTCCGAAGCGTATGCCTCCGGCGAACTGAAGCACGGGACGATCTCGCTGATCGAGCCGGGTACGCTCGTCGTGGCACTGGGAACCTATTCCCCGCTCTTTGACAAAGCCATGAGCAACGTCATCGAGGTCAAGGCCCGCGGGGCGAGCGTCCTCGCGCTGACCACGGAGCAGAACCGTGAGGAGATGGAAAAGCGCGTCGACGGCATCCTGACCATCCCGGACACGGAGCTGTCGCTCCTGCCGCTTCTGGGCGTGGTGCCGCTGCAGCTGTTCGCGTACTATGTCGCGCTGCAGCGCGGCTGCGACATCGATAAGCCCCGCAACCTCGCCAAGAGCGTCACCGTTGAATAACCCGATCTGCCCTCTGCGCCACCCGGTGCAGAGGGCTTTTTTTGATTTTTATGCAACAGAATCCGGATTTTCCCCGACATGATAGACGTCAGCATGTTGATACAAATGTAAAGGAGGGATGCGGCATGGACGACAGACAGCTGCTGCGGCAGCTGCAGAAGAAGAGCAGGGGCGCGCTGGAAGCGGCGATCGCGCAGTACGGCGCGTATGTGCTCGCCGTCATCCGCAATCGCAGCCGCGGCGTTCTGACGCCGGAGGATCACGAGGAGATCGCATCGGACGTCTTTCTGAGCCTGTGGCGCAGCGCGGCGCGCATCGAGCGCGGGCAGCTGCGGCCATGGCTGGGCGCGGTCGCGCGCAACCAGACGGCGGAAGCCATGCGGAAAAAGGACGTCTTTCTCCCGCTGGAGGACGACACGCTCATCACGCTCGACCGGCTCTGGGAGCAGATGGTCGAACAGGAGCGCTGCGAAGCGCTCGCGCGGGCGCTGGGCGCGCTGCCGGAGGAGGATCGGGAGATCTTTTACCGGTTCTACGACCTGAGCCAGACGACCGCACAGATCGCGGACGCGCTGCACCTGAATGCTTCGACCGTCCGCTCACGTCTGATGCGCGGCCGTGAAACGCTGCGGAAACTTTTAAGCAAGGGAGGGCTGTTCCATGAAGACGACGTGGGATGAGCTGCTGCGCTATGCGCCGGAACAAGAGTATTCGCTTCCTGCGCTGGAGCGCGGCGAACAGGAAAGGATTCTGAACAAAACCATGAAAAAACTCGAAAACACGAACAAAAAACCCGCTCGCCCGGTGCGGACGGCGCTGCTCGCGGCGGCCATCGCGGCGCTTCTGTGCGGCACGGCCTTTGCCGCCTACACAAACGGCTGGTTCGGCTTTGACCGGCTGTTCGGGGAGAAGGCCGCGCTGATCGAGGGTCATATCGCCAGCTACGACGAAACGACGGACGTGGATATCACGCAGCCGACCTACACCGAGGAAGAGCAGGCTATGATCGACGAAGGGACCATGCAGGTGCCCGATATCGCAGATCTGTCGGATACAGGCGTGTCGGCAGAAACGGATGATTTTACGTTCACGCTCGAATCCATGCTCGTTTCCAGAAACTCGCTCTATGCTATCCTGCGCATCGACGCGAAAAACGACGACGCGGCGGCAGAGCTTGCCGCGATCCCGGAAACGGACGGCTATCAGAAGGAGCTCAAGCGAATGCTGTGGGTCGGTGCGCATAACAACACAAACTTCGGCGGCTTCGGCGCGGATCATCGGCTGGAATGGAAAAACGGCGGCATGAGCATGGAGATCATGCAGGTGGAGGGAAGCACGGCCTATGCGCTGCTGACCAACATCGGCGGCGAGTTCGAACCGGGCGACCGGATCCTGTTCGATATGAGCCATCATGACCAGAATGTCGATCTGTTTGAGATCCCCGTTCCGGCGCAGCTGGAGCAGGAGCTGGTGATCGAGCTGGACGGCGAATCCGGCCCGGATGACCGCTACTGCTGGCAGACGGCAACGATCTCGCCGATCTCCTTCCAGCTCGATGGAATATATGGCAGCGGCGAGACGAGCAACGAAGCGGTCTCCATCACCCTTAAAGACGGGACCAGCTTCGCGCTCTCCAGCGCGGAAAACGGCCACGAGGACAGCCTGTATGGGACCTACGGCTCATGGGGCAGCTCCTACGCCGGCAGCTGGGAGAGTGGCGATGTAAAGGAGACCTGGCTGTTCTCCCAGCTCATCGACCTGGCTGACCTCGCCTCCATCACGGTTGATGGGGTGACGTATCCGATTGAGTAAGCCGGTATAAGGCTGAAAGACTTCTACAGATTTGCAACTGCGGTCCAGCATTTTCTTTTGCTTCTCCAAAAGAAAACGCTGGCGCGTCAGAAATGACCACGACGGAACGAGCCGCCGCGAGCGACGTCTCTTATCCTCTGTGCTCATTTCTTCCTTTCCAAACCGCAAACGCTGCGCTGGTTTGCGGTTTGGGGAGGGGATTTCGATTTCCCCTCAGGCTCCCTTGAACCGACCAGGAAAACCGCTTCGGTTTTCTTGGATCTTTCCCGTGAAATTTGATAGATTGCGCAAAAATTTCCTTCCCATGCATCCCCTTGCCTCTCCCTTTGGGAGAGGTGTCTGAGCAAAGCGAAGACGGAGAGGGGAAACCGTGACTGCCAAGGCCCTCTCAGTCGCCTGCGGCGACAGCTCTCCCAAAAGGGAGAGCCAAGGGGGCTATGCGAATACGTACAATTCTGCTAATTTCGATGGCAGTTTCTATTGACTGCACCCATGCAAAGGCATTCAGAAACAAATTTGACGCCCACTCTAACGGGCGGCGCGTACCATAGCGCACGTATTGTAACCCAATGCGAATGCAGAAGCTATCAAATCATTTTCCCGCCTGAATCGCACTGCGGTACGCACCCATCGTATCCAGCGCCCCTTTTCTCCCCTATCTTTTCCGGCAAGGCGGAAAAGACAGGGCCGTCGGAGACACGTCAGAAACGGCCTTACCGGAACGCGCCGCCGCAAGCGACGTCTCTTTTCCTCTGTGCTCGTTTCTTCCTTTCCAAACCGCAAACTGAATTTGCGGTTTGGG